>JAPOQK010000058.1 GCA_026710795.1 Candidatus Poribacteria bacterium
CGTATGGTAACTTTTTTTGACATAACGGTAACTTTTGGTAGAATTGGTCTAATGTTAGTTTCCGTCTGGGTTTGCGGGCTGTTTTTATCGGTTTTTTGTGGTTTAAAAAAATAATTTTGGTAACTTTTTTGGCTTTTTGTCGGAGGTCGCTTCTACAGAATGTAAGATGTCGGAGGTCGCTTTGCTCGCTCCGACCTACGAATACGGTTATGTTGGGGTTGTTGGTTTGTTTTATCATAGTGGTAGTATTATAACACGTGGTTGGGTGCGTTGGAAGGGAAAGGTGAGGGTCGGAACAATATGTTTCATGTATGTTTCATGTATGTTTCGGTTTTTAGTTGTCAGAATTGCGGGATTGTCTGAATCGCTGAAGGCGCAGAGGACGCAGAAGACACTGAAGGAAGAGGGAATGTCTGAACCAGGATTTACAGGATTATAGGATTAGCAGGATAAGATAAGAGGGATTTGTCAGAATTGCGGGATTGTCTGAATCACTGAAGGCGCAGAGGACGCAGAGGACGCTGAAGGAAGAGGGAATGTCTGAACCAGGATTTACCAAATCAACGGTATGAATGCCATTTAGGCATTCCCCGGGATTACAGGATTAGCAGGATAAGATAAGAGGGGATTTGCCTGAAGCACTGATGGCACAGAGGACACGGAAGAACACTGAAAAGAGGGGTTTTCAGTCTTCCGGGCATTGTGTGCATTCTGACAAAAACGGATACACCTGTCGCCCCGCTGGGGCTTACTTTTGTATGTGCAACGTTTACTATACACCTTTCGCCCGCTGGGGCTGAACGGTACAAACTATAGTGAACATTAAAAATAATAATATATAGTCCATGTAGGAGCGATATCCGAATCGCGACAAAACTCACTGATAGACGGGAATCGGAGTTCTCTCCTACAACTCAAAATGTCCCATTAATTCAAAAGTTTACTATAAATGTTTTCCTACATTATTCTTCAAGAGTGTAGTGAAGCATGCCGCGATTTCGTGTGCCTAAATAGAGTGTATTCCCATCAACGGCAAGAGAAGTTATCTTATCAGGCATATCTGAGATGATCTGTTTCCAAAGACGACTTTCCAAGCGATAGATACCTGTGTTATTGTTGACACCGTAGAGAATTGTTCCGTCAATAGATAAGTGTTCCATAATGAGATTTGTCCCCTCTGTATCAGTGACGGTGTGCCAATTTCTTCCATCATCTGATGTGATAATACCCGCGTCAGTTGCTACATATACAGTGGACCCGGCAACCACAATATCATTAAATATTTTAACAGGAAACGGTAACGCGGGCGTGAGGTCAGTCCAACTATTCCCATTATCAAACGATACGACAAGGTGTCCATCCCGTTTCCCAACGTAGACGGTGTTGCCTGAAATCGCGAGTTTTAAGTGTTTCATTGCTGTGTGTGCAGTCAATTCAGTAGTTTCTTCCAGACCGGTATCGTGCCATTCAGTATCACCCCTCTTCCATCTAAACAGTTTATAGTTGTATTCCATATAGAACATGTCTCCACTGACTGCAAATGCTCCAGTCCGGAACCCTAATTGCATATAGAAACCTGATGGTAGTTGAAGATCTGAATTTGCCAACTTTTCAAAGAATTGGGTCGCGCCAGAAACAATCTTTTGCATCTGTTCAACAGAGAGGTTTTCATGTAACCGATATCTTAACGTCGTAGAGTCAAAGATAGGTATATCTTGTATCGGTACAATCATATTATCATCTGTCAATACACGATACAGACGTGTTTTTCCTCTGCCCAGAGAATCTCCACCTTTGGCATAGACATTATTCCCAGATTTAACTATATGGGTTATATGTAGTAATGATTCTCTGTCTGGATTCTTTATAGGTGATTTTACTTGAACGTCGTTCCACGACTTACCATCATTAATTGTATAAATTACATTCTTATCTGTTCTCGCGTAGAGAATTGAAGGTGTATTTATTTCTTTGCTGGTTGTGTTTAACGCAAGTAAGTTTTCTATGCTACTTTTCCTATCAATATTGACCTTGTTCCATGATTTGCCGTTATCAGTGGAACGATGTAGTTCGTCGTTGTAACTACCAACGTAAAATATATTGCCATTTACCACTGCTGCTCTGTTGACATCAGCATTCATTGAAGGAGAAGTGTCAGGTGGTTGCACTTGCATCCATGTATCACCATTATCAGTAGAGCGTACCATCCCTTTTTCCATGGCTAACAGTGTATCACCAGAAGCAATAAGTTTAACAAAGGGTGGCCACCCTTTTAGTGTCCAAGCGTCTGAAGGTGTTATATCATCCCATGAATTTCCCATGTTGCTTGAACGGAATATCCACCATGAACGCTGCAGTCCACGAGACACTTTACGAGGATCTAACAAATCATCGCTCAATTCTGCTGCAACATAAAGATGTTGTTCGGTTGATGCTACAGAACGGATTCTTCCGACTGAAACAGGAAACTCCATACGTTGCCAGTTGTTCTCATTCAATCGATAAAGTCCATTGTCTGTTCCAGCAAACAACGTGGTATGGATTTTGACTAAAGCGTTGATGCTACCCATTAATCCATCGCTTATATCTTGCCAAGTCTTGCCGTTATCTTTAGAATGAAAGATTCCGTTATTAAATGCAAGGTAGAATACCTCATCCGTTAACATTATATCGACTGCATCATTTTCTTTCGACCATGAGTGAACTAAATCCCATGTTTTGCCATCATCCTTTGATGCGAAAAGTTCATGCGACGGTATAAAATAGAGCGTATTTTTCCACTTTGCGATAGGAGAGTTACCACTCCAAGAAGTTTCCAGTTGGATAATGTCGTAAAGGTGTTGCCATCCCTTTTCATCGGTTGATAATTTGTAAATACTTGGGGCACTTCCACCGAGAATATAGAGTTCACCTTCAGGGGTAGCATGAAAACTATACGCTCGACTTCCTTTGGAGGGTTCAGACTGAATCCACTGCAGTTTAGGTGCGGATGCCTTGTCCTCTCCATCTTCCTGTACGGCAGCGAATACTACCTCATCAGGTTTCTGACCATTATTATCACTTACACCAAGGGCATCTGCACGTCCAACTTCACGTCGAACATCCTGTTTCGCGTCTACATTTTGCACAACGGGAGCATCAACGAGTTCAACCGTCATCTCGGCTTGCGCGTCCAAACTATAGGGTTGCTGAAAATGCGGTAAGTATTGACTACCTATACCAAGCATCAACAGAATCAGAATCGCACTTGACGCAGCAATTGCCCATGGCACAAGTGGCTTGCTTCCAGAAGATATAGGTTTGAGATGTGAAACTTCTTGCAGGATATTGTCGGTTAAGTTTGGTGAAATTTGGAAATGTTCAAGTGCTTCTCTAATCATTGTTTCCTCCTTTTGTAGGCGATTCCGCGCACGTCTTAGACGACTTTTTATAGTACTCCCAGATACACCTAAAAATCGACTAATTTCCTCAACAGTCATTTCACCGAGGTAGTGAAGTGTCATTACCGTACGTTCACTCTCTTTCAGTTTCGCGAGTAGTTTTTTAATCACTTCACGTTGTTCTTCAATTGCAGTGCTATTCCGATCATCTACGACATGTTGTGAATAAGCATCTCTTGGCATCATCATTGTTTCTGCGTCCTCCAACGGTTGCGTCCGTATACGTTTCTTTCGAAGCCATGTTGCACACAGATTAGTCGTAATTACATAGAGCCATCCAGAAAACTGTTTCGGTTCTTTTAGGGTATGAAGTCTCTGATACACTTTCAGAAAATCATCTTGGGTTATCTCCTCTGCGATGTGGAAATCCCCAACTTTTCGCCAAGCCAATGCATGAACCGGTTTTTGATACTTTTTCACAAGTTCAGCAAATGCGGTTTCATCATCAGTGAGAATTCGTCTAATAAGTGTAATGTCGTCGGTTTTCATCAGGTGTCCCCAGAACGTGATAGTTGATTAATCACATATCAACTCATAGTGACGCAAGTTTTGGGAAAAACGGTTGCCAAATTCTGCAAAAAAGCAAATTTTGATGGAAAAGGATGATTGATGTCAGAAGGGTGGAATAATACACAGCCCCAAAAAATATACTGATCTTGTTGCGAAATATAAATGCGTCTACCATATCTATAGTAGACGCATTGTCAATCGTGATTGTATAATTATAGACTTTGCTACATTATTCTTCAAGAGTGTAGTGAAGCATGCCGCGATTTCGTGTGCCTAAATAGAGTATATTTCCATCAACGGCAAGAGAAGTTATCTTATCAGGTATATCTGAGATGATCTGTTTCCAAAGACGACTTTCCAAGCGATAGATACCTGTGTCTTTGATAACACCGTATAACGTTGTGCCATCAACAGTCAATATATCCATCTTGAGATTCGTCCCCTCTGCATCGGTGATAGTATCCCAATTATTTCTTTGATATGATGCAGCGACACCTGCATCTGTTGCTACAAATACTGTATCACCGACAATAACGATATCTTTGAATTCTTTCACCGAAAACGGTAGAAACGACGTGAGATCAATCCAATTATTTCCCTCATCAAACGATCCAACAAGATGTCCATCACGTTTGCCAACATAAACTTTGTTCCCTGAAACAGCAAGTTTGAGCTTTTTACTTGCTATGCTTAAGTTTTCATTGAATATGTTTAAGTATAATTCAACGGTTTCTTCTATTCCAGTATCGGACCATTCAGTATCACCGCGTTTCCATCGGAAAAGCTTAAAATTATATTCCATATAGAATGTGTCACCACTAACAGCAAACGGACCTTCTAATCCGTATCGACGGAGATTAGCTTGATCCAAACTGCGCCTTGTTTTAGCCAACATTATAAAGAACTTTGTTGCTCCCGCCGATTTTTCTTGCAACTGTTTAGCAAATTCCCGATCATACAACCCACGTTTTCTATTACTCAATTGTCGTCCAATAATTGGATCAAAGATCGGCATGTTTTTAATTCGGACTAATGTATTACCGTCTGTGGACAGGCGGAATAACATTGGTTCTCCTTTTTCAAAATAAGAATATCCAAAATTATGTCCTTTAGCATAGATAACCCCGTCAGATTTAACTATCTGGGTAAAGTCCGGAGGATCTTCATAACTTGTCGTCATTGGCATATCGACTGGAATGGTTATCCAAGATTTACCCTTGTCAGTAGTTTTTATCAAATCTCCAACACTCCCATATAAAATAGGAAGTGTATCTTGCCCTTTGCCATTTTCTTTGTGCACTATTAGTTTACTAATTCCGCTTTTGTCTGATGTAACATTGATCACTTCCCATGATTTACCACCATCAATGGATCGTTGAAGTCCAGTGTTTGGACTACCAAAATAGAAAATACTTTCATTCAACACTGTACCCGGGGAATTAGCATACATCTGGAGAGATTGACTAGGTTTTTGTAGCGGCATCCATGTATCTCCACCATCGGTAGAACGTATCATTCCTTGTTCTACTACCAGAAGCGTTTCACCGGCAGCGTATAGGTTTATACCCATTGACCACCCCACCCGTTCTTTCCATACATGTGGCGGAGTTATATTTACCCACGAATTTCCCAAGTCAGTTGAACGGAATAACCACCAACTTCGTTGATCCTTTGGATCTAAATCAGAATGATATTCAGGATTCATTGCTGCAACATACAACCGATCTTTAGTTGCTGTCATTGAAAAGCAGGCTTTTGCTTCAGGTATCGGGAATTCTATACGTTCCCATTTATCACTGTCCCGTCGATAGAGTCCACCAACTAGAAGTCCACCAACTAGAACAAACACCTTATCCTGGACCACTACGACAGAATTGGGAGAGGACAGTTCATCTGTAATATTAGGAAGTTCATCTGTAATATTAGGAAGTTCATCTATCATATTTTTCCATGTCACGCCTTTATCCTCAGAACGGAAAGCACCATTGGCAAATATGATAAAAATCTCTTGTTCTGTTAGCAGTATTTCATAAGGATCATCGTATTCATCGGGAAACTGGTGAACTAAATTCCATGTCTTGCCATCGTCCTTTGAAGCATAGAGTTTATGTGAGGGAAGCATATAGAGTGTATTGTCCCGTTCTGCCATAGGAAAATTAAATAACCTATTGTTAACTATAGAATTGATGTTGCCAAGGTATTGCCATCCAGTATTATCGTCTTGAAATTTGTATAGGTGTTCACGAGTAACATTCCCAGTAACAGCGTAAAGTTGTCCATCAGAGGTGGCAAGTAAACCTTTTACCCAAGTGCCTTTGATAGGTTCAGACTGAATCCACTCCTGTTTAGGAACAGAATTGTCTTCCCCTTCCGACTGTGCTGCAGCGAATACTACCTCATCAGGTTTCTGACCATTATTATCATTTATACCAAGGGCATTTGCACGTCCAATCTCACGTCGAATATCTCGTTCCGCGTCTACATTTTGCACAACGGGAGCATCAACGAGTTCAACCGTCATCTCGGCTTGCGCGTCCAAACTATACGGTTGCTGAAAATGCGGTAAGTATTGACTACCTATACCAAGCATCAACAGAATCATAACCACACTTGACGCAGCAATCGCCCATGGCACAAGTGGCTTGCTTCCAGAAGGAGCGGGTTTAAGACGGGAAACTTCTTGCAGGATATTGTCGGTTAAGTTTGGTGAAATTTGGAAATGGTCGAGTGCTTCTCTAATCACTGTTTCCTCCTTCTGTAGACGATTCCGCGCACGTTGTAGTCGACTCTTTATCGTCCCCGCAGACACCCCTAAGAACTTGCTAATCTCTTCGACTGTCATTTCACCGAGATAATACAGTGTCATTACCGTACGTTCGCTCTCTTTGAGTTTTGCAAGCAAATTCTTGACAACATCACGTTGTGCTTCAACAGCGGTTTGAGCACGTTGCTCAGCGACATGTCGTGAATATACATCTCTTTGAGTCATTGTTGTCTCTACGTCCTCCAACGGTTGTGTCCGTATCCGTTTCTTGCGGAGCCAAGCGTAGCATCGGCGCGTCGCAATCACATAGAGCCACCCAGAAAACTGATTTCTGTCTTTCAAGGTGTGAAGTCTCTGATACACTTTCAGAAATGTATCTTGAGTGATTTCTTCCGCGACGTGGAAATCCCCTATTTTCCGCCATGCAAGTGCATGAACCGGTTTTTGATACTTTTTCACAAGTTCAGCGAAAGCGTTTTCATCGCCAGCAAGAACTTGTTGAATCAGTTCAATATCATCGTTTTTCATCTGGTGTCTCCAGAAAGGATAGGTTCATTTTTTATATCAAACCTTGTGACGCGACTTAGGAGGAAAACGGTTGCATAATTCTGTAAGTTTTTAATGTGTTGGTTAGATATGGTAGGAAATTATTGTATCAAATCAGGAAGGTATGTCAAGTATGAAGTCGGTATAAACTGTGCAATTGCTATTCGTGCCGTTAATTCCGACCTTCATACTTTGGTATTGTTTCAGTTATTTTGATGGAACGTCCCAAAGAAATATCGTTCCACCAGGAGTTTTAGGAAAATTGCTTGAGCCACTTGTACTTGCGAGAGTTTTCCCATCAGGTGAAAATGCCAAATCACTAATGTATCCTTTTGCTGGTGACTTATATGTTGATAAGAGTTTTCTATCAGGCAATACCCACAGACAAATCCCGCCACCTGTATCTCCACTTGCGAGGATGGTGTTGTCAGGAGAAAAGTCTAATGAACAGACAGGATGTTTATGTGCTTTGAGGATTCCGATGTGTTTGTAATTGTCAAAATCCCACAAATGAATTTCGTTCTTACCGGTTCCACCAGCCAATATTTTCGCATCGTGAGAAAATGCCAAGGCAGTAATGTTGTTGAATTTAACAAAAACCTTTTTAGGTATATCAAGTTTGGTAAGCAGTTCCCCACTGTTTGCGTTCCACAAATCAATACCGTTATCAGACAGACTTGCACTTGCAAGTGTCAACCCATCAGGAGAAAGACCGACTGGACCCCACTTATGTTCAATTTCTGTGAGATGGTTAGGTTCTTTTTCGACAGTAATATCCCAAACATCAACCTTCTTATTCTCTGAGTTTTTTGTAGCCAATCTTTTGCCATTTGATGAAAACGAGAGTGTTGTCACACGCATAGATGTTCCATCACTCATTGATGCACTACCACTCCAACCATTTGCATCTGGTATGATGTTACCATGGACTGCTTTTTTTGCTATAATATCCCATAGCATAAGATCTTTTTTGCTGATAACAGTTAGGATTGTGCTTTCTTCTGCGGAAAACAATAACTCATCAATAGAATCTTTCGCATCCTTCATTTTAAAATTGAAATGTGCGGAATTAGTATTAAGGTCCCAAAGCTCTATTTTCCCAGTAGAATTTCCACTTACAAGGGTTTTCCCATCGTGTGCGAATGCTAAGGCAGTGAATGAATCTGTAAAACCTGTGGTAAGCGTTCGTATTTTTGTGTTTTTTCTTGTTTCCCAGATATTTGCTACACCATTCTTATCTGTAGTAGCCAGCAACGATCCGTCATAAGTTAACTCAAATCTATCTGAAACAGGTTCAAATGGATTTTCTTTAAGCGTGAGTGATTTTATTTCACTTCTGGAAACGGTGTCCCATAATCTGTAGCGATCATGTTCAATAATACAGAGTGTATTTCCATCACCCGAAAATACAACCTTTACTGCATCGTTAAACACTCCAATTTCCTGCCGTGTAGCAATATCCCAAACGGAAACACCTCCACTACCCGTAATCGCAAGTGTTTTTCCATCTCCTGAAAAAATTACATCCGAAATATTAAGCGCAAGCGAAGCGATTTGTTCCCCTGTATCAATATCCCAAATTTCAGTTGGTCCTCCACTGCTGCTGTATCCTGTTCCATCTATAATCCGGTACTGACTCTTGCTGATGAGTATTTTGCCATCTGGGGAAAATTCTAACGCGTATATCCATTTCGTAGGTTGTTTTTCATAGGTTGAACTGGAATAGTTTGGTGCTGACAATAGATATTGGATAGGATAAGGTGTTCCGTCTGCTTTAAGTTGTTTTGGGATAGTCGGTTTATCATCCAGATGGATTAAAGTTCTTCTCACTGTTGGTTTTCTTGGATTGAGAGAATCATGCTCTCTATTCACCTTGAAGTATTGTGTTTCATCTGTTTGTCCAACAAGTCTAACTTTCTCCATACCGGTACGCCCTTCTTGGATACTAATTGTGCCATCCTTATTCCCAATAGCAAACGTGATGTTACCGATGGGGTCAAAAAAAGTGTCTGTAGTAAACTGCCTATGACTATCCTGACCGAGTCTAATTATAGGTAACTTCGGACGGAATGAATCCAAATATTTTCCAGTAGTAGCATCCCACAAATACACTCTGTAGTCATCCCAACAACGTCCGGCAAGGGTTTTACCATCTCTTATGAATTTCACCGAATGAAATTCACCAGTAGGTTTAGGGGTGGTCAATGTGAACAAGTGTTTACCGGTACTGGTTTCCCAGAGTCGAATTGTTTTATCATTTCCGATACTGGCAAACATATTGCTATCAGGTGAGAATGTTAGCTGTCTAACTTTACCTTTATGGTCAGTAAGGAGCGCGATTGCGTTACTCTTCCCTTCTTGATTGGTGTCGTAAAGCCAGATACCTGTGGAACTGGCAATTGCCATGTACGTTCCATCTGGAGATACTTTCATATCAGTTAACACCCCCTTGCCTAACCTGCGTTTCGCGCCTTCTGGCAATTTCCATCGGGTATAATCGTCCTGATCACCGGTAACTTGATTGATATCCCTACCATCACTGTCATTTCTACCACCGAAATCGGAACGTTCTCCCATTTGATTTCGGACAATCGGTTCCACTTCCAGATTCTGAACAATTTGTGCGTCAACGAGTTCAACCGTCGTTTCGGATTGTGCCTCTAAACTATAAGGCAACTGAAAACGTGCAAGGTATTGGCTGCCTGTACCAAGCAATAACATAACCAGAACAGCACTTGATGCCCCTATTATCCAAGGAACAAAAGGTTTGCTGGTGGAAGGTGCAGTAGGTTTTAGTTTTGCGATTTCTTGCAGGATGTTGTCGGTAAGATTTGGTGATATTTTGAAGTTGGTAATTGCTTCTCGGATCATCGGTTCCTCCTGTTTCAATCGGTTCCGTGCGCGACGAAGTCTGCTCTTTATCGTGTTTGCGGATACCCCTAAAAACTCGCTTATCTTTTCACACGTCATCTCACCAAAGTAGTAAAGCGTTATGACGGTGCGTTCACTCTCTGGCAATGTGGCAAGCAGTTTTTTGACGACTTGACGTTGGGTCTCAACAGTTGTCTTCGTTTTCTGCGCCGTGACATATTGAGAATACGCTTCTGGCTCCAGTGCTTCATCATCTAATTCATCAAGCGATTCAGTCTGTATCTGTTTTTTGCGAAGCCACGCTTGGCAGCACCGTGTAGCAATGACATATAGCCATCCTGCAAAGCAATGTGGTTTCTTTAGGTCAGCAAGTTTTTGATATGCTTTCAGGAAGGTGTCTTGTGTTATCTCTTCGGCAATATGGAAATCACCGATTTTCCGCCAAACAAGTGCGTGAACCTGCTTCTGATATTTGTTTACAATGTCTGAGAAAGCAGTATCATCACCATCAAGGATGCGGTGAATAAGTTCAACGTCGTTGTTTATCATACATCACCTATTCATGTGTTTTACCTAAATGATAACATTTATCTTTGTGTCTGTACTATAAATGACGCGGGTTAGGTACAAAACGGGTGCATAATGAAGAAAAAAGTTGAGGAGATCCGTTCCAATATAGTTCTATTACTAGATTGAAACGGATTGCTAATGTGTGTGGATTACTTGGTAGGTGCAAAAACAGGTATTGGTTGGATGTGTGAAGTTAAGATTAATATAGAGTAGTCAAGTTAGTTTGGGACATTCCAAATGAATATATCTCCATCACTACCGCCGCTCGCCAGTGTTTTGCCATCAGATGAAAACACCAATTCGCTAATCCTATAGGAATGTCCTCTCAGAGATTCTAATTGTCTACCAGTACTAATATCCCATAGTTCAATTGCTCCGTTAAGGCTACCACTTGCAAGTGTTTTGTTATCAGGAGAGAATGTCAATGTAGTTATGTTATCGCCCTGGCTTTTAAGAGATGTAAGTTGTTTACCTGTGGAAATGTCCCACAGTTGAATTTTCGGGGAACTGTTGACACTCGCAAGTATTTTGCCATCCATAGAAAACGCTAAAGTATTAGTATTTTTTGCGGTGAGACTTAACATTTGCGTTCCAGTGCTTGCATCCCACAGCCGAATTGTACCATCGTCACTACCACTTGCTATACGATGACCATTTGGAGTAAATGCCAATGCGTTAATTCTTTTTCTATGTCCTTTGAGAATGATGTGCTTCTGACTGCGTGTATCCTCCCATACCTCCCATAAGAGTATTGTAGACCGGTTATCTTTGGTAGGATCATTTGAATTTTGAGATGCTGCAAGGATATTACCATCTTGGGAAAAGATTACTGTTCCATTCACACCTCCACTTGACATTCCTGTTCTATTCTTTCCCGCAGGGTAGGGTTTCTCCGCTGTATGTGATTCTACTGGAAACTCTGACAGTTTTTCTCCCGAATGTATATCCCATACACTTAATGTGCCAGTTACACTTTCCTTGATACGCGCATCACGCCATTGTTTTGTATATGTAAAACCTTTTGTACTGATAATTGTGTTGCCATCAGGTGGGAATACAAAAGTGGAATATCCATCTGTGTTTATAAGCTTAGGGAGTTGAGTGAAGTTTTGAGTGTCCCACAACTGGATTGTATTCTCCTGTCCTACTGCCAAGTTGCTGCTATTATGCGAAAATGTCAATTCGCGAAGTCCGTATGTATGTCCTTTGTGAAAAGAAGATAACTCGTTACCGGTGTCAACGTCCCAAATTTGGATTTCACCCTTATAATTCGCCCCCGCAATTCTTTTTGAATCTGATGAAAATGCCAATGCATGTATTTTTGAGCCATGTGGAATTGGAGATTCAAACTTCTCACCGATTGTTGTGCGTAAGGTTTTGGTCGCAACATCCCATAACTCAATATCATTGTCACGTGTCTGGCATGCTAAAGTCTTACCGTTATTTGAGAACTTTACGAATCCCCAAAACCTTGGATTTTTTGTTAAGGTTTTTAGCAATTTTCCAGTGGTTACATCCCATAAATTGATCGGGTCTTTAAAGTAAGCTGCAGAAACAAGAAGTGTTCCATCGGGTGAAAATACTAATTGTGAGATACTATCTTTATGACCTCGAAGCGTTTTTAAGCGTTTCCCGTTACTCACATCCTCCAACCCAATTTTACCATCTTCATACCCGACTGCAAAAATGCTTTTGCCGTCACTGTTATCAATATATAGGTCTGCAGCTGAAACACCACGTCCAAAAAGAGAACTTAGGAGTGCACTAAAACCCTTTGAAGATATTGGGTGGAAGTCTTTTTTTATACCTGTCTTTATATCCCATAAATTTACTGAGCCTTTATAACTTTCACAGAGAAGTGTTTTGCCATCATCAATAAATGTTAGTGTTTTGAACGACGACTTTTCTCTGTTAAAGGTTTTCATAAGTTTTCCTGTAGTTATGTCCCACAGCAAGATTTTATCATACATTCCACTTGCCAATGTTTTACCATCAGGTGAGAAAGCCACTTTACCAGAACGTGACTTATGGTCAGTAAAGTGTGAAAGTTCAGCACCGGTGTTAGTATCATAAATCCAAACACCAGTAGCACTTCCTACAGCAATTTGAGTGCCATCTGGTGAAAAACTTATGCCGTTTATGGTGCCTTTACCGAGACGGGTTTTTGCACCTATCGGTAAATTCCATCGAGTATAGTCTCCATCATTCCCTAAAACTTGATTCGCTTCGTTTCCATTCCCATCGTCTTTACCGTCCTTATCAGAACGTCCCCCCAACTGATTTCGCACATCTGGCATGGCAGCTACATTCTGAACAATTTGTGCGTCAACAAGTTCAACCGTTGTTTCGGACTGTGCATCCAAACTATAGGATTGTTGGAAAAGAGGAAGGTATTGACTACCTATACCAAGCATCAACATAACCAAAACAGTACTTGCAGTACCTATCATCCACGGTATCAATGGTTTGCTAACAGAAGGTGCAGCGGGTTTTAGTTTTGCGATTTCTTGTAGGATGTTGTCGGTAAGATTTGGTGATATTTTGTAGTTTGTAATTGCTTCTCGGATCATCGGTTCCTCCTGTTTCATTCGGTTCCGTGCGCGTCGGAGCCTACTCTTTATCGTGTTCGCGGATACACCTAAGAACTCGCTCATCTTTTCGCATGTCATTTCACCAAAGTAGTATAGCGTTATGACAGTACGTTCACTTTCTGGTAATGTAGCAAGCAGTTTTTTGACGACTTGACGTTGGGTCTCAACAGTTGTCTTCGTTTTCTGCGCCGTGACATAGCGTGAATACGCTTCAGGTTCAAACACTTCCTTATCAAAGTCGTCAAGCGATTCAGTCTGTATTTGCTTTTTACGAAGCCAATCATGGCAGCATCGTGTTGCTATCACATAAAGCCATCCTGCAAATCGGTGTGGTTTTTTCAGTGTCGCAAGTTTCTGATATGCTTTTAAGAAGGTGTCCTGTGTTATCTCCTCAGCAATATGAAAATCACCGATTTTCCGCCAAGCAAGCGCATGAACCTGCTTCTGATAGTTTCTAACCAAAGTTGAGAAAGCAGTATCATCACCATCAAGTATACGGTGAATTAAATCCACATCGTTATTTTTCATAGGTCACCTTCTGATATGCGCAATTTCTGAGTGTTGACATACAGACTAACACCCATTATTTAATTCTTGTAACATAATAGACGTGGGTTAGGTGCAAAATGGGTGCATAATGCTGAAAAAATTCCGAAGGATGATCCGATAGAATGTAGTTATATTTTAGCAGATTGTGACGGATTGTCAATGTGCGTGGATTACTTGGTGGGGGAAAAATAGGTATTGGTTGGATGTGTGAAGTTAAGATTAATATAGAGTAGTCAAGTTAGTTTGGGACATTCCAAATGAATATATCTCCATCACTACCGCCGCTCACGAGGGTTTTCCCATCAGACGAAAATACTAAATTGATAAGTCGTCGGGAGGTATGTCCTTTTAGTAATCCCAATTGTTTGCCAGTAGATATATCCCACAGTTGAATCGTCCCGTTAAGGTTTCCACTTGCAAGAATATTGTTATCAGAAGAGAATTTCAAGTCGGTAACGACTTCGTTTTGTCCATTGAGAGATGTAAGTTGTTTGCCGGTCCCAACATCCCACAGTTGGATGCTAACAAAATTATTGACGCTTGCCAGAATTTTACCATCCATAGAAAACGCTAATGCATCGGTTTTACTTGAAGGGATACTTGATATCTGCGTTCCAGCACTTGTATCCCACAGACGAATTGTACCATCATCACTTCCGCTTGCAAGAGTATCACCGTTAGGGGTTAATGCCAATACATTAATTTTATCTGTGTGTCCTTTGAGGGTGGTATGTACCCGACGACGCTCATCTTCCCATACTTCCCATAAGAATATGGTGAAGCGGTAATCATCCGTAACATTTTCTCTTAATGTATTTAGAACAGTGGCAAGCATATAACCATCTTGAGAAAATATAACTGGATTAGTCATGCCTATAATGCTGTTGCCGCCACTTGAAAAATTTCTTTGTTCTAAAATTTCTGGTTCTTCTCCTTTGTGCGATTCTACTGGATATTCAGATATTTTTTTTCCTGTATGTGTGTCCAAAAAACTTAATGTGGCAATGACACTCTCCTTGACAAACTCATCACGGACTAGTTTCTCATATCTGAATTCACTTGTACTGGTCAATGTGCTACCATCAAAGGAAAATGCAAAAGTGGAGTATGGACCTATATCTATAAGGTTGGGAAGTTGAGTGAAGTTAAGTGTATCCCACAATGTAATTGTATCTCCATATACGGCAGCTAAATGACTGTTATTTGGTGATAACACCAATTTATCAAGTCGAGGTGTATGTCCTTTATTATATGAGAATAACTCGTCGCCGGTGTTAACATCCCAAATACGGATTTTTCCGTTACGATACGTCCCTACAACTCTATTAGAGTCTGCTGAAAATGCCAATTCCTGAATTGCACCATCTATCTCTCTACTAAGTGTAAGTGTTGTTCGAAGCGTTTTAGTTGCAACATCCCACAACTCAATTTTCCTAGCCCGTATTTCCCTAGCCCATGCCTGATCAATTTCCATAATCCATGACTGACAAGCCAAGATTTTACCATCTTTAGAGAAACTCAGAATTCCTCGATGTTTACTCGGATTTTGAGTTAAGGATTTTAGCAATTTTCCAGTGGTTACATCCCATAAACGGGGTGGAGTATTAGATTTATCAGTTGCAACAAGAAGAGTGCCATCTGGTGAAAATAACAATTGAGAGATAGGTTCTTCATGGTCTTGAAGTGTTTTCAAGTGTCGTCCGGTTATCGCATCCTCCAACTGAATTTTACCATCCGCTTCCCCGACCGCAAAAATACCTCTGTTGTCAACGTTGTTAAGGTATAAGTCCGCTGATTTAATTTCATATTCCTTTTTGGCAAAATACCCGCTTATGTATCTCGGTAATGGACTTGCTCCATGCGGTGGTGGAGGGAGGAAGTCCTTAATTACATCAGTAGAGATATCCCATAAACGAACTGAGCCGTTGCTATTCTTACAGAGAAGAGTTTTGCCATCGTCAATTATTTTTAGGTCTATTATGTATCCCACCTTGTTTTTAAAAGTCTTTATAAGTTTTCCTGTTTCTATATCCCACAGCAAAATGTCACCATGTAATCCACTCGCCAATGTTTTACCATCCGGAGAGAATACCACCTTCCCTGATGGTGTTTTGTGGTCAGTCAGTAGTGTGAGTTCAGCACCAGTGTTAGTATCATAAATCCAAACACCGGTAGCACTTCCTACAGCAATTTGAGTGCCATCTGGTGAAAAACTAATGCCGTTTATGGTACCTTTACCGAGACGGGTTTTTGCACCTTTCGGTAAATTCCATTGGGTGTAGTCTCCGTCATTCCCTAAAACCTGATTCGCTTCGTTTCCGCTTCCATCATTCTTACTGTCTCTATCTGAACGTCCCACCAACTGATTTCGCACATCTGGCATGGCAGCTACATTCTGAACAATTGGTGCGTCAACAAGTTCAACCGTCGTTTCGGACTGTGCATCCAAACTATAGGATTGTTGGAAAAGAGACAGGTGTTGACTACCTATACCAAGCATCAACATAACCAAAACAGTACTTGCAGCACCTATCATCCACGGTATCAATGGTTTGCTAACGGTAGGTGTAGTAGGTTTTAGTTCTGTGATTTCTTGCATAATGTTGTCTATTAGGTTAGGTAATATATTGAAGTTTGTAATTGCTTCTCGGATCATCGGTTCCTCCTGTTTCATTCGGTTCCGTGCGCGTCGGAGGCGACTCTTTATTGTGTTTGCAGATACACCTAAGAACTCACTCATCTTTTCGCATGTCATTTCACCAAAGTAGTATAGTGTGATGACAGTACGTTCACTTTCTGGTAATGTAGCAAGCAGTTTCTTGACGACTTCTTGTTGTGTCTTGTCGGTAGTTTGTGCTTGTTCCTCTGCAACATGGTGCGAATAGGCATCTTTATTTGTTTTAGGAGTATTTATCTTTTCCAATACTTGTGCATGCAAGCGTTTTTTACGGAACCACGTGAGACATCGGCGGGTTGCAATCACATAAAGCCATCCTGCAAACCTGTGGGGTTCTTTGAGGGTATGGAGTTGCTGATATGCTTTGAGAAAGGTATCTTGCGTAATATCTTCGGCGAGATGGAAATCCCCTGTTTTTCTCCAAACAAGTGCGTGAACCTGTTTCTGATATTTTCTCACCAATTCAGAGAAGGCGTTATTATCCCCTGCAAGGGTGCGTTGAATCATTTCAGCGTCTTCGTTTTTCATCGGTAGACTCCACAAAGGAATTATCATTACGATTCATTTATACATATAGTGACGCGTGGAGCGACAAAACGGGTGCATTTCTTATAAAAAAGTGTAATTCAGGGCAATTATTTAATTAAGATGACTTTCTTAATATCCCAAATGATTACTGTTCCATCCGAACATCCACTCGCAAGGGCTTTATCTTTGGCAAAGGCAGTTCCTGCAAATGCCTTATCTCCCAAAAACGTTACAGCACCAATACCACCCGTATGTCCTGTAAACGTATGCAGATGCTTTCCAGTTGTAACATCCCATAAACGAACCGTTTTATCGGAACTCCCACTTGCAAGAAGTTTACCATTTGTAGAGTAATCCACAGCGGTGATAGCATCTGTATGTCCTATAAAAGTATAAAGAGGTTTGTCCCTGTCTGCTATATGCCATAACTGGATTGTCTTGTCCATGCTTCCAGTAACGAAAGTTTTCCCACCTTGGTAAAGGACTAATACGTTAACCGAATCGGTATGTTCACTTACAACATGCCAATAATTCCCACTGATCTCAATAATACATGTAATCGGCATAGTATTATACACCTTTGCCACGGTTTCTCCCTTATTTGAAGATGCGATTGTTATGAATGTAACATCTGTCCTTGAGGAAATTTGAGAACTCATCCGACCACCATCACGTGGGTACCAAGATCGAATTGTGTCGTCTTTGCTACTTCCACTCCAAAACTTTTTACCGTTACGAGAGAAGGCAACAGTATTAACAGGTGCTGTGTGTTCTTCTCGGGTACGTCTGAGTTTTCCTGTCTCTGTCTCCCACAACCGCACTGTCTTAGCTAAACCACCACTTACGAGAAGTTTACCATTTGGAGAATAGGCAAGTGCTAATACCGAATCGGTATGTCCAGCCAGTACTGTCAGTTCTTTATAAGTGGTCGCATCATAGATGTATATATTTTCCCCAGCTGCCACAGCAAGTTGATTTGCGGATCGAGAATATGTGATTGCATTCACGGGTGCATCACTGATATTGATTTGTGTTATTGCTCCCTGAGGTAAATCTTGTGCAGAAACGTTCATTGAAAGGACAGCAAGGGTTATGAGAAATATATAAAAAACAAACTTCGTTATCTTCATTTTTATTTCCTTATTTAGTGGTTGTAAACTAATTTTCGTTCTTCGTTTTTGATTCAGTATCTATAGATATGCTTGCAACAAAAGAATTGGCTTTCCCTTTTCCACTAAACGAATTACCGGTTGCTCCTAACAAGAAGGTTGTGCCTTTATCAAAACGATGTGTGATTCTCCCTATTTTACCGCGTGGAATCCCCGATGCTGCGGCAAGTATCGTCTTCGGCATATCTCCGATGGGTAGTTTTCTATCATTTGCAAACAGGACAAATGCACCGAAAGCCTCAGCACTTCCTACTCGGATATCAACTGTGAGGAAACCCCCTGCACTAAATGCTGTCGCATCAATCTCAACTACAGTATAATCTTGATAGCCTGCTGTCGGAGTACGGAATATACTCAAAATATCCTGTGAGGTCACTTTATCATTGAGTACAATGTTTTTTGACTGTGCGGAGAGGAATCTGGAAACATATTCCGTTTGCACTACGTTGAGATCAAATCCGATACCTTGACTCGGTGTCATGGATTTTGCCTGCTGAGTTCGTACATTGGGTTTTGAGGTAATATCCAGAACGATCGGCGCGTCAATAATCTCCACAGACATCTCTGATGTGGCATCATAGTTGTAAGGTTGTTGAAAATGAGATAGTAATTGAGTGCCTATTCCCAACATTGCCATAACGAGCACGACGGTTGAAAGTGCGATTGTCCACGGTATAAACGGTTTCCCACCAGTAGGAGAATCGGGTTTGATATGTGGGATTTCATTCATGATATTATCAATGAGATTTGATCTGATGTGGAAACCTTCTAATGCCTCTCGAATTATGGGTTCTGCTCTCTTTAGGCGGATCCTCGCACGACGAAGGCGACTCTTAACGGTACTTGACGATACACCTAAAAATCGGCTAATTTCTTCACATGTCATTTCTCCGAAATAGTGGAGTGTCATGACGGTACGTTCACTTTCCTGCAGCCGTGCAAGCAATTTATGCACCATATCGCGTTGTGCTGCTACGGATGTTTTCTCCTTCTCTTCAGCAATATAACGAGAATAAGACATCTTTTCTATCAGTTTTTTATCCGTATCATCAAGGGATTCTGTCTGCATCCGTTTTTTTCTTAGCCAAGCATTGCATTGACGTGCGGCGATTCTATAAAGCCAACCAGAGAAACAACGCGGATCTTCCAAAGTCGCAAGTTTCTGATATACTATCAGGAAAGTATCTTGTGTAATCTCTTCTGCGATATGGAAATCACCTACTTTTCGCCACGCGAGTGCGTGAATAGGTTTCTGATATTTTCGTACCAATTCCGCAAAGGCATTTTGGTTACCATCAAGGATCTTATGAATTAGTTCAACATCGTCGTTTTTCATCTGGTGTTTCAACTGTAATACTCTGTAATTTTATATCAATGAATAATTCGTAAACCCTACCCATAGATGTTAACTTAAGAGAAAATTGCTGACTTTTTTTGTGAGAGGGCTTTCTAAGCCCGATTTTTTTCTTGTAGGAGCGACCCGGGGAATGCCTAAACGGCATTCATACCGTTGATTTGCTGGTCGCGACCGGGAGGTCGCTCCTACAGAATGTCAGATGTCGGAGGTCGCTTTGCTCGCTCCGACCTACAAGAACTATCAAGCGAATAGGAATGTGCCTTGACTTAGCATTATCCTAAGCAATCCTGAAAATCTTGTAATCCTGAAAATCCTGGTTCAGACAAGATTCCCTTAAGTTGACAGTTGGGTGTCGCATAACTCCACCTAACGTACAGACTACTCATCTTTATCTTCGGGTACAGGTTTAACAGAAATATTAGCCATAAAGCCATTGATTTTTGTCTTCTCACTTGAGTTCCCAATTGCTCCTAACTTAAAGACATGTCCCTTGTCAAAACGATAGTTGATAGTTTTCCTTTCATTCGGAGGAATATTCTTTGCAGAGGCAAGCACGTTTTCAGGTACAAGTTCCACAGAGGAAGCAAACAGATCAAACGTTCCAGAAAGATCAGCATCCCCAATCCATACTTCAATTGACAACATGCCACCGTCTTTATAAGCAGTCACATCAATCTCTACGATAGTGTATTCCTGTGCACGAAAAACGCTGAGAACCTCTTGCTCCGGTTTCCCATTGGTGAGAACAATGTTTAGTCCGTTGTCTACAATAGCACCTGATTCAACGAGTGTATCCCAATCAGTTTTGGTAGGTTCCAATATGTCTTCGTTTAATCCAGGTAGTTTACCATCTATCGATTCCCTAAGAAATAAATGATAACCCTTTGTGCCGTTATACGGAGCACCGCGTTCATTTACTGGTAGTCTACCTAACAGTTCAAGTTCTGGAGATAACACCAAAGTATCCGCTGGTGAATGTTTCTTCCACCCCTTCATGATCGCTTGTGCTAACGGATGTGTTTTATCAAAAGGTCTGAATCCTTGTTGACGCCTGAGTCTAATCAATTGTTTCTTATTAGGTGTACGTTCTAATTCAACATTTGATATCCATGTATTGATAAAGTGTTCGTTCAAGAATTCGATATTTTTTTCATCGGAGAGGACACCTGCCCTCAGGCTTTTGCCGCTCCCTCAGCACGACTCATCAACTAACGGTCCATCTATGGAGATAGCATGAATCGGCTTCTGCTGTGCTTTTGACATCTCCAACACTTGGTCCGGATGAACCCAATTGATTTGTTGCGATTTGTAGAAACGTAGAATCAAAGCATGTTCCGCTGCTTTTTGGGTAATGGATTCTGTAAACTGGATTTTCTCCAAGATATCTTTCGTTCCTGTTCGAAGTTCCATTTTCGAGCAATAACCCGCACCTGCAATACGCATTCCATGGATTTTCTTATTAACATCAAAGTTTACTGTGCCTTCAGGAACGTACATCTCAAAGAAAGTAACTTTCTCATGAATTCGGTCAATAACCAAGTGTCCGGTAAACTGTGAAGGTGTGAACCACCCATCTTTCAGAACGAACTCGGCATGGATACGAAACACGATGTCTGCGTATTTATCATTGTAAGCACGCAGGCATGCCCATAAACCGAGAGAATCACCTGCATTGATGTGCAAGAACATACTTGGATTCGGATGCAGTTGCTTAAGTAAGGTGAGTACACCTGTCTGATTTACTATCCAAAGTTCACCAATGGAAACCGGTTTGTTAGGTAGGAAAGATTCGAAAACTGATGCTGGATACTTTTTCTCAGGTTCTGCAGCTCGTAGATTTATCAAGGTATCCCAATCTTTGAAGTTTTTGGATACAACACCTCCTATTGGGGCAATATTCCCAGTAACTGATACTTCCAATGAATCATCAAGTTTTAGTGTTATTTCGTTTTTTGTTACTGTGTGGTCATCGGCATGAAGTTGTCCACCTATCACTAAAAGAATGAGGAAACTTATGCTTAATATTTTCATTCTCTATCTCCTAATTTTGTTTAATTTATGGCAATATTTTAGAGTGATAATAGTTTGGATAGGTAAAACCTATACATATAATAACAGAAATTATCCAAACATTCGTAAATTGATATATAGTGACGCGGGTAAAAGGTCAAACGGTTGCCTAAATTTCTATAAATTGGAGGATTCAGACGCTAAAATACGAAAAAGATCCATTTATCATGTAATTGAAAAATGGAAATAACAATGCAACTTGACAAAATAGATGTTTATGAATAGTATAATTCACAACATTCAAAGAATAAACCAAGTTGTCTTTCTTCTATAATCTTCAAACAAAAAGGATTAGATTATGATTCAAACGGCTTACAAGGAAACATACCGTCCTCAGTTCCATTTCACACCAAAAACCAACTGGACAAATGACCCGAATGGACTGATTTTTTACAAAGGAGAATATCACCTCTTCTTTCAACACAACCCTTTCGGCATAAACTGGGGGAATATGACTTGGGGGCATGCTGTCAGTCCCGATCTCGTTCACTGGAAACAACTGCCACATGCTATCCATCCCGATGAACTCGGTACGATTTTCTCAGGTTCCGGTGTTGTGGATTACAACAATACTGCCGGTTTCCAAACAGGAGACGAGGCAGTCCTCGTGGTGTTCTATACATCTGCTGGCAGCCACGCTCCGGAGAAAGTGCCATTCACACAGAGCATCGCTTATAGTAATGACCGTGGACGTAGTTGGACAAAATATGAAGGTAATCCTGTCATTGAACACATCGTTGCAAGCAACCGCGACCCAAAGGTGATTTGGCATGAACCTACACAAAAATGGGTGATGACACTTTTTCTCGACGGAAATGATTTTACCTTCTTCAGTTCAACAAACCTAAAGGAGTGGGAACGACTCTCTGATATTAAGATACCAGATGGAGAATGTCCAGATCTCTTTGAACTTCCTATTGATGGCGACCCTGAGAATACCAAATGGGTGTTTTGGGGTGCTGGCGGTAAATATTATGTCGGTGATTTTGATGGTACTAACTTCATCCAAGACGGTGAATCACAACGCGCAGACTACGGTAAAAACTTTTATGCTGCCCAAACTTGGAGCGATATACCGGATTCCGATGGTCGTCGTATTCAAATCGCATGGATGAACGGTAGTAACCCTCCTGAGATGCCTTTTAATCAACAGATGAGTTTCCCTTGTGTGTTGACGCTTCGGACAACAGATGAAGGCATCCGTCTGTACCGTGAACCGGTTGCTGAAATAGAAAATATCCACGACTATACGCACGCTTGGAGCAACGTAACGCTTAATCCTGAAGAAAACCTGCTCGCAGGATTGACAGGTGAACTATTTGATATCCGTGCAGAGATTGAACTCAACGATGCTACTGCTGTTGGCTTCAATATTCGTGGTCAAGATGTCCGATACGATGTGGCTGAAAAGCAGTTGTCGTTCCTTGAAAGAAGTGGTCCTCTTACACCACAAGATGGTAAAATCCAATTACAGATTTTAGTCGACCGTATCTCTATTGAAGCGTTTGGTAATGCAGGTGCACTCTCTATGACATCCTATTTCCTACCAGACTTGGAAAATGCAGATATTGGAATTTATGCTGAAGGCGGTTCAGCAACACTCACATCCTTGAAAGTGCATGAACTAAAATCGTCGTGGGTATAATATAGTATCAATACAGATAAATACTTTAAGAATAAAGCGTCGCTGTTAGGTTTCGTCTGCCACCCTGATTGCGGAATTCGCACAGATAGATTCCTTGCCATATACCTAAATTTAGGTTATGGTTCGTAATTGGGATGGACACGGCAAAGCCAACAAGCGACGCTTTGATATGTGCAGGCATATCGTCATCACCTTCAATAGTGTGCTTATAGAAAGGTTCACGTTCCTTCACGAGACGGTCGAAACTGTTGGCAAAATCTTCACGCACCGTCGGATCATCATTTTCATTGATAGTTATACCTGCCGAAGTGTGCTTAATAAAGAGATGTAAGATACCCGTTTCCGGTAGTTCCTCAATGGACTTAACAATTTCATCTGTGATGAGATGAAACCCGCGAGGGTATTCGGATAAGGTTATTTCTATTTGTTGTATCATATTGTTCCTATGTCTTGATAGTTTCTTGCTATGATACCATATTTTTTTGATATTTCAAGTGAAATTGGTAATTCTAAAGACCTAATTATTGAGATATACAATTCAATAGGGTACACCAAACATACAAAGTATCTTATAAAGACTGGCGTTATTCTGATTCTGGGGTTGTTAGGTCACCACTCAAGATTGTGGGACACCAGAATTTCTCAATGTATTCAATGATTAACCGCGTTCCTTCCTCATGGCTAACGTAAGGTGGTTTGAACGGGTTATACATTGCGTCCGTTAGGTCGCGTGCTAAAACGGCATTGAACCCCCATTTAACCATCTGCTTAATCGCAAATGAACGACCCAGCACACACATGTTCGTATGAACTCCCATAAATATAAGGTTCTGAATACCTTTGTGCGAAAGCAGATTGTAGACTTCCTGTCCGTTATCACTGATGGAATCTGCGTCATCTATTTCTATCACGGGATGTTGACGGTGCCACGCTTTGTAGCTTTCAGCCTCCCCTGTGTCAGAGCCACCATCGGACGCATCAACTGGTTGAGGTGGATCGGGCATATCGCGTTCTGGTGGAGGTTCAGCCTGCGGATAATCAGACATGCTGGTACGCGCTGGATGGTCTTTGTAGAAATCTATTGTGTCGGAAGGGGCATGGATTATCTGGACACCGCGTTGCCTTGCGCGCTGCAGAACGATATTCATTCTCGGTGCCATAATGTTGACGCGTTCGGTTGCACCCCATGACCAGTGTTTATTCCACATGTCAACGACAATAATTGCTGTTTCATTAGCCAGCCAGTTTGACTCTTCTTCAATAATACGCCATCCGTTTCTTCCGGCAGTGCGTGGTTCCTGCCTGCGTATAGAAAGGGAAAGCGTCTCTGCATCAGAGGTAGTGGAAAAAGTGTTCCGTGCTATATCAAAGATCATAGATTAAGATCCTCCTAATGGAGTGTTTGGTAGTCCCATTCTTTTGATAACGAAATCATTCACATTGTAGTGGTCAGTCACTATTTTACTTAATTGGGTAGATTAATGTTGCACATCTTTTCGCAAGACATAAGCATCGCCACCGTTCGGATAATATCGTTTGCGTATACCGTATACTTCGAACCCGAAATGTTTGTAGAGTTTTCGGGCTGCTATGTTTTTAACAGCAACCTCAAGAAATATCTCGTTTACTTCGTTCTGCTGGACGATATCTAAAGCCGAGGCAAGTAGATATTTTGCTACACCACGACGTCTATATTCAGAGCTAACGGCAATATTCATTATATGTGCTTCACCGCAATTGATATAGAAGACTATATATCCGATCACTTCGTTGTTTAGTCGTGTGACATATAAATGCGTATGTTTTTTTCGTGGATGAAGTGATTTCCTAAAAAACGAAATGTGCCACGGATCGGGGAAAGCTTCATTTTCTATTGCCATTACTTGTTGTAAGTCATCATATTGCATGCGTTCAAATAGTAATTCTGGAAACGGTTTCGTTGGTGTCATTTGTGGAATTTTAGCACAATGGCAGACGTGATGTCAAGTTCGTCAAGGTCATTGCAAGGGTTATTTAGTTTTAAGAATTCTTTGTTATTGAAGTTTACTTAAAGTTAGGACTTTGAATTGGAATGGATAGATGTTTAATGGATTCACCGTTTATTGTATGAACCAGTCTTCGTAGGTCGGAGTGAGCACAGCGAAGTCCGACATCTTATATTCTGTAGGAGCACCCCGGGGAATGCCTAAATGGCATTCATACCCGGGGAACGCCTACAGGCGTTCATACCGTTGATTTCTTGATTTCCCGGTCGAGATTTCTTATCCTGGTTCAGACAAACACAATTTAATATACCTATAAAATACCAATATATATCCAATAAAACATTTCACTTTTTAATTTGACACATACAAAAAGATACTATATAATTAACGCATGTTTAGAATATAAGATTATATCGGTGACACGCGTTGAGATACGTTAGAAGGAGATATAAACACAAATTCACCTATTGTGTAATGTTTGGTTTTGTGTCTAAGGGACTGTATATGGATTTTCTAAGTTTCATGTCTTACAAATTGTGAAGGTAGGTCAAGAAAAGAAAAAGAGCAAAAAGGAGCTCCAAAAAAAAAAAGCGAAATTCGCGTCACATTCCTTATCCTGACTGGATGCAAAACGTCACAGTGACGTGCAAAAGGTCACAATTTTTAGCACATATAGATAAACAATGTAACGCTAAATTAACAGGCATAGGTTTCGCTTCTCTCTATCCGATCTCACTTGCGAAGTATGACAGGACACGCGTAAGTCGGAGCGAGCTTGCGACCTCCGACATGGGAACCCAAATGAAAACTATAGTAAACTTTTGAATTAATGGAACATTTTGATATGTAGATGGGAACTCCGATTCCCAACTATCACTGAGTTAAATCGCGATTCGGAGATCATTCCTACAGGGGCTTTGTATTATTATTTTCTATGTTCACTATAAATAACCCTGTAGGATTACTACTCAACTATAACCTTGTCAATTTCACATATTAATGTTATGCTTTACCAACCTATTGAAAAAGGAGAAATACTAATGTATCGTGTCGGTATAATCGGATTAGGCAGCATCGCGTCCCGCTATTCAACACCAAATGACGCTCATCCCTACTGCCATGCAGGTGGAATTCGGCAATGTGACTCTACCCAGTTGGTCGCAGTAGCAGATATGTCACCAGAACGACAAGCAGACTTTAAAAGCACATGGGGACCTGGATTCCCTGACAATTCCATCAATTACTATGAATCTGATACACAAATGCTTGAAAGTGAAAAGTTAGATATAGTCGCAGTCTGTGTGCGTGGTCCTCATCATTTTCAGGTGATGCAAAATGTCTTAAGGGCGGATATCAAAGCAATTTTTCTTGAAAAACCTGCAGGATGTTCACTTGAAGAAGTAGACACTATGACCGCTGGTGCAGATGCCAAAGGCATTCCAATCGTTGTAGACTACACAAGGCATTGGGGACCGCATCTCATCAGACTCCAAGAGCTAATAAAGGGTGGACTTATCGGTGAGGTACAGAGTGTCATAGGGTATTGTGGCGGTGGTGTGCTCTCATTCTCAATACATACCACAGACATGATTTGCCAATTCGCTGGATACGACCCTATTTCAGTTACTGGATATGTTGAAGGTGGGGGTGATGTGCCAGAACATTATGAACCAGAACCAGCAATCGTAGGTTCAACTATAAAATTTGAAAACGGTGCCATCGGTTATCATGTTGGAAAACATGGGGTTAGAGGAGGCTTTTCTGTAGATATTCTCGGTAGTGAAGGGACAGTCGAAACAGGATTTTACAGCAGCACAACTGTTCATAAAGATGGAAAATTGATTGATAACGCGACGCTTGAATTGCCTGAAAACGCGAGTCCGTTTAAAGTTGCGTACAAACAGATAACAGACTATCTTGATGGCGGCACACCACCCGATTGCTCACGCGATGACTATACATCTGTCAATGAAATCGGTTTTGCTACTATTGAGAGTGGTATAACCGGACAGACGATCAATCTACCCTGTCAAAATAGGAAAAGACTAATCTATGCAAACGGGTAATCTGATATGGGTATGCCATTTTTACGCGAACTTAACCCAATAATCAGATTCTTTATGAGGTATTATCCGGGTCAACGTTATTTAACATCACCTAACACACCACTAAGTTTACCGTTGAATGAATGTAAGGTTGCACTTATTACGACAGCGGGATTTTATCTGTCTGAACAAGATTCTTTTGAAAGTAATGATTGTTCGTATCGTGAGATCCCAAATTCTATACAAACACATGATCTATTTGGTGGTCATAAAAGTTCTGCTTTTGATGAACAGGGAATTGAAAATGATCCTAACCTTGCATTTCCAATAGATAGGTTCAAGGATTTAGAAAACGATGGTAAAATCGGTTCACTTAACCATAGACATTTCAGTTTTATGGGATCAATTACAAAACCGAAACCTTTAATATATAAAACTGCACCTGAGGTTGCACAGATACTCAAAGCAGATTGTGTTGATGTCGCTTTCCTAACACCCGTCTGACCTATGTGTAATCAGTCTGTAGGATTGATACAACGTGCTGTTGAAGAAGTAGGTATATCAACAGTTTCAATTACATTGGTAGAAAGCATTACCAAAAGAGTAAAACCACCACGTGCCTTACTGGTACCATATCCGCTTGGATACCCACTTGGAGAACCGAATAATCCAACATTACAACACGCTATTATAGCAGAGACATTAGCACTCTTTGAATGCGATGAAGCACCTCCAATTTTAAAAGCGAGTCAACAGAGATGAAAGTAATGATCCGAGTTATTAAACATGCAATTGTCTTATCAATACTAATTATTCAATCAAGTTGTTATGTGTTTCTTTTTCAAAATCCAAGTAAAGTGACTTTTTCACAGTTACATCATAAGTATTCAGTGAATTTAGACACGACTTGGACAAAGGAACAAGCAGAAATGCTGTTAAATACCTATGAATCTATATATCAACGTTCTCCACATGCAACCCATTCTATGACACCGTCCGCATGGAAAATGAGTAATGAAGATATTCAAGATGATGTATTGATAGAAACTGTGGACAGTGTAAAACACATTACTATTAGTAGTGACGTATTTTCAAATGGAGAATCGTTAACACAAAATACTCAAGATGAATTCCTATACAACAAACGCCTTTTTCGTATTGTCGCGCAAGTCATAACTGACGATTGGGCAAATATAGACGCAGTGAAACTGATATTAAATGATGGTACAGACAGATTTGCATTAGAACTCGTACTGAAAGAAATGTACGGTCTTAGTTTGGTTCGTAATGATACCCCAGAAGCCGATAAAATTAGGCAGAAATTACGTAAGTATGTAGGAGAAGTGAAAATATCCCAATTTACAAACCAAGAACTAATGATGTTAATGTCAATATATGAAAAATTTCCCGTAGCTTTGCGTAGAATACCGCGATTGAAATATCTTCTTCGTAGTCAACAAGCACCTTATGCAGGTTCAGCATGGATAGTTGCTGATTGTGTTGAATATTCCGCTCGGACATTTCGCATAAAGAATCAAAATGAGTTTCAACGAGTTATTCTACATGAAAAAGCACATTTCTTATGGGAGTATGCCCTTAACGGAAAACTTAGAAAAACTTGGTCAGAACTTGGAGGGTGGCAAAAGGATTCAACCAAAAAATACGGATGGACAAAAACAAAAGAACGGAAAGAATTTGTTACAGATTATGCATACTCAAAAAACCCAAATGAGGATTGGGCAGAAAGTGTAGCATATTATCTTATCCATCCGAACAAACTTCGTTTGTGCTCTCTGGCAAAATACGAATTTATTGATCAGGCAATGCGGATGTATAACGATGGCAGTCTTCCATTCAAAAGACTGAAAGACCTAAATACATACTGATAACTACTCCTGTAGTACATATTTGGAGAAGATAATCCTCGCATTTACCAACAATAAGGAGATAGGAAACAGAATGGACAGAATTAGAGTCGGTATTATAGGGTGTGGCGGAATCTTTCGCAATCTCCATGCTCCATATTACCAAGAACCAACAAGACGCGCAGACATTGTCGCAATCGCAGACATAAACGAACAATCTGCTACTGAACAAGCAGAACGATTTGGCGCGGACGGCATACACAGATTATCACGATCTTCTGGATAGAAACGATATAGATGCCGTTGATGTATGCGTTCATCCACGTCCGCATCTTGAGATTACCCGTGCTGCTGCAAATGCTGGAAAACATATCTTGATGGAAAAACCGATGTGTTGCAACGTTGCAGAGGGTGATGAAATGATCGCAGCAGCAGAAAAGGCTGGAGTTCTCTTGATGGTCGCCTATATGATGCGATTTGATCCCGGATATATGAAACTCAAATCACTGCTTGATGACGGTACACTCGGTACTTTACAGATGGCATATAATAATCAGATTGGATACTTTTCACCTGAACGACACCCGTGGCTTTTTGTTAAAGCGGAATCTGGTGGCATGTTGGTAGAGCAAGCAATTCATAATTTAGATTTATGGTTGTGGTTATATGGACCAGCAACTTCTGTCTACGGATTTACAAGTCATGTCCCACTCGGTGGCACTTACCCACCACCTGAACAAGCGGTTGAGAATAATGCTGTGTTAACGGTACATTTCAAGAATGGTGGAATCGGCATGATGATAAAGAGTTGGGCTGCACAAGTCGGACATAGCGGCAACGGTCTTGTCACAAGCAATGGCTCAGCGACAATGATTAGGAACGGTTTGCGTTGGAAAACACACGACATGGAATCTGCTGAAGAATTCACCGCACCAGTCCCAGATGATGACACCTATCGCAACATACCAGAAGCACAACGGAATGGACGTTATTGGGGTATAGCAGCGAAAGGTGCGAGTATTGATCATTGGCTGCAATGTATTGCAGGTGAAGCAGAACCAACTACACACGGACGTTTCGGTAGAGATGGTATTGAGTTGGCGGAAGCAACGTATCGTTCCTCACAAATCGGTGCGCCAATTTCGTTGCCGTTGTAGGTGCAATATTAAGAATCCAACGCAATTATAGGAGCGCATTAATTATAAGACACCTAAAATTGTTCGTTTATGTATTTTAGGTTTTACTATGAACGAACCATCACACAATTTCGCCAATTTCAATACCGCGCTCTTCTGGGTTCCGCCTACGCCGAGGAAGATCACCAAAAAGCGGACGGAAATATCCAGCACCTTCAGGCGACAGATGATACCTATCGGCATCGTAAAACCGAGGATCAAGACTGCGGCGGATAACATGTCCTGTTTCATCGCGTTTCAACACCCGATCAATAGGTAGCATAACCGGTTCAATACCCGCATCTGTCCGTGTAATTGTTGCCACACCATTAACCATTTCATCAGCAAGTGAGCGCACAGCAAGTGCTCCCGCCTTAATTGCGGTATCTCTATCCAACTCTGTTGGACTCCCGCACCTTTGCATGTATCCAAGTATCAACGCACGGAACGATGAACTGGAAATTTCAGGCAACCGTTTCTTCATCGCCTCAACAATTATCTCTGAACAACCACCCGGTTTTGTATGTCCAAAAGCATCAAGTTCTGCCTGTGAGGTAATCATTAATTCTCCCGCATCATTTCGGATACCCTCCGAGACAACGACAATAACATTACCCTGTTCGGTATGTTTTTCTTTGATTGCTTCTGCCAACCTGTCAGGCTGGTACGGCACCTCAGGCACAACGATAAGGTCTGCCAAACCATAAGCAGCGGACAACGTCAACCACCCTGCATCTCTTCCCATTGCTTCCACAATAATGACGCGATCGTGTGAATAGGTAGTTGTTCGCAAATCGCGGACTGCATCGATAACTCGACTTGCAGCCGATGGAAATCCAGGACAGAAATAGTTGACCATTTTAGAATAATCAACCGAATCACCCTCAGGTGGATTAATTCCAACATCGTTATCAATGGTCTTTGTAACGAAAACTGTTGTGAATTGCTCTGAAAGCGCGGTGCCAACTGATAGTGTGTCGTCACCCCCTATCGGGATGAGTCCACTTATGTCAAGTTTATTCAGACTGTCAATCGCTTCATCTAACTTATTCATGGCAATAAGGTTAGTACGCGAACTTTTCAAAATCGTTCCACCATGATTTTCATCAATCAAGTCAGGTGTCAAGGTAAAGTAGCGTCCACCTTTTAAAACGCCTCGCCAACCTTCCATAAATCCAACCAATTCAAAACCAAGCTCTTCGGCTTTCAAGGCGATGCCTTTGAGGGTGGCGTTAAGCGCGCTGGTATCACCACCTCCTGTTAAAACACCTATCTTTTTTCGCATAAAAAACTCCTAATTCCTCAACCGAAAGATTGAGATAAATATATGAATTCAATTATTGTCAGAACAACCTCTCTATTGTTCTGTTCCAAGCAATGTGCGACTACGTTGTCGTTCCATGTGAGAATGTTATTATTTTATGACTTCAATTACTACAGGCTTATTTAAGGTAAGTGCTTTCTCCAACATGGGTCTAAAATCATCCATATCCTCTACGCGTAAACCGATTGCTCCAAATGACTCCGCAAATTGAACAAAGTCTGGATTGACCAATTCTACTCCAATACGCTTGCCAAATCGTCGTAACTGACCGCGTTCTATTGAGGTATACTGATTGTCATTCATCACAAGGGTAACCACAGGTAGGTCATACATCACAGCAGTTGCAAGATCTGGACTTGTCATCAAAAATCCGCCATCCCCACAGAGTGCCACAACCTTTCGCTGTGGATATGCAACTTGTGCACCGATAGCTGCTGTCAATCCAATTCCCATTGCAACCGATATACCTGAAAAAATATAACTCCCTGCGGAATATGTTGGGAAATGCGACAGTGCACCATACCCTGTAATATTTACATCAACAGAAAGAAGTGCGTCACGCGGCATTACATCACGCATCTCTTTTAGGATACGTGGGGGTTCAATGGATGTAAATTGACTCCTAAGCTGTTGTAATCCTTCACCCCAAGAACTCTTAAGTTGCTCATTACTAATAGCATCATTCAACTGTTGTAGGACTAATTTTGGATTTGCACCAATTCCAACTGTAGCAGGATATTCCTTGTGAATTTCATCAACATCTGCTTCAATATGTAATAAGGGTTGTGGTATTTGAAGCGACCAATTTCCTGTGTCACGATAAGTAAATCGTGTACCAATTGCAATTATCAGGTCCGACACTTTCATCGCTGCTTGTGCCACTCCATCACGGAAAAGACCGATGGAATATGGTGAATCTTCCGGCACTGAACCTTTCCCCATACCTGTCATCGCGACTGGTGCATCAAGTAATTGGGCAAATTGCATTATTTCTTCTGATGCACGTGTATGATTAATTCCACTACCAGATATAATAAGCGGACGTTCTGATGCTCTAATCAAAGCTACTGCTGCATCAATATCCTTAGAACTTGCCGTAGTTTGAATTCCGTTGTTTCGTGGTGGAATCGGTAGATTTACTTCATCCTGTAATGCATCTGTTGCCAACTCCATCAGCACTGGTCCAGGACGGCCAGAACGAAGTGACCTAAAAGCACGATTTACTGCACTTGGAATCTGCTCAGCTCGTTGCACAATTTCAATATGTTTTGTCATTGGTGCAAACGCTGCTTTTTGATCTAATCCGTGAAAGCTCTTCTTTGGGTCTTTCTGTGCCAAGTATGATGGGTTTTGTCCTGTAATCCAAAGCACTGGTGAACACGCGGTATATGCTTCACAGATCCCAATGGAAGCATTATTAGCACCCGGTCCAGGTACTGTCATACATACTCCAACATTCCCTGTTGCACGTGCATATCCATCCGCCATAAAAGCAGTTCCACCTTCATGCCGAGTCACATAGTGTCGAATATTGTCTTGGTTATTGTGCAACCCCTCATAGACAGTATCAAGATGGTTTCCCGGCAAACCAAAAATTACCTCAACACCTTGTGCTTTCAAACATTCGACAAAAAGATTCCCACCAGTCATTATATTCCCTTCCATATCACACTATTCACCATAGAATTGATTGCAAAATACACCAACAATTACAGGTAACAATTAGTTATTTGTTATATTCAGATTTTCTTGTATCAAATAATATATGATTTCATTAATCTAAGCAAAATTTCTGCTGAACCAGTCCACTTTCTATTTGTTTATCTTTAGTCAGTACAACTTAAAAGATACTTCATCATTAAGTTTCTGTCAAGGAATATTCTTTGAATACATCATTATTTTATGTGGTATAGAATCTCGTGTTATGACATATTCAATAGATTTACAATAACAGGATCATGATTTTATTGAAAATAGTGGTAGCAAAGTAGTAACTGCCAAAAATGGTCATTCTAAAGTGAAACACTATCTCCAAATACTTACATCATGTAGGTGCGGTTTAACCGTACCTTTTTCTATTGCATCTATTTTTACAAAGTGCTAAATTAAGACATAATTAGTTATAGAAATAGTATTTAGGAGACATTATATGCCTCGTAACTTTTTTATTATTGGTATATCAATACTCTTCATCGGAGTCTTAATTGCAATTGGGAATCAATCAGTAGAAAGTCAGGATGATATAGTTAAACGTGGTAAGTATCTTGTTGATGCAGTAGGTGCATGTGGACATTGTCATACACCGCGAGCTGGTGCTGATTATGATATGGATATGTACCTGGCTGGACATCCAGCAGATGAAAAGCATCCACAATACAATTTCAGCATGATGGATCATAACATTTTTCTATTAGTTTCTCCCCAATTAAGTGCCTTTTCTGGTCCATTCGGAACGAGTTTTGCTACAAACTTAACACCTGACAAGGAAACTGGATTAGGTGAATGGACTGAAAAGATGTTTATTGATGCAATGCGAACAGGACATCATCAAGGCAATAAAGACAATCGGAAGATTTTTCCACCAATGCCAACAAAGCATTATGCCCTCATGAATGATGCAGACCTTAAGGCAATTTGGGCATACTTAAAAACAATAAAACCTGTCAAAAACGATGTAAGTCCAGTATTAAATAGCCGTGGAAGACCATATTAAATTACATTTGTGTTTATTTAGTTAATCTGATAAATATACAATGTTCATAAAATAATGGAGAAAAAGGATTTATGGCGTCTAAAAAGAAAGCGGTACGAGTTGCTGTCGTAGGTATGGGTATTGGAAGACCAAATGGTGCAGCTTTATCACGAAATAATAGAGGAAAAGTTGTTGCACTCTGTGATCTTGATAAAGACCGCATGAAAGGTTTTGCAAAGGATTTACCCGGTAAAGTGAAACTCTATACGGATTATAAAGAAATGTGCCAAGCATCCGATATAGATGCAGTATTTGTAGGTACGCCCAATCAGTGGCATGTACCCATTGCATTGGAAGCAGTTCGGAACGGCAAACATGTCATGGTTACCAAACCTTTAGCTGATAACGAGGATGCTGCAAAGGAATTAGTAAAAGAAGCCGAATCAGCAGGTGTGGTGAATATGATGTCGCTTTCTACACGTTTCGGACCTAGTTGCCAACATCTTGGACACCTTGCACGTGAAGATTATTTTGGAGAACTCTATTATGCGCGTGCGCGAAGTGTGCGACGTAGTGGTATCCCCGCATGGAATCTCGGCTTCATACAGAAAGGTGGTGGTGCGTTCAGAGACATGGGAGTGCATGTGCTTGATTCTGTGTGGTGGATAATGGGTATGCCAAAACCTGTTGCTGTTCTCGGTGCAGCAGGTGCTAAATTCGGACCTCGTGGACTTGGGTATTGGAATAACACTAAAGCTCCGAAAGATATATATGAGAAATATGATTCTGATGACTATGCTGGCGGATTTATTACCTTTGAAAATGGTGTTGGACTGATGGTAGAAAGTTTCTGGGCTTCACATCAGCCAGGAGAATTCCAAATTGAACTCTTTGGAACGGAGGCTGGGGCTACATTGAGTCCTCTTAAAGCATATCGAAATTCTAAAATAGGTGAATTTGAGGACATAGATATTAAATTACCAAAAAGTAAGTATAACGAAGCTTGGGATGCAATTGCAGATCATTTTATTGAATGCATCTTAGATGACGTGGAATGTCAAGCTCCTCTTCAACACGGACTGATTGTGCAGGTTATGATGGAAGGTCTATTAAAAAGTGGTGAGACAGGACGCGAAGTACAGCTTGAGGTAGAATAAATATGGATGTTGATTTAACTACTCTGAGAGAGGATTTTGAGCAAACTGGATTTGCAATCGCCCCAAATCTATTCTCGCGTAATGAGGCACAACAGTTAAAACATGAATGTATAAATATACTGGATGCTGTAAAGGAAGAGACAGGTTCCGTTGCAGGACACGGAGTTCATGTTGGGTTAGCTGCCCGAAGTCCGGTATTTCAAGAGGCAGTTGGTGATGTACGTATTCTTGATATTCTGGAAACAATTCTTTCTCCGAATATAGAATTTCTAAGTGACAAAGTGGTTTTCAAGAGTGAATCGATGACTTTTGCAAGCCCTTGGCACCAAGATTGGCACTATTGGCATGGGGCACATAAACACTCAATTTGGGTTGCACTTGATGATGCCACTGTTGATAATGGATGCCTCAAACTATTTCCTGGATCACACACATCTGCAATAGTACATGATGGTGATGCAAGTGACGGTCATGGCTTTGGAAACCGTTTACGTCCTGATGCTATAGATGAGGACCTTGCAATCACAGCTGAATTAGAGGCAGGAGGTGCAGTCTTTTTCCATGATCTTACGCTACATGCGAGTCATCCTAATAAATCAGGTGAGGAACGTTGGGTCTGGATTCCAACGTATCGCGATGCTGTAGTGGAAGACAACGATTATCCTTGGGCAGTTGCTGCTAAAGTTGTACGTGGTGAAAAGGTAAACAGCAGTAAATAGAAATAAAGTAATAGTATTATAGGAGTAACCATGTTTAAAAATCTAAGTACTGGTGCAATTGGTATCCAGGCTAATATGGCTGAAGGGTTAACATTAGCTAAAGAAGCTGGATTTGATGGACTTGACCTAAATATTGGCGAGGCAAGTCAACTTGCTGAAGAACACTCAGTCCAACATGTAAAAGACCTTTGGGAAGATGCTGGTATTACAATGGGTGGTTGGGGATTCGGTGTTAATTGGCGTGGGTCTGATGCAGATTATTACGCTGGATTATCGCAGCTACCTGCAAGAGCTGAACTTGCTGCTGAACTCGGTTGTTTCAGAACAACTACTGTCGTGGGTCCTGCATCAAACGATATGTCCTTTCAGGAAAATTGGGATTTTTCAGTTAAAAGGCTGCGTTCCGTTGCAGAAATCCTAAATGTACACGGTCATGCCATTGGTCTTGAATTTATCGGTCCAGCCACCAGTCGAAAAAGTGCAAAACACCTATTCGCTTATTCTATGGATGCAATGTTGGGACTTGCTGCTGCAGTGGGAACGGGTAATGTTGGCTTGTTATTTGACACATGGCACTGGTATACATGTCGTTCTACAGTTGACGATGTACGAAAATTATCCGCATCTGACGTTGTATATGTTCATATAAATGATGCTCCAGCCGGGATTGATCCAGATGAACAAATTGACAACATCCGTTGCTTACCCGCAGAGACTGGTGTTATACCACTTACAGAATTGATGCAGATCCTAAGCGAGATCGGTTATGATGGTCCAGTAACTCCAGAACCTTTCAGTAAGAGTGTCAATGAAATGTCCCCACCTGAAGCAGCAAAAACTACTGCAAAATCTCTTAAACAAGTCTGGGATAACGCAGGACTTTAATATAGCACACGCAGTATAGAAAGGAACATGAGTGCAACTTATTAATAAAGAGAATATATTAGCAATCACACACACTTGGGATGGTGAAAGATTTCCGGATGGAAGACCGCGCGTATCAGATGATATTCTTCAACGCATGAAGTCAATCACAATTGAACAAGCATGGGGTGTTCTAAATGGCAATGGATATAAATTTCAATTCGCAGGTGATTGGTTGAACTTACATCCTGAACGTGTTCTTGTTGGTAGAGCCGTAACATGTGCTTTTGTTCCAATCCGTCCAGATTTCAATGATGCTGTCTCCACTCAGGGAGAAAAGGATGGTCGCGTTGGTGGTCAAAACTCATGGGTCATTGACACCCTTGTCAGTGACGATGTTATTGTCGTAGACCTTTTTGGTAAAGTCAAAGATGGCACATTCGCAGGTGATAATCTTGGTAACTCTATTTATGCCAAAACAGGTACTGGCATGGTAATTGATGGTGGCATTCGTGATCTGGATGGCATCTATGAACTACCGGATTTTGCAACATTTGTACGTGGAGTGGATCCTACCGGTATTGCAAACGTAACCCTAACTGGGATAAACATACCCATCCGAATTGATGAAGCCACCGTTTTACCTGGTGATATTGTATTAGGTAGACGTGGCGGTGTAATCTTTATTCCACCACACTTCGCACAACAGGTAGTTGAAAGGGGTGAAGAGGTAAATCTACGGGATCGGTTCGGACATCAACGATTGAGAGAAGGAATCTACACTCCAGGTGAAATCGATAGAAAATGGTCAGAAGAGATTGAAAAAGATTTCGCTGAGTGGACAGAAACTCAACAATAACATTGTTGAGTTGACAACATTTTATTCATTAAGGTTATATATATTGCGAGATTATCATAAGGTCATTAATAGATTAGAAAAGTTAAATCTTCCAGTCAACATTATCGGAGTCATTAACACCTACCCTATTCATCAGTTCAATCTTAAATCACAAGTAGTTAATCCCAAGCATATCCTAATAACCGGTGGGATGCATGGAGATGAACCAGCAAGTGTGGAAGCAGTTTTACAGTTTTTAGAGCGAGTTCCTACTCAACTTCAACAGCAGTTTTCCTTTACAGTAATTCCCTGTATCAACCCTTACGGTTATGTTCACAATACACGTGAAAATCAAGATGGAATAGATATTAACAGGTCCTTTGAAACCGACGAGGTACCGGAAGTAACGATTATAAAAGAAGCTATTGATAATATGCATTTTTTATTTACAATAGACTTTCACGAGGATTATGAAGCAAAAGGTTTTTACCTATATGAAGGCAAACGTGATGAGCAATATTTTGGTCCTGAAATTGCAGACAAGGTCAAAATATTTGGTCCAATTGATTCAGATGACTCAGGTGAAGATACAACAGAAATTGTTCAAGGTGTATACAAGGTTGCCTCTAAATGGGGTACAAAAGGCTTAGCACCCTACCTCATACATTTCCATACTGAACATGTACTTATTACAGAAACACCGACAGTTTGGTCGCTGAAACAACGTGTCAATCTCCATTTAGGGGTGTTGGATACTGCCTTACAAATGCTTTAAGGAGATTTTGATGGATACACAACCCATACTACCAAATGTAAATGTAGCTTCCCGTCCTTCAGAACTAAAAATTACAGATATGCGTATCGTTCGCACACAAGTCGGTGGTCCCATACTGAAACTGGACACGAATCAGGGGATTTACGGTCTTGGAGAGGTGCGAGACGGAGGGAGTCCAACGTATGCTTTGATGCTAAAAAGTCGTATAATGGGTGAAAACCCATGTAACGTTGACAAGATCTTCAGACAGATAAAACAGTTTGGTCATCATGCAAGACAAGGTGGCGGTGTCTGTGGAATAGAAATGGCGTTAATGGATCTGGCAGGAAAAGCTTATGGAGTACCTTGTTACCAACTTGCTGGTGGTAAATTCAGAGATAAAATCCGTTGTTATAGTGATACACCATCACTTAAAGACCCTGAAGCAATGGGAAATAAACTTCAAGAAAGGATTGATAGAGGATTCACATTTTTGAAGATGGATTTAGGTATAGGCTTACTACGTGGTATACCTGGTACACTTTCTGCCCCTGATGGAAATTTAGAAACGCATAACTTGATGCACCCATTTACAGGTATCCGTCTGACAGAAAAAGGTATTAGTATTCTATGTGATTATGTTGAAACTGTGCGTGAGGTTATCGGATATGAAATCCCTCTGGCAGTGGATCATTTTGGACATATAGGTATTGAGGATTGTATCCGTCTTGCAAGGGCATTGGAGAAATACAATCTTGCGTGGTTAGAGGATATGGTTCCATGGCAATATACTGACCAGTATGTCCACCTCTCAAATTCCTGTGCAACTCCAATTTGTACAGGTGAGGATATATATTGCAAAGAGGATTTTATGCCATTGTTTGAAAATAGAGCGATTGCAGTTTGTCATCCGGATATTGCGACATCTGGTGGAATTCTGGAGACCAAGAAAATCGGGGACCTTGCTGAGGAACACGGTATCGCAATGGCGTTACACATGGCAGGTACACCAGTATGTGCTATGGCAAGTGTTCACTGTGCCGCGGCTACATCAAACTTTATGGTATTAGAAAATCACTCAGTGGATAATCCTTGGTGGGATGAAATGGTAACCGGTTTACCTAATCCGATTATCCAAGATGGTTATATTTCAGTTCCAGATACACCGGGATTGGGTATTGATTTAAACGAAGAAGTGATCAAAGAACATCTACATACATCAGAAACAGGATATTTCTTACCAACTACTGAATGGGATAAGGAACGTTCACATGATCGGTTGTGGAGTTAGTTTTAAATTATAAGGACAACTTCAAATGCAAGAATTCCAACCTACTGAAATCAAACGATTACCACATAGTTTGGCAATTAAATGGAAAGATGGACATCAGAGTGAACATTCATACAGAATACTCCGAGAGAAATGTCCATGCGCAAGATGTACTGCAGAAAAACAAAAAGAAAATCCTTTTCATTTATTGCCTTCAGAAGATTATTGGGATAAACTACATTTGGTGGGTATACAACGGGTAGGACGGTATGCAATACAGTTACAGTGGAGCGATGGACACAAGACTGGTATTTATACTTTCACTTTTTTACGTGAGTTGTCTGAACAAACAGATTCCTAAATCCTTGATAACCCATTACACAGATAATTTTAGATTATTCATCTATCAACTGTGACACTAAATAGCAGTTTGGTGTCTTTTTATCTGCTCCAAGAGAATCACTTAAAGTTTTACATCTACGCCAATATTCAGCATATTTAATTGGTTGATAGTTCCTGCGTTGTCCGATAAAGGTTTTCTTACAACATGCTAATTCACTACCATTATCAATTGGATAACCCCATACACGACATATCACTGGACGATGCTCATATACAGAACAGACTCCTCCAATCAACATAGGGCACTCACCATAGGACTTGCCCTTTATAACCTGAATTGCTTCCATACCTGAATCTTTTACCATTTCATCTGGAGAGTGACCTTCCGCCTCTAAAACATTGATAGTTAGTTGTGCTTTTTGTCGTATATGTTGACGAATTACCTTTGGGAGAGCATCCAATCCAATCTTTAAATCCCGTGCTTCTACTTCACTGATTGGAATTGTGGCAGTATTTAAACAACAAGCAAAACAGTTTGAAGGACAAGGAACGCCTCCGTATTCCTTTTTCAAACGTTCAACATCTTTATTGATCTCATCTACAAGTTCATTATACGTCTGCATTACTTGCTCGGGAAGAGATGACATTTATTCTTCTCCATCTACTAAGGAAAAATCACAAATTGCATGTCGGAATACAACTATCTTTGCTCCATTTTTCAACACCATTTTTATTTCATAAGGACTAATCCAATCGACTGTTCCTTGAAAAATTTCTCCTTCGCGAAGTGTGATTAATATTGAGTTACCATCTTTTCTTGCTTCGCGAATTATTCTATTATCTATTTCATAAACATCGTTTTGGGTTATAATGGGTTGGAGTTGCTTGTCCTTTATTTCTTCATCATATTGAAGGATAGCGATTACATTTTCTGCATCAATATCCTTGTAACAATATTTGACTTCAGTTTTCTGGATTATTCTTTCTTTGCCATTGCAATTGAGAGTCAAACCAGAAAGTGTCATTTCGAGAACAACAGCAGGCAAATGATCGTTATTGTATAAAGCAAAAAACATCGGTGTTTCAAAATTAATCTGTTTCAGTATATATAGGTCACCGAAACTTAGTTGTCTTGAAGAATGTTCTTTTACATCAACTGTAGTATCCTTATGTTTATCCGTTTGAGATTGTGTTGTTGATTCGTTATGGGAATCTTCTTTCAATTCTGTATCGGATGGATTAAATTTTGTGTCAGCAGTGTCATTCGGTATAGGTTTCTCATTATCAAATACCTGATCTTGATTTTGTGATGGAAAACCTGAGTATCCACGGGGTATTATTGTTTTTCCTTGTCGCAACCATCTACGTTCTGTTGGTGTTAGTAATACCTCAACGTTTTTTGCAACTAATCCTTTATCTCCTTCAACAACATTATATTTAACTCGCTGACCAACACGTAATTCCTCATAATCTGCATGCTTAATTGCAGAACTGTGTAAAAAGACATCCTCTTCACTGCTGTCTTGCGCAATAAAACCGAATCCTTTATCCAAATTGTAATACTTTATCCGTCCTGTAGGCATTATCTGCTCCTATGATTTCCTCCGCTTTTGTAAGTAGTTTTACTTATTAGCGTATTGATGCAAGTATTTAACTGCAGCTGTCTTGTAAGACCATATTTTGATTAAATACCCGTTCATAAAATCATCTGTGTTGCCACTCCTATATACCATGACATCTAACAGAATCTTAGCAACGAGAATTTGCCTCGTAGCCGAATTGGATGTTTCTTTTGACATAACAACGCTTTTTTTCTATAATTCAACCAAGGTAACTAAATTGTAAGTAGTTAATGCAATCATTTCTGTGTACATATCACAGAGAACAAGTACACTTCCTTATAGTACATCATATAGCAATCTATTTGTCAAGTATGTTTTGTAAATCTCTCTATATTGTTATTTAACTCAATATGTTCAAAAAATATAATACACTTCACAGTAGTATTTAATATTTTAGTTAAAAGGAGAAATCATGACAACAGATTTATCACACCACATTCAATCTATTCGTTTAGTTGACACCCACGAGCACATGCGTCGTGAAAATGATTGGGTAGATAATGGACCGGATATTCTCCAAGATCTATTCGGTAATTATGTACCCGCTGACCTTATAACTGCTGGTGCTTCATCAGAAGCTATGGGTAATCTAATGGACGCATCTAAAGACGTAAAACTACGTTTCGAAGGAATACAACAAGCATGGGAAGCTACTCAATTCACCGGATATGGTGAAGCAGTCAGTCTCATTGCAAAACATATATATGGAATCGATGAACTTACTGTAGATGCCATAGTAAATGCACAAGATAAAATCAAATCTATTCGTACTCCAGGAAAACGGTATCATATCTTACATGATCTTGCCAATCTGGATCATATCCAGACAGACGATTTCAGCTGGGAGTGTGCTCCAGACACTTCAGGTCCAGATTTTTTCCTATACGACCTATCGTGGGCGAATTTCTGTAACGGCAATATTGATACAAAGGCAATCCACGCTGATACAGGAATAGAAGTTAATAACCTGTCAACCTTGAGGAGCGGAATTGAAGGGATATTTGCTAAACATGCACCAAATGCAATTGCCGTAAAATCTCAACATGCATATAACCGAACGCTAAAATGGATAGAGAGAAGCGACGATGAAGCATCAACCGCATTAAATGCAATACTCACAAAACCTTCTGAAGATATTGATGAAGCCACACGTCTTTGTATTGGAGATTGGTGTTGGGCTCGTGGTGTTGAACTTACTATTGAACACAATCTCCCATTCAAAATCCACACCGGTTATTACGCTGGGAACAACAGAATGCCAGTTAACCGAATACCCGCAGGCAATATGTGTGCGCTGTTTTCACGTTATCTTGACGCGAAATTTGTCCTGATGCACATTGCATATCCATATAATGATGAATTGGTAGCACTTGCTAAACATTATCAAAATATTTGGGTTGATTTCTGTTGGGCATGGAGTATTGACCCATATAGTTCTCGGGATTTCCTCCGCCGTTGTATTCATGCTGTACCATCAAATAAGTTGTTTGCATTTGGTGGTGATACCGGTTGGCCCACAAGTGCAATGGCATATTCCATACAAGCACGAAACGAGATACAACGCGCGCTTGATGCTGAAATAGCAGATGGATACCTTAATGAAAAACAAGCAATGACCTTAGCTACTCAGATAATGCATACAAATCAATATAATTGCTTTGATATACTTGGCACTCGTGCCAACATAGCAAAAGCAGCATAATACTGATACTTATTCTTCTTGTAATGCCCCAAGGCTGTCTGTAAAAGGTGGATGAGCAACACCTTTTTCTGTGATTATCGCAGTGACAAAGGACGCGGGTGTGACATCAAACGCTGGACTATATACTTTTACACCTTTGGGTGCGGTTAATCTTCCGAAGCCTTCAGTTACTTCTTCTGCGGAACGTTGCTCAATAGGTATTTCTTCACCTGTCGATAATGCAAAATCTATTGTAGATGTAGGAGCTGCGACATAAAATGGTATTTCGTGTACTTGTGCAAGGATAGCGACGTTATATGTTCCAATCTTATTCGCTGTGTCTCCGTTTGCCGCAATCCTATCTGCACCAACAATAACACACTGGATTTTACCCTCTTTCATGACTTGTGCTGCCATATTATCACAGATTAGCGTAACATCAATACCTGCTTGCATTAGTTCCCATGTAGTAAGACGTGCGCCTTGCAATAAAGGACGCGTCTCATCTGCATATACCTGTATCTGTTTTCCTGCTTCGTTTGCACTGAACATCACAGCTAATGCTGTTCCGTAATCAGATGTAGCTAATCCACCGGCATTACAGTGAGTCAAAATCGTGTCGTTTTCATTGAGCAATGCCATACCGTGTTGACCGATGGCACGACACATCGCTTTATCCTCTTCAATGATATCTTGTGCTTCAGCAAGTAATGTCTCTTTTAGTTCCGGAATGGGTAAATGCTTGTTTTCCTCAGCGGTTCTCGTCATTCTATCAAGTGCCCAAAAGAGATTGACTGCTGTTGGTCGTGATGTAGCAAGGTAATCGGTTGCTGATTTTAGTTCAGCACCAAATGCTTCATACGTGTTTGCTGTAGAATTCCAAATACCAATTACTGCTCCTAATGCCCCTGCTATTCCAATCGCTGGCGCACCACGAACTCGTAAAGATTTGATTGCTTCCCAGATTGTCGGAAGGTCATCACAATAAATCTGCTTAAATTCATTTGGTAAAAGTGTTTGATCAATTAGTTTTATCCTACCATCTTCCCACTCTATTGTTTCGATTGCCATTTGGGTTATAGTCTCCTCCTCTATTGTTTATTTCAGTTTAAATTGGACAAGTTAACTGTCCCAGTTCTTCGGTCAAACGTAAGTTCTCTGCATAATCAACTGGGCAATCAATTACTGAAGGCACATTTTGACTAAATGCATCATTAAGAATTGGCACCAGTTCATCACTCCCTTCAACACGATATCCCTTTGCGCCAAAAGCTTCTGCATACTTGACAAAATCAGGATTCGTAAAATCAATATGTGCTGATCTTCCAAAATCGTTCATCTGCTTCCATTCAATAAGACCATAAGCATTATCATTGAAGATAAGTGTAACAAACGGAACACCCGTACGAGTTGCTGTTTCAAGCTCCTGAGAGTTCATTAGAAAACCACCATCACCACACACAGCAAGACATTTCCGCTCAGGATATATCAACTTTGCAACATACGCTCCCGGTACTGCGATACCCATGGATGCGAAACCGTTTGATATTATACATGTATTCGGTTTATAGCATGGATACATTCGGGCAATCCACATTTTATGTGCTCCAACATCAGATATTAGTATATCATCCTCACCTAGAACTGAACGGACATCGCTCAAAATCTTTTGTGGTTTAATTGGAAACTCTTTATCATCGCTATGCATAGAAAGTTGGTCAAGTATTATTTTTCGTAGTGTGTTTGTGGCATATTCAGCATCTTTGGGAAATATTTCTTGTGCCATTAAATGCCTAATACATTGTCTAATGTTACCAACCAATTCAACATTCGTAACATAAGATGCATCACTCTCACTCGCTTCAGTATCAATATGTATCAATTTTTTATCTCGATTCGGATTCCATAGACTGGGATGGTATTCAACAATATCATAGCCAATAGCAATTACAAGGTCTGCCCGGTCAAATCCACAGGATACATAATCGTGTGCTTGAAGTCCAACACTAAGGAGTGATAAGCGATGTGTCCAAGGTATGCTTCCTTTACCCATAAATGTGTGTGCTACGGGGATATTCGTCATTTCAGCAAACTGTGTAAGGATTCGAGCTGCGTTTTGTCGAACAACTCCGTTTCCAGCAAGTATAATCGGCTGTTTAGCGTCGTTAATCAATTGTGCAGCGCGTTCCAAACAAGAAGCAACAGGTTCTGCCTCACTGTGAAAATCGTGCTGCATAGGTTCAGCATCTATCTGCATCTTAGCAACATCTTCTGGAAAATCAATATGTGTTGCTCCCGGTTTTTCACCTGTTGCTATCTTGAAAGCTTTACTGATGGATTCTGGTATTATTTCGGGCAAATGCAATAACGTGTTCCATTTTGTCATCTGTTTGAAGACTGACACAACATCCATATATTGATGCGATTCTTTATGCATCCTGTCTAAACTTGCTTGTCCTGTAATAGCGACAAGCGGTGCTCTATCCATATTCGCATCCGCAACGCCTGTGACGAGATTCATCGCACCAGGACCGAGTGTAGCAAGACATACACCTGCTTTACCGGTCAAACGTCCATAGACATCTGCCATGAAGGCTGCGCCACGTTCATCGCGTGTTTGTATAAATTGGATATTGGAATCCAACAACGCATCCATCAAATCAAGATTTTCTTCACCAGGTATCCCAAATATATATGCAACTTCCTCATTTTCCAAGCATTTTACAATCAGTTCTGATGCTTTCATTGTAATACCCCCAAGATTGATTAGATTATTCTACACCAAACCAACATAATTAACTATAACAGATTAAATCTCATATTTCAATTTGAATGGGAAAATAACAATGAAATGTGAATGTATTTTCAAGAAAACAGATAGAAGATGGAGAAAGTCTTAGGTGATACATAATAAGAAGTATGATATTATATCTGAAGAATTCAATATAGGGTTTCATCTAATTGAGAAAATATGAAAGGTTTTTCTCTTAATGCAAAAGTCATTTATTTTCCTTACAATCATTACTGTCCTTATACTTATCAATTACATCCCAAATATTAAAGCATCAGATGTTTCATTAGAATCACATCAAAACAGTTCAGATATACTCTCCAATGGACTGACCACCATATCAAATAGGGAAATCATTATCCGTTTAAAATCTGAATCTATTCTTACAAACTTTCAAAAATTATGTATTGAATTAGAAGTTGAATCGGTTTCACCTATATTCTCACCAGCAACACCTGCAGGACAACACCCACTGCTCAATCGTTATTATCTTGTCCGTTTCCCTATTACGCCACAGTTGGATCATCTAAAACAAAGGTTGACACAACATACTATGATTGAAGCAACAGAAACGAATCGGTTAAATAGGTTCTGTGCTGATATAATTCCAACCGACCCAAGATATGATGAGCAATGGAATTTAATGTCAATGAATATGCCGAAAGCATGGAATATTGAACAAGGAAAACCTACAGTCGTAGTTGCTGTTGTTGATAGCGGAATCATGCTGGAACATCCAGAGTTGCGTAATCAACTATGGCAGAATTCAGGTGAGATTGTAGATAACGGTATTGATGATGACAATAATGGATACATAGATGATGTACACGGATGGGATTTTACCGATGCACCTACTTTTCAGGGAATTGGAGATTGGAAGGACCGCGATAACTTGCCAGAAGATGAAACCGGACACGGCACACAAGTTTCAGGTATTATAGCAGCAGAAGGAAATAATAACATCGGTATTTCAGGGATAGTCTGGCACAGCAAAATAATGACATTAAGAACAGGTTTCCGAATTGGTGGTGGTGCGTTTCTACAAAATGATGATATAGCAGCAGCAATTGTGTATGCTGCTGATAACGGGGCAAATGTTATCAATATGAGTCTTGGGGACACAGTAAATGCATTTCTTATTAATGATGCAGTAGAATATGCATACAGACGAGGATGTGTGCTGGTTGCTGCATCTGGAAATTCATCAGAACCGGGATCGTATTATCCAGCAGCACTTGAGAATGTCCTATCTGTGGCAGCAATTGATAGTGACAATCAATTGGGTAGTTCTAACTTTGGTGCATCAATTGATGTTGCTGCACCTGGTGAAGATATATTGACCACCGATTTATACACTGAACTTTCAGATATAACACAAGGTTACGGATACAAATCAGGCACATCAATGGCAGCAGCACATATTTCTGGAGTTGCTGCCTTATTAATTTCAGCAAATCCATCGTGCAACAACGCTCAAGTTTATCAATGGATAACGGATTCTGCCCGACAACTTTCAATTACAAATCTTGTCGGTGCAGGTCTTGTAGATGCCAACGCTGCATTAAATTCGCATAAGGGTCTCATCGCAGAAATTTCTACACGAAATTCTCCCCAAATAGAAAACTCAGAGCAAAACAACATAGTAAATATATTCGGCAGTGCTGGTGGCACAAATTTTCTGCAATATTGGCTCGAATACGGAATAACTGAAACACCCGAACTCTGGTTTCCTATTGGAAATCCTCAGTCCAAACCTAAGAACAATAGTTCTTTACATCAATGGGACACATCTGCACTAAATGAAGGTATCTACACATTACGTCTTAGCGTACAATCAAGAAACGATAATATAATTAGAGATAAAACAGTCGTAGAAATTCGTAATTCATATCCACAAATATCTAAACATGATGCATCTCAATGGCTCTCAGGTAACCAATATGATTCTACAATTATCTGGCAAACAGATGTGCTAACAATCGGAAGCGTAGAACTATTTCGTAATACAGATAAACAAACACCAGTACGTATCGGATTTTCAGAATCTGTACACAGACAACATGTCATCAATCTATCTGAAATGGATTTGCCAACAGGTGAATACTTGTACCGTTTGAAAGCACAAAATCGTGGAGGAATGATAAGAATAGATGATAACAACGGTAATTTATACCCGATTTCTGTTATCCATGAACAAATACAGCCCTCTCATCTCATAGAAAAAACATCTATACAACATGGTCTACACGCAATTGTACCCCCTTACAATCTCAACGGAAATGGCAGAATAGAAATAACTGGTGTTGAAACAGGAACTTCGTTTGCACACATTTATGAAACAGAGACCTTAGGTGTTCTAAATAGAACTTCTACAATTGATGAATCAATATACCGTATTTGGTCATCAGCAGATACAGACGAGGATGGATTGGTAGAATTATTATGCAACAAGGGAAAAACTACATTTTTGCTTGAACAAACAGCACCAGATAAACCACCTTCAGAAAATATATGGAACGAAGAAGGTATATGGGGTGGGACAATTGTAGATATGGACTTAGACGGTAAACCGGAGATATATTCACGACATGACGACACGAATTCTATACATGTGTTCGAATCTATTGGAGATAACATTTATGACCTCATCGTATCTCTACAGAATCCTACACAAGGTTCAAACAATTTACCTGCCAGATTTGCAACAGGAGATTTTGATTCCGATGGGAAAATGGAACTATTAACAGGGGATAGTGATGGAGAACTATTCATCTATGAAAACTTTGGAAATGGCAATTATCAAAATACATGGTTCGACACACTTATTGATGGTATACCGCAACTATTTGCAGCAGGAGATTTGGATGGAGATTCGTCACCTGAATTTGTTGTTGGATCAAAGGTATGGACAACTGAATTAGATCTTCCTCGGCAGCATTGGATGATTACAATTTATACCTCAACTGGAAACGACTCATATCGTGCTGTGTGGCACCAACGTATACGCGAATTACATGACGGTGAAGGTGGAATTACGATTGCTGATGCGGACAACGACAGTAGAAACGAATTATGTATAGTAGTCCCTCCTAACTTCTACCTTCTACAATATGATGGATCAACATATAGACCAATCTGGCATCATCCCGCTACAAGCACTTTTAATCCGATTGTTGCTGATATTGACTACGATGGTAATAATGAGTTGATGTTCAACAACGACAATCAATTTACAGTTTTTAATAATCCCAATATCAATGGAATTCAGAATAAGTTAATACCACCATGGGGACTTACTGCTAAACCTGTAGATGAAACTTCAATATCTATTAGTTGGCAATCTGACCAGCAATCTCAGGTTTTCACAATTCTACGGGGTAAGACAAAGACATCAATGACACCAATCAAGCACGGAATTAAGGAAAAACAATATACTGATAGAGATCTTATATCAGGACAAACCTATTGGTACACAATTGCAACACAAACATCAGACGGTAATATCTCGCTTCCCTCAAAACCTGTATCCGTTTTACCTACATCTCCACCACAACTGATTTCCGCAGTTCATTCCCCATTGAATCAGATCCTTATTAGGTTTAACAAACCCATGAATATAGAAGCAGCGAATGCATCACGATATCTGCTGCATAAATTCACTAAATTAAATGGATCTGATGAACAAGACAAAGAATATTATATGCCACAATCTGCAATTCATGATCAATCAGGAAAAAGAGTCGTTATAACATTTGCATCGGATATACTAACATCAGAATATCAATATAAAATTGAAGCGATCCAATTGTCAGACCTATATGGTGCGGAACTAACTGAAGAAAGTAGAATTGCATCCGTAGAATATCAATCCCAATCTCATAATGAAATAGTTGTTTATCCAAATCCATCACGTGGGAATATAGTGACATTTGATAGATTGACTGCAGATAGCAAAATAGATATATATGATGTTACAGGCAACCGAATTACATCCTTGTCCCCGACAGATCAAGACACAACAGTCAACAGATGTAAGTCAATATGGACATTAAACGGTGTGAGTTGTGGAGTTTATATCTACGTAATTGAAAATGAAAATGGTAGAAATATAGGGAAAATATCTATTATACGTTGATCCATCTGATATGATAACGAGATATCTATTATTTTCTTTCTATTCCACGCATTCGAAGAAGAGATGTATTGAAACGAGGAATCTTCTGTGCATCTGTCTCGTAGATATAAGATAGGACATTTAGCATTGCAGAACGCGATTTGGATGTTGGATGCATCTTGTTCAATAAGTCGTTTTGAAGCGAGACAATTCCATTTTTAGTTTTCTGGTTCCTATCTGCAATCTCTGATATGTGGTAATGTGCAGGAATATAGTCTCTCTGTAATCTAATAGCATGTTCTAAAGATTGAATCGCTCTATTGATTCTTCCACTCTTTCCAAGTATCCACCCTAAAGTATTGTGGTAAAATGGAACATCAGGATTTCGTCGTACAGCAGAATATGCAAGTCCTTCTGTAAGCAGGTGTTTTTGTTCATAGCCATCTGAATAGAGTTGGGCAAGTTTACTGTAAGCATCCGGTTCATTAGGTACTAAACTGATTGCAGTTTCATACGCATTCCGAGCTTGATTCAATTGACCAAGACGTGCATAGGCTGTTCCCAACATAATATATGTCATATAGTCAGTCGATTCCTGCATACTGTCATTCAAACCGTCGACTGAATACGATGCTTCTGCAACAAAAGGTTCAACAGTCTCATTTTTGCGAGTACGAAAATAATACTCATAGGCTTCCACAGCAAGGGCATATTGGTTTTCATTAAAATAAGCAAAACCCAAATTCCAATATAGATCATATAATTCAGGATCAATCACATCAATACCACGTATAAATTCCAGTGTATCAATTGCACTACGATAATCACGTTCTTGTATAAAAAATTTACCTGCAGAAAGGTATTTTTCTGGATTTTCCATGTAGGTAATTTCTTCATTGAGCACATACGGAGAACGAGGTTGACGCTGCACCTGTGAATATACCAAAGTAAACGTTGCACCCATTAGTAAACAAAAAAGGATGAAATATATACGCGTACGAGAGACCCATTGCTTTGATAAATAGGCAGTAGGTCGCAATACCAAGGCAAATGCGCTTGGTTTATACGTAGTATCTTCCTGACTATATAGAACAACGGATGTATTTGGAACAAGGACTGGTAAAATTGGTGATGACCCAATTGTCTTTGATGTTCTAACTGTATTGTCTGTTTTAGGTTCTTCATCAGTTTCAGCACTACTGGTTTTTTCATCAGATTCTACTACCTTTACAGAAAGTTCATCATTTTCTGTTTCCTCTGACTGTATACCTTCAGACGCATCAATATCTATTATCTCTACATCTATTGGTTCACTATCTGTGTTTTCGTCCACAATAATAGGTGATACATTATCATCCTTTAAACTATCATCAGTTTCTGTTGAGAGGTTCTCAGTATAAACTTCTTCTTCTTCAACACCACTTTTGTCAACAGAATCCTGATTCAACTCTAACTGTTCATTGTCCGTGTGTGGTATTTCATGAAAATCAGTTGTATCAATTGGTTCATCCAATTCATCAGTTGACCTGTCGGACAATTCAACAGTTTCTGTGTCCTGTAATCTATCAGTAATTTGGTCAATACTTTTTTGTATTTCGCGCCGTGTCAACGGGGATATTGTATAGCTAAATATATCTTTAAGATCTGTGAGTGCTTCTGCAGTTCCAATTATTCCAAGCACTTCAATTAGAGTCCAGAGTGTAAGATCGTTGTCCTCTGCCTTTATTGCATTCAGTAATGCAGGTGTAATATCTGGAGTATTATATTGTTTTAGCGCATTTGCTGCTTCACGTCTTACTCCCGGAGCACTGTCAAGCAATGCTTCGGTGAGTAAAGGAAGGGCTTGTTCATCACCAGTAGCAGCGATTTCTAATACTGCAGCACGACGTGTCGCTACAGGTTGTGTAGTATCCGTTAGATTTTGGGAAAGTTTATGAATTGATGACATTATACACCTATGGAAAATCAGTGAATTACTACCGACAGATTCTTAGCAATACTAAGCGCAATACGTAAATACGTATGTATGATAAAACGTTAACACTTATTGAAAGGATACACATTTACCAAACCGCTAACATAGGTGTCAACTTAAGGGAATGAATCCATTTATTATAGGGTTCTTTTATAGGAGCGACCCACCAAATGGCAAACGCGCATTTGGCGTTGATTTCTTGATTTGTAAATCCTGGTTCAGACAATCCCCTCTTCCTTCAGTGTCCTTCTGTGTTCTCTGCGCTTTCTGTGATTCTGACAATCCCCAAATAACCAAAAAACCGAAACATACATGAAACATACATGAAACATATTGTTCCGACCCCCACCTTCCCCTTCCAACCTCCCAAATCCCATGTTATACTACTATCACTATGAAAAATACAACCACATACAAACCCAACATAACCGCATTCGTAGGTTGGAGCGAGCAAAGCGACCTCCGACATCTTACATTCTGTAGAGGCAACCTCCGACAAATAGCCAAAAACAAAAGATACAGTTTTTCAAGTTTTTTTTTACACAGTAAACCGGTGAAAACAACCCATAAACCCAGGCAGGAACTAAAACCAGACCACAACACCGTAAAGATACAGTTATGTA
>JAPOQK010000074.1 GCA_026710795.1 Candidatus Poribacteria bacterium
ACCGAGTTCTTCTAATGCCTGGTCTAATATCGGTGAAAGGAGGTGTATCCATTTATTTGTCTCAGGTTGAGACATATCAAAGAACATACCATGAGCATCTTGGGTCCAGGCGTGTCGTAGATAAATCAAAATAAACAGAAGTTTATCTTCCCTATTTGACAAACGACTATTTTTGTAAGTGGTATAACGCCGTTTTTTTTCGTTCTTGACCATCAAGTGTTTTTGTAGAGACAAACGCTAAAAAATGTGTCGTCCAAATCGGAAGAAGTGCCAAAAAATCTTCAGTCGTAAAACCCGTTAGTTTTTGGAACTTACCCGGATCATCCTTTATTTCATCATATTTGTTCATGAGTTAATCTCCAAAGCATAATTTTCTTTATTATGCCAGAAATCAACTGTAATTTAAATTTATATTATGCCTAATGATGATATTAAAGGATAATAAAGCCACCAATGCTTGGCAGATTTGAATTCTGTATAACAATGTATATTTTAGATACAGATATTTGAATTTGGGAAGGTATAACAAAGGATGTGCATTACAGCATGACTTCCACGGTGTTATCTTACACTGTTTCATCAGAGGAGTCCATTGCATCATTACTTTCGCGACTTACTTTCTTACCCATTACTCTCTCAATTGCCTCAATTAGTGCTTCTTTACGAGCATTAAAAAATTCTTCAAAATCGTCTTTACGGAGGAAGTCAGGACATATAAGATGTGAGTCGAGTATTTCATCCATTTTGGAAGTGTATATACCAGTATCTTCCTCTATCTCTTGCAAACACTGTGAAGGAGGTTTGCTACCTATTCTTCGATTTGTCCGAGAAGAAATTGCTGTTTTGTTGATTATGCTGTCGTAGACATTTCTATCTATACCCTGATCTTTACACCAAGATCTCGGAAAAATATGGTGAATATCTATATTGTCATCAAAATATGTCTGAAATTCAACGGATTGTCTGGTACAAAAATCTTTACACCCCTCCTTGTGCATCAGCAAAGCATAGATGCCTTTATATGGGGCACTGCTACGCGTTCTAAGTTCAAGTAGTCGATTTTCATGAAAGTTTGCTTCTCTAACAGTTCTCGGTTCTTCCGCGCTTCCTCTTATCCAATCGGACACTTTAGACATATCGTTGGCAAAGCGCGTATCAGTTGACGCACTATACATCTCGCCAAAGACACCGCACCAATACCACCGGGTTAACTTTTGACGGACTTCTAAATTGTTTCTTTCCATGTTATTCAATTCTGCGAGAATTGCAGCTAACGGAACTAACTGACCATTGTAGGGCAGATCTTGAGCATCAAATATTTTTTGTTCATGCAAGAATCGAACAGCCTCAATAAAGCCTTCCGCTACCCGATCAGCATACTCTTCATAATTACTGCGTGTTAAACGAAGAATCGTATCACGTTTACAACTAACAGACGGTTTACAAGTCTTAGTGTAAAGTAATGTTAGTGCCTGCAAAAAATTGACATTCTCAAGATTTTTTAATACAGAATGCTCTTTAAGACGTTCTTCTCTAATTTCCCAATCTTCTCGCAGTTGGAAGTCTTCTGCGGCGAGAGATGCTGTGAGTAGCTCAAACACAGTGAGCGTTACACCTCCAGTATTTACTTTTTCAAATACCTTACAAATTGCCTCTCTTGGAACCTCACTTAACTCAATAACAGGAATACAGTATTGCTTAAAAGTTTGTATAATCTTTTCCTCAAATTTAAAAAGCAAATCAATTTTATCTTGATTATTACTCCAGTGTTTGTTATAGCCCTGCCTCCAATCAGCATCGTTGAAAAGTTTATTTACAGGGAACATGTTATTGGCATATTGCTCTCTGTTAGACGAGAGATCAATAATTTGTGTATTCCCATCAGGTGTCTCTATTTGTATTGTATGCTCCTCATCAGAAGAAAGAATAGCCTGCTCGCGATCAGTATCATTATTGACACAAGATTTCATCATGTCTAAATAATAATGTCGGAGAATATCCCTCCCTCGAGCATTTCTCGTAGACACCGCTGTTCCTGACATAAGGGCTTGGTATAGTGCTGTTAACCTTTGTTGACCATCAAGAATAAAAGTATCAGGTTCTTTCTTAGCATTGTTAGAATTAACTCCCTCAACAAGTCGTGGTTTGAATCTCATATCTGAACCAGTTGGATCAAGTGTAAGCACAGACCCTATGGGAAACTCTTGGAACACACTTGCGATAAGACTTCGGATACGATCATCATCCCATACCCATCCACGCTGAAAATCGGGTAATTGAATCTTTCCTGTTCCTATATCATTAAGTATTTTACTTAAAAAAGGTTGACTAATATCAAATCTACTCACTTAATATTTCTCCTTTTATTACTTAGAATTGGAAGTGCGGAATAAAAGCTTTTAGCATATCATCTTCATTATCTATCAGATTACATTTTTACATTTCACCTCTATACATGGAAACTGCAATTCTTCAAAAGCATTCCATTTTTCATCATCAACAGGATGAGTGTCCCTTACTTCTATTCCAGAAACAGGTTCTTCATTTCGTAAAAGCACAACGTCTACTCTATATTGACCAACTTCAACTTCGCAAGTAACATCATCATACTGAGGCGTTTGACTAAACAGGACACCCCGCGAGCAATTTGGACATTTTCGGAACGTAGTAACACTATTCATTACCTTGTGAACCGATCTCAAATACATCATAGAAACCATCTGTTTTGCGACCTTATGATTAACGCCTTCGCCTGAACACCCAGTATCAGGCTTATGCGAAAAATGCGCTCGCCTAATGTCTCCACGTCGTAAGACGACTACACTATCACATATCGGACACGACAGTTCCTATCCTTTTTCTGCTACTTCGGAGGACACTGGAGTTTTATTTGGAGTATAAGCATAAGGTATCTGTAAACTCGTCATAATCTCCTGAGTATAGCGTAATTAATCAGATTCTGCAACGCAATTCCACTTCAAGAATAACAGATAAACCTACCCAATCCTCCTACCCATCCAGCATTTTTTTCTCTCGGTACTGTCAGTCTTTATTGAACTTCCCAAAATGTCTATTATGTCACGTTCAGAATCTGGTATCTCAACCATAGATTCGACAGGCACACGAATCTTCATATAGTTCACGCCTAAATATCTTTGAGTAATGGTAATATTCTAATGCCCAAGCATCTCCTGCACAGCGTAAATATCATCGGTAACATCATACAGCCATTGAGCAAAAGACTTCCACAGTGAATGAGTCGCCAATTTACCATTAAAACCCGCAGCAACAAAAGCCCGTTTGAGTGCAGAATGTGCCGTTTACCAATGCAGAGGTCTACTCCCACCTGCCAGTCGATAACTTACCAAACCGAGACAACTGGTAATCCATCAGATCACAGATATTTCAAAATTGGCAAGCCTTGAACATACAAACACCTGCACGTGTGCACACATGTACACCTTCATATGTTCACCAGTGCATACATGAACCATTGAACACCTGCACACTCCAACATCTGCACGGACAAACTATGAAACACTTGGACACATCAACACATGCACGTGTGCAACGCATTTGGGTTTCTATCGTTTTATTAAACACTTGAACACATTCACACATGCACACATCAACACATGAACACTTGCACGTGTGCACACGGAGGTGAGCATGAAAACAATAGCAATAGTTAGTAGGAAAGGCGGAACAGGTAAAACTACTCTCGCTATTAGTCTATCCGTCGCTGCGGAAAAAGCAGGACATACGACCGCACTAATTGACCTTGATCCACAAGCAAGTGCTGCAGAATGGAGAGATACACGAGAGGATGATACCCCAGCGGTTATCTCCGCTCACTCATCTCGCTTGCAGTCTACACTTCACCTTGCAAAAGAAAACGGGGCAACGCTTACAATTTTGGATACTGCTCCACATACGGAATCTGCCGTGCTTGACGCAGCCGATGCTGCAGATTTTGCAGTCATACCGTGTAAACCTTCCTTGATTGATCTGAGAGCAATCAGATCAACAATAAAGATAATAAATCTCGCAGATGTTCCAGCACATGTTGTTTTGAATGCAGTTCCTCCTCGCGGAGACCTTGCTGTTGAGACACGCAAAGCAATAGAACATTACGGTGTCGTCTGCGCTCCATGTGAGATCGGAAGTCGGATTGCTTTCGTCCATTCATATATCTCTGGACTCACCGTCCAAGAGTATGAACCGCGTGGAAAGGCATCACAAGAAATAAAAGCATTCTACAAATACATCGCTAAAGAAATGGGGGTATAATCTAATGTCAAAAAAGAAATTATCTCAGGTATTCATTGAGAATGAAAACCAACTAAAGCCGCAGGAGACTACAACGGAAGTAGAGGAAACTCCTAAACCCACCGAAAGTAATGTAAGACCGTCGCGAAAAGACAAACGTCATATTGGGGGCTATTTTAGTGCGGATGTTTACAAACAACTCAGGCTCATTGGCGTTGAAAAGGATATGACAATGCAGGATATGATGGCAGAGTCGTTTAATGCTTTTTTTAAGATTAACGACAAACCGCCAATCGCGTAAAGGGAAATGTTGTTTCAAATATTTGGTGTTCATCGCAAATGGCAAAGACACCTTTTACAGACACATTGCGAAATATGACCTGGCAAGATTGCCAAATCTGAGTAGCGATTACTCAGAATAAAGTTCGCTTTCGTAGACTGACTTTGCCTTTTGAACATGTCCATTATTATCTGACAGTGGTATAAAGATCAGTAACAAAATACATGCGGTTGGTTTACCCTGGGTATGTAAAAATAAATTATCGTATTCTCAGACTACTGCAACAAGACAATATCAAAAGATGGATTACGTTTATAAGTTTTGCTATAAGTTAAGAAACTTGACAGATCCTTACGGGCTATTTTCAACATCTTTTTAGAATGTGAATAAACAACTTTATTGCTACATCCTAATGTAATTAGATTTATAAAACTTATGACGTTGTTATTAGTTTGCTCAGAACGTTCCTTGTATCTCTTGTGTCTTCCACTGTCTGAAAAACCCATTAGACAGAAATTGGGGGTTATTGGGAAAACCATCATAACATCCTGTTGAAAAGAAACATTATCAAGGGTAATTGAACCTTTCATTTCCCTACGCATTATTTTATCTGATATTGGTATACTTTTATTACCAATATCTGTAATCCTTGGATTTGTCCATGTAATATTGACCTCAACGGGAATCTGAATATTCTCAGGATTAACTATACTAACAGGAGTGTCACCAGTAATAAAGACTTTATAGCCGTTCGTTTGATTACAAACGAACTTCCAACTACTAATTTCTTCAAATACAGCATCAGCAAGAGCCGTACTCAAGTCGAATCTTGCTCTATGTCCACTGCTATCAAGTTGGGTAATGTGATCGACAGGAAAGCCTTCTATCTGACCTTCCATTTCACCAAGTGTGTCACTTATTCTTTTTCTCGTGTCAATGTTATTAGCATACATAAAACAAACAAATTCAATTACGTCATTAGAAAGATGTAAGTTATCAGGGTTAGGTGTATTGAGAAATTCTTTTAATATTGCTGCATATTCACTTTCAAGTTTGCTTTGCTCAACCTCTTGTAGGGGTGAATTGTAGTTTTTTTCTGAGCTAATGTTGCTTATAACGTTTGGATTATCAATGATCCTACCCTTTTTTGTCATTGCATTGACATATGTTTCTTCATTGTTACATGCGAAGTATCTTAAATAAAATTGAGATACGTAGTGGTGATTTTTGCTTTTATATTGCATTTAACTATTCCTCGTAAATATAGACAATATCAACGGGGCATATTCTTAATGATTCTATCATGTGCGTTAGAATACCAAAGAATCCTATCGTTCCGGCGCGGTATATATATTAGCCTTAACTCGGACTGTGATAGTATCCTTTTTTTTACAGGGCTTTTTGGATGAACTGAGAAGGGTATATATTCAACACGATCACAGGTCGGATGGGTATTATCAGGGTCTCCTGCCAATATAACGTTGTAAGAAAAAACATTTGGCAATAGTCCTGTAAAGAAATCTATCTGACAACCAACGTTTTCACCTTTCATGAAAAAACGCAAATAGTGGCGATGATTTGTGGTATTGTAAACAAGACTTTCCAATTCAATATCCTTTGCCGACATAACAAAATCTGTAGGTGTTCCATTACCTTCATAGATAAAATCTTTGATTTGATCGTATCTTGACTCATGTCCGGTATATTCGGGATAATGATACAAAAAGCAATGGAATGCGACCTTTGCTATAGATCTTGCTATCATTTGCTCAGCTTCAGGATCTGGGACGACTTGTATACGCCCGCTGAAAACCCCTGTCGTAAGAGATTTATCTTCTTCTATTATTTCTTTACTTTCGCCTTTAAGTGCATTGTGGAAATCATAGAATATTTTCCAAGAGTTGACATTTTCAGGGAAGACTACTCTCAAGTCATATCGTGTATGAGGATAATCTGTCATATACTTAGATTTGAACTCATCAATATTTTTGATAAAATGCCATGTTGCCTCTGAGGGAAAAACGTAAGTATTATCAAAAAAACAAAATACATCCGCTGCAGGATCATAATCTGAAATATTGTCTGTGTTTGAAGTATAAAACTTATTAACATTATCTTCAGCAATGTTTCTACTCGTTTGTCCGTCAGGATATAGCGTTAAAATCATCTGTGGACGAAGAGCACTAAATCCGTTTGCAAAATCTATAATGTGGTTATCTTGACTGCTGCGTTCATGCAGGACAATCAGGTTATCGTATAGTGGATCTGGAAAAGGTATACGTACCGGATTAACCCCACCTGTGCGCTTATGAAAGATTGAAGCATGCCCTCCTTCATTTCCTACACCCAATTCCATCTGAATTGTATCCCATATAAATGCAATATGAGATCGTTTAGACAAAACATTATCAAGCTCTCCCAAACGACTATTACAATTTGTGCACAATTTACGAATTACCCAACCCGCTGTGCCTTTATGAAGTAAAGACTTAGGAAAAGCATGTTCTCTATTTAAATCCGTGTTTTGTTTACAATAAATGCATACATTAGTCATTGTGATTTTCCAGCCTCCAGTCAGTTTTATCCCCCTGCTAAGGTGGGAGGGCAGTTAGATCAACGGGTGCTGATCTGAATATTCCACCCAAGAGTAGCGTTAGGATTGTAACATAATTCCGTGAGTGAATGCAAATGTATTTTCAATAGCGAAATAGAAGGGTGGCAGACATACTGGGCAGTATGCTTAGCAGTGCCACCCGACTGGAATATGAAGTATAGCAAAATTACATAAATAGTGCAAACTTTACACTTAATGTAATTTGTATAAGTGTACTGCCATCGGAAATTTAGACCACTACCTAATACCAATTCTATTTAATATTTTCTCTTTTATTATTTTTATTTTTGCTATACTTATCACAAATTTGTAGTTTATAGGATTGATATTAATGAAGCTAAAACCTTCACAGATAACAGAAAGTGTTGCCGAGTTGAAAAGCATGATAAGAAACACATCAACAGGTTATCAAAAGCAAAGACTGACAGCTATTTCCCTATTTCGTAGTGGTCAAGCCACAACACGCAAACAAATCTCGAAGATGATAGGTGTTGACCGGAAAACGGTTGGACACTGGTTTGCGACTTATGTGTCAGAAGGACTTGATGCGCTTTTGACACGGAATTATTCCCCGGGGCGTCCACCTCACCTTACTCCAGAACAACAAGATGTATTGCGATCAGAACTCAGTAAACCTGAAGGTTTTTCCAGTTATCAACAGATAATAGATTATACTGAAAAAACCTTTGATGTCAAAATGAACTATAAAGCTGTTCATGCGTTGGTTCACTATAAATGGAAAGCTAAACTCAAAGTGCCGCGTAAAAGTCATATAAAAAAAACGAAAAAGCCTGTGAGGCGTTCAAGTTAGACTCCCGAGAAATGGTCAAGACAGCGATTTCGGAGAAAGATCCTGCGTTTGAAAGAGCCCATCTTTTTTGTGAAGATGAGTCAAGGTTTGGTCTTCATCCTTTTTCATATCGGTGTATTACTTTGCCCGGTATCAAACAGATCACCAAAATCAGTTATACTTATGAGAACTTTTATCTATATGGTGCTGTAGAACCGATGACGGGAGAAAGTTTTTTCCTTGAAATGCCCCAGCTCAATAGTGCCTGTTTTCAAATATACCTTGATAAGTTTGCTAAGGTCTATTCTGCGTCTCTGAATGTCCTTTTGCTTGATAATGGTCGTTTTCATCAAGCAAAAACACTACGGATCTCTGACAATGTGATCTTACTTTTTCTGACGCCTTATAGTCCTGAGTTGAACCCTATTGAAAGACTATGGCAAGACATCAAAGCAAAGGTGTTTCAAAATGTGTTTGCTTCAATAAAAGAGAGGCAGGATAAACTCACCGAGATATTGAGAAAATACACGAAAACCACTATTCAGAATATAACAAAGTATGATTATATAACGAAAATCGAAAATGAGATATAATTTATTAGAATTAGTATAACTTAACGCCGAGTGAGGTCCTTTCTGGTTATACACTTGTTCAATAAAATCCCACTATATACTTTAGCCTCGACTATATCATCTGTCGCACCGAGTAAGATGCCATTCAGAAACGTGCCAAGAGAAGATTTGAACTGTTCCGGAATCCGAGACATCGTTCTCTGGAGTTTGAGAAACTTGACATCGGACACCAGAGAGTAAAAGCAAGAGATGGTTACAGAGCATTGACATTTGTGGATAAGGAAAGTCTATGTTGATTTTAGATAGGAGCCACAAAACTTAAAAAATTAATTCGGGACAATCGAAAAACATGTGAGCAAGTTATGAATACCTACCGAAATATTTCATCAAGTTGCCAAACAAGATTAAGTGCCTCTGACCAACCTCTTTTCGCAAAAAGGTCCAAAAGATTTAGCAAACTTTTCAAACAATCGTCATCCTTTCGAACTACATGCTGATAGTCAGCGAGGACAATTTCAACTAATTTCACTACATCTTCAACAGCCAGTGGATCGAGATTATAGCCAAAACGTTCACTTGATTTTGCAACACCATCAGCTAACATTATGACTCTTTTTGGGTCACAGCTAAGAAACTTGGTCAATAGTTGCATGAAATAGTGTGCTGTCGGGGCAAACATAAGACCGTTTTCGCTATCATTTGCGAAATCGGCTATCTGTTGCATTAATGGATAGACTTCATTAAAAATTAGACAATGTATGTCTTTATCTTCATTTTCTTGAGGAGGTTTGTTATCATTATTATTCTTATGTGAAAATGTAAAGTAGAGACTTGAAATAATTTGGTCAAGAACTGAGTAAGTATTTCGCAATTCTTGCTCAACTATTTCTGTTTTTTGTTCTTTAAACGTGGAACTTAACACATTAACTGCAGTAATAGTCGATGTCCCTATACTATTGAGTATGGTAATTGCGCGTTTTAAATTATTTTGAAAATCTGTATTCTGAACATGTTTAGGATCAACATAGCCTTTTATAATCTGTTTTACAAGACGACTAAGAAGATTGGCATATTTAATAGGATCTCTCAAGAATTCTTCATCAATTGTGTTTAATGCCCATTGATTTTGACGTACAATTGCTAAGCCAATTATAAGAAAACTAAATGGGTCAACTGTACCCATTTTTTGTTCAGGTAAGGGAGTTTTCTCAAGAATTTTAGACATAACCTGTACTGTATTTTCGTCATTCTCCTTTGTTGGTCGTAATACATAGGTCAATGCAGAATAAAGACATTCTTGAACGATCTGATTGCTTTCATTTTCGGCTCTCTCATTAATAATTTGCCAGAATCTATCAGGTTCTTTATTATAGATATTTGGTAGATGCATTGCAGTAATCATTCGAACAGATGGAACTTTATCGGCAGCTAATTTCTTAATTATAGATAGTATTGCCAGATCAGGTTTGTAAAAGTGTATACGTAGTAATCCTTCAGCAGCATAGTGTCGTGGTTGTGAAGAATATCCTAGAAATTCGAAATTTTCATCGTTTTCTTGATCAGGATCAGGTAAGTTATGAGCTGCCCCTTCACCGAGTATACTATGACATAACGTAAGAGAATCTTCGTCAAGATCATTGGATAATCTGCCGAGGATTGCCGCAGACTCGGCTAACTTCCGCCAAAGTATATTTATCAACTCATCATCGGTATTCGTTTTACCTTTTATATTCTTATGGACTTCCCGTAACTTCGGTAGTATTAACTCCGCTTCTTCTTGTGTTGGTTTTTTGTTCCGCCATTCAGTAATGAAATCTTCAAGGGAATCGGAAAAACTTTTCAATTTCTGGTTTTCAGGGGTTGTCGTATCAACACCTTTGTTTTTAAGCCATTTTTCTTCAGTTACTGTTTCGGAGTGAATACTAGGACTATCTAGTGGACGATTTTCTGGTAGACGATTTTCTCGGTCCATATCTTTGCGAATTTGCTTTCCTTCACAGGTTGAAAGTCTATCAGGTGGAATCTGTGCCAGAAAGAGATTTCTTTGATTCTCCAAATGTCTAACGAGATTCTCGTCAGTAGTCTCAGAAGGGAGCCTTATAATATTTTCTTCAATCTGACGAAGTTGCTCAGAAGTGAATTCAGATGCGGTATTTCCTAAGAAAAGACCAAATTCGTAAGAAACCTCAAGATATTGTAGTATCGGTTTTGCTAGACATAACTCAAACAGACGCGGTGCGAAAACCTTGGGAAACTGGGATCCTGTTTTCAAAAGTCTTTTCCAGAAGAACGCGGGAAATACATTTTCAATGAATATATCAAGTAGGTCATCAAGAAGTTGGTGTTTTTCTATATCTTCGGCTAATTCTGCAATATAGTCAAACAAGGAATCCGCCATTTCAATTGGTTCATCGGAAGAACTTTGGGCATCCCAAATATAACTATAGTCTTGCACAAAATTTGCAGTCTTTCCATTAAAATCAAAAGGTTCATTTAATTTTTCTATTGTCATATTCTCTCTGGAAAACCTGAGAATATGTTCTTTAGCGATGATGTAGTTCAAACTTCGAATTGCTGCTTGTGTTGCATAGATAGGTTTTTCTTGCAGAAATTTAGGAAAATGTTTTACCAAACGATATTGACACATGCCAAAATCTTGGCTTCGATAGGTTGTTATAAGTAAAATATGTCCACCACGACGTGTCTCCCCTTCACTGTCAAATTGGTGTGAAAAAGTAGTAAAGTATATTGAAATGGCAAATTCTGGGTCATGCACAAATATGTTATCAACATTGTCAGTCAACCGTGTGAGAAATCCAATAGGGAAATTCTCTTCTTGTGTCAGTTGTAGGATTTTTTCAAGCAGTAGACGAGATTCCGGAATATTCTTATGATATGTTCTTGCAACAAGTGGTACTGCCCAACGTCCACCAAAACGACTATACCAATCGTCCATTTTCGATTCTCTCTCTTGCCAAACCCATTCAAGTAATCGACGCCCAATACGTCCACAAGTATCTATTACATTTGAGTCTGTTGTTTTATCAAGTATATCTGATGTTAGATTTGCTAAATCCCAAGCAAAATCAATGTGCAAATAGTCCGATGCCTGATCAAAGAAATTGATCCAAGGAATTTCACGTTTAATTTCTAATGTTTGAAGTGCCTGAAAAAGCCTTGTTATTGCCTCCTCAACAATAGGTTCTCCACCTCGAAGTTTCTGTAAAAGGGAATCCAGTTGTCCATCTTCCCGGGCTTCATTTGCGATTACGCTTGCCGGGATAAGCCGTGCGACGAGGCGCAAGTGTACAGATTGATCACCTCGTAAAATATGCCAGAAAACACGCCAGAAACTTTTAGAATCTTCATAATACCAAAGTCGTGTAAAAAAATAGGTAAGACTTGGTCTGAGGAAAAGTGGTCGTGAGGGGTCTTCAGTAATGAAATTTTCAAGGTGTTGTGGTTCGTCATCAATTAGCAAAACGCTTACAGCGTAGTCAAAGAGAATGTTGTGAGAAAAAGCAATCCTTTGTCCAGTTGAAGAAACCTTTGCCAATATTTCATCACTCTGGAGCTTATCCCAAGCGGATTTCCTTGCTGGTTTGTCAAGTTCCACATCGTTATGAATGTCATCCACTCTCACAGTTAACGAAAGTTCTGTTACCATTTGACTTGAGACTACTTGCAAAACACGTTCACTTGATTCATTATCAACTCGTTGTTCCCAAAACCGAGCAAGCAACTGAACTTCGGAATGAATTTGACTGATAATTCCAATATCTTTATGTGATCGGAAATTAAGAATCTTTTCCAATAACCATAGATTAAACGGATTTGATAAGATTTTCTTAAATTCATCAGAACCATTCTTATAGAGAGTATCTTCATCTGTAATTTGAACTAAGGCTTGTCGTATTTCGTCTGGTGTGAAAGGAGGAATTGTAAAATGTCGACATAAAATATCTGTGGTCTGGTAATCAGTTAGGGTTAAATCATCAGTATCTCCAAACAAATTCAAGAGTTCCTGTGATTTTGTAGCATCATAAGTACGGACTGTGACGACAATATTCCATTTATCAAGTTTCTGAATTGCACGTCGAATTAGGTCTAAAAATTTCTTTCGTGTTTGTTCATTCCGAGCGGCATCATAGGCATCAAATAACAGGATTCCTTTCTTATTGGCAAGAGGAATTGACTCTAAAAAACCAATTAGATCTTCTTTTAACGACAATTCGCTTTCTAACGCCTCGTCTGTACCGTCTCCAAGTTGATCAATTGGTAGTAGGAGTTCCGGTATCTCATCAGCCTCTAAATTTAGACGTAGTTTTTTCAGTAAATATGTTTTTCCAATACCAGGGCCTCCGATTATTACTCCGTTTCCTGACAATGCAAAGTCCTGTAAATCACTGAGTAGTTTCTCACGCTTAATTTCCATTGCTAATTTTCTCCGACATATGTTGACTCATTTGCTTTACCTTGTTCAAGCCATATCCAACCTCATTTGGTGAATCAGGATGTATTTTGTCTAAAGGTACCGTGATATTCAACTCTTTTGCAATTTCGTCTACGATATCCGCCAATCCACTATGATTCCCATCAATATCGGTGTAAAATAAGGTTTCAATGCCATAATCTTTTTTAAATCTCGCAGCCTTACGTCTAGCCTGTAAACTCTCAGAACTATTTGATGAGATGCTCATTATAGCAAAATGGATAGGTCTGTCCCATCTCCATAAATCATTACTAACAGATTCTAGCATTTTAAGGAAATAAGGATCCTTCATACTGAATCCGACAAAAACTACACGCCGAGTAGCTAAAACAGCCCAGAGTAATTTCCTATGTAGAGTCCATGAAGAACTCTGCATTGCTTGATTTTCTTCTTTGCGTAATATCCGATAACAAAACCTTTTAAAGAAATTATAATTGGAAGTTTCTTGAATAATCGGAGATGCATATGCTTTTTCGTAATCTTTGCTACTGAGAATGACCTTTTCTGCATCATCATATTTTCCATGTAAATGGGCAACTCCTCGCGTTTCTTCATTTGTTATTGCCATCAAAAATCTGTGAACTTGTCCAGCAGTATTCTTGTGAATAATAAATGAATCTTTATGTGCAGATACGTTTCCGATGCCTTGTAAAGCATCTTCAAGTACTACATCGTAGTTTGTAGTAAGGAGACCCCTGAAAGGCAAAGAAACTAATGTTTTGTGAAAATGTAACCCATTGGGTGCGTATTGCTTCGGTTCAAATGATCGATCAAACAAACCATAATATTTTTTCTCACCTTCTTCATGACTGAAGATCTGGGTCTTCATTTTCTCTACATAATCTAATGGTTTATAATCGCGTAAATCTGCGTCTGCTTTAAAGGCTGCGTTACATTCGCCAGTTAGTTTCTCTATTTTCTGTATTAGTTCTGTCCAGTCCGGATAACCGAGACGTTTGCTACTTCCTGCACCAACAATTAATACAGCTTCTTTTGAACGAACAAGTTCAATCAGTTCTTGTTTTAGTTCTAAATCACTTTTTTGTTGTACGGCTTCCATAGGTGTAGAGACTTCAGATAGAATTATTTTTTTAGTTGTTTATGTAAAAATAATACGTTACAAGTTGCATTCACTCTTGAAATAGGAACATTTATCAACTATATTATCAATTTCTTGTTCATTAAATCCTATTATTTTGAGAAAATGGAGGCGAAAAAGTGCATTCATTTTGCGACACATAAATTTTAAAGCTTCTCCTTTAACTGTTTCTTGTTCTAATTTTGAATCGTAGTGCGTCAGATAATTTCGGGTCTTTACAATCCTGTCTATCATCTGTGGTCTTTTCTCACCAGACATATATTTTTCAACGGAATTAGTCGTTTTAGACTTGCAGATATTTGTTAACTTAATTTAGGGGGTGGTCTAATTTTCCGATGGCAGTACAAAGAGTTGTATAAACTTTACTCGCTTACTTTATTGGCAGTGAGATTGTATTCGCTCCAAGTATTTTCGCATCATCAATGCTAATACCTTTTTTGTCGAATAAACCTGATAGAACATATAATGCCTTAAAAAGAGTTTGCAAGCATGGTATATTCGTATTTATAGTGAACATTGAAAATAATAATACAAAGTCCCTGTAGGAGCGATGTCCGAATCGCGACTTAACTCAGTGATAGTCGGGAATCGGAGTTCCCTTCTACATATCAAAATGTTCCATTAATTCAAAAGTTTACTATAGTTCTTCGCCTTTTTTCGACTTGCCTTTATGATCTATCTCTGTAAAAAAACTATAGCGAAGTGTCTTAAACGTATTTTTATTCTGATCTATTAGTTCTTCTACATTGGTAATTCTACACACATTTTCTATATTAGATTTATCGAGATATTCATTATACAAAGATTTTAATTTTTCCTTAAAATCGTCATTTGTTTTGCTGTATAATGTGAGTAAGTTATGACCATCTTCTCCATGACTTATCTCAAATATTTTGTCGTCCGCTTGCTGAAGTATCTGATACTTTAGCAATAGCTCAATGGCAAAAATTAAATGCATAATTGTAAATTTGGCTAAAACTGATATATTAATCCATGCATTCTCATTTACTATTACTCCTTCCTCATTAGAATCGAGATCAAGAATGTGTCTACGCGGGTTTCTTTTAAAGTTGAACTAACTCCATAGATAAAATTTGCCAATTCTCTTTCTGCGTTAGAGTCCATAGTATAACGTCTACTACGCTTCTTTCTTTTTTCACTCATGATTAAATCTTATATATCGAGTTTATTAGAAAATTTTCAAGAATCCTAATAAATACGATGGTTTATGATACTTTTTACAACTCACGGCAAGTTCAAAATGACTAATTCCCATCTTTAAACGTGGATAGAATGTCCAGCACCTTATCCAATTGCGGTGGATGCTCGGGACTAAGCAGATAGGTGAGAGTTTTCGGGCTGAGATTTGTCCATGTGACAAGCTCTTCAATTCCACCTTGCGCTTCTGCAATATCTTTCATGGTAAGTAATAGTATCTCAATGTTGCCGTCTTTATCAAAATCTTGGAGTGCAGCTTCAAGATAACCTTTCGCAAATTCGGGTTGTGCCAAATCTTTAAGAAGAAAGTCTTTAAAAGGGACTGTACATTGTTGAAGTTTAACATCTATATTCATGGTAATTACTTCCTCATTTGTTTTAAGAAGTCGTCCCAATAGTTTTGTGCTCTGTCAATATCCCGTTGTTGTGTTCCTTTAGTTCCTCCACAAAGTAAAATCACAATGTCATGTTGAAAGATCCCAAAATAGACGCGATACCCAGGACCGTGATGGATTCTCAATTCGTATAAATCCTTATTCAATCGCTTGAAATCGCCAAAGTTTCCTGTTCTTAATCGTGAAATTCTATTTGATATTGCTATCTGTGCCCTTTGATCTCTAAGCCGCATGTACCATCGCTGATATGGATCGTTTCCGCTTGACGTAGTATGGTGGAGTATCTCTCTGGGACGAATTTGCATGTTTATTAAGTATAATGAATTTTTAGCAAGTTTTCAACCTTTTCCATCCAAAACAGCGTGAGAGATGCCTCTAACCGAACTCACGCTAAATTATTTTCACTATCGTTCGGCAAGGTTTCGTTCCTATAAATCCATTCGAGAATTTTCTGCATTTCGTCCAAATTTTCTTGGAGAAAAGCATCTTGAGTATAAATGACATGATATTCAAAGTGTGCATCGGGTTGCAACTTTGCCAGACGTTTCACCGCCTTCTTTTTCGCTACGACATCCGGGGTGCCGCGTTCACTTTCAGACTTAATCTCAACGATGTAGAATTCCCTGTGTTCTTGACAATCACGAAATCGGGAAAATAGCGATGATAATTGTTATCAGTGCCTTTGTATTCAAAATGAAAATCGGTTTTCTTGGTATCCGTTAGACTTCCAGTAAACAGAAATACTTCAACATCTGCAATAGAGTCATTCAACGTTAACAGAATTGTCTTAAAGAATTGTTGTTCGGGTCCGCTATCAAAGTCGTAGGATGTATAATGAAAACTCACATCGTGGTTGTCATCTAAGTCCTCGTCACCGAGCAGCAGGTCAGCTTTACTTTCACGCAGACGCACCTTGTGAACATAGCAATCCTCAGTCTCATCTTTTTCAAAAAGTAAGTTGTCATACCATGCTTGTGTCAAACAGACAAACAAATTAGGAGGGATTGGTTTGAGGAGTACGAAAAGTTGTTCGTTGAAATTTTGTTTTGGCACAGGAACAATTTTTTTCTATTTTAACCCAAGTTGCCATCTATGTAGCACCTCTGTTAGATTGTACCTATGAGTGTGCAATCAGACAGTTTGCCCTACGAAATCTTGCGAAAAATGAGTTATTCTCTATTATAAACGGTGTTTACATGTCTAAAATTTTGTAGGTAGCAACTTGGGTTATACTATAGTCCGTCTTTCTGTCTTATAAACATTACTAAAATGTAGATGTAATAGAGGCATTTAAGAGGTATCAGTTTCAGAGTTCCCACACAGTTAAATGATAGCGGTATTCCGAGTAGTTAGCATAGTGAGATCCCAATCAACCCTATAATCAGATGTATGAAGCAAAAAAAGACAAATCAAACTAACAAAATTTAATTTGACTTTTTTTAATTAATGTATTAAAATTGGTTATTATGAATATGTTATAATTGCTTATTAAAGTGAGAAGCCCCGCTAGAGGGCGAGGCTTCTAAGAAACTGCTGTCCTAATTTTTTACAAGGTGGACGGCAAGGGCATATCCAAGAAAGGATATTTGACTCAGGTATGTTTTATCAAATGATAAACTTACCCTAACCAGCAAATGACAACTGGCTTCAATAATTATACTTTATATTTTGAATAAAGTCAACAAAAAATTAAAGCAAAATTAAGGTTTTATTGAAATCCCTCCCCAGTAGTCAAATCTGCTACGGGAATCTCCGTTAATGAAAAAACTAATAGAGCGTTGCCAAGCAAGGCACGAAAAGCCTTTATCCGCTCTACCAACCCGTGTATCAAACACCGGTTACTCAGTTTACTATGCCAGTAGAAATGGCAAAACAACCAGCATTGATCCCCGTCAGTTCGCTGAGACAAGTTTGGGTGTTTTACCGATTGCGCGTAATGGATTTTCCATTGAAAAATATAGCACCGGTAGCGGTAAAGATTGGGAAACACGTTATGGCGTAGAAGATTGGCAGCCACAAAGTTGGAAACGTTCCTACGGTGTTCAGGTCTACACCGGCTTACCAAGCAACTATTTGACTGATTTAGATTTCGAATATGCTATCGTCAAAGATTATCCTGAACTGCTCACTGAAACACTGTCACGATTATGCGATCTAACGACTCATCCACTCATGACAATTTCAAAATCGGGTGGTGTGCGGTTTACTTGCCGAACACCTGACTACCTCCATCCAAGACAAACCGCAGATAGAGAATATATCGGCGTATGGGACAAAAATGGTAACAGAACCTCGTTGTATCTTGAAATATTCAGCGAAAAAGGACTATCGCGATGGGATGCCCGCTATGAAATTTTCGAAGGCGATCTCTTCAATATTCCGGTAATTGACGTTAAAGATCTCTTTTTTGTTATTGATGACCTTAAAAATCAGATACATGTGCCACCACCTACCAGAGAAAAAATCAAACCATCAAAACCTACACCTACCCTCAAAAAGAAACCAAAAATAGAAGATATTGAAGAGATCTACGGACTGCCATCTGATCTTGAATGGATAAAGTCAGGAGATGGTGATTATAAGTCTCGCCGCGGTGACTATCCGTGCAAAGTAACAAAACACAGAAAATCACAAGGTTCCGTTCAGTATTACCTCAAACCCACCGGTAAAATCCAGGCTTTTTGCCATAACTGCGGTAAAACACAGGTTGCCCGCAGTGTTGACCAGAAAGAACTGATTGCGAAAGTCCGTGTTGGCGAAGCCTCACCTTTAGCACTCACCCGCAAACCCTCAAAACTTGAAAAAAATGATCGGGCGTATGCACTTTTAGATACCGTTGCGAAAGCAGGTGAACAGATAGCCAAGTTTTTGAAATCTGCTTCTCGAATTTTTGCGTTCCGAGCTGAAACAGGCGCAGGTAAAAATTATCAGACTGAGGCTTACGCATTAGACATTGGTGCATTACTGCAAACGACACCGACTACAGTCTTAGCAGAAGATTTAGAAAAACGCCTAAAATCACGTTTTAGCAAAGCAGGACACCGCGACAGTGATGTGTTCCGATGGCGTGGATTGACACAAAAGGCTGATGACCCCAGAGCGAAGTTTCCTCATGAAAAGCCGTGTGTCCAAGGCAACCGTGCAGATATGTTCCGCAGTAAAGGTGGTAACATCCATAAAACAATATGCCCCTATTGTCCTGCCAAGGCTGAATGTCATGATAACGGTTACCAATCGCAAAACCGTAATGCTTTAGCTGCCCGCGCTGTTATCCTACCAATTTCTGATGTCTTTACCAATCCCACATATCGTAATTTTACGGACGAATTCTTTGCACAGGAAATGACAGATCAGTTGTGTATCGTTGACGAAGTTGATATTTTTGACCTTTTTGTCGATTGCCATTTGACAAAGGAACGACTAAACAAGTGGAGCAATATGTGGGAAAACTGGGAACTCGGTGTTTTCGCACGCAAGTTATTGACCTTATTGGAAGTTGAGAACAACCCATTTGCCATTGGTGAATACCTTGCAAGTCTCTCCAATGGTGATAGAGAAAGAATAACGTATCAGATGCAACATGTGCGACTGGCTGTCAATAGTGGAGATGAAACTGAATATCAAGTACACACTTTAGACGATGCTGTCGCACGCGCGCTACTTCCTGCTACGACTGAACAAGAAATAAAGGAATTACCGTCAGTTGATGGTGATTGGACAACACTTGACAAACTTACTCTGTTTTTTGATAGATACAAACGATTTGAAGATTCACCGATGACCTACCGAGACGGTGTGCTGCGATGGGTTGTTTTTCCTGAAATTCATCACAAAGTAAACAAAATCGGTTTCATGTCCGCAACACTGAATTTAGACCTATTCATACGGATTTTCCCTGAAGCAGAAACCTTAGAGATTCCACTATCACAATGGGTACCAGGGGCACGTTGCTTTCAGCTCCGAACCGCTAAAAACCCGCGTGCGACTGTGATGAAACGAGATGATGCGGGCAAATTTGAAGATCTAAACGACACCGGCACTAAAATCTGGCGGATGATGATTGCTGAAATACAAAAAACACCACACCTAAACCATGGAATCATTACTTACAAAGACGTTTTAGAGTGGGCACACGTTGACATAAAAGAGCTCACAATCACCGCTACAGCGAATTTTGGTGGGCTTGTAGGCTTAGACACAGATTTCCAAAACGTTGATGTCCTATGGGTTGTTTTCGCACCAGAAATCCCACCCTACGAGACCGAATGGCGAGCAAAAATACTTTTTGGTAATGATGATCTTACTTTGGACATGAGTCGTGATCCTATAACGGGTGTTTTTGTTGATGAACGTATGCAGCAGATTTACGATGCTGGCGTGCAAGCAGAACTCATCCAAGCTGTCGGACGTGCACGGTTGAATCGTCTACCACACACTGTCGTGATACTCTCTGCCCATTACCTGCCAGGTATCACCGACAGACCTGAGACCTATCTATTTGATGAAACCGATTTTGAAGTCGCAGAAGGTTTGGAACAACTAACAGAAGTTGTCCAATCACGTGAAAAAGCAGAATATGATAGAGACAATAATACACCTAACAATAAATCTATTGCTGATTTTCAAGTTTCGCATGGAGTTACCCGGCAATGGGCAAATGTTTTATGGAAACGCGCTGGCGGAAAAGAAAGTGAAACTAAACAGATTGTAGAATTAAGAGATCAAGGGCTTTCAATACGGGAAATTGCCAAGAAAACAGGAATTAGTAGGTCAAAAGTCCAACGTGAACTCAGTCACAGTCAAGTCAGAGGGCAAACTGTCCCAAATAGAAAGTCCTCATGTTAATTAATTACTGTGACCACTTTCTATATGGGACACCTATTTAAAAGTGCTATAAAACCTTATATATACTGGATTTATAGCACTTTTAAAACCGAAAAAAGTCAATTTATAGAGTAAAAACGACCTCTGACTTGACTGTGACTGGATTTATAGCACATTGAGAGACGTTTTGAGACACTTTTATACCAATTTGTAAAAATATTTTTATTTATGTTATGATATTAACATAGGTTTCCGAAACAGAAAATTCCTGAAAGTTTTTGTATGGCGCATGCAACTTCACCAAAGGTGATCGTCCGCGAGAATACTTGCAAGAATACTTGATAAAAGCTCCTTAAGTGTACAACATCCGACGGAATCAAAAAAAGGAAATAATCAAAACACTTTTCTATTGCAAAAATAGGGGTTTCTACATATTTTGATGTTAAATAATGAATTTTACGTTATATTAACGAAGTATTGCATGTTAATATCTTAACTGATAAAAGTTGACAATGGAAGGGATGATTTGGAGAAAATATCATCACAAATGAAAGGATACCTGAATATCATGAAAAAATTATTGGTTTTTATACTTCTGTTGACATTTTCTTCACTTCCCATACTTTTAGGACAAAATGCAACGGCAGACATTGCGAAATGGCATCTACCAGACGGTGCTATAGCACGTCTTGGTAAAGGTGCCGTAAACCATATAGCATATTCACCAGATGGAAAACATCTGGCAGTCGTCAGTGACATAGGCGTTTGGATGTACGATGCACAAAACGGCACCGAACAAGCACTCATCCCAGCTGCACCAGGAAATGCTGTCCGGCATGTTGTTTTCAGTCCTGATGGACACACCCTTGCGGTAACCGATGCGCGGAAAATGCAACTGTGGGATTACCGTTCACAGACATTGAAAGGCTCACTCGGAGGACTCCACCTTCCTCGTATTGATGCTATTGGTGCTATTAGTGCTGTATTTAGTCCTGATGGACACACCCTTGCAATTGTGGGTATTAATCAGACAACAGAATTATGGGATATAATGAGAAAGAAGCTTAAGTGTACACTTGAAGGTAGCACTGATACCCCAGGAAATGAAGGTATGGAGTATTTCAGTGTTGCTTACAGTCCTGATGGAAACACGTTCGCTATTGGATCTGAAGACGGCACCATTCGACTTTGGGATACGACGACAGGGCAACTTAAGCACACATTCATTGGAAACATCACATCAGTAGGAAGTTTCTGCTTTAGTCCTGATGGAAAAACAATCGCTACGCGAAGCTTCACAGGTACAATATGGCTGTGGGATACAACAACAGGGAGACATAAGATCACCCTTGAATACGCTGTGAGTGGAGACAACATAGCATATAGTCCAGATGGAGAGGTAATCGCTATAATCGTGTCCGGCACTATCCTTCTATTGGATGCTACAACAGGGGAACAAAAAAGCGAACTACAAATCGGTGTGGAAAAACATTTTTCGTTTAGTCCAGATGGCACCACAATTGCTGCGGTAGATGAAAATGGAATAGTGCAGGTGTGGGATACGAAAGGCGGTATCCCCATCAAATATGGATTTGAAGAAGAGACACGAGTGAAACTGGAGGTACCCATAGCAACAGGCAAACATAAATACACATTTGAATGTGCTGACTCAGTGGGAGGTATTGTTTTTAGTCCTGATGGAGATACACTGACTACAGCAAATGCGAATAATACGGTGCAGGTGTGGAATACAAAAACAGGGGCACTCAAATACACACTTGAACATACAAGTTCTATTATAGGCATGTCGTTCAGCGAATATTCAACTTTCAACGATGCTGGTGCTGGACACAATATACTCATTACAGCACATAGTGATAAGACTGTCCGTCTATGGAATACCAAAACACATGTATGCCAACACACTTTTAGCCTTACAAAACACACAGATGCTATACACAGTGTTGCCTTTAGTCCTGACGGAAAGACGCTTGCTACAGCAAGTTTTGATGGGAATTATCTACTTTGGGAAATCCCATCGGGATTATTTAAAGAGACATTAGGAAAGGATAGGACTACTTCACAAAATGACTTCGTTGGATCATTTAGCCCTGATGGAGATACATTCGCTCTGGGTAATGGAGGATCTGTGGAGATTTTAGGGTTAGCCCCTGTAAAAGTGAAAAAAATAATCAATAAAGACCTGATGCATAGCCAGAGATGGATCCGAAGCATAGCCTATAGCCCAAAGGATAATATAATCGCTACAGGAGCAGGTCGCGATCTAATATTGTGGAATACGATAATAGGAACAGCCATGGGTAATTACGCCTGCGAATTTCTAATAAGAAATTTAGAATTTAGTCCAGATGGAAATACAATTGCTATAAGTACGAGCAACGACACGCTCCTGTGGGATACGCAAACAGGGGCACTCAAGCACACCCTTGATGGAAACAGTATCGTCGCATTTAGTCCCGATGGAAATATAATCGCTACAAGTTACAGTTGGAAAGGAACGGTGCAACTCTGGGATACTAAAACCAGAGCACACAAAAATAGGCTCATAGGACACGGTTCAGGCGTAAAAAGTATAGCGTATAGTCCTGATGGAAATATAATCGCTACGACTGGCAAAGATGGGACAGTGCTCTTATGGAATCTGACTTCATACAACTTGAACACGAAATAAGCAGGTTTAACTGTGAAAAACATTGTAATAAGTAGTTTAGACTTAAGAAATGTTTGAAATGCATGAAAATAGAATGAATTAGTTAGTTAAACACTACCTATAGCATTTTTGGCAGAATCGTATTGCTGACTTTACATTTTTGGAGTATGAGTTGTGCAGGAGATGCTGTTTCGGAGCCTAATTACATTTTCATTGCACATTTTTTGTATAGTTGCTACAATATATGTTGATGTTAGCAATTCACGGAGCGCGTGGATTACGTCAGGGCTGCTTCCTAATCTTTTAGGTGCGCCGCCGGTGGTTAGAACACCAGCGAGCGCGTAGCACTGCCATAGGACAAGTATGACAGCGCTGGTTTCTATTATATCAGAATGCCTCGCTTTCTGGTAGTTTAAAGTGGAAACCAGCTCCCTATAGGGCGAGTTGCCTATAAATCTTCTCTTTCGTTGACACACCTGTCAACCTTCCCTGTAGACTGTCACAAACAATATGTATATACACAACCCTGTGTTATTTTGGTGCAGTCTAAAGGTAGGATACACCCGTAAGTAAATATAAACTTGTTGTTGTCGCCGATAAACCGACGGTGATAGTTATTCTTGGTCGTCATGGTGGTGTTGATATTCAACATGTTTTCACTGGCAATCTGTCTATGCGATCATCACCAATCATGCGCGAGGGCAGATATGGAACAGGATATATTTGAATTTGAATATAGTATATATGAGGATGATGGAGATGCAGTTTCAGTAGCGATAAACGTTGCTAGGCGACTGCTTCAAGAACCGAAGGTTACAACGTGTCAGATTGTCCGGATTGCCTATGCCTTGTATGCCCTTGAACGACGACTCGTGGTTACCCTGACATCTAAAGCCCAATTCGGTGTCGTTGCACATACCAAAATCGAGTTTCCAGATAATCCTGAAGAAACAGTCGATTTATCAGATATGGAATATATTCATTTTCTTGTCTTAATGGGTTACTATTATATTGTTGGATAGGTTTTCTAAACTATTATTCTATCGTTATGCTCTCAATAACCTTATCAACTCTATACTGAGTTTGTGATACGTGAGGGGTTGCTCTCATACAAATAGGAGAACCGTCATGTCTTGGTTTTCAAACTTGTTCAAGGATGGAATAGATAGACGTATCTTAAAGCAAGCATACAATTGGGGTAAAGGACGGGCAAGAACAAAATTGGTCACGTTCTATGCTTATCAAGAAAAATATCCCAATATGCCTGTTAAAGAACTGTACTATCTCACAATTCAAAACAGTGTTTTATTTACCGAAGATATTGCTCGCCAGATAGTAGATGGTGCAGCAGATATTGCCGAAGGAAATATAGGGTCTGGAATAAAACTATCAAGTCTAAAACAACCTTTTGGGCTACGATCTGTTGTAAAAAACCTACTTATCTATGAAGAATATCATCATTTTGGATTTAGTGGTCACCCTCATCCAAATGGTATGTATGAAGCCTATGCGGCTGTAGATGACATAATTCCTGAAAACATATAACAAATTAACCAATGAGGGGACTCTGTCCCTCTAGAAAGATGGATGTCATTATATATCTGCAAAAAACGCATATAAAGTAAACGAGGGAAGTGATGATTGATTTATTATTGTGGCCTGTTCTTGTGTTCGCTTTTTATAAGAAAAAAAAGATATTGAAAACTTTGATCCTTATCTGGCTCATTTGTTTTTCAATAGTAGGATCAATAGTTGCAGCAGAATATATGTTTTTCACATTACTATTCCGGGTAATATTCGTTCCAATTTATTGGCTATCCGCATTGGCTGTCGCATGGGGTATCCAAAGGTGGAAAAGTAAACGCGAACCAACTAATGAAACAAATCATCTTCCACAAGAGAACAAAATACATCAACTGATCATTGACGAACTTTCAAAATCGAACAAAATCAAGTACGATCCACAACGAAAAACGAACCCTGACCCACACGAAAAGTATAAACCCCCAACAAGTAATTAGTTTGACTTAACAACGATGGGCTCTGTCCTCTAACCTCAAAGGAGACATCATGTCTAAAATAACGCTTAGTATAGTATCAAAAGTATTTGTAGATTTGGCAACGGGTCATTTTAATTCTGATGAAGCTCGTAGATACATTGATAAACTGGAATTTACACCAGAAAATAATTTAAAAATTTTACTTGGTCTAAGAGTTATTGGATTTACGCTGTATTCTGGTCAGGGACAGGTATTTTTATTTAGGTATCTTATTGAAAATACTGAATATAGTCATAATCAAATCGCAGAATTACTACGAAATTCATATATGGTTGAATCATTGAAAGCATTAAAAAATTCTGTGCAAATATCTGATAATGCTTTTGGAGGGATGTGGAATTCATATTTAAGGTCAATTTCAGAAGACATCCGTCAGGGTATAGAAAATCCTGAGTATATATGGGGCGAAAATGAGCATGGTGGTTTGAAAATGGGAGGTGTTCTTGGAGTTGTCTTACGCAGAGTATTTAAAACACAAAGCACCAGTGAAATATTTACATATTCTGATCTTGATGGTTTTTTGGATATATATATGGAAGCTACATTGTATTTTGATAGCATATTCAAGGCATGTTTCTCAGGACTTGAAACAGATATTACAGAAATATTACATTACATTAGAGAACAATAAACCATGCTTACATCTCTTTGAGATACAGAGGCGTGTATCCTGTTGAATAGTAGTGATGTGATCCATACTAAGTGCTTTTGACAAATGACCAGAATCCTTTGATAGTATTGGTATGCGTAACACCTTCTTACCACCTCACTGAACAATTCAGAGTTTCGTGCTTTTTTCCTGCCTTTCCTGCCTCATTGTAACCTTTGTACTGATCTGATATAGTTTAATATCTTCTCGGTCATAATCTTTACGTTTCTTACCAACGATATAAGTTTTATCTGCCTCAACAATCCCTTCAAATATCACGTTTTCTTTCGCCATTGCTGCGTGTATAGACATCATTAACATATCCGATTTTTTTATTTTTATATATTTTTGCAAAATTTTTTTTTTGTAAATTTCTCGGTGGCTGGGTTAGTGTGATTTTTTCGAGCGTGTATCGGTTTGTATTCGGTCTTGGGTGCATACCCCGTTGTTGATTTTGGATTTCTGCTGGTGTGAGGTATTGTGCATTGAATTTGGTTGATTTCGGGTGAAAGTCTTGAATTGTTGAGTTTGGTGAGATTTTTGATGGATTGATGTATTTTTTTTGAAGATGTGTATTTTTTTGAGGTTGACGTAATACATCTTTTGTCAACTTCAAACTCAATAAATGGAATAACTTAAGAAATAACTTGACAAAATACTTGGTTATATGCTACAATGCCATCAGAGAATAAAATCAGAGGTGAATCAAGCACAGACAACAACTACAACTGAATAAAGCAAGGTCGGTCAGTATTACAGAAGCATAGTTGACGCTGATTCGGGCTTGAACAATGCTCAAGAGAT
>JAPOQK010000029.1 GCA_026710795.1 Candidatus Poribacteria bacterium
AGTTACCAAAATTATTTTTTTTCAACCACAAAAAACCGATAAAAACAACCCGCAAACCCAGACGAGAACTAACATTAGACCAATTCTACCAAAAGTTACCGTTATGTCAAAAAAAGTTACCATACGGTAACCTTTTAAGGAGGAATATTCCGATGAAATTCAATGACATACATAAACAATTCGCCGTCAAATCCTTCGCAAAAATGATGACACGATCAGAAACCCAAAGTAGGTCAACAGAAGAAAAAGACCAAAAAGCAGCCCGAAAAAAAAAGCGATATTCGCGTCACATTCCTTATCCTGACTGGATTCTTTAAGTCACAGGTGACGTGCAAAAGGTCACACTTTATAGCACATACTGATAAACAATGTAACGCTAAATTAACAGATATAGGTTTCGCTTCTCTCTACCCGACCTACAAGAGATTATATTGATTTGTGAAGAATATATCCGAAAATACTTAAAACTAAATAGCCCTATACTTTGATTACACATATTGATATTTCTCAAAATAAATGGTATAATGAGAAGACAATACGACAATATAAATAAGACATCAATAGGACTGAAAATCATGGAGGTAAACCATGAATCGTTTTGAAAAGAAGCAACGATCACTAAATGCTTGCCTGATTGCAGGAATATTACATGTTTGTTTTGCTATTCTATTGACATTATTCTACTATACACATCTTAGTTATGAAATTCATGATGTAGTAGCGATGGAATTTATTGATATGGATAAAAATGTAAAACAACGAACATTAAAAAGACCTCCAAAGAAGCCTATAACACAAAAACAGACTAAAGCTTTTTCTGAATTCCGTCCTAAATTTGTAGACCAATCTGCATCATCAAATTTAATGGATGAAACCGTTCGACCTTCCGAAGAAATACTCATGCACAATGCAACGGAAACAGTTTCACCAACTGCAACCGAACTCCCTGATGTTACAACACAAGCAAAACTCCTAAATAGTAATGCTACATCAATCGCTAAATCTGTGCAAAGTCCATTCGAAATTACTTCTGGAAAAGGGGTGGAAAGCCTTCGACAACGGGTAAAAGGTGATGGGGATGGCGGGTTACATAGACTTGAGTCTAAGGGGACCGCAGATATCGGATCCATCGGTGTAGAAATAGGAGGGAGTCAAGGTAATGATGATGGAAACGGCAACAGTGGAACTAACCCGTTTGGTGAAGCATTAAAACAGATCGCAGACCATATAATAAGTACACGTGAACTTGATAAAGTAAATGTGGTATTTGTGCTTGATACCAGTAAAAGTATGCAGGATAACATACAACAGGTAGCAGATAACCTATTTGCGATGACAGATGCCTTTGATCTCGTCAACCTCGAATACCACTTAGGTATGTCGGAATTTAGTGTCCGTCGCGAGGGGCAAGAAATAAAAACCCGTGCTCTTTTACCAGATGTAAGTATGCTACGGCGACGAATGAAAAATGTAAAATTGAGTGGAGATGAGAACGCACTTGATGCACTAATACAGACGTTTGACTTAATTGAATTTCACGCTGACGCAGATAGACACTTAATTCTCGTTACGGATGAACAAGCAACAACAAGCCTGAGACAAGATGATGCGAATGAAACAATGCGAGCGAAGGTAATTGATCGCGCACAATTTGAGGAAGTTAGAGTGAATGTCCTCGGTTTTCCTGAACCCTTTCAACAAACCTTATCGGAAGCAACAGGTGGAATTTGGCAAGAAATACCCGGAAGTGTCCGTAGTGCTACTGCTCTTCCCAGCAATCGAGTTGGAAACCAAAAGTTTCTAAAATTCTTCAGAGAAATCGCAGTAGATATACGCAAAAGTGGTAATAGATCACTGTTCAGTCTTAAAACAAAGTTTACTGCAGTCTATTTAGACGGGGTTATTACTATTGACAAAGTACAACAAGAACTATTTAACAATGGGATTGTATTGAAAGATCATATCATTCAATCTGAAAATGCCAAACTATTGCAAAATGTAGACAGTGATTTATGGGTAATAATTGACCGTCTAAACGGTCTAATCTATGCTATACGGCGCGAAAAAAATAAAATGACAGTATATGAAGCCAATTATCCTGATAACTGGAATTTAAAAGAAAATATCGTTGCCCGTAAGCAACAAAGTGGAAAAAGATGGGTCCTATATGACCAACCGAATAAACAGAATTATACATTCAGAATAGATAAAGATCTGCTTGTTGTACACATAGGTGGACAACCTGGAACTGCTTCCAATACTTCATCAGAACCAGTCGTCGACATTGTTGTGATGTTAGATTATAGTCGAAGTATGGGTGGAAAATCGCAGGCAATTATGCTCGGATTAAGTACACTCATTGGTAGACTATCAATTTTTCCGCTAAAATATCGGGTAGGATTAATCCGTTTCGCAGAAGCAAAAGATGCTATTAAAGCAGTTGATGGTGAAGTTGTAAGTCATATGCCACTTAATGAGGTAGTTATCGAACGGCTGTTGGAAGATCCATTTGGAGGAGATGAACATCTAACAAACGCAATCGTGGATGGGATACCAAAGATTCGATTTAGTCCTTATGCCCAACGGTTTCTACTCATTTTAACTGATGAACCCACAAAAGGTAAATACTCTGCAGAACAAGCACTGAATCTATGCAAATCTTACGGAATAAAGGTATATGTGATAGGATATCCAGACCCTGATGACTTACAAACAAAACTTGCAAATCAAACAAAGGGTCTATTCTATACAATGCCAAATCATTTAAAAAAAGACTATCCCAACCAATAAATTGTAGAGAAAGGTTTATTATATTAATGACGACTTCAACAAGTACTCAACAACACAGAGAGATTGCAGCTGAACAAGGACCAATTTCGGTTGCAATAGTAACAGTAAGCGATTCACGCACTCCAGAAACTGACACAAACGCAGTCTTTCTACGCGAACAACTTGAATCCGAAGGAAACGGTGTGGTCGCATATCAGATAATCAAAGACGAACCTGACCAAGTATCAGATGTATTGGACAAAATGGCTGAAACTGATGCACAGGTGATAATCTTCAACGGAGGCACCGGTATTGCTCCGAGAGACACTACCTTTGATGTTCTCAATCGCAAATTAGAAAAGACATTACCAGGTTTTGGCGAACTATTCAGAATGTTTAGTTATGATCAAGTCGGAGCAGCTGCAATGTTATCACGAGCAACAGCAGGTGTCTATAGAGGAAAAGTTGTTGTTTCAACACCAGGTTCAAATGCCGCTGTTCGGTTAGCGTGGGAAAAACTCATTGGTCCTGAACTTGAACATTTGGCTTGGGAAGTTGGACGTTGATCTATAAAGTTCTACAGTATCTCGCGTGTAAAGGTATATACACCTCTCAACCACGATACATAATAGATACCATTGGCATAACAGAAATATAGTACTTTCAATCCAACAACACAAATCAAGCAAAGGGATAGAATCGCAACCAAACTATAATCCAACTTACCCATCTGTGATGTCCGTAGAGATGTCCTTTGTGTCGTAGTTTCCGGTGAAAACCCACGACTTTCGACCGATTGACCCAGGTTTGTCGCATGTCGTATATTTCCTGCTAAGATAGGTCGAAAACTATTTATGACACCACGCACAGATGCAATCAGATTGAACCGTAGATAACGAAATCCGCGTAATCTCTGTGAACGCAATACAGCAGCGGTTTCAGATACAATCACGGGAATAAAATGTAATGCTGTTGTCACCATAAATGCAAGGGCACCCGGAACACGCAACTGCGACAAAGCGAGAAGTAGGTCGCGCGGTTGTGTACTCCATACTATATAACAACCAATAACAAGGGTAGTATTGAACCTTAATGATTGAATAATACCGTGAAACAACCCCTCACGATAGACATGAATACCACCTGTCCACTTACCGATGAGAGGAAAATCTACAGGGACGAGTGTAATCAATACCGTACGAGGAAATGCATTATAGAATATACCTTGACTGTATATGAGTCCCCAAGTGGTAAAGAATAGGAAGATCAACAGCAATCTAAGCTGCTTTAGAGTACGTATAGCAGAGGTAACGAGAAGGAGACTTGCCAAAAAACACACCAACAAAGCGGATGGACTGTCCAACATAATGACAAGACAACCACATATCATCATGGTAAGTATCTTTGTCCGAGATTCCAGATTAGGTTTACGTACAGCCATATTATCTTTCCCAGTTCCATAGATAATCTATAGAACAATCATAGTATTAAAACATCAATGAACACTTTGTGATTAGATTATGATCAGTAAATGCACTAATAGGGGTTCCATCATAAATTAATTCACCCTCATGTATCAACAAAACGCGATCTGCATATTTCTGGGTGAGTTCAATGTTATGCGTGGCAAAAATGAGCGTTCTGTTCTCTTGACGGATATGATTGCAGAGTTCATCCATCAGAAGCTGCAGATGTTGTGCATCCTGACCAGTAGTGGGTTCATCAAGTAGGAATATATTGGGATGCAAGGAAAAAGTTGCTGCAACAGCAACACGTTGCCTTTGTCCACGAGAAAGAGAATAAGGTGCTTCTTCTGCAATATCAGTTAACTGAAACTGATCTAAAACTTGATTGACTAAGGTATGTAGTTTATCTGACTTCAATTTCAGATTCTTAGGTCCAAATTCCACCTCATCACACACCGTCTCAGCCTGCAACAATAGGTCTGGATTCTGGAATACTATTCCAACTCTACCTGCTAACTGATGTAGTTTCAATCGTCTCACATCTATTTCATCAATGGTAGTTTGACCAACATCAGGCTGAAGCAAACCAGCAATCAGATTGAGTAGGGTTGTTTTACCGGATCCATTTTCACCCATAATTGCAACGACTTCACCGCGCGATACTTCAAAAGATATGTCTTTGACTGCATGTACTTCACTACTTGGATATTGATAATATAGATTCTGGATTTCAAGGAGAGTGTCTTTTGATTGTATATGAAAAGAACTTCTATGTTGTGTATCATTTGAAGATTCTTCTGGTTCAGGCAGTTCCACACCTAAATTACGAAAGATTGATGTGTCTTGAAATGCCTCGGATTGTGGGAGGTCTAAACAGATTTCACCTTGATGCATGAGCCATACACGGTTGCATAAATGTTGCACCTGTTTGACACGGTGTGTTGCCAATACAACTGTAATACCGATTTCAGTATTGAGTTGTTTGACAATGCTGAGAATATCTCTTGTCGCGCGTGGATCCAGATGACTTGTGGGTTCATCAAGTAGTAAGATCTGCGGTTGCATTGCACAGATTGATGCAAGTGCAACCCGCTGTTTTTCGCCACCTGAGAGTTCATCTATTCGGCGTTCCGCAAATCCTGTCAAACCGACCTGCTCTAAAGCCATAGTAATACGTTGTCTGATCTTATCTGTGGGAAAACCAAGATTCTCAAGACCAAATGCAATTTCGTCTTCTACCAGTGTGCAGAACAATTGATCGTCAGGGTTTTGAAAGAGAAGGGACACTTGTTCACATGTTGTTGCGAGTGGTTGAGTGGAAACGTTGATATTGTTGATACGGACAGTTCCAGTGAGGGTTCCACCAGAGGAATGGGGAATCAGTCCGTTTATGGCGCGGAGAAACGTAGATTTACCACATCCGGTTGGACCTGTTAACAGGACAAAGTCACCGGGTGATATCTGAGCATTTATGCAATTCAGTGTTGGGGTTTCGCGACTTGGATAAGTGTAGAAAAGATCTTCAATCTGAATTGGCACCATAATAACATAGGAATGTCAAATGTTAGGTTTGCAATTCTTCAATCTGAAATGGTATGGAACCGAAACGTTGCTCTAAATAACTGGATATGGATTCTTTGAAAGCATCGAAAGTTTCCTGGATGTTCTGCGTGAAATCAGCATGAAGTTGTGTTTGTTGTGCGTGAACACGGGTAAAGAGATTGCTAACATACGCTTGTAACTCATTAATACGTTCACTTTGTGCTTTTGCAAATGCAGCAACCGCTTCTTTAAAAGCGGTCAATTCGACCTCTAAATATTCCTTAAACAATGAACTATGAAAATTCACAAGAGCGTTATGAGCTGCGTATTGAAAATCAATGTGTATAGATTCGTATTCTTTCTTAACTTTTCGGCTGAGTTGTTTGGCATATTTCTCTATTTCCTGTATCCTGTCACCTTGGATATTAACAAATTGTGAAATCTTCTCTTTAAAGGAGTCTATCTCACCTGCTAAAAAATTCCTAAAATCTTCAACAGCCACTGTGTGACGTGTGATTTTTTCAAGATGATAACCCATAACCGCTAAACGGATAGCTTCAGGAAACAATCTGCGATCATTTTTTATGACTTTCGCCACAAATTTAGCGTATTGGTATCCTTGTCTGGAGAAAATCTGTTTTTTAAGTGAAACGAAAAATGCACGGACTTCACCCTTATGTATACTTCTCACATTATGCTGTGTAATTGGCATGTGTTTTAGCAAAGTGTAACATCGTTCAAAATAGTTCTTCAAAGTCGGATCATACAGCGTGGATATCACACGACGATACTCTCTAATCAGTTTCTCACGTGGCATCTCAGGCACGAAATTCAGACTCATATCCGTATTATTACCAGAAGATTCTATGAGTAATCTGTCTTCCTGTTTTAATCTGTGCCATAGGTCTGTTTCCTTTAATGCAGTCAACAAGCCAGCCATTGCCATCGGTATTCCTGCTTCTTGTATGAATTTTATGTGTGAATCAAATTCCGTATCACCATCAAGACCAATAATAAATCCTCCAGTGACTTCCATTCCCTTGTGTTGTATCTTTCTAATAGCCTGTAGTAGGTAACTACCAGCGTCTTCCTCTTTACTCGTGTTTTGACCTTTAGATGTTGTAATCAACGCATCTTCATTGGGTGTTTCAATACCGAGAAATACCATGTTAAATCCAGCACTACTCATTGCATCAAGCATTTCAGGAATTTCAACAAGGTTCACACTTGCTTCAGTATAGAGTGTAAATGGAAAGTCGCGTTCCTCTTGCCACTTCTGCACTGCAGGCAGTAACCGCATTGCATCACGTTTATTTCCAATAAAATTGTCATCAACAACGAACATTGCTCCTTTCCAACCAAGTTTATATAGCATTTCAAACTCAGCAAGCATCTGTTCATTGCTTTTTGTGCGTGGCACTCGACCAAATAACTTAGTGATGTCACAAAACTCACAGTTGAATGGACAACCACGAGAAAATTGAAGTGCCATTGAACCGTAGGCGTGGATATCAATTAAGTCATATCGAGGTGGAGGTGTTATTGTTATATCTGGTTTTCTTTGTTCTTTGTAAACTTCATCTGCTGAACCACTCTCAAAATCCGTCAAGAAGTCTTCAAATATTTCCTCTACCTCACCAAATAGAAAATGGTCAACTGTCCCATCACATTCTTCTTTGATATTGTCGTAGTAAGATGTAGGATGAGGTCCACCAGCGATTATCGGCACATCTGCCCTGTTGCAACGTTCAACCACCTCATACAATGATCCTTTCTGCACAATCATTGTTGATGTGAGAACCATATCCGCCCAGTCGAGATGTTCATCTGTTAACGTATCAATGTTCATATCAACGACTTTTAAGTTGTAATTATCAGGGAACATACCTGCAATCGTCAATAATCCAAGTGGAGGCATTGAAGATTTTTTGCCGAGGAAGTCTAAGGCGTATTTAAATCCCCAATAAGAAGGTGGGAATTTTGGATAAACAAAGAGGGCATTTGGCATAATATGTATAATACTCCTTATGGACAAGTTGTATGCCCATCTTGCCAACATTTAATTGCACAAAAGATGTAGATATTTCTATATGTATGATACTACAATTCTGAGTTGATGTCAAATATTTAGTTTCTCACATAACAGTTAAGAAATTTGACAAACGCGGTAATACTGTTTACAATTCAAGGAGATAAATTAAAAAAGGAGTTATAAATTGAGAAAATATTTGATAGTACTGCTGGTTCCCATACTTGCAGTAATAAATATCACTGGATGTCAACAGCAAGTAACAGATTCAGTGATGGATGTTGTAGATCAACCAGTAACACCAACAAAGGATGATCCTGCAGCCTATACTGTTGCATTAGTACAAGAGGCGATTGATCTCTATAAATCTGAAGGGAAAACTGCTATAATTGTCCATTACAATGATCCTGCAAATATTGATGGTCAATGGTATGTGTTTATTACTGATGAAAATGATAATTTTTTAGCACATGCACAAAGTCCAAATTTATTAGGTACAGATCTTAAGGATGTTGTCGGACCTGGCGATTCAACACTCGGGGTAAGGATTGCAATGGCAACCACAACAGGGACTTGGATTGATTATTTATGGCCAAATCCGGAAAGTGGTGAGAATGAACAGAAACACACATGGGCTATCCGTTACGATGGATATCTCTTTGGTTCAGGTTATTACACTCCTATAGAAACATCTTCCAATTAGTCTGGACTGTATTTAATTATAGTCTTACTAAAAACAACAGTGGCGAGAATTAACCCTCGCCCTTTTCATTTTATAACATTCGTTTATTATCAAGAAGTCTATGGATTGCATTAACTGCTTTTTCTGTATCAGTGAGTATGTTGATCTGCTGTTGTGATGTCAATGCACGATGAATTTGCTGTGATAGATCCTTAAGATTACATACATATAAAATGGCATCATCTTGCATATAGCGATATACTTCATACCTTTTATGTTGTTTCCAACTTTTCTGCGTAAGTGATAGAACTATGACCTTGCGTCCACTGGTAGCAGCTTCACATACCATTGAAAAACTGTCTGCTGTGACGATAAGTAAATCACTTACAGAGAGAATGGTTTGATACGGATCATCAAGTGCTGTAGGGGTATCTGGTTCAATGAACAATGGACACCAATCAACATCTACTAACTTTGATTTCAAGTAATTCGAGACATCTGTAGGTGTCCGTCGAGATGTTGTTAGCAATATTTGCACGTTGCTTTTTTTCGCAGCTGAATCACATGTTTTATGCAGCTTTTTTGCATCTTCAACGGTTATTGTCTCGTGTGGATCTGTTCCTCCCAAAAGTATTCCAATTACCGGACTTTCTCTCAAGTACAGGAGTTGTTTCAGATCATCTCGTTTCGAATTTAGTAAGTCAGGAGAAATTGGGTTTGGAACACCTATTGTTTTACACACATTGTTTCGGTATTTAGCACTATTCCATGATTGCATCGGTAGGATCGCAAGATCAAATTGACCGATTCCAATAGGTGAGGGTCTGCGGCAGGTGACCGATTTTGCTTGAAGCAATTTACCGAGAAGTAAATTAACCGCTGCTACAGATGAACCTGTTGAAAGTATTAAATCAGCGTCTTGTATTCGTGAAACTGAATGATAGGTGGATGTGGTAAGACTCCATCGAAGGAGGACATGAATTAACGATTTAGGTTTAATTATCCATCCGATTAGACACATAAATATGCGGAGGATATTATCACGCCACTTCTGTTTGTATTGTATCTCAAACCATTCCGTTTCGCATTCAGGAAGATTTTGTACAATACCTAAGGATTGTTTATAGTGTCCTGGCTTTTTATCACTTAAGATAACAACTTTCATTGCACTTGATATTCAATCAATTCCAAAACACCGCGTTCATCTTCAATTTTGACTATTCCAACATAAGGAACAAACCAGATAGTTTGTTTTAGTTTGGTTGACTTTTCATCAGAAAAGACCGTATTGATAGTATCTATCTGATATTCTAACTGATATGCCCTATCAAACTCTCCAACGGGTGTATCTACGGATCTTTCACCAATTACTTCACAGTTGATTTTAATATGCACCTCAAAAGGTATTTTCAGTAAGACGAGGTCCTGAAGGATAAAGTTTCCGTCAATTTTTATATTATAGATTTCTGATTGTTTATTTGTAGTGATTGGTATTTCAAGAAAGAGCAATTCAGGGAATGAAATTGGATTGATTTCAACTTTTACATCCAATCCGGAGAATTCTTCCTTTACATGTTCAGGGAGTTTGTTGTGTATGTAGTAATCAATTCTATCCCTGATATTGAAAAGAATTTGATTTTCCGATGAACGAAGAAAGTTAGGAAGTAAATAATCGCAATGATATAAAGCTAAAGTTGGAGATGTCTCTATATACAGATACACAAAATCTTCTATCGTTTTTTCTTCCTTGATTGACCATGTCCATTGAATACCATCCAAACTCCGGTAGACCCATGTGCTTCCAATAGCATCGGGAAAGTAATTCGGTTTTGTTTCTGTAGGAGTTGGTATTTCATCAGAGCCACAAGCAAGAATCAACAAGACACTGTAGAGAAAAATATATATAGTTCTCATTTATAAGATTCTACAGTTCACTAATAGTGATGTCCAGAAGAAATTAAAGTGAAATGCGCGAGAAAATCGCGCATTTTTAACGTTGCGTTGTTATTCTGTTGATTTGCCATTTAATGCTTCTACCACAAGGCTTTCTAACTTTTCACCTCTGGCATTATTGGAGATTAATTTACCCTCTTTGTCAATTAGCCACATATTAGGAATAGAATAAATTCCATATTGTAGTGAAACTGGACTTTCCCATCCTTTCCCACTATAAACTTGACGCCAAGGTATATCTTTTTCTTTCAGAAAATTTCGAAGTCTGGTTTCATCGCTATCAAGACTGATTCCGATAATATCAAACCCTTTGTCTTTATATTCATCGTAGACTTTCTTGACGTTGGGCATTTCTGCGACGCATGGGGCACACCATACAGCCCAGAAATCCACCAAAACCACTTTCCCGCGATATGCCTCAATGGATATAGGTTCACCCTCAAGATCCGTGGCGGTAAAATCAGGAACCATCTCACCAAGGAACTTCATTCCCGGTACATACTTTTTGCGGTATTCTAATTCTAATTCAGTGTTCCCACGTTGCTTATGAAGATCAGCAATTCTTTCTAAGACATGACGGTTTTTCGGATGTTGTTTCTCAAGTGTATCATAAAACTCAAGCATCTCATCATCCCGATTCATAGACTTAAGCATATCTGCAAGGTAGAAGCCATCCCAATGGTTGTCAGGTCTCATTACTTTTTTGTACCGGTCTATAATATCTGCAGCATCTTTCTCTCGTTCCGCCTTCATATAGAGATTGACAAGCTTAAGATAGTTTCCATAGTATCGATTATTATCAGGTATTTTCTGTAACCCGACTTCCAACGCATCTATAGTTGCTTCATCGCTTCCGTAAATAGCCTCCAATGAATTCGTCCAATAATAGTCTGACTTATATAGATTATAACCAAAACTTAGGCTTAAGGTGTTTTCTAAAGACCCTTTTTTGTTATGATGTATACAACGTACGAGCGGTGTGACATCACCAAACATTGTTCGAGCTAACTGTATTTGTCCTTTCTGGTCGGGGGAGAATTCATAACCGTAACTTACAGGTTTATTAGGATCTTGGGATCGCACAAAAAGTGCTTTTCCACCAATTTTATCTGCAGGACAAATTAACATATTCGCATCTGCTAAGTGTTTTGGAGTAAGATCGGAGAGCCAATCTGGATACTTTCCGTGTTCTTTATGGTATGCTTGAATTGCTTTTCCAATTTCTTGGAGATTATGTTTGCATACTTCAACATTCTTTTTTCTCTGTTGTGCATTTGGTTCATTACTGTGTTTTTCCTTTCTAACTCCATTTGGATGTGCGGAAGTGAGTAGTTGGTTATTCTGTGAGTGTTTGTTCCATGTTTTCTTTATTGTCTCTGCTGTGAGTGCAACATTCCACACTTTAACTTCATCAATGCTACCGTTAAAGGATCTTTTAAGATTCTTGTGTCCTCCGAGGGATATACCATTCTGCACTAAGTCCATTCGAACTGGTCCACCCGTTGAGACTTCATTATCAATCTCACCGTCAACATACAAAATAGCCTTATCCTGATTTTGTGTTAATACACAGTAATACCATTGTGGATAAAATGTTGTATATGAACTGGATAACACAAACTCAGAGTCCTGTGTGCCAAGGTAAAACCCAAAGAATATTCCATTATGGTTAAACGTGATATGTGGTCGACCTGCCCCCTCAAGCCGATATATCAAATCTATCCTCTCTCCGTAGAGAATTCTCTCAGTTGGTTTGAACCAGAATTCAATCGTCATCTCCTTTGGTTCTTCAACACCAAATACTGGAATGGAAAGAGCACCATCCTTAAATTGTAGGGCTTGCTCCACAACGCCGTCAACCCAATCTGCATTTATAATCGCACCTTCTAACTTATTTTTGGAAACGTCCTCAGTTGTGTTCCCATTACCTTCATCGAATGAAAAATGAAAAATTAGATTTTGATCAGTGTTTTGTGCATAAGTGGTTGTTGCCAATAGAATAAGAATTACCGGTGTGATGAGACAAACACATTTTTTCATGGTGTATATTCCTCCAAAATTGAAGCGAGAGTATTTTGTGTGTATTTTAGAAATGAAAAGGTATTGTCTGATTATATTATATCTGACTAATTTAGCCAAATTAATTGTTTGGAATGAGTATATTATTAAAGAATTATTTTCCAACAAGAAATGGTATTATTAGAAATGCACATAATTACCAAACTATAGTAAAGTATAAAGCACCAGTCTTCACTGATGCTTGAATAACTTCAATCCTTCTTTTGAACGCTCAATCTTTTTATAAATACATCCAATTCTTAGTTAATCCGATAAGAGGAATATAGAAAACAGCAAATTGTGAAGGTTCATTTTCGCGTCCTTACTACATCCAGTAACCATTTATTGGAAACAGAATAGAGATGGATCGTAGGTAATGCAAACAGTAAATCTGAAGGGAGTAGTATCACATAACTTTTAGGGTTCTATCCAATTCGTTACCCTTCCGATCGACACTTTTCTCAATATCCTCTATGTTAACTCGTGTCATAATTATCAAAGGCATATCCAATAACCTTATCATGTTACGTAGCATATAATTCACATCGTTATTTGTAATTCCCATCAGAAATAAGATTTCACAACCATTCTCATTGGAAAGTTTATGAATTTCTTTGATAACTGATTTTGTGACAGTATCTAATCCCTTTGATTTAATAGCATCAGGACCAATCATTATACGAATCATTTGAGTGGTACCCCTTTAATTCATATCTAAATTCCTTCAATCGAGTAATAGATACCAAATGAAGGAATCCGCTCTGTTTATTCATTACCATTTATGCAAAGCCGATGTATCGAGCAACAAAGAAAATAGCAAAATAATGGACGAGAGGATTTACTTCTTTATACCGTCCGGTTACTATCTTTAGAAATGAGATAGAAATGAAACCGAATGCAATTCCTTCAGTAATGCTGAAGGATAAAGGCATCATAAATACGGTCAGTGCAGCGGGGATAGATTCAGTAAAATCGTCCCAATTGATATTGATAAGGTCTTTCAACATCAAGCATCCTACAGCTATCAAGGCAGGACCAATAATCGGATGAAGTAAAGTAGTTATTGTTGTTGGCGTTCCATTGATTGCCGTTGTAGTAGATGAAATAACATCACCACCAACAATTGCAATAAGAGGTGAGAAAAACAGTGCTAATAACATCAAAATTCCAACGACAACTGAAGTTAATCCTGTGCGACCACCTTCAGCAATACCGGAAGCACTTTCTATATAACATGTTACTGTGGAAGTGCCAAGGCATGCACCGCCTACTGAACCGATTGCATCAGTTAATAGTGCTTGACGTGCTTTTGATAGCTTGCCATCTTCCAGTAAATCGGCTTCGTGACCAGTTGCCGTTAGTGTTCCAATACTATCAAACATATCAACAGAGAAGAACACAAAAATGATAGGGATTAGTTCTATTCTACTGAAGATTTCTTTAAAACTAAATTTAAATAGAGTAGGTTCAATAGATGGTGGTGTAGATACCCATTTAGTCACAGGAACAAATTCAACAGTTCCTACAATCAGAGCGACAGCAGTTGTAGCGAGGATCCCCATAAGAATTGCCCCGCGTACTCTAAGTACCAAAAGTGTCAATATAACTAAAATTCCAAATATTGAGACCAACACAGGTGTTGAATGTATATTTCCAAGAGATACATAGGTTGCCCCGTGAATGGTAATGATCCCACTCATCTGTAATCCAATAAAGGCAATAAATAACCCAATACCTACAGCAATTGCGTTATGAAGTGCAGATGGCAATGCATTCATTACTGCTTCTCGTAATCCTACGAATGAAAGAATTACGAACAACATACCTGAAATGAACACAAGCCCCAATGCATCTTGCCATTGTAGGTTTAATGCCGGATTATTACATACGCTAAAGACGAAATATGCATTGATCCCCATACCTGGTGCAAGAGCAACAGGATAATTGGTCATGAATGCCATAAGGATTGTCGCACCAGCACTTGAAAGACAGGTTGCAACCATTACTGCACCGCTGTCCATTCCAGCAATTGAGAGAAGAGTAGGTTGAACAAAGATAATATACGACAACGTCGTAAAAGTTGTAAAACCTGCGACAATCTCTCGTCTAACGGATGTTCCGTTTTCCTTTAATCGAAATAGTTTTTCTAGCATAACCTCTCCCAATTAAACATTATCCAATAACAATCTCCGCATAAATCCCCTAATTCAAAGACATTATTATTGTCTGAAATAGTTTATCTTTATAGATACATATTGAATATTCACAGCAGTGTCAAAAATTAAGATTCAGGATTGTCATTTTTGATAGGCAAAGCATGTTTCCTTGCCTATCAAAACAAAATGTTTTACTTTTGTTGACGTAATCGTTTTTCTAATGCTTCTAATTCATCGTATAGATTCTTGGGAAGTCTATCCTCAAAGCGTTCATAATGCTCACGAATGGACTTAATTTCATTCAACCACTCGTCAATATCAACATTAAGAAGTTCATCCATTTGAGCGTTGGTTACATCTATTCCAGATATATCAATTGATCCTGCAGCGGGAGTGTATCCGATCGGAGTTTCCACTGCATCTGCTTTGCTACTGATGCGTTCAACAATCCATTTAAGGACACGGCTATTCTCACCAAAACCAGGCCATAGCCATCCACCATCTGCATCTTTACGGAACCAATTTACGTAGAAGATTTTGGGTAATTTGTCTTCATCGGTTTTATTTCCCATTTCCAACCAGTGTGCAAAATAGTCACCCATGTTATATCCACAGAAGGGAAGCATAGCCATTGGATCGCGACGCAGTTCACCAACAGTTCCAGCAGCAGCAGCGGTGCGTTCTGAGGAAGCGATTGACCCTATAAATGTGCCATGTTGCCAATTGAAGGCTTCAAATACAAGCGGTACTGTGGAGGCGCGTCGTCCACCGAATAGGATCGCTGAAATAGGTACTCCGTTTGGATTCTCCCAATTCGGATCAATGATTGGACATTGTGATGCAGGCGTTGTATATCGTGCATTAGGATGAGCAGCAGTCTTTTCGTCACCAGGGTGCCATTTTTCACCGAGCCAACTTGTGACCGTATCTGGTTCATCATCACCCATCTCTTCCCACCACACATCTGTATCCTCAGTGAGTGCAGCATTCGTAAAGATTGAGTTTGATGCGAGTGTGTGCATTGCATTGGGGTTGGTATACATAGAGGTACCGGGGGCAACACCGAAAAATCCTGCTTCCGGGTTAATGGCGTAGAGTCTACCATCTTCCCCAAATTTCATCCATGCGATGTCGTCACCGATGGTTTCTGCTTTCCATCCGGGTATAGTAGGTGTGAGCATTGCAAGGTTTGTCTTTCCACAAGCACTGGGGAATGCTGCGGCGATATAGGTCTTTTCACCTTCCGGATTTGTTAGACCTAAAATGAGCATGTGTTCTGCCATCCACCCATCATTTTTTGCCATAATAGAGGCAATTCTTAGGGCATAGCATTTCTTTCCGAGCAGTGCATTTCCACCATATCCACTACCGTAAGACCAGATAGAACGTTCCTCTGGGAAGTGGACAATATACTTATTATCAGGATTGCAGGGCCATGAAACATCTTCTTGACCTTCTTCAAGGGGCATTCCAACAGAGTGTAAACAAGGCACAAAATCCCCATCATCACCCAATATATCTAATACATCTTTTCCCATTCGTGTCATAATCCGCATATTGACTACAACATAAGGGGAATCACTTATTTCCACACCTATATGTGAAATCGGAGAACCGAGAGGACCCATACTGAAGGGAACAACATACATAGTTCTTCCTTTCATACAACCCTTAAAAAGTCCTTTTAATGTCTCCTTCATTTCATCGGGGTCATGCCAATTGTTAGTGGGTCCTGCCTCAGTTGGGGTCTTGGCGCATATATAGGTTCTTCCTTCAACCCGTGCGACATCAGCGGGATTAGAGCGTGCCAGATAACTTCCTGGTCTCTTATCCGGATTTAACCGAACAAATGTTCCCTTTTGTACTAATGCCTCACATAACCGATCATTCTCTTCCTGCGAACCATCGCACCAATATACTTCATCAGGTTGGCAAAGTTCTACTGCTTCGTTCACCCAACTGAGCAGTTTCTCATTGTTTGTCATCAAAATCCTCCTGTTGATTTGAAAAACTATAGCATAGTATATATAATAACACAATTAATTTGATATAAATACTTATAAATTAATATATTTACTTCAATGTATTGTTAACTATAAATCAAGACGTATATGGACCAATAAGGTTGAAGTTCATCTCTGGTACTAACTCTTAGAATGATGCACCTAATTTCACATGTATTTTTCCACGAAGTGCCGAATCACCGGCAGCCAATCCATAATCCAGTTGAATAACTCCACCTTTGGATTCCAACCTTGCTCCGAATCCATAACCTACTCTCAATTTATCAAAAACAGATGGACGGTCGATGAATGTAACAGAACCTAAATCTATGAATGTAAAGATTTGTGAATTCCTACCTGTAAGGAATCTATATTCAAGATTAGTATGCACCCTACGAGGTCCAGAAAACCAGTCTTCATCATAACCGCGTAATGTAGTTGCCCCACCTAAATAAAATAACTCTGTTGGTGGAAAGTTGACTCCCCATGCTGCAGCGGCATGGATTTCGAATGCTATAATCTGGTTTTCCCAAGTCTGAAAGTACTGTTGTATATCAAGCCACATTTTACGGAGATTAAATTTACTTTGTGAGAGTTCCACTGCAAAACTGTCGCGTCTTCCGTTTGTTGGATTGATATAATAATCCCGTGAATCTCGTGTAAAACGCAGAGTAACGCTATACTTCGTCCCACGTTCAATAGTTGGTGGATTGTCTAACTGGGTTGTCATCGTTGAAGAAAGTGGGTCTTGTGGTGTGGTAACTGGTAATGGTGAATACCCTTCAAACATAATTTGTTTATAGCCAAGTGTCATCGCACCTTCATAATATCTATCAAATTTCATATTTCCACTAATATTTGCAGCATTTTCTTCGGATTCTGCATCATTAATTTGGTTACGCTGTCTGAGTTGGCTATATGTTACTCCTAATAAAATCGGTTTTCCTAAAATCCAAGGTTCTTTATACCCAATACTTAAGGATCTTAATAATCCGGATTTCCAGTGGAAATGAATATCACGTCCTGTTCCTAACAGGTTAGTTTCACGAAATTCGACCACACCTGTCAGTTGTGGGACAGATTCAGAACCTTCTATTGGTGGAGCATACCCAAGTATCCCAACTAATCGTCCTGTTCGTGCCTCTGTGACTTTAGCATGAAATATGATTGAATCATCAGATGTACTTGCCTCTAATAAATTTGAATTGATATGGTAGAAAAAACCTAAATTACGTAACCGGTGGTAACTTTGGTCTATCTTCCGTTGGTCATAGTATTCATCAACTTTTACTGGTAATTCTCTTAGAATAACATCAGATTTTGTTTTTTCATTACCGCTAACCTTAATTTCGCTGAGTCTTACTTTTATCCCTTCGCGTATTTGTAGACCGATTCCCAATTCACCCATGTCAGGTGAAAGATTAATGATTGACGTTTCTATCTCAACATTTGGATATCCATGTTCACTATATAACATCTGAATTCGGACAATACCTGCTTCAAGTGAAGTTCGTGTGAAATATTGTCCTTTGCGTACGCTGAGTTGACGCAATAATTCTGATTTGGAGAACAGTTTGTATCCTGTTATGGAAAAAGTTCCAAAGCGGAGTCGTTTCCCTTCGCGGATTTTTACATTGATGGATATGGCAGGATTACCTATTGAAATAGTGGAAGTGCGTGGGATTACCTGAGCAAATATGAAACCGTTTTTTCGATACGCACTAATGATACGTTCAAATCCCTCGTTTATTTCGTTACGAGAATATATTTTATCTGACTGCCAATTAAAAAGGTCGCGCAACCTTTTATTATTGAAATGTTTATTACCTTCAAAGTTTAGTTTAGCAATAGGGTATAAAGGAATCGCGTTGATATCCTCTGTTTCCTTTTCCAAAGGTTGGCTCTCTTGAGTAGTGTTTTGAGTTACATCGTTAACTGTATGAGCTGCTTCAGGGTAAACTGTCTGATAAAACAGAATAAATGTGGTTATGATGAGGATTGTTAGTAGTCGGTTTGAACGCATGTGATGTGAACCTATGGGTGAAATGTTAAGAATATTTTAGCATGCGTGGTGTGAGAAATGCAAATGTCTGTTGGGTTTTGAGTGCGTAAAGATTTTGTAAAGTGTTTTCTGTCTGAATCACTGAAAGCAGAGAAAACACAGAAATACACAGAAGGTGCTACCGTTATTCAAGGTTGTTAGCAAAAGATTTGCATTTTGGTAGGATAAGTAATTCTGAGTCTTCTGTGATTCTGATAAATGAAAATCTGGTAGACAAGCAATCCAGCATGAAAAAGATCGAATAGAAAAATCCAAAATATTATACATCCTACGTTTTGGTTTCCATTTTGTAAAGGATTTGACTACGAATACTTTGTGTTTGTCGTTGAATTTCATCGGAATATTCCTCCTTAAAAGGTTACCGTATGGTAACTTTTTTTGACATAACGGTAACTTTTAGTAGAATTGGTCTAATGTTAGTTTCCGTCTGGGTTTGCGGGTTGTTTTCATCGGTTTTTTGTGGTTGAAAAAAAATAATTTTGGTAACTTTTTTATGTGCTGGGTTATGGTCGGTTTTTGGGTGGATGTTTTTTGGGTGACGGGTGTCGGTTTTTGTTGATAATGTTGGGTGTGTCGGTTTTTTGTTTTTCATAGTGGTAGTAT
>JAPOQK010000039.1 GCA_026710795.1 Candidatus Poribacteria bacterium
TCAAGACCAAAGCAGAAACGCTGAGAATACCTGTCACAGAAGCATCGCAATTCTATGCGAGTAGCAAAACCTGTAGCAGTTGTGGATATAAAAAGAAAGATCTAACGCTTTCAGAAAGAACGTATCATTGCAGTCAATGTGATGTCTCTATAGATAGAGATGTTAATGCTGCAATAAACTTAAGAAATGTCGCGGTAGGGCATACCGAGACAGAAAACGCTTGTGGAGTCCAAATAAGACCTCACACTGAGGCACGAGAGACGGAAGCAGGAAAAGCCGTTTGGAAGCAACAAGTGCTGCCAATATAAGAGCTAAGAATCCCCCACGCTTTAGCGGGGGAGTATGTCAATTTGAGAAAAGTTGCTTAATATATTTTAGGAGGGTCGTATTATGCTATACAACCGATATAACATTAGGTTAACGTTGTCCCTTGTGGTAATATGCCAAATCTTTTTATGTCTTGATGCAATTTCTAAAGATATAGAGTTTGATGAGTTACCTAAACACATACAAAAAATTGTTATCCGTGAAATAGGTGATGTGCCAATTGATGATATTGACAGGGATAAAGATAATGGTAAGATTGAATATGATGTAGAAGCGGAAAATGATAAAATAAGAATTGAGTTAGAGATTACTGAGGATGGCACTTTCAAGCAGAGAGATATTACTGAGGAGATTTCTTTCTTTGATCTTCCGAAACCTGTTCAGGATACGGTATATCGGCACATCGGGTCGCTGGAAATTGATGATGTGGAGCGGAAAACAGAACTTGGTAAGAACGTATTTTATGATGTTGAAGCAGATGATATGGGGGTTGAAATTGACCTTGAGATTGCTGAAGATGGGACTCTGATAGATATTGATATGAGTGATCCGATTGAGCTTCGGGTGGAATTGATTGCAAAGTCTAAACTACCGACACTTGAAGATATTTCACCTTATAGAGAGGCGCTTGTCTTTTATGAGTATAAACTAAAGAAGCGGTTAGACGGTGAGTTCAAAGGGAAGAACCTACGAGTAGCACATTGGGCAATATACGATAACCAACCGCAGTCAATTGGGAAAGTGAAAATTGGATCTTCCCAGACATTAGAACTATATCCATATCAACAATTCAGAGAACTCGAAAGTATCTTTACAAGTGATACGCTTGACTTAGACCCAGACATACCGCTTTACCACGATATTGGACAGAAGATACTTGAAGACCGATCAATGGATGATCGTTTTGACTATGATTCTATTCTATCTGAAAAGATGCCTGTTTTTTGGCAACTAAAAGACCAACTGAAACTTGTTGCATTAGGTGACTCTCGTTGTGAATGTGGTGTTCAGACGGGTTTATTTTATGGTAAAGAGAATCGAAGGACACCTGTGGCATACAACCTTGCAATTTCAGGAGGTTCGTTGGAGGTTCAGAAACTGATTGTAGATGAATATCTTCTGAAACTTCCCAACTTAGAGTGGGTGGTTTATCAGATGTCACCTCGTGTGGTTAATCGTCACTTTGAAAAATCATCAGATAGAGACTTGCGAAGAAGCGATGGATATGAATTTGATCAGAAACATGCCAAAACACTTTGGAAGCCAACCGATGAAAAAGTTAAGAAAAAGACAACAGGTGAAATTGCTGCTATACCCTATGTTGGCGCGTATTGGTCTGAACGTCCGTGGGGTTGGGAATATAAGAATGAAATCTGGCAAAATCCTGAAAAAGACAATTTTGATGAGGAATGGGAAATATCTGAAAAACGGTGGAACCGTCTTAAAGAGATGATTGCTTCATTAAGAGACCAAGATGTCAACATACTGCTATATCTGTCGCCATTCCATCCAATTATGCGCGGTGAATCTGTGGTAGATGATGACGGAACGACACAGGAAGGGTATAGGGAATTGGTTGATGAATTACGAAAGTTACAGAAGCAGTATCCAAACCTTGTCTTCGTAGACTTGATGTTGGGTGGTAATCACGATTTTACATCGGATATGTTCAAAGACCTTGATCATCTGAATGCACTTGGTGCAACGAAGTTGACACAGGAACTCGAAAAGGTTAGAAAGCGGTATACGAAGAGACTGCGAAAATAACGAGAGATTGATGTTATAGTAGAATACCGCTTTTTTGACACATTTTCAAGACCTTCCGTCTAACTTTTTGATGTCGCAATCCAGTCTATATATAACAAAATAGTCAGGTTAATATGGTATGGTTTTTAGTTCTCACATCTTTGTCTACTACTTCCTACCGATTGCATTATTAAGTTATTACTTACTCCCCCGACAAGCGAAACATCTTGGTCTCACACTTCTGAGTTATCTATTCTACGGTTGGGCAAACCCACCATTTGTTCTGTTGATGTTTGCATCTACGGTAGTAGATTATATGTGTGGACGCGTCATCTATGCAAGTGAAGATTACCGCAGACGTAAACTTGCTTTGACAATCTCCATCTGTTCTAATCTATCGCTATTGGGTTTTTTCAAATACTTCAATTTCGGTGTATCAAACTTTAATTCTATTCTTGAATTTTTAGGGTTACCGATATTGGAGAGTGTTCTTGCAGTAACCCTTCCTCTTGGTATCAGTTTCTACACATTCCAGTCGATGAGTTATACGATAGATGTGTATCGTGGTGATGGTAAAGCAATTCGCAATTTCATTGATTTTGCGTGCTATGTGTCAATGTTTCCTCAGCTTGTTGCAGGACCGATAATTCGGTTTTCAGAAGTTGCGGGTCAGCTCAAACAAAGGACACACACATTAGAAAAATTTGCACGTGGCATTGCTTTTTTCTCATTGGGAATGGTGAAGAAGATACTATTAGCCAACCCTTGTGGCAAATGCGCGGACACAGTGTTTGATGCGGGTATTGTTAGTACACTTGATGCGTGGTATGGCACTATTGCTTACTCCTTTCAAATCTATTTTGATTTTAGCGGATATTCAGACATGGCAATCGGTTTAGGGTTAATGTTGGGTTTTACGTTTCCCAAAAACTTCGATTCGCCTTATGCTGCAGGGTCTATAACTGAGTTTTGGCGAAAATGGCATATCTCGCTATCAAGTTGGCTGCGTGATTATCTCTATATTCCACTTGGTGGAAATCGTAAGGGGCGGACACGAACGTATATCAATTTGGCACTGGTGATGTTGCTCGGAGGTTTATGGCATGGTGCTTCGTGGAATTTTGTTATCTGGGGTGGAATTCATGGAGGCATGCTTGCTATTGAAAGGTATCGTGGCAAGACAAGTTTCTATGAAACACTTCCGAGGGTATTACGAATTGTGTTGACGTTTCTGCTTGTGCTGATTACATGGGTTTTCTTTCGGTCAATAGATTTGTCACACGCGCTTACCTACTTGCAATGTATGTTTAGCAGTGCTAATATAAATCCTGCAACCGATTTAGTTTCTGGCATTTTGTATCAACCCTATTATTTAATGACAATGTGTATAGCGGGAATAGTTGTCTGGAGTTTTCCACAGACTTGGGATTGGACACAAAGACTGACACCTCTCCGAATGGGTGTGTGTCTATTGTTGTTTATAGTTTCGCTTGCTGTTTTGTCAACACAGGCATACAATCCATTTATCTATTTTATTTTTTAATAGTAGTTAGTCTTCAGTAGTCAGTGATCAGAAAGATTAGTAGATGATATATACGGTTAATATGGAATAAAATATGCGTAGTTTAGCAGAACAACGTAGAGAAACAGCAGAAATAGATCTTGGTAACACACTCATCAAACGAAGTGTCTGTATAGTGAGTCTTCTCATTTTTGGAGTACTACTTCTTTCAGTACCAGTATGTCAGTTTGTTTCGGAAATAGTCCGAGGAAAATTCACTCAGGTTTCAGGTACTGTTGCGCTATTTTCTAATCCTAAACGCGAATCTTTTGAAGAATATGAGGATACATTAGAGGAAGAATCCGTGCTGACCAACTGGTTGTTGCCAAGTGTGCAGACGGTTATGACAGGATTTCTCCGTACTGGTAATGAACAGGTCTATTTGGGAAGTGAAGGGTGGCTATATTATCGTGCGGATGTTGATTCTTTAATTTCCTCTCCTGGAATTCAATCAGACAAATCGGACGATTCTAATTTTACACAAGATGCACTTGAGGCGATTGTTGATTTCAAACGTCAGTTGGAAGCGCGTAACATTGTCCTTATTGTGATGCCGACACCTGTGAAACCTACTATTCATCCAGAAAAGTTTTCTTCACGACAGAACCGTCCAACTGCTCCGTTAAATAATCCTTCATACGAGGGGTTTGTTGAAGGACTGATATCACATGGTGTTTTGGTGTATGACCCGACATTGATGCTCTTTGATGCTGCCCGAGAAGAGAAACAATATCTGAAAACAGATACACATTGGAATCCAGAAGCAATGGAAAGCGTTGCACAGCATCTTGCCGGGTTCATTACAGAACATGTAGTATTTGACAATATGCCTGAGTCTGCTTATGCAAAATCTACAGAAGAGGTTACCAATGAAGGTGATATAGCGAGGATGCTGAACCTACGTGAAAACCAAAACCTGTTTCCGCAGGAAAGCGTCACAACGCATGTTATCAGGACTGAATCGGGTGATTATTGGAAACCTGACCGTAATGCTGAGATATTGTTACTCGGTGATAGCTTTAGTAATATCTATTCACTTGGATGGTTGGGTTGGGGAGAATCGTCAGGATTCGTGGAGCACCTTAGTTCAGAACTATCACGACCAATTGATAAGATCGTCACTAACGCTGGTGGTTCATTTCTAACACGGCAAACTTTGGTGAAGGAACCAGAACGGCTTGATGGGAAACGTGTTGTTGTTTATCAGTTTGCTTCACGTGAAATCGTTTTCGGTATTTGGAAAAGATTGCAGATTCCAGAAACCGATACAATATCAGTTGAAGGAGTGGACAAACCGATTAAACAGGGGAGTGAGAAAACGATAGTTGCTTCAATCAAAGACCGAACTGTACCTCCTGTTCCTGGTACTGTTCCATATTCTGATTGTATCATCGCTCTTCATCTTGAAAAGATTGAGTCAGTTGGACTTCCGGATGAGTTTGTGGTGTTTGTGTGGGGTATGCAAGATAACAAGTGGACAGATGCTGCGAAATATAAAGTTGGACAGAAAGTGAAGTTACGTATCCAAGAATGGGCATCGGTTCAAGACAACTATGGGAGTTATAATCGTATTGAATTGGATAATGAAGATGCTTGGGTGCTTGATGTTTTTTGGGGTGAGGTGCCATGATGATGAAACGGTACATAGTGTATGTGTTGATTCTATTTTCTTTCCTTTTGGCATCCTTGTATGTTTATAATTTCGTTGAAGCTGCATCGACCCGTTTCATCGAATCGCTAACTGAAAAAGTTGCTGAAGCAGAAAGAGAAAAAACAACAGTTGTTATCGGAGAGGGGGAGTGGTTATTCTTTGCTCCTGAGCTACGACATTTGAGTGCAGGACAATTTTGGGGTGATGCGGCAAAAAAAGTCAGTAAAGCATCAAAACCTGAGTATGCTGATCCACTCCCTGCTATCCTTGACTTCAAGGAGCAATTGGAGAATGCAGGAATTGCGTTGATTTTCGTTCCTATACCAGCAAAAGCGACAATTTATCCAGAGAAGATTTCTGACCACGGTAAAGTTTTAGGACGCACAGATGAACACCATCAAGCATTCTATGAGATGTTGCGTCAACAGGGAGTGAATGTGTTAGATTTGACGGATCTTTTTTTGGAACATCGGTTCAACGAAGCGGGTGTATTGTATTGCAGACAGGATACACATTGGTCAGGACAAGCGTGTATTTTGGCTGCAGAGGCAATTGTTAAGGAAATTGGGAACCGTGCTTGGATGGAGGGAATACCAAAACGGAAGACGATTCTTGAAACACAGACGGTTGAAATAACTGGAGATCTATGGAAAGAACTTGGAGATAAAAAGATAATGAAGGAGAAGTTACAACTATCCTTTGTCAAGGAAGTTAATGGTTCACCTTCTGATGATCAATCATTTGGTAGGTCGTGGCGTGCGAGTCCAGTTGTGTTGTTAGGGAATAGCCACAACCTTGTTTTCCACGCAGGGGGAGATATGCATGGACAAGGGTCAGGGTTACCTGATCATCTTGCACATCAGCTTGGTTTTGCTGTGGATGTGGTTGCTGTTCGTGGTTCTGGTGCGACTCCCTCACGTCTGAATCTGTTTCGCAGACGTGATAATATGAGAGGGAAACGTGTTGTTGTTTGGTGTCTGAGTGTTCGTGAATTTACGGAGGGACAGGGGTGGCGCAAAGTGCCTGTGATTAGATGAGGGTAAAGTTTTATGTCTGAACCGGGATTTATTTGTCAGAATCACAGATTACACAGATTGCGCGGATTATTGCGTTTGGAATTTTAGGTGCCCTTACTTATGTCAGTGTTTGTGTGTATTTGTATGTAGCGAAAACAATTAACCGTAGAAAGGAAGACAATACACTAAAATCAGGAATCCGTGTTTATCCGCGATTCAGACAGACAAGAATAACTAATTTGATGCCTATGGTAAGGTTAGGAAACTGCATCATAGGCATCAAATTAGCGTATAAAATTTGTGTGTATGATACACCTTTCGCCCCGCTGGGGCTATAATGTTGATGTCGGAGGTCGCTACGCTCGCTCCGACCTACATTGAAGCAACGGTCGCGGAGACCCCCCGTCCTACAATTAGGAAGCACTACGGTGAGAACATAGGGTCCATCTAACAACCGGATTTATGAGATACATTCTTGTATTATTCGGAGGCTTCGGCTTCTTCTGCAGCTTTGCGTTCCAGTTCCTCACGCCAACCGAGGACCATTCCAGATTTGATATGGTTTATGTCAAATCCGGTGTAACGATCTTCAAGTGTGTCACCGAGTTTCTGTGTTTCTGCCCATCGGTCCCAAGCAGTTTTCATCCATTCGTGTGGGAGTGCATCTCTCACGGCAGGATCAAGTTGCCATGCGTGTCGTACATCTGTTACTGAAGGTTCACCTTCGAATTCTCCTGACCATTTTGACCAACCGATTGACAATGTATTCCGTTCGCGCTCGGGGACGGTATGTCCTGTATGGATCGTTGCACCGTTGCGTATAAGTGCTTCTCCTGCCTTTAAGCGAATTGCGACTTGTTCGGGGAGAGGGTCCGAGCCGTTCCAACTGGGGGTATACGGTATACCTGCATCTTTCATGTTTTTCGGTAGAAGGACATCATGTTCTAACGGTGTGCGCCAACGGTGATGACTTCCTGGAACAAGCTCATGACACTCGTCGTCAGCAAGTGCTAAAAACATGCTCACGCCATTTCGTTCATTGATTCTCTTAAGATTGTTTTCTTGGATTTCTTTCCAACGTATTCTTTCCACTTCTTCGGAGTATGCTTCAGGTCCATCCCCTCGCACTTCACGTTGTGCGAAGTATGCCTTTCCTGTTCCCCACCATGTTTCGTCTCTGTGCCATCCGAGTTTATTTTCGTGTGTACGTGGATTTGCCCAGAGTAACGTACCTCTAAAGGTAAGGTCTTCCGGTTGAAGTCCGTGGCACCAAGAAGCCACAAAATCTAAAAAATCAGTTGAACCGTGGAATTCATTAAAACTGGGTTCACCAAAATCGGGATGTATAATTCCACGTATTGCCCAAGGTTGTTCTTGTCCAGTTCGGTGTACATATCCTTTTGAGCAGTCGATGACATCATATTTGTTTTCAGGAGCGCATGCTTCAGTTACACGTCTTCCTGCTTCTCTAAGCTTAGGTATCCAAGGGTTGTCAACGAAGTCGTTTATAATGACAAAACCGTGTTCCTTCAAGTGATCTAAGCGTTCTGGTGTTGCGCCGGGTGCTGAATGTTCTGGATTGAAATCAGCAAAAGCAGGCGCGCGGTATGTTTCCGTTGCAGTCGATTCATTACCGTTCATTACAATTCCTCCCTTCGGTGTGTGTTGATGTTATATGTACCGAAGTCAGTCTCATAAATATGAATTGTGGTTTGAATTACACGCTATGTTACCAATAGTCTGGGAATTATGACATTATAAGTTTAATTTGTCAAATTGGATTAGTGTAGGGTGTGTAAAATTTTTACATCTTGTCTGTCTGAATCGCAGAAAGCACAGAGGATGCGGAAGACGCGCAAGTAAAAGGTGTTTTCTGTGTCTTCTGTGTTTTCAGTATTTTTTGCGATTCAGACATTTAACTCGTGTCTTCCGCTATTCAGACAGAAAAACCGACAGTTGAATGCCTTTGGTAATATGTAAAATGCGTCTTGACAAATTGGGGAGGATAATGATAAAATTATAGTCTAAAGATATAGAGAGGAAAGCATTATGGCATCACAAACGGAATTAAAATCAATGTTAAATGCCCCCATTGGTTTAGAACCAAATACATACCTTCACTTTTATAATGGCGGGAAACTTCGCGCTGAATTTATGGGGGAACAGGATCCAAAAGACGATTATTACTCAGAAGAATGGATTTTTTCTACAAATAGGGCGATTACACCCGGTAGAGACAACCCACCTGAAAAGGGTTTTAGTATAATTCAATTTCCAAGTGGAGAGAAAGGACTATTAAAGGAGTTATTAGATGCATTTCCTGAAGAGACACTTGGGAATGCACACGTTGAGAAATATGGGACAGATTTAGGAGTACTTCTCAAGATATTTGATGTTGGTGAAGGTGCACATATCCCTATCCACTGGCATCCGAGCCCAGATTTTTCAAAGGAACACCTTGATTCACCTTTTGGTAAAAATGAGGCGTGGATATTGATAGGTACACGTCCAGGTGCGAAGGCATGGATTGGATGGAAAGAGGCGATAGATAAAGCAGAATTCCGTCGGTTGATGGAAGCACAAGATATTGAAACACTACGGAGTCTGATGCATGTGGTGGAACCACAGGTTGGTGAGGTATATTTCCTACGTACACCGATTGTTCATTCACTTGGTACAGGACTTTGTGTGCTTGAACCACAGGAACCTACAGATTGGAATATTCTTGCTGAATGGGAAGGATTTCCTTATGAACGGGAAGATGGTCACCTTGGACTTGGATGGGATTTAGCAGTTGATGCTGCCGAATTTGACAAGCTTGAGTTAGATTATCTGAACAACTACATTCGGCGAACACCTGAACTTGTGAGAGCAGAAGGTGATAACCGCGAGGACCGGATAGTTCCAGAGGAAGCGTTGCAGTATTTTGGATGTTCACGACTCACAGTAACTTCAACTCTCAGTATGCCTTCTGGTCAAGGTTTTTATGCATTGGTAACGTTGGGTGGTGAGGGTGTACTACGTGGTGACTTTGAAGATGTACCACTGAAACGCGGTAAATCTGTCTTTATTCCAAGATGCTTGTCAAGTTATGTTATTGTCAGCACGGGTGATACCCCGATGGAAGTTATATGTTGCTATCCGCCTAACCTTTAGTAGAACGAAGTGAACCCCAAAATTCAAAGTTCGTGAATAATATAAATTATGTCGGAGGTTGCTTTGCTTGCTCCGACCTACGAACTAAATTGACCTAATGGCTGAACGCAATGTTGGATTTTAAGCCTCCGAAACCTAATTTATCTGTGATAAAGGTTGCAAACGGTATTTTGCCGATTTACAATCGACTGCAATTGAAGGGATTATCGTTAGATATTGATGCGGAGTCTATCGCGAGATTAGAATCAATTCAGGGTGAATCTACATTAATTTCACCTAACCATGCTGCCTCTGCTGATCCGATGGTTATGTTTCTATTGTCTAAACATATATCTCAGCCGTTTTACTATATGGCGGCAAGAGAAACTTATGGTAAGGGTATGTTTAGCGGTATTCGTGGGAATTTGATGCAACGGTTAGGAGTTTATTCAGTAGTTCGTGGTACAGTGGATAGACAGGCGTTCAGAACAACCCGTAAACTTTTATCTGAGGGTAGGTGGCCTCTTGTCATTTTTGGTGAGGGAGAAATATCACATCAGAATGATACGGTGATGCGTTTTGAAAGGGGTGTTGTTCAGTTCTGTTTCTGGGCAATAGACGACATGAAAAAGGAGAGTGTTGATAAGCCTTTGTATGTTGTTCCATTCGGTATCAAATATCGTTATACAAAGGACATGTGGAGTGTGATTGATACTGCCCTGATAGAATTAGAGCGCAGTATTCTCCCCTCGTCTGCCCGTACACCTGTTGAGCGTTATCAACGTCTCAGACGTATTGGTATCGCTGTCCTTTCAACACTTGCTGAGGAATATCAGTACAAAGTGGATCCTGATGCATCCTTAAACGAGCATATTCAGGGACTCAAGGAACAAATATTGTCTCACGCTGAAAAAATTATGGGTATTCAATCCGATAAAGATGTGCTTACCCGTGTTCGTGCGTTGAAGAACATTGTTGATGCTGAAGTGTATAGAGATATTGATCAGATGACGGATTATGAGCAAAAAATACATGAGGAGCAACTTCAGAAGTTTCAGCAATTTTACCCGGATTTGGAACGGTTGATTAATTTCATTGCTATTTCGGATGGATATGTTGCAGAAGAGCATTCCCCAGAACGTTACCTTGAAGTGATTTTTAGGTTGGAGAGAGAGGTATTTGGTTCGGCAAAGATGCGAGGACCACGTGTTGCGTCAATTCGTGCGGGTGAACCGATAAACATCTTAGAAGACTACGATACATACAAATCACAGAAGAAAGAGACGGTTGAGCGGATTACGACTGAACTTGAAACAGAAGTGCAGAAATTGGTTTCTGGAATTAGTTAGTTAATATCAGGAGTATTTAGTTGAGGGTGGTTCATTATTATTTGATACAGTTCAACGAATGGTGTCATATTTTAAACGTTTCATACACACTGTAGGAGCAACCTGCTGGTCCGCGATCCAGCAGATGCAATACAGACATAGTATTCATTGGATCGCGACCGGGAGGTCGCTCCTACAGAGTATAAGAGATTTCCGTAGGACACCAATATCTGCAAGGCATTGTCCAATACAAATATGAACCACCCTCATTTAGTTATACTATTTTGACCTAATATTGAAATATGTCGGTCCTACAGAAAATGTGTAGCTATTTCAATAATTCACCTTAATTTATAAAATAATCCTATTAGGAGGAAAACATGGCAAAAAAATTGTCTATTGGTAGTTGGGCTTATGCCTTTGGTCCTTATGAAGATAATCCTGTTCCGTTTGATGATGTTGTCAAACGTCTTGGTGAGTTGGAGTTTGATGGCATTGAAATTGGTGCCTTTAAACCGCATATTGACATCAACGATTACCCGATGAAAAGCGACCGTGATGCTGTTAAAGGTTTGATAAGTTATTACGGTTTGGAAGTGTCTGGATTGGCAGCGGACTTCTGGTCGCATCCCGGTCCCGCAACCGACGATGCACAAGAAGATGATTTCTACTTCAAGTTATTTAGGCGTAATCTTCAACTTGCGCTTGATCTCGGTTCTCCATCGATTCGTGTGGATACTGTGACAGATGCAGAAACAGATCCTGGTGTTGAGCGTGAGAAAGCGTGGGATCGGATTGTATCTCTATGGCAGCGTTGTGCGCAAGTTGCCGAAGATCATGGTGTGTTGATGTTGTGGGAGTTTGAACCGGGATTTATGTTCAATAAACCGAGTGACATCATTAATTTACCTAAAGCTGTGGATCACCCGAATTTCAAGGTAATGTTTGACACGTGCCATGCACAGATGTGTGCAACTGTTGGGTCGCGGCAAGTCGGTGAAAAAGAGACACTTGGTGATAATGGAGTCATTGAACTTGCGCGGCAACTCAAAGGAGAAATTGGTCATTTCCATCTCATTGACTCCGACAACACACTGCATGGTGACGAAACCAGTACTCATGCTCCTTTTGGTGATGGTGTTTTGGACTTTGACGCGATTATTCCAGTTATCATGGATGAGACAGGATATGATGGAGAGTGGTTCTCTATTGATCTCTGTTTCTGGCCTGAGGCGTGGGAAGTAACAGAAAATGCTAAGAAGTTTCTGACACCTTATTTAGAAAGGTATTAGGAACAAACAGATATCCGTAGGGTTAGGTTACAATGAAATATTATACTAATTGACCCTACGGATATTATTATGCTTGTTTCATAATTGTGGAAGATTGTGTAAGTCATGCTAAATATGCAGTCAGTAGACACCTTAATTGACTTCGCCTTTTCGGAGGATATTGGTGTTGGAGATATTACCACAGAGGCAACAGTGTCATCTGAGCAAAAAGCCATTGGCACACTACATGCGAAAAGTGAAGGTATTGTTGCAGGACTACCAGTCGCTGAACGTGTTTTTAGTAGATTGGATTCTGATCTAACTTTCACTATCTTTGTCTGTGATGGTGACTCTATTCTTGCAGGTGCTCCAATAGCTGAGGTACAAGGTAACGCAAAAACAATTCTCATTGGAGAAAGAACTGCTTTAAACTTTATGCAAAGGTTATCTGGTGTAGCTACGTTAACGTCTCAGTTTGTAAAAGCAGTAGCAGGTTATGATGTAAAAATAGTAGATACCCGAAAGACGACTCCCGGTTGGCGTGCCCTTGAAAAATATGCTGTCCGCGTTGGTGGAGGTAATAATCACCGCTTTGGTCTTTACGATGGTGTGTTAATCAAGGACAATCATATAATTGCTGCTGGTGGGATTAGTAATGCAGTTCAATGCGCAAAGAAGGCAGCACCTCATACTGCCAAGATTGAGGTAGAGGTAGAATCTATTGAGCAGGTGAATGAAGCCCTTGAAGCAGGGGCAGACATCCTACTTCTTGATAACATGTCTATTGAAACGATGGAGCAGGTGGTAAAACTGATTGACAACCGAGTGATTACAGAAGCTTCAGGTGGAATTACATTGGAACGGGTACAAGACGTTGCGTCTACAGGTATTGATTATATCTCAGTTGGAGCATTGACACATTCAGCAATGCCATTGGATATTAGTCTAACGTTAAGGCATTCTGGTACATAGTCCTTTGTCATTAGAATCCATTTTCATTTCATATAAAACAGAGGAAACGCAGTTATAATGCAAGTCCCTATGAGCCGCGATAATATGATTCGGGGTCTTATTTTCTTTACGATATTTACATTAGCGGGATTGTTCCTTAGTTTTATATGGAGTGGTACACAAGATATACAAAGCGGTGCAGAAGAATTAGCACAGATTTTTAAGGAGATGCGGTATGAATATTTACTTGCAGTGTGTGTATTCACGTTTCTCGACTGGTTGTGTGCAGGACTTCGATTTCACATTTTCATTAGAGTCGTATCTCCGACAATGAAATTCCGTGATAGTTTTCGTGCGATATTAGCAACGATTTGTGTATCAGCAATTACCCCATTTCAGACAGGAGGGGTTGGTCATCTTTATATTTATTCTCGATCTGGTGCGCCTTTATCAGGAGCAATAACTGCAGGTATCGCCTCATTTCTTTCGACATTAATTATTCTAATTGTCGCTGCTGGAGGTATCTTGTGGATAGATCCGAGTTCAATACCGAAAGAAACGACCTGGATTAGTTTTTTTAGTTTTCTGATATTTAGTATCGTCTTTATTGTATTTGTTCTGTTGCTATTGAAGCCTGATATTGTTCTGCGCATTTTTCAGTGGTTATGTGACCATGTTGGTAGAAGATTTACCTCCATTACGCATTTCTTAGAGCGTGTAAAATCGAAAGTAGAACAACTTTCGACTGAACACAAAACATTTGCTATAACATTATTACGCAACCATAAATGGACTTGCGTGCTTAGTGTGCTCCTGACTTGCGGATTCTTTGCGGTACGAATCATTGGTGGTTATTTTGTTATTAAGGCGTTTGGTGAAGAGGTATCGCTTTGGAACCTATGGGTCGTTGAAATGTTGTATAATTTTGTTGTATTGTTTGCACCGACACCTGGTGCCAGTGGATTTTCAGAATTGGCAAAAGATAGATTGATGACTAATTTGATTGCTGCGAAATATATTACACCGTTTGTCTTGTTGACACGATTCTTTACTATCTATATTGCAGTTGTGTTAGGTGGAATTGTGATCTCAATGCAAATTGCAAAGGATATAAGACATAAAAAGAATGAGGTAGCTAAGGACGCTATACAACAAGTGTGAGTTTGTAGTTGCAAATTGATAGAGATGAATAGAAAATATCAGTATATAGTTTGTAGTAGTTTGTTCAGACTGATAAATCATTGAAATAGAATCTATAAGGAGAATCATGAATATTGATCCTAAAACAACGAAACTTGGATGGATTGGGACCGGTGTGATGGGTAGGTGGATGTGCCAACACCTGATGGACCTTGGGTATGGCATGACTGTCTTTAACCGTACTGCATCTAAAGCACAACCGCTTATTGATGATGGTGCGACGTGGGCAGATTCACCAAGTGAAGTGGCTGCTGCCTCGGATGTTGTGTTTACTATCGTGGGGTTTCCGCCTGATGTGCGTGAAGTATACCTTGGTGATAATGGTATCTTAAAAGGTGCGAATGCGGGTAGTATCATCGTTGATATGACGACAACTGAACCGTCCCTTGCTCAAGAGATATATGCGGTAGCAAAGGAACAGAATATATCCTCTGTTGATGCCCCGGTTTCAGGTGGTGATGTTGGTGCGCGTGAGGCACGATTGTCAATTATGGTTGGTGGTGATGACGATGCTGTTGAAGCGATTATGCCTCTGTTTTCTGCGATGGGGAAAAACATTGTCCATCAAGGTGGTGCAGGTGCAGGTCAGCATACCAAAATGTGCAACCAGATTACGATTTCAGGAACTATGATTGGTGTCTGTGAAGGATTGATTTATGGACATAAGGCGGGTTTGGATCTGGAGACAATGTTATCTTCCATAAGTGGCGGCGCAGCGGCATGTTGGTCGTTGGATAATTTAGCACCACGGGTTCTAAAGCGCGACTTTGATCCGGGTTTCTTTGTGGAACACTTCATTAAGGATATGAGCATTGCCTTAGACGAGGCAAGAAAAATGAACCTAAGTCTTCCCGGTCTTGCCTTGGTGCATCAACTTTATACTGCTGTTCAAGCACAAGGTCATGGACGTTTGGGTACGCAAGCGTTGTTGTTGGCACTGGAACAGATGTCTGGGACTGAAGTGGGGTAGTCTCGCTTACGGCACATGACTACATGACTTGTGTAGGTTGGATTGAGCGACCTCCGACATTGAAATCGCAAATGTCGGAGGTCATTGAGTTCAATCCGACCTACGGACTGATGATAAACTTGTTGAGTTTCGTTCCTCAACCCAACTTACGAACTGGATCCGTGGGTGTGATCTATTGGTGGACGGTGTCTAAACGCATTGGCGAGATGATACAGAGATGTCCATCGTCGCCTTCGGGTTTGACGATGAAAGGTGATGTTTCATCCGTGTACTCTAACACGAGAGATTCGGTTTCAATGTGTGATAACACATCCGTCAACATCCGAGCATCTAAACCGATTCGCACACTTCCAGAGCCAGATTCTATTTGGAGCGTTTCATGTGCTTCCCCGAGTTCGGGAGTTTTCGCTGATAATTGAATCTGGTCTGTATTTATTTCTAAACAGATCGCATTGTTCTTTGGGTTTGAAAGTAAAGAAACCCGTCTTGCAGCACGTAGTATTGAATCTTTTGATACAACTGTTCGTCCCTCAGAAGAATCCGGAATAATGATATGATAATCTGGGTAATTTCCTTCAACCAACCTTGTTGTTAGGGTAGCATTCCCATCAGTAAAAAGTAGTTGGTTATTAAGAGGCGTCATTCTGACCGTAGAAGAATCAGCAAATGTTCTTTGTATTTCTTTGACCGCTTTTAGTGGTAGTATAAATTCCGTTATGTCTTCTGTTGTACTGAGAGGCGGACAATGTGCTAAAGCAAGGTAGTTTCTATCAGTTGCGACTACTTCAGTCTTATCTTCAAGTAGTTTGATAAAGAGTCCATTCAGCAGAAATTGTACTTCTTCTGTTGATGCAGCGAATTCTGTTTTTCTTATAACAGCGTTTAGTGTATCCCCATCAATAGTTAGACCACTACCATTTGCTGCGGGTATTTCTGGGAAATCTTCACTTGAAAGTCCCACAATTTTGTAGACTCCATCTCCACAAGTGAGTTCAACTCTATCGTTTGCGGTTGTAGTGAGTTCTATCTCTTTATCAGGTAATTCTCGTACGATGTCAACAAATTTCTTTGCGGAGATAGTAATTTCACCCTCTTCAGTGATAGTTCCATCTACTTTTACTTTTATGGCTACTTCTAAATCTGTAGCGGCACATTCAATGACTCCATCCTGTGCTTTGATGAGGATATTTGCAAGAATCGGCAAGGTATTTCGTCCCCCTGCGACATTCTGTACAATTTGTAGGTTATCAAAGAGTTCGTTTCTTTCAAAGGATAGTTGCATAAAAGATCTCCTATTCTTTAGTATCAAGTATTGATCACATCTATCTGACGTTTTATCATTCAGGTCTATCCATGAATTCAGAGAGCACATGAACTGTTTGTACTATAGGAAATATAGATGGATAAACCTGTTTAGGATTCCAATGGTGACGCTGGTTCAAGCCGCATTGGCATGATAAAGCAGGTATGTTCATTGTCTCCTGTTGGTTTAACGATGAGTGGAATAAACTCTCCTGTGAACTCAAATATGAGCGAATCTGTTTCAATATGTGTCAATACATCAGTTAGTACACGAGCATCCAGACCAATGCGTACATTACCTGTGCTTGATTCAACGGGGAGCGTTTCATGTGCTTCACCGAGTTCAGGTGTCTTTGCTGATACCTTTATCTGTTCAGCATCAATTTCTAAACAGATTAGGGAGTTCTTTGGATCAGATAGTAAAGAGACACGTCTTGTTGTTCGTAAGATAGCATCTTTTGAGACAACAGTACGTCCATCAGAGGCATCTCGAAATAGTTTTTGATATGGAGGATATTCTCCTTCTACCAACCTTGTTGTCAGTGCGGTATTGTCATCAGAAAAAAGGAGTTGATTTTTCAGGTGTGAGATTCTGACTTCGGGTGAATCTGTGAAGATGCGTGATACCTCTCTGATAGCTTTTAGTGGTACGATAAATCCGTCTACCTCATCGGACGTTTTGAGTGATGTGCAATATGTAAGAGCGAGTTGTCTTGTGCCATCTGTTGCGACGACTTCAGTTTTGTCTCCAGTTAGGTTAAAATAAAGTCCGTTGAAAGTGTATCGGACATCATCGGTTGAAGCAGCAAATTGTGTTTTGTGAATAACAGAGCATAAGGTCTCACCCTCAATCACAACGCCTTCAGAATTTGCTGCGGGTATTTCTGGAAAATCTTCGTCTGACATTCCAATAATCTTGTAGACACCATCACCGCAAGTGAGTTCAACTCGGTTATTTGCAGTTGTTACCAGTTCAATTGGTTTATCTGGCAGTTCTCTTACGATGTCAGCTAATTTTTTTGCTGAGACTGTGATAGATCCTTCTTCCGAGATTGTTCCTATAACCTTTATTCTGATACCGACTTCCAAATCGGTTGCGGCACATTCAATGTTTCCGTCTTGTGCGCGTATGAGGACGTTTGAGAGAATTGGCAAGGTATTGGGTCCACCTGCTATACCTTGTACCATTTGAAGTGTATATAACAGTTCTTCTTTTTCAAAAGAAAGTTGCATTTTGTAAACTCCTATAACTGTTCAAATAATAAAGTAAAAAGTCGTTTGGTACTGTTTCTATGATTCTATTTCAAGTAGCAATATCATAAGGTTCGTTCTGTATTTCATCTTGACAGACTTTTGATTGTTTAGTATAACATACTATGTAAAATATATCCATTATTTTTGATATATTGCCTTCAGTTGTTTCAGCACAGAAACCGCATCTGCGACATTGAATTTACCTTCCTATAATAATGCGTCAAACTAATTTTCAGTCCTCGTCTCCAATTGCTAAGCGTGCAGTATTGATAGGTACTGTTCTAATCATCTGCAACAGTTACTGGATTGCTTATGTTGAGATGATCTGGCACACAGCACATTTGACAACTGTTGCTATGTCGGTTAATGTCATGTTTGGCATTTTCGTTATCACGGTGCTTAACATGTGGGTGCGAGGTATTTCTCCGAATGCTGCACTCACGCAACGGGATTTGATCGTTGTTTACAGCATGCTTGCTGTGGGGAGTGCGTTTTCGGGACATGATTGTATTCCGCGTCTGATGGGGTTGATTCCTTATGCGTTTCGTTTTGCGACTGCGGAGAATGATTGGGAGGCACTGCTATTCCATCATCTGCCTGAATGGCTTGTTGTGAAAGATCCGAAGACGGTTAATGATTTCTATGAAGGTAATGTCAACTTTTTTACTGATGGTTATGTGCAGTATTGGATTGTGCCGATTCTTTCGTGGTCTGCTGTTATCTTTCTGTTGATGTTAATTTTCCTTTGTCTAACCTCTCTGATTCGCAAACAGTGGATAGAAAATGAGAAACTTGCGTATCCTATCATTCAGATTCCACTTGAGATAACCTCAAATCGTCGTATTTTTAGGAACCGTCTTCTCTGGATTGGTTTTGGTATTGCGTTTGGGATAAATCTACTTAACGGTTTACAATACTTTTATCCTATGCTGCCTGAAATACCGGTAAAAAAGTATAACCTGAATATCTATTTCACGCAGAAACCTTGGAATGCGATAGGGAACACCCCGTTACGTTTTCATCCGTATTTAATAGGTTTTTCGTTTATCCTACCCTTGGATTTAGCGTTTTCATGTGCGTTCTTTTACTTCATGAAGAAAGTGCAGCTAATTTTTGGGAGTGCGACTGGTGTTTCTAAGGTGCCGGGTTACCCGTTTCTGGGTGAACAGGGAGCAGGTGCGTTGCTTGCGCTGCTTGCTATAGCGTGCTGGAATGGGAGAAAGCATTTTGCAGCGGTATTTTCACAGGTTGTTGGAAAGAAAGATAGAGGTATAGATACGGAGGCGATCTCATATCGTAGTACTGTAATTACGTTGGGATTGTCGTTACTTCTATTAGCGGTATTATGTCTTCGGGGTGGTATGTCGTTATGGGCATTTTCAGTGTTTATCGGTATCTATCTTATGATAGTTGTTGGTCTGACCCGTATGCGGGCAGAACTTGGTCCTCCGATTCATGCTATCGGGTATTTAACACCTCAATATATGATGATTTCGCTTCTCGGTACGCGTCGGTTACGTGCTGGTAATCTAACGATGTTATCATTGATGAATTGGCTAAGCGGCGCGAGTTATGCTTCATTCCGAACACATCCGATGCCTGATCAATTGGAGGCATTTAAACTTGCAGAACGTACAGGTGTCCGTAATAGGACAATGTTCACGGTATTAATCATAGCAAGTCTTGTGGGAATCTTGTCAAGTTTGATACTATACCCTTATGCGATATATAGTGAAGGGGTTGCTGCCGGTTCTGAACAGATACACGCGGGTGGTGCTGATACGTATAATTTCTTGTCATCTTGGTTGGTTAATCCGAAACCGATGGACTTCTTAGCAACGACTGTACTTGGGTTAACGTTTGCTGGAAATTTAGGTATAATGTTCCTTCGTTCCCGTTTTGTTTGGTGTCCGCTGCATCCTGCGGGGTATGTTATTGGTGTTGCTCCTGGAACTACAGATATAATCTGGTTTCCTTTGTTTATTGCGATGGTTGCGAAATGGATTATTTTACGGAATGGTGGTATCAGAGCATATCGTCGGGCAATACCATTTTTTATCGGGTTGGTTTTGGGTGAAGCGTTGATGGGGTGTTTTTGGCCTTTGTTGAGTTTGATTTTGAGGTCTGCGGTGTATAGTTGGATTTGATGTCGTATTCAAGAAGATTGTTATTCTGTCAAGGTTTTGGTATGATGTTATTAGAAATTTGGGTTTGAAATAGTCAAAAAAGTAATAAAGGAGAATGAATGAAACCACAATTGCCAGATGCGCGAAATGAAAATATATTGATACACGTCGGTGGTGAATTGCTACCCCGTGAAGATGCGAAGATATCTGTGTTCGATAGCCTTGTACAGGGTGGTGACGGTGTTTGGGAGGGTTTACGCATATATAAAGGTACTATATTTGCCCTTGATGCACACTTAGACCGATTGATAGACTCAGCCCATGCGATGGCGTTTGAAGGGATACCGACTCGAGATGAAATCAAAACTGCTATATTTGAGACGTTACGTGCTAATGGTATGCGCGATGAAGTTCATATACGGTTGACACTTAGTCGTGGTAAGAAGGTAACCTCCAGCATGAATCCACAGGTCAATCAATATGGCACATGTTTGATTGTGTTGGCAGAATGGAAAGCACCGATTTATGCCAGTAGCGGTGTGCGCTTGGTTACCTCAGCGATAAGGCGGAATTCTGCTCAGTGTGTTGATTCTAAGATACATCATAACAATTTGATAAATAACATCCTTGCAAAAATAGAAGCGAATGTTGCTGGTGTGGACGATGCGATAATGCTTGACATATTCGGTTTTGTTTCTGAGACAAATGCTACCAACATCTTTATTGTTAAACGTGGACAGGTTATTACGCCACATGCGGATAGTTGTCTACCCGGAATAACGCGAGGTAATGTCATACATCTTGCGCGAAATGCAGAAATTCCAATTATTGAGCGAAATGTGTCCCTGACAGAGGTGTATACTGCGGATGAGATGTTCACGACAGGTACTGTAGGTGAGTTGAGTCCGGTATTAGAGGTGGATGGTAGGCAGATTGGTAATGGGGAACCTGGTCCTATGACGGGACGGTTACAAGAACTTTATGCGGAAATGACTGCGCGCGAGGGTGATCCACTCCCTGAGTAAATCATTTGGTATTGGAAATCTGCAATTTATCTAAGAGAACATTCTCTCCGTTGGTGATGACTAATTCAACGGCTAATACAAGAATTGGTAATTCTGTGGTGTGATCGGCTAACTTTTGTTCGTCTTTTTGTGTTGTGATGATCCACTCAGTATTACACCGTTTCATCTGTTCATGAATATTCTGTATATCCGATTCTGTATAGACATGATGGTCTGGGAAGGCGAACAACTCAACTATCTCCGGATGGAATTTTTCAATTGTAGCAACGAAAGCAGTGGGATTGCCGATTCCACATACTGCGAGAATTCGTTTTCCTTTTAGGTCTTGTAAGGGTATTGTTGAATGTTTGTCCTTGTTGTTTAGTGGGGACAGGGAAGTCGGTTGGTGGACACTTTCCAAGATAAGTGTGTTAGGTGCTAAACTCTTTAGTTGTTTTCTTAGATTTTGTATCTGTATATCAATGGCATCTGTCCGAGTTAGCAATATGATGTCTGCTCGTTGAACTGCGGCTTTTGGTTCCCTTAAAGAACCTATAGGAAGTAATGCGTTTGTACCGTAGGGTCGTGTTGCATCAATAGTGATGATGTCAAGATCGCGGGCAAGTTGTCGGTGCTGAAAACTGTCGTCAAGGATTAGTATTTCACTGTTAAAGCGGTCAAGTGCAGCTTTACCTGTTTGGTACCGTTGTTTCCCAACGACAATAGGGACATTAATGATTTGGCGTGCAAGCATGTCCGCTTCATCACCGCTTTCTTCACGTGTGCAAAGGTGATTTTCACCATCGGAGACGAATAGAACCTTTTTTGTACTGCGTCGTTTGTATCCTCGGAGAAGAATTGCAACACGTTTACCTTTTTTCTGTAGCATTCTTGCAATTGTAGCGGCTGCAGGTGTTTTACCAGTTCCTCCTACCACGATATTGCCAACACTTATGACGGTGCATGGCAATTTTTTCTGTTTACGTATTCCCACATTGTAACAGTAATTCCGTATAGAGACGATGCTTCTGTAGAGCCAACACAACGGCATTAACAAGATGCGGAAGAGGTTTGGAATCACACCGCTTTGTTTTGTCGTTATGAATGTGTAGAGTAGTCGTTTCATTCTGAGTTATGTGCGGATGTAGCTAATTCCAATACTAACTGAGCTGTTCTTTCGGCTGTTCCTGGTTCCCCAAGTTGTTTATAGACTTTGTTGAGTGAAGTTCGCTGTTCCTCAAGTTTTTCAGGATTGCTGAGTAGGTCTATGGTGTGATTAGTTAACGTGTCTGGAGTTAGGTCATCTTGTAGGAGTTCGGGGACAATACGTTTTCCAGCTATCAGATTTGGTAGTCCGCTATGTTCTAACGGAGTTAATGCGTTGATAATCTGCCAATTGAGCCATGAGGTGCGATACAGAATAATCATCGGTGTGCCGAGACATGCGGTTTCAAGAGTTGCTGTTCCGGATGTAACGAGCATCAAGGTGGCTGCACGCATTGCTATGTAATTATCACCTTGAATTATTTTTATTTTTGGTATTCCTTCGATTCCATTTTTACATTGGTTTATAAGATCATCTGATATTCCTGGTGCGAGTGGTAGTATCCATTCTGTATTTGGTAATGCGGTTGAGATGTTTGCGGCTGCTTTGAATATGGTAGGAAGGATGCGTTGGATTTCGGATCGTCTGCTACCGGGCATTAGTCCAATGGCATGTGTGTCGGTTTGTAGACCGAGTTTTTCACGTGCTTGTGTTGGAGTTAGGTCGGTTTTAGCGAAGTCAACGAGTGGGTGTCCTACGAATTGTGCAGATGCGCCTGCATTTCGGTAGAATTCTGTTTCAAAGGGGAAAATAGATGCGATATGGTTTGCGTATTTTGCGAGTTTCTTTGCGCGTCCTGGTCGCCATGCCCACGCTTTTGGCGGAATGTAATAGATTACCGGTACACCTTGTGAGTTTGCATACTTTGCCAAAGGCATGTTGAATTCAGCAAAATCAATAAGGATTAAAGTATCTGGAGGTTTTTCACGAATATGTTCTTTTAACAATGCGCGTTTTTTTAGAAACTTTGGGAGGACAGCGATTGCTTCAGCAATCCCCATGACAGCGGAATCCCGGATGTGTATGTTCAGGGTAACTCCTGCTGCTTCCATCATATCACCACCCATGCCGTAGAACGATATTTCTGAGTGTTGTGTTTTGAGTGCATTGACGACGTGGGAGGCGTGCAGGTCGCCAGAGGGTTCACCTGCAACAATCATTATTTCCATTAAGATTGTGGTTTAACAGCACATGGTGTGTGCGTACTGCCATTGTTATGGCATTAATCCTGGAGATTTGAGTCCATCTGTTTCGTTGTATCCGAACATAAGATTGAGATTTTGTAGAGCAGCTCCAGCTGCACCTTTGCCGAGGTTATCCAGTGCTGCCATTGCGACAACGCGTTGTGTTCTTTCGTCAATTTCTATTCCAACATCACAATAGTTGCTACCGAGAACAGATTTTGTTTGTGGGTATTGGTTTTTATCAAGAACTCTGATAAATGGTTCATTTTCGTAAAAAGTATCGTATATCTCAAGCAAGTTTTCGGTATCTAAAGTTTTGTTTAGTCGTGCATAAACGGTGCTGAGGATACCGCGTGTCATCGGGACTAAATGTGGTGTGAAAGTTACTGTAAGATTTTCTCCTGCAATCGCGCTTAGTTCTTGTTCTATTTCTGGTGTATGTCTGTGTATGCCGATGTTGTAAGCGAGAAGATTTGACTCTCGATTTGGGTAATGGGTTGTGTCTTTCGGTTTAGGTCCTGCTCCCGATATACCAGATTTGGAATCAACGATAATGGAATCTAAGTCTATGAGTCTATTGTTCAATAGCGGCATAGTTGCAAGAATAGCACTGGATGGATAACATCCTGGATTTGCTACGAGTTTTGCATCTCTTATTTTCTCACGGTAAAGTTCTGGTAAGCCGTAGACTGCGTCGTGTATGAGTTCAGGACTGGTATGTTCAACATGGTACCAGTCGCTATAAGTCTTTGCGTCACGTAGTCGGTAATCCGCGCTGAAGTCTACAACCCGCAATCCCTGTGATAAGATTTGTGGGGCATACGTCATAGCAACTTTGTGGGGTACAGCGAGGACGACAACGTCTACTCGTTTTTTAAGTGAATTGATGTCTAAAGGTTCAAATTCAAGGTCAATGAAATCTCGCAGGTGTGGTAAGACGTGGTCAATGCGTTGACCAGCGTAGGTTTCGGATGTAGCAAGTTCTATGCGTAGTCCACCTGAATGGTTGACCAAAAATCTTAGTAATTCGCTTCCGCTGTAGCCTGATGCACCGACGATTCCTATCTTTGTCATCTTTTTGTCCTGTGGGTATTATTTTACGCGTATAGTTTAGCATGAAGTGGTGTGAATGTCAATTATATATTACCGTATGTATAATTGTGACATTCAATTGTTGTATTACACAATAATATAATATGGTAGAATACATCCATATACCAGACATGGTACACCTCTATCTTCCACATCCAATACCTCCCAATAGTCCAATTTGAGTGTCTCTTTTTTAGGCAATATAACCGTCAATTGAATGGAACTAAAATGTCATACTTTAGAGTTTTTAGAGTCAATTGTTATTTTGTCTTTTTTCGTGTATGGCTGTAATCCCTTTATGACACTGGGTTCACAGCTTATATATGACATTTTTAGTCAGGATTGACTCTAAAACTTTTAGGGTATTGTTATTTATGGATATCTTGATTGTCTGAATCACAGAAAGCACAGAGAACGCAGAGAACACAGAAGGGTGTTTTGTATATTTAGGTGGTTTTCATAAGATAAGCGTTGGGTTGTATTGGTTTAGCTGAAAGGTTGACAAAAATGGGAATTCATGGGAGAATAAAGGTGGAGGAATTATTTATGAAACTTGCTCGATATGAATTGAATGAGACAATTGGGTACGGTATTGTTGATGGGAATAGTTTGAAAACGTTAGATGCATGTCCGTTTACAGACTTTAATGAGACTGGTGATACAGTTGCTTTAGCAGATGTGAAAATACTTGCGCCTACAAAACCGTCAAAGGTTTTAGCAGTGGGTTTGAATTATCGGAGCCATTTGGGGGATGCACCTGAGCCTCAAAATCCGGAAATCTTCATCAAGACACCTTCTTGTATCAATGATCCAGAAGGTGATATTGTGTTACCCGATGGTGATGACGATGTGCATGCTGAAGGTGAATTGGTGGTTATCATTAAGGAACGGACAAGTAAAGTGTCTCCAGATGAAGCGGCTGCGAATATTTTAGGGGTGACGTGTGGTAACGATGTGAGTGCGCGTACTTGGCAGTCAGATGATATGCAGTGGTGGCGTGCTAAAGCATCTGATACCTTTGGACCGATGGGTCCATATATTGTCACAGATATTGACTACGGTGACCTGCAATTAGAAACTCGTATCAATGGAGATGTTGTTCAGTCTCAAACTACGGGTGACCTGATTTTTCCTGTCCCAGTGATTGTTAGTTTCATCTCGCAAGCGATAACTTTGGAACCGGGTGATGCGGTTTACACGGGTACGCCGGGAACGACAACTGCATTGAAAGATGGTGATGTTGTTGAGGTGGAGATAGAAGGAATTGGTGTTTTGCGGAATCCTGTTGTGTCATAACGACAAAGGTGAATGATGGCAAAAATAACGTTGTTTAAAGGTTATGAAGGTGAACCCCCGATTCCGAAACCGAAAGGACAAGTACAAGCGAATGTTGTGACTGTTCAAGATGGTGTGCCTGTGAAATATCCGGGATGCGAGGGTATTGGCGTGCGTGTGGTGCATCCTGCAAATCCGAAAGCACCTGCAGAAAATTTGGGAATGGTGATGTTTTTCGTGCCACCACATGTGGTTTTGGAACCGGGAAGTCATCACACAGAAGAGTGCTATGTTATCATGCGTGGAGAAGGAACGATGACGATAGCCGATGAGAAGGTACCAGTGAAGGCAGGGACATTTGTCCATCTTCCGCCTTGGTGTGAGCATGGTATTGAAAATACGGGGGATGAGACATTGGAGGTGCTGATCTGTACCTCTCCGCCGAATCCGTAGGAATATATTTTTTCTGAACCAGGATTTTCAAGATTATAGGATTTTCAGGATGTTGATTATGGTAATTTCCGAGTTTACATGTAATATTAGAGGTTTATTGATTTAAGTTTTTCCATATTTTCATGGTAAAATTGACTAAGAAAATTACAGAGAGATACCAGCTCTCTGTAAAACCCAATTCTACTTTATTCAGGAGAAAAACAATGAAATCAGATAAGTTATCAAATGACTCACGACCAATATGGTTATCAAAACCTATAATCTCCAGAAAAGAAAGCATTGAAAGGTTTTATGTGTTTCCTGTTTGATCTCGTCAGGAACAAATTGAAAGATTATTTCCTTCCTTAGAAAATCGTCGAGAAAGAATTTCTCGATTTCTGCAAAATTGATTTACGGGTACAGAGTATTTTAAACCCGTTTGTCAAGTCCAAGCAAAGTGTCCCGAATGCTCAGTGCATCGGATGCATTTTATTCTTAAATATAACAGAACTTCAGATACACATGTTTTTGCCCACTTAATATTTTGCATATTGTGTGACACTATAGTAATTGAATAATAATCAATAATGTTGCACATATGCAATTCAATTCTGAAAAAAGAGGTGTGTAATGCAAGAAAAAATATTAATGGAAATTAACTTATTTACAAGAGAATATAACTACCTATATAAATCAAGTTGTGAACCACA
>JAPOQK010000100.1 GCA_026710795.1 Candidatus Poribacteria bacterium
CAAGTAATTCTAAAATCTACTATAACAGGACATTTTGAGTTGTAGGAGGGAACTCAGATTCCCGACTATCAGTGAGTTTTGTCGCGATTCGGAGATCGCTCCTACAGAAATGTGTCTCTTTAATTTCAATGTTTACCATAGTTTCGGTTTTTCATGCAATTTTTTACACTTGCTAAATAACCCTGACCCTGCTTAAATTAAACTCCCACAAATTACGAGTATCTGCTATAATAACCACAAAACCTATTTTGGAGCGTGGAGATGGTAATTGCTGTAGATGCAGCGTCCCTTGACAAACGAAACCGAACAGAACGACAACTCTTCACAGTTGTTGAACAGAACACCCCCGATTCAATCAAAACCCCTCTTTTCCCCCAAGACGAACCCGATGCATTCATATTCACACTTGACAAAGAACTAATAGAACGTTTGAACCTGCGGGAATGGTTCCGCAATTATGCTAAGGAAGCACAGGTATCAACCGCTGGAATCCGTGGACCACAAAACATCTTGTATCCGTGGGATACCCGCTTTCCTATCAATCAAGTTGGGATTATCTTGGCGACACTTGGTAAAAGTCTCGTCGCAAAGCAACAATCAGTTGGACAACCTATAGAGAAACTGGCAGGATGCGAGGTGCGCTACAACTCACAAAAATATGTTGAGTTCATCGCTCGAATCCAAGCAGCACAAGGTATACGGACTTATGTGCCGAAAGGGTTTGGAACACTGCCAATTTGGATGGCATCGTTCCTCATTTTTATGCTGGACTTAGACGGTGGTGAGCATGTCACATCAAGCCACTCAGTCAGCACGAAAAACGCAACAAAAGACCTCAACAATCAAGGCAGTCAGTACCTTCCCGAAGAATCCATGAAGTTCGTCAATAAAATTGAGGAGATTCTCAGTACTGCAGAAACAGACGGGTATCCAATTCAGTTCAGTGCAATTGATGACGAACATATCGATTTTGAGAGGTTAGACGAACTCCACGACGGTGTGCAGCTTTATGTCGGCTACTTAAAAAGCGGTGTTGCTACAGACGCGAATCTCAGCCTTATCCGCAAAACGAAACCACCCATCGTAATGGATTGTGTCGGTGGATGTATGTATCGTCCGATGCGTGCTATATTTGAAAGGTTAGGTATTGCCGATTCAGTTCGGTGGTTACATGTTGAGGCGGATCCACTCTATCATAATATTGGAAAACTGGATAAAAATCCAAAAACCGGTGCGGAAGAATTCTATGATCTCGGTTGTGACTTTAGCATACTGGATGTCGTGAAATCTGCAGCGTATAATACAAAACTCAAAAACCAACCCATTGGCACAATCATTGAGGCAACCGACCCCGACGGTGATAGGCTTATTGTTTGTCAGATAGAAGAAGCATCGCGTGCTGAAACACTTCAACGTCTCGGTGTGGATTATCTCCTGCTTGACGACAATCGATTGTTGACGATTTACACGCCAAATCAAGCATTTTTGATGTTGATGGATTTCCATACAAAACAACTAAAAACGGCAGGACTTTGGAATAACCATCCACGCTTTATGATTAAAACAACTCCATCCGCGCTCGCTTGGGATCAATGGGGTGATGCTAACGGAGTAAATGTCATCAATGTACCTGTGGGTTTCAAAGAGATTGCCGCAATTATGAAGAAGATTGAGAAGCAGATAGCGGACTCTCCCAATGTTTCGGTGAGTATCCAAGATGTGTATGGTGAAACCATTACGCTCGGTGTGCAACCACGTCTCATCTTTGCAGGTGAAGAGAGTGGTGGTATGATTACAGGTCCAGAGAAACTTATACAGAGTCAAGGTGGTAGGAAAGCAATTGCGATGCGAGAGAAATCTGCGGGAGAATCGATGGTGTTGGTCACAGCAATTGCTGCGCATTGCCAACAGGAAGATCTACCTTTATCTGACTATCTGGCATCTATTTTTGTCGAGAGTCAGATTACCGCAACGTGTGATGTGAGAGAAGATATAACCTATTACAATGAGTCTGAACCGAATCCTGAAAAACTGCGCGAAGCGAAACGGGAAGGTGAAGCAAAACGCGACAAAAACGACCTGTTTTTCCTTGGAATCGCTATTGCACTGCGTGATGGAAAAATAAATATGGAACAGACGCGGGATATCCTTTCGGATACACTACCCGATCTTGATTTTACGACTCTTGAGAGTGTCCGTTTTGTTGGGGATGGAACCTACTTGAAATTTATGGATATGTTCGTTGAAGTTCGTAAATCTGGGACAGATGCAAAGACAAAAGCTTATACCTCTGGTCCTGATAAAGACGAGTGTCGAAAATACGCTAAAGCTTTCGGTGAAACAAGCGGTGACCTTACAGAACTATATTGCAAGTATATTGGAGAGGATTATTTAAGCGATGTTGAAACACGTGCTCGTGAGATTTATGATGCGTTTCAGTCTACTTAAGACAAACCAATGCAAACATAATAATATGTAAAGTTAATGTAAATCATAAATCGTGTATTTCTCCGCATAAATAAGGGGGTGTTACATAAGGAATGTAACATCACTTCACTTCCAAAATCTTCTAAAAGAGCGCATAGGTATCTGCCCAAAATACCAGTTTCCTTCAACATGAAAGTTTTTTTGCCCATTAATGAATGAAAAGTCCATAATTAGTTTATTTGACTCTGAATACACAGAGTCAATCCACTCATGCAGTAGAAACCACTGTCCTTGAATAGCATAACAATGAAAGCAACCATTAGAAAGATAAGCTTCTTGCATCGTATTAGAGAAACGGCGTTTAATAGGTGCAATTTTATTTTTTGCAAGTTCTGAGTTGCCTACGTGTTGTAAAATGAAGTGGGGAACAGAAATTTCATCATCATGAAAATACCTACATGAGAGATTGATTCCTTCTTTATCATAAATTCCAATCCCTAAAATTACTCTTGTTTTTCTTTTACATCTCCAACACTGATTATAATCAGTTATCAATCTCCCTATAAGTTTCTCGTTCTGTTTCGGTCTCCATCTCAATTTTCCTTCGAACATCCCTCTAACAAACTCATCTATTGACAGATCAAATTGCGGTACGGACATTTCACCAGAATCACTTTTAATTTGAATTCCAAAGGCAGGAAACTCATACACGGTAGGTAGATAATCCTGATTTCGTCTTAGTTTATACAGCCAAGCGGTTCGTACACCAGATGCATTATATTTCATTTGTCTTCTTTTAAATTCTGTTTCTGTTTGAGGCGACCATTGTATTTCAACAGCTATTTTTGCTTTTCCTTTGGTACAGAATACGTCTGCAATCCAACGTTCTCCATCAGGAGTTTCTCCCACCCTTTCTGTCACTACGTTCCATCCGAGCGAAGAAGCACTCTTAGCAATTAGCGTCTTTAAAAAAATGTGCTCAAAAGTTTCTGGACCAGTTGTGCATCCCGATCTACGAGCGTGGGCAAAGAAGTAGTTGTTTAGTTTGCTGATTTTAGGTATAGCCTAATTATCACAACAAGGCATTATTAATGTCTCTTTCTTGTAAGATGCTTTTAACTGACTCCAAGAATTCTCATCAAACTCATAGGCGATAATATCTTTTTCATTGAGTCTTGCTCTTAAAGGCATCTCTATTTCCTTCACATATATCGGAAAAGGGATGGTGTTTTGTGTGGAATCCGCTTCGATAAAGTTGATCAACAGATTCCACAACTTTCAATTTCCTAAATAGCGTCTAAAAATTTACAGATATTCCGACAATAATAATACTAAAACGTACTATCACGGTTGGTAATAGGACACCATCTCGTTGTGTGTAGGTGACGCACCAATGCATCTTTTGCTGCTGGAGTACCAATACGGTAAAGCGCGTGCACGGCATCACCTCGGATATAACGGTTTCCATCAAACAGTAGATTTTCCAAACCCTCAACCGCATCCGCTGCATCCGCCGCATTCTTCCCAATCCGAGACAGCGCAAACACAGCAGTCCGTCTAACACCCTCGTTTGGATCTTTCAATGCCTTTGTCAATCCCGGAACTGCTATTGAACTTGATTGACTTGTTGTACCTAACGCCTCAATCGCGCGCACCCGGACTGATCCGGATTCGTTTTCTATTGTTTCAACCAAATCAGGGACAGCAGGTTCAGCCTTCGTTCCAAGGTCTCCGAGTGCTTCTGCAGCATTCGCGCGAACTTGTTCAGAAGAATCCTTCAAGGCATTACGGAGTGCCCCAATAGCTGGAGTCCCTAACGCATTCAACGCATAACATGCATTACGACGAGTCATATCCGACTCTTCATATAAACACCTCACCAATGGTTTAACAGCTTCTTCACCAAACTTCGGCACATGATACGCAGCCTGCAATCCGGAGGATTCAGTCGTGCCAGTCATCGCACTTATTAAATCCGATAACGATTCACCATTGGGTGAAGCAGAATCCTCAATATCTTTTGAACCAAGATGCCAGTTCCAAAGATGTTTGAACATCTCCTGATGTTCGGCAGGTCCAACTGCTGTGCCATTTTCCCAATCTGTTTCCTTGTTTGCCCACGTCGGTTCTTGCGGCTCTGTCATCCGGGCATAAAGGAACTTCATCATGTAACGTCTCTCCTCAGTTTGATTAGGCATAGCACGGTGCCATAGGTCATAATTCGCAAATGCGACAGTTCCCGCTATTCCACTGACAGGTTTTTCAGGGGATACCTGCGATCCTTCCTGTGTACTGAAGTAGTGGCTTATCGGAACAACGCCGGTCGGTCCACGTTCAACAGGGGTATCTTGTGGGTAATAGAAAACAAGCAACCTCCGTGTATGGTGTGACCACCGTTTACCACCATCTTGATGCATATTTTGTCCCTTGCTACCGGGTGGATTGTAATGCGGATGCCGATGTGGCTGCATATAACAATCCGGTCCCAACAAGCTTGTCAAAGCACCTTTCACGTTTGCATCGTCAAAGACTCTCTGAATCTCTGGTATTCTCGGTAATAGATTATTACCCGGATTGCCTTCTTTATCAAAAACTGCAACCGTTCTTTCAAAAATGTCATCGTGAAACGCTGGCGGCAGCTCAGTGTCAACAGTGACAAACCCATTCACGATAAATTGCCGCATCTGCGCGTCAGTTAAGAGGTTTTCTGCCATTTCCTTTTCCTCCAAAGGTTACGGTATCTATCTAAACCTTCATAAAACTTAAAATTAGTATAGTATGTCATTAATTTCTATGATTTACAACAAAAAATGTTTAGACAAATGTAAATTGTGGTATACTGTCTATCATATTGCGTGGAGGTAAAGCATGGGAAGAACTTTTGAAAAATCGTTGGCGTGGCGGAAAAGGGCAAAAGCTGCGTTAGTTGGCGGCGGACAACCCCATAAACAGAGCAACCCACCGCAACCGATTATGATTGCGGGAGGAAAAGGTTCACATTTTTGGGATGCCGATGGAAACGACTATATTGATTATCTGATGGGATATGGACCAATGATTCTGGGGCATGCCTATCCTACTGTGATAGAAGCCGTTGCGAAGGCACTTGAACGCGGCAATGTCTATAATGTTGGACACACTCTGGAAATAGAACTGGCGGAGAAACTCATTGAGATTATACCGTCTGCTGATCGAGTGGCATACTTTGTCGGCGGTTCCGATGCGACTACTGGCGCGCTTAAATTCGCACGCGCTTATACTGAAAAAGAAAAGGTGATCCGTTGTGGATACCACGGTTGGCACGATTGGTGTCATAACACTCGTGGACACCTACCGAGTAGTGCAGCATCAACACTCAGCGTTCCCTTTAACAATATAGACGCACTTGAAGACCTCTTTAAGGAACATCCTAATGAAATAGCGTGTTTAATTATGGAACCTTCTGGTCACGACTTACCCACAGAAGGATATTTGGAAAACGTCAAGTCCATTGTGAACGCTAACGATGCTTTATTAATTTTTGATGAAGTTAAAACCGGATTCCGATATGCTTTAGGTGGCGCACAGGAATATTTCGGTGTAACACCTGATATGTCCGTCTTTGGGAAGGCGTTGGCAAATGGCTTCGCGACTGCAGTCGTTGTTGGCAGGGAAGATATTATGGACGAAGTTGCTGGCGTATGGGTCGCCGCTACCTTCCACGGAGAGGTATCACTTGTTGCAGCAGCTATTGCTACGATTGCGGAATTAGAAGCGAAGGACGGTGTTGCTTTTATGTGGAAACAGGGCACAAAACTGTTAGATGGCTATCGGGAAATGACAGAACGATTAGGTATTGACCAAGCGCGTATCGGTGGCATTGGACCGATGCCATTCTTCGGTTTGAATGCTGATGGTGAAAAGCAGGGAAAATTCCGCAAAACATTCTATGAAATGACATTAGATGGCGGATTGTATCTGCCTGAAGGACACATCTGGTTCATGTCCATTTCACATACGGATGAAGACATTGCTAAAACATTGAGTGTATCGGAGGATGCGCTCAAACGCGCGAAGGCGATAAATTAAGGAAAAAGATAGGAATTATAATTATGGAACAAGCACAAAATCATACGAAACCTTTTATTGTTGATAAAAACTTAGGTGCAGCACTTGACATAGATAATGCAGCATTACCACAAACTACCTCAGATGGAACGCCTGTAGTCCCACCTACACAGGAACAGAAATATCTGTTTGACATGCGCGGGTGGCTATTAGTACCAGGTGTATTAGTAGGTGATGAACTGGAAGAGATACAAGATTTTAGTTACCGTCTCCGTCATGAACCAGACTCTATTCCAGCACATGAACGTTCTCCTCTCGGTGGACCGATGCAAAAATTAGCCGATCATCCAAATGTTGTCGGTTTTCTAAACGAGTTCCTTGCACATCCAGCATTATCAAGTCCAGAATGTTATGGATTCCGTATGGAATCGTGCAACCTGTTCTACCGGACTGTCGGAGATGGAAACTTTGGACCACACAATGGCAACGGTATGCTCCGTTTCCCCGGAGATTCACATCTCTATCGGTGTATTCCCGGCAGAGGATATAGCGGCTTAACTCGTATTGTATGGGAACTCAACCCAGTCAAATACAGACAGGGCGGTACTCTGTTCGTCACGGGAAGTCATAAGGCAGTTTATACTGCGCCTGATAGTTTACGAACGCCGGATTCTCCGATTTGGGATACCTACGAGTGTCCAGCAGGATCGCTGCTCTTTTTCACTGAAGCGTTGACGCACAGCACTCATCAATGGACAAACGAGGATAACCACAGGATGGCGATTTTCAGTTGCTATAACACTGTCAATAGTAAATGGCACGATTGGAATCCAAATCCGAAGTTGTTAGAAGAAATGCCACCCAAACGACAGACACTATTTAGACCTGTCCGAGCTGCAAATAACTTAATTCAATAAAGTAATTATGTTAAGATGTATCAGACATAGCACAACCAGTGTGTTAGTTGTTTTCATTTTCTCATGCCTTTACCTCGGTTGTGAATGGATTCCGACAGAGATTATAACCACAGAACCTATTGATAAAGTCGCAGTTGCTACCATCTCGGCAATAGACGAAAGTGATGTGACTGGTACAGCAACATTCACAGAAGTAGATAATGGTGTTCATGTCAGGATTGAGATACAGAATGCTTCCCTCGGTTTGCATGCTACGCATCTCCATCTTGGTAGTTGTACGGTCATAGGACCACACTGGCATCCTGTCGGCGTTCCACAAGGAACAGTCGGTGTCCCCGTGGCAGAAGCCACACTCGACAAACCACCTATCGGTGTAGGAGAAATCGGGAACATACCGGTAGGTGAAGACGGCACGGGTATATTAGAATTCACAACACCATTCTGGTCTATTGATGGTAATCCAACCACCGATATTCTCGGAAAACTAATCCTAATCCACGAAACAGGCGATACCTTCCAAACAAATCCGCACGCGCAACATACAGCGATGCCTAACACCGGCACGCATACCCACAATGTCATGCAAATGCCAACGGATTTGGAAACGACACAAGCAACCCATGCTTGCACACTTGCAGTACTTGGTCAGCAAATTGATTTAAACGCGGACCACCACCTACCCGGTGAAGCAATAAGTCCACACAGCCATAACACTCTGGAACTGTTGTTGACATGTTTTTTGAGTCCTGAACAACTTTCTGATCCGAAAATTCTGTTTAACATTCCACTTGTAGGATCACCAGAGCATCAAGCATTCTTGGAAATTGAACCTAAAAGTTTAGCTGCATACCACGAATTTTTTATCTCTATAGGGTTACCCGTAGACGCTGATTTTTTCACAAATCAATATCAACAGACCTTCCGTATTGGCATCCCTAAAGAATCTGAGCAGGAGATGCAGCAACGCTTAACAGACCTCTATATTGCATCAGGAATAGATATTGAAAATCTTACGGATATAGTTGGGTACAACCTACTTCTTACCAATTTCTTGAATGATCGGACGACAGCATGGGTGTTAAGTTACTTTCAAGGGGATGATGTAGCATTCGGAGAGTGGATTATTGAAGTGCTAAAAGCCGTGCAGGTTAGACCGGGTGGTGGTTCTCGTATCGGTTGCGGTGTGATTGAGTTGGTAGAATAAGCTTATTCTTCTATATGAAATGAATATCTTCCAACTCATACCGTTACTATATCTCATCCGCTACTCGTAATGCAAAATCAATGAGTGCCTTGCTCAGACGCATTCCGTTATTCTGCAATTCTATCAAAAGTGGTTCAATGGCATCAACTAAACCATTTTTCTTCGCTTCCAGCAAAATACCAACCGTACCCTTAACAATGAGACCTATATCTTGAGCCACTTGACGTGCCTTTTTCTCATCAATAAAGACAAGGACCGCTTCGTGCTCTTTAGCAAGAGCCAATACCTCTGCTTCACCACCATCAATCCCTTCATAGACCTCCACTTTTTGCTGATCTGCTAAATCTACAGTTATTATCCACGGTGCATTGTTGAGTATCTCTCTATGAATTGTTTCATCAATGGCTAAAAACTCGTTTTCAACTTCTCGTGGAATCCATACTTCGGTGTAGAGATCTCGTAAGAGAGAAAGAGAATTGATCCCTGACAGACCAATAAGCGGACTTGTATTACAGATGATCGGCTTTGTAGACATTCCCTAGTTCCGCTTTCAGATCTTCAACTGTTCCAAATGGTGAAAGTCCGTAATCTCCCATTATCATAATAAATACACCACGTGGTATTCCAGCAAGTCGCGAAGCGAGTCCACTACTGAGTTCTTCATTCTCATAATACTTCATTGCTAGTGCTATACGCGCATCTTCATCAATTTTAAAAGTCTCTGGACTTGAAGTCAGCAGATGTACTATATCTTCCGGTAATTGAACACCCACCTTCTCTTCAAAAGCAGCAATATTTTCATGGTTACTATGGAATTTTTCGGAAATATCAACCTTTTGAAGTATAGCAGCAGTTAAGTCTCTTTTCGCCTCTTCCCACTGCTTTGCGCGTAAGTACACCTCACCGCGTATGTAATAGGATTCAGGTATCTTCGGTTTAAGAATTATCATCTGGGTATAGTCAGCAATAGCATTTTCCAGTTCACCTTTGTCACAATATGCTTCACCTCGATTACAATAAGCTATAACATCATCAGGATTTAATTCTATCGTTTTAGTATAGTCTTTAATAGCTCGGTTAACTTCCCCACTATTATAATAAATCACACCTCGATTGTTGTAGGATCTGGAATCATCAGGACTAAGTTCTATTGCTTTGTTATAGTTTTCTATGGCAAGATCGCACCTATCTATTTTACAATAGACATAACCAAGATTGTAATAGACTTCAACAAAATAGGGATTAAGGTTTTTCGCTTTAATGTAATCGCTGATGGCAAGGTCAACTGCACCTGTGTCATAGTGAACAGTACCGCGATTATAATATGCCACGGAAAAGTTATGATTAAGGGTTATAGCTTTGCTACAGTCCTCAATAGCATTATCAAACTCCTCTATGTCTCCAAATGCTGCCCCACGGTTAGCATAGGCTTCAGTATAATTCGGGTTTAGTTCTATCGCCTTGTTAAAATAGGCGATGGCAAGATCGTAATCACCGTTTTTAGCAAGATTAATGCCTTGATCATTGTATGCCTCGGCACTATCCTGTTTGCAAGATGGTGTATTTTCTGAGTAAATAAAACTGGAGTTGTAAGAGGAATTAACAAGTCCTTGATTTAATCCTTGCATCACTTTTCTCCTACACAATTGGAATTCCTTGAGGATAATGATAACATATTGAGCAACAATTTTCAACTGAACTTCAAAATTCCACATCCAACAAAACACCTTGCCATAAACACCAAAATTACGCTATCATATCAATACCATGAACACACAGAAATACCTTTCAAATATAACACTAAATATCATTTTTCTCCTTCTCTTGTTCGTTGGAAATGTGGAAGCACAAATTCTAATAGACTCTGTGATAGCTGTTGTTGATGGACAAGCAATTACACAGAGTGAACTCATAGACGAATTTCGTATTACAGTTATTACGGATAAACCTCTCTCACGTGAACCGATTGAGATAGAAAAACAGCAGAATTTGAATCTTATCATTAACCGAAAATTGGTATTACAAGGAGCACAAAAAATTGGAATAACTGCTGTTGATCACAAGAAACAGGTTACAGAACGAATCGCAGATATACGCGCCAAATTCCCATCCAATAAGGCATTCCAAAATGTATTGCTGAAACAGGAATTAGAAATCAAAACGTTGGAAAAATGGGTCTATGAACAGGTTATTTACGATGCATATTATAAACGTCAGTTTGTAAATAGAATTGATAACAAAGAGATTGACGAGTTAGCACCACAATATTTTGAGACGAATAAAACACAGTTTATCGCACCCGCAAAGGTTACTATTCGTTCTGTCCTGATATCCGTTTCATCAGACAGTTCAGAAGAAAAGAAGCAAGCTGCCAAACATCTCGCTGAACAAATCAATGAACGCTTACAAAATGGTGAAACTTATGATGCAATTGAACAGAGTTACAAAACAGAAAAGTCTATCAGTTTTTATTCAGAGATCATCACAACAGATACACCGTTAGGTGCGGTTGTTGCGGAATTGGAACCCACTGAACGTAAAGGACCTATTACTGTTCCAGAAGGATATCAGATAGTTGAACTTGTGAAGAAAACACCGGCACGTCAGAAAGAGTATTCAGAAGTTAAAGATGAAATTGCAAAGATGATCCGACACAGTAAAGCAGAATCTGAGTTTAAGAAATGGTTAGCAAGACAAAAAGAAAGAGAACCTTGGTATATCCTTGATGATGCGTTAGAACGAGTTTCCAGAATTAAAATTGACCCCAAACAATAATCTGATGTATTTTACTCAATCCAGAACAGCACTATGTTTATTCCTATTGATACTCACTACTTCTGTTTTCGGTAATGATATGTGGTGGGATGTATCTACATATCCTGCAGAAGTTCGAAAACAGATGAAAAAAGCACAAAACGCATTTAAAGAGGGTGAGTTTGAAGAGGCACTCCGTTTGTATCAGACACTTGCTAAAGATGCACCTAAACTTCCGAATGCACATATCGGACAAGGCGATTCCTCAGCGAAGTTAGGAGATTACCCAAACGCTATTCCAGCATTTCAACGTGCCTTGCAGCTAATTACAGAACTTCCACAGGTTCAACGTATTGCTTTTGGACCGACCGTGCAAGCCAAACTCGCAACTGCCTACCATCGTGATAAGCAACTTGATGAAGCAGATGCGTTGTATCAGGCGGCAGTCAAAGGAACAGGAGAGAAAGCACATGTATCGTGGTATATCGCTTTGGGACAAATTGAAACAGCACGGGGTAACTTGGAGAAGGCACGTCGGTATTACATCGCTGCAGTACAACTGCACCCAGATACAACAGCTGCCTATAACAACCTTGGACATGTCCTGCTAAAACTAAACCGTATAGATGAAGCAGATGCGGTGTTTCGTGAAACACTAACGTTGGATAAGACCCTCGCAAGTGCTGCTTTCGGTAGAGGGCAGGTTGCAGCCAAACGCGGTCAATTCGACGTCGCACGACGCTTTTATGAACAAGCAATTCAAAATAACCCGCATGAACCTATATTTTACAAGGCACTCGCCGATGGTCTTGAACAACTTGGAAACATTGAAGCATCTAAGAAGACTCGTTTGCGCTTCAGACAAACTTTAGCTGAAGTTTATCGTCATCAGGCACAGCAATATATTGAAAAACAGCAAGGAAAACCTGCACTTGAACTTTTACAGAAAGCACTCAATACGGATGAGAATTATATTCCTGCCCTTAAAGATCTTGCATACGTACAGATGCAGATGAACGATTTACAATCTTCCAAACAGACCTATCAACGCGTTCTTAAATTAGAACCTATCTCCCACCAGGCATTGCTACATTTAGGCAGGATTGAAGCAAAACTTGGGAATAGCGTTGAAGCAGAATCACACCTTCTTACCCTCATCACGCATCAACCGGACTTTATGGATACATACTCTCAACTTTCCAATCTCCGTATGACATCGGGAAATCTTGTGGGAGCAGAGACTGCACTTACAATGGGTATTCAACATCAACCCGCATGGGCACCGGGATATTTGTGGCGTGGAAAAATATACCAAAAACGTGGTGAGTCTACCGAAGCAGAAAATGATTTTCGACGTGCAATCAAACTTGCACCAGATGTTCCATTTCCAAAAGATGCATTAGCATCTTTACTCGTAACAGAAAACAGATCACTTGATGAAGCACTCATCCTTGCCGAATCTGCTGTAGCCAGTGACAAACGACCAACACATATTGCAACACTGGCATTGGTCTATTACCGTTTCAAACGCACTTCTGATGCCAAACGTGAAATTAAAAAGGCATATTCACAAACCCCTAAAGATCCGTATATTATAAAGATCCGTTCAGAAATTCTAAAGACTGATGAAAAGTAATGTAATTATTATAATCACCTTAAAAATTTAACGACTTTAGATGTAGGTAGTAACCGTACCTACCGTTATAATTTAGAGTAAAATGCTAAGTATTAAGGACTTTGTATCTCTGACACCGTTTTCACGTTAAATCTTTTCAATTTGGAAATGATTCTTACTCTTGTAATGTTAGAGAATAATTAAATTCTTGATAATTTATTACAATTATAGTATCATTTATAATTAGGTTGTGTAGTACACGTATCTGAAGAGTGACAAACTCGGTTGAACGGACTTTTAGTTTTAAAGCCTAACAATATAGATTTGCAACTCTTCGTCTATTACTTTTGAATAAATTATTATAGGGAAGGAACATAAAATGCTAAAATATCAGATAACCTTAATTTTAATCTTGATCGGGTGTATTGCTTTTGTGGCTTGCGAACGGGCACAAGAGGCATTAATGCCTGTGATGCCAGATCCGGAACCGGAAATGATGGTTGATTACACGTCATGGGAACATGTTGTTCTTGCAGAACCTGCGGGAACTACTGCTCATGATGCGGGAGAACGCACCATCTTTTTCAACGAAGCCGCAGCTATGGCAAACAAAGCAGGAACGGAATATTCCGCCGGTTCTATGATTTACAAGGAAGCCATGAATGCTGACAATACTATGATCACTCAGATCGTATCGATGACAAAAACAGACGATCCGATGTATGCTGATCGTGGCGGCTGGATATACGGTGCAGGTGGAAATCCTCTCAGTATGGAACAAAGTATGGGATGCGATAGTTGCCACGTAAAAGCACCTAATGGAAAGTACGTTTTCGTATCACTCCCTACCGAAGATGACGACTCTGACGACATGGATGATGGCACTGACGACATGGATGATGGTGCTGACGACATGGATGATGGTGCTGACGACATGGATGATGGTGCTGACGACATGGATGATGGTGCTGACGACATGGATGATGGTGCTGACGACATGGATGATGGTGCTGATGACATGGATGATGGCACTGATGACATGGATGATGGCACTGATGACATGGATGATGGCACTGATGACATGGATGATGGTGCTGACGACATGGATGATGGTGCTGACGACACGAACGGTGGTGCTGACGACACGAACGGTGGTGCTGACGACACGAACGGTGGTGCTGACGACACGAACGGTGGTGCTGGAAACGGCAATGGTGCCTAAAACATCTCACATAACTTACAAAAACGGATTGGCAAAACATTTATGTGTTGTCAATCCGTTTTTTTTGATATATGATTCTAACAGGATTAGGGATATGTATAATAAATGATCGTTCTTAAGATAATGTACATTGATATATAAGAAGGACGTATGTTTATATAATACCAATTCTAATATTTATTGTCCCATTACTGGATTCAACCATTGTTATTGATTGGAAATCTTTCTTCTGTAGGAGCGACCCGGGGAATGCCTAAATGGCATTCATACCGTTGATTTCCCGGTCGCGACCAGGAGGTCGCTCCTACAAGTAGTCCTCAGCAAATGGCACTTTATTGATTAGAAATGGTATAAGAAGAACTCTGAGTGTACTAACAATCCTGAATATCCTAAACTCATGCAAATCTTGTTTCAGATAGACTACATAAGCTACTAAGCTACTAATTAAAACAGAAAAGCCGTGTATCAAATACACGGCTTTTACATTCTCATTAATGATATATATTTACGACTATTTATCGCCCCAAGCAGGACCGCGTTTAATCCATAAACGTTGTCCAACACTTAGTCTCGTCCGGTCAAAGATATAATCGTCCTGATTCCCTGCGACTAACCGTGTCCACTTTTCGGCATCGTCATAAATCTCAGGACGTGCAGCGATGTGTTTCAGTGCTGCTTCGCCATTTGCTTCCTCAACATCCTCTTCCCTGACGACATATCTGTCAACTGGCTCAGGACTTGTTACACTAAAGCTAAAAGTATGTGCATTAGCGAGTGTATTCCCTGCCATATCAGTGGCACCAGAGACGGTGACAGTATAGATGCGTCCAGCGCGCATTGGCATATCTGATGTAAACGTTACCGAATCACCACTACCACTCACTGTACCGGATACCGTAGCAGCATCGGGTTCGCTCATAGAATCTTCAGTTTTAGCGACTGCGACCTCAATTGAGACGCTATTTGCATCAACCGCTTCACTGAATGTCACTGAAAGATTATCCCTGACATTCAAAGAGTTTTCATACTCAGAGAGAACTGTGCCATCAGCAGGATCGGTTAAGGTTACTGTCGGTGGTGTAGCATCGATATAGGCGAACTTCTGGGTGAGTGTTACAGGTGCATCAGGTTTTCCGTTATTGGTAATGATAACTTCTACCGATTGTCCTGCGGTACCAGCAGGTGTTACCACAGTAACTTCTGTTTTACTTGTGACAGTTGCATTTTGTCCTTCTTTTCCACCGAAGGTAACGGTCACACCGTTTTTCATGTCAAATTTTTCGCCGGTAATACGGACAGAGGTTCCACCAGTCTCTGGACCTTCAACTGGGGTCATCCCTGACGGTTCCGGTTCCGGATTACATCCTCCGCATCCTACCATCCACACACAGATAAATGCGAAGATAGCATGTATCGCTATATTTCTGTGTTTTTTCATGTATCGTTTCTCCTTATCATCACGAAAGGTTTTTTCAGTCTAAACTAAAAATAATTTTTTGCAACCTGGAACATCGCATTCCGAGTGGTCATTTCAGCTTGAACTATGTCCTAAATTCCTTATTATTAAAATTATACATGCAAACCGCTGTAGTTGTCAACTTTTTTATTATCCGCGCCATGTCGTCCGTTTTAACGGGTCATGCACATCAACGGCTAACGCTGGACCGAAACCTTCTATTGCTAACCGAACCGTATCTCCGTTACCAACCGCTGTGAGTGCTTCATGATGTGTGCCTGTAGAAACAACATCTCCCGGTTCCAGTGTTAGTACATTGGTAACCTCAGCGAGTAATTCTGGAACAAATCGCGCCATTGAATTGGTCGAGAAATCGTGTTGCAAGCCATCGTTAATCCAAAGTTGTACACCGAGCGCGTTGGGATCATCAACTTCATCAGCAGTGATAAGCACCGGTCCCATCGGGGCAAAGGTGTGCCAACTCTTACCTAAAAAGAAACCTCCGGGCAACCCGCGCGCAGAAACATCTATAAATTGTGTGTACCCGAACACACAATCAAGCGCGTTTTCTTCTGTGAGATGCTTCGCTGTTTTCCCTATAACAATTGCTAACTCCGGCTCAAAATGAAATACAGTTACATCTACTTCTGGAAGTTCAACAGTCTCCTTCGTAGAAATAACACCGGTCGGTGATTTGAGAAAGGCATTAAAATCACCACGTGAAGGGCTGTCTGGCTCAATGTAATTTCCCGCAAGGCAAACCAGTTGTCCAGGTCGTGGAAGTGGAGGTTTAAAACTGACTTTGTCTAATGCGATTGGTGTTCCATTTTCAGCTGCCTCTGCTATTGTTTCCTGCAGGTTATCATAATCCTCTATCACCATCTGTATCAGTTCTTGCGGTGTGTGATAGGAAATATCACTCAGTGCATTGCTAATGTCAACGATCTTATTATCCGTTATCACACCGAGTCGGTAATCATCAAAGAATGCAAGTTTCATTCAGTTTATTGCTCCTAAGTTAGTTATTTGGTGTAGTTGCCAAGACAATTTTTTTTATGAATGGATAAGCGGGTGACTCCGTTCATCCAAAGGTAGTTGTACTTTTTTCCCAGTAAAATGAGACACGTAGGTTGCACTTACACACTCAAGAGACGTGAGTGCGTTGCGTCCCCCAAGTTCTGGTTGATTGCCGTTCAGAATTGCGTCTCTCATATTCTTTGCACTCCAGATAGTGTGGCGAGATTTCCACTCCTTACCAGAGATTATAAACGCTGATGTATCAAGTTTTATCTGTTCCCAAACAGGTGTATGTGCGGCAAATGTAACATCAAATGGACAGCACCACATCTCATCTATACCTGTTTTTGGATTCGGCTTTATCATCAATTGTCCTTCGGAACCGAGAAGGTGCGGTCCCATCATCCATCCGTGTGTCTGTTCACGTTTATAAAGTTCCACAATACCGTAAGTACCCCTCGCTCCACCAATATGGATAAGCATCGTATCACCTGCTACGATACCGTTGTCACGTCGATCGGTTTGGCACAATTCACTGCTGTGCATGATGTCTGCGTCTGTCACATCGTGTCCATGATAGGTAATATGTGCTTGAATCCAAGAAATACCATCAAGGAAGAAATCCATTTCATCAAAGTAATGGACACCCATCTCCATGAGTTCAAATCCTGCCTCGCGTCCTTTACCCACTTCGCGGATTGAACGAAGTTCACCAATTTTCCCTGTATCAACTAATGATTTTGCGTGTCGAAACAGCGGAGTGAAGCGGAATTGATGACTCACTGCCAAATAAACATCTGCTTTGTTACATGCCTTCAGCATCTGGTCAGCAGTCTCTAAATCAACTGACAGTGGTTTTTCACATAAAACATGGATACCTGCTTTTGCCGCCGCAATAGTTATCGGTGCATGTAGAGGTGCGTGTGTGCAGACACTAACAATATCGAGCGTTTCATTCTCGAACATCTCCGCATAGTCAGTATATCGGTTTGAAACACCGTATTCATCAGCGCGATTGTTCAGAGTATCGCGATTGATGTCGCACATCGCAACGAGGTTAATATCTTCTAACCCATCATAAGCTGTAGCGTGGCTACGGCTAATTCCACCACAACCGACAATCCCCGCGCGTAAAGACATTGATCCTCTCCGATTCCAACTTTAGAGACGGTTAGTTTACCTCGCTTCTTTTCATCTTCAATAACCCCTGCCACTGTTTCTGATCCACAAGGACACCTTTCTCAAGGCTCTCCTGTCGTATCCGCATCATACCTTCCCCTGGATACCGCACTTTTTCGTTTTCATCTAACGGCACAGCAGTATGAAAATCGTTGATAATCGCCTCAACGGTTTCGTTTAACACCGCTTGTCCCATTATACCAGTAGCATTAATAGAAATGTAGACCTGAGAAACAGCATATTCTGATTTCTGTTTCCCAATCTGATGAGTTGCTTGTCCACCTGAAATAATGGCAGCCATTGTATCAAGCACCAATGCCAATCCGGAACCTTTCCAATATCCAATTGGTAGTGCCCTCTGCGAATCGAGAATCTCTGCGGGGTCAATCGTTAGGTTTCCCTCAGTATCATATCCACCCGGTAAAGGGAGTTGTTTGCCTTGCAGCTTGAGTACTTCTAATTTTCCGTTTGAATACTGACTCATTGCCATATCAAGCAGAATATGTCCATCGTCATGCGGTACTGCAATTGCCAAAGGATTATTGCCTATCTTTTTCTCAACAGAACCCCACGGTGGCATGAGTTTAGTGGTATTTGTCCAACAGATACCGATAAAACCGGCTTCCGCTGCTTGAAGCGCGTAAGCACCACCACGCATCCAGTGGTTCGTGTTTGAAAGACCTACACAACCGATGCTGTGTGTTTCGGCAAGTTCCATTGCGCGTTGCATACAGATATGTGCATTTACAAGACCTACTCCCATCTTGCCATTCCATCGTTCTAATGCCCCGAAACCTTCAATTTTCTCAGGTTCTGCACGGAAGTTAATCTGTTTGCTTGTCAAACCTGAGACAAATCCAGGAAAGCGGTTGAGTCCGTGTGAGTAGACACCATCACGTTGGTTTTCGGCAAATAGTCTGGCACATAATTTTGCTCGATCACCTTCAAAACCAACAGATGTGAGCACACGATAAAATTCATCAGATAATGCTTGAAAAGGCACACGTATCATGCAGTTCTTCCTTTGCGGTCTATTCAGTATTATTATGCCTAATGTCTAACAAGAATGCAAGACTTATTTATCTCGATTAATATGGAGTTTTGACTTGAAGAAAAAAACATACGAAGAGATTAAATTGTTATAGAATACTATCGGGAATCCTATGACAAGGATATCCGATAGTATTCTCTATTTTTGTTGGATTACCACATTTCAAGCCATTCTGCGAGGGTTGTCAAAGGTTGGGTTTCGCTGCGGATAACCCACTTAAAATCTGGGTCCTTCCAATAAATTGAACCAGGACTGTCCCCGTCACGAAGGTAACGGATATCAATTGCCCATCGCACAATTTGGCTTGTTGTGTGCGGTAAGGATCGGTGTAGGGTAAGGTTATGGAACACCAGTGCATCGCCTACTTCCATAGGGCAAGTTACGATACGAGAATCTTCTATCAGTTCGTCCATCACCTCAAGAAACTTGCCCTCCCGATTTTCAGTATGATGGTCAACAACACCTAACCGATGCGAACCTGCTACAACCTGTAAACATCCGTTGGCTTCGTCAACAGGTACGAGTGGGATCCAAGCAGTTGGAATGAGTGACTCTTCACTGACTTTACCGAAATAACCACTGTCTTGGTGCCACGGAACAACGGTTAACTGTTGACCGGGAAGTTTGGGACGGGCATTAAAAACGGGATGTCCAATGACATCAGTTCCTGTGAGTTGACCAATTGCATCTACGAGGTGTGCAGCGTAGTGCAAATCGAAAATTTCTGCAGTTGCGATTTGCCCTCGCCATGACCGACCGAAGCGGTTGGCATGATCTTTAGCAACTTGTGCAAGACGGGTTTCAAACGGCAGTTCTGCTCCTTCATCTTCAACGACGCCTTGTTCTTTCAGTTGCCGAATAATGTCATCTACGACATTCGCAAACCTGTCACGCACGCCATTAATTGTTGCCTTTGGGACAACACCTTTCAGAAGAAGGTAACCATCGTTTTCCCATTGATTCATCTGTTCAGGAGAAAGTGGATTGTGTTGTGCTTTATTGGTTGTCATATTTCTCGCTAATGTATAGATTGTTGGTATGAATTGGTTAAATTGTTTTATTGAATGATGAACATAATAGCATATTCAGCTAAAAACGTCAAATAACCCAAGTTTAGGGTGTGTAAATATTTTGCATCAACTAAACTAGCTTTCATGCTGGACAGGCTTATTTTCTCGATTCTGACAAAAAACCAAAAAACTGAAACATACATGAAACATACATGAAACATATTGTTCCGACCCCCACGTTCCCCTTCCAACCTCCCAAACCACGTGTTATAATACTATCACTATGAAAAACAAAACTACATACAAATCCAACATAACCGTATTCGTAGGTCGGAGCGAGCAAAGCGACCTCCGACATCTTACATTCTGTAGAAGCAACCTCCGACATCTTACATTCTGTAGAAGCAACCTCCGACAAATAGCCAAAAACAAAAGATACAGTTTTTCAAGTTTTTTAAGACACAG
>JAPOQK010000103.1 GCA_026710795.1 Candidatus Poribacteria bacterium
AAACGCCTGGCGGCTTCGGCTTTACTGCCGCCCGCCTCAACAAAATCTAAAACGCGTTTACGTAAGTCTATTGAATATCTCATAATATGGATATTAAATCAAAAATGAAAAACTGTCAACTTATTTCTATAATCTACTATAATGTCCCTTTTTGTAACACAAATTGTTAGTTTGTGTCATACAGCATTACTATACTAACAACCGAAAATGAGACAAATATTAATAGAAATGGTATAAGACAAACTATGTATCAAGATATTACGAAGTATATCTACACCCAACGCTTCATTTCGTCCTAAATAGTTTAGCGAAATGTCTTCGCTCATCAATTCCCAAGCAGCTTCACTCGTTGACAAACCACGCGCATGACACTGAACCACAAACTTTCTATGTTCATCCAATATAAAATACTTGATCCAATGCTGTAACTCATCTCGCATCACTTTTTGTATCAAGTCCAAACCAGCATCTTCTATATTAGGAAAATCACCTTCACTGGATGAAGACAGGAATTCTACAGCATACCTCCTTACTCGTTTGATAACTGCCTCAGCAAGTTCATAACCACTTAATATGAGAAACAACTCCTTCAAATCTATAGTGAACTTTAGAATTAACAGGACATTTTGATATGTAGGAGGGAACTCCGATTCCCGACTATCAGTGAGTATTGTCGCGATTCGGAGGTCGCTCCTTCAGAAATGTGTCTTTTTAATTTCAATGTTTACCATAGTTTTCGGTTTTTTCGGATATATTTTTCATAAATCAATATAATCTCTTATAGATCGTGTAGAGAGAAGCGAAACTTATATCTGTAATTTTACTGTTACATTGTTTATCAGTATGTGCTAAATATTGTGACCTTTTGCATGTCATATATGACGTAAAGAATTCAGTCAGGATAAGGAATGTGACGCGAATTTCGCTTTTTTATTTTGCTCTTTTTTGGTCTTTTTCTTATCTTGACCTACCTTGGATTTCTGCTCGTGTCATCATTTTTGCGAAGGATTTGACGGCGAATTGTTTGTGTATGTCTTGTAATTTCATGGGTTTATCTCCTTTGTAAAAGATACCAATCGGTGTTGTTTGGCGACATCTCTGGTATCTTTTTGGTGTTGTTGGTATGAAGTGAGTGTATGACTGGGTTTGTGGGTTGTTGAACTCGGTTTTTTTGCGGTTTTTTGGGGTAAAAAATAATTGTTTTTGGTATCTTTTTTATGTGCTGGGTTCTGGTCGGTTTTTGGGTGGATGTTTTTTGGGTGACGGGTGTCGGTTTTTGTTGATAATGTTGGATGTGTCGGTTTTTTGTTTTTCATAGTGGTAGTATTATAACACGTGGTTGGGTACATTGGAAGGGGAAGGTGGGGGTCGGAACAATATGTTTCATGTATGTTTCGATTCTTAGTTTATTTTTCAGTTTTTAGTTGTCAGAATTACGGGATTGTCTGAATCGCTGAAGGCGCAGAGGACGCAGAAAAGAATTGTCTGAACCAGGATTTTCAGGATTATAGGATTAGCAGGATAAGAGAAGAGGGTATTGTCAGAATCACAGAAGGCACAGAGGACGCTGAAGACACTGAAGGAAGAGGGGAATGTCAGAATTGCGGTATTATCAGAATCGCTGAAGGCACAGAGGACGCTGAAGGACACTGAAGGAAGAGGGGAATGATGAAAAATATTCTTCTGTAGGAGCGACCTCCTGGTCGCGATGAATGTGTTATATCGCGACTAGGAGGTCGCTCCTACAGAATGTCAGAAGATTATGAAATAAACCGCTTTCTGTTGCGTTGTTTGAAAAACAATTAAACACCATCCTAAAATAATTCATCGGGTTTGTTTTAATGTTGACCAGATTATCGGAAGTAATTCATCATTCTCAATCTGAATCTCCTGCACATTGTAAGCCTCGTCATACCATTCTACAATACGCCATTCATCATCTCGTTTTTCAAAAATAAACATGTTATCACCCTCAGCGAACCAACCCGTGTATTCATTTTGGAATGATTCACCCACTGGTACGGAACCTTGAATACGGTAATGATTTCGAACTTCGGCACGAGTAAGGTTCATATCAAGATATATTTCAGGGGGTGTTGAAAGAACCATAGTAATATCTTGAAATTGATTAAAAACCCGCGTAGCTGCATCCTGTTCTTCTCTTATATCATCAAATTCCAGATCATCAGTTTTATCCCCTTCCGTTCCCATATCTCCTACATAACGGAATCCTTGAGACCAGAAGACTCCCATATAAGTTTCAACATCTTCATTTTCATATCCTTCTTGCCACTTATTCATAACGATATTTATTGCTGAGAATACTTCAGTAGGGACTGTATGCCCATGCGGTTCGGGATCATCTAACTTTTTCAGATCATCACCGCATGCAATAAAACACACGAATAAAGCAATAACACTGTTTATGATTGCAAATCGTCTTACCATGAAATCGTTTCTCCATATATGTATGTAACCTTTTTGTCTGTATTGCATTCTTACATTATATCAGTATATCAACTTTACATTATCAAGTGTATCAATTAATATATGCTTTATATTTACAGATTGTCAATACAGGTCTGATAGGAATAGAGGTTGGAGTGATATGGAAGAGTGGCACGACGAAGAATTAGAACATCAAAATATAGACGTTAGTGATGACAACACATTTGAAATCCTCTATCACCGTTATGAAGGACCACTTCTCAGTTTCTTCTATCGACGGGTAGGGAATTGGGAAACCGCGCAAGACCTTGTACAAGAGACATTTATCAAAGTGCATCAAAATCTCAGCACACTGCGTAATCCCAAAAGTTTTTCCAGTTGGTTGTATAAAATCGCCCATCAACTCATTGCGGCACACTTCCGTAAGGAGAATAGAAAACTTGAAATTGGATCACTTGAAGGGAATCCTGAAGCATATCTGGTAGACCTTGAACATCGTTCTCCTATTTATCGAATCATTGCCAAAGAACAGATGGAGATAGTTTATGGACTGGCGCAACGGCTACCTATCTCCGAACAGGAAGTATTCGAATTGAAACTTGTAAATCCTAAAATAAAACTGGAAGAAATTGCTAAAAAATTGGATATTACTTTGTCAGCGACGAAAGTTCGCTTGCATCGTGCTAAGAAAAAGGTTGTCGCATGGATGAAGACTGAATATCCCGGAGAATTTGACAACATATTTGGAAAACAAGAGGATACAAAACAGATTAAATAAACAAGATATTTTATATGTAACCTTTTCAACCGATTTGCATTCTTACTTTACAAAGGAGGAACACATGACACCGAATGATGTCAAGGAATTGCTAAAATCCTTAATTTCAGAGGAAGGTCTTCCAATTGATCTTATTGATATAGCACCTTCACAAGACTTTCGTTCATTGGATTCCACAATGGAATCACGCATCAAAGATGTTATTCATCAGTGGAACACAGAAGGTAAAATATACACGCGCCATCCTGGTAGAACTGAAATTATGGAATTCTATAGCAAAACCGATTCTGACTCTGCTGCGATTGAATTATTGGAATCTTTAGACGTTGAAGTACTTCTTAAAACTATCATTACTGAAGAGAATTTTCCGTTCTGTTTTACTAATCAAGGTTTTCGATTAATTACATTAGCAGAGGATGATACAACAAATTACCCAGTAAAAGTACTTCACGGTGGATTTAGTTTAGAGAATAAGTCTAAAGATAGGTTACAGTCACTACAACTTAAAGGTGTAGTAAAACGGTTTGAGAAGATTCTTAAGGAGAAACGCGTAAAGGCAAAATTGTTTCATAGAGGTATTAGTTTAGAAAAGATTTCGGAAGAAGACATGCTTATCTCACAAGTTAAATCAATTGCAAAAAAGATAGATGACACTCTTGGTATAAACTATGTACTAAATTCATACAATTACTTACATTCTGATGCAGAAGAAAGGGATTCTGCCTTAAAAAGTGCAAGTATCTGCATCTCTCTGTGGCGTTTTCCACGACGGTAACTTTCAGAAAGATAAACAAACTTAGTATCGGTAGGAGGATGAACAATGACCCCGAATGAAGTCAATGAACTACTTGATAAATTAATCGCTAAACTCAATCTACCAATATACTCCTCAAATAGGGGACCGCAGTTGGTAAGTGATAACGCATTTAGAGAAACACAAGAAGGTATGGATAAGGTAATAAAACAATGGATGAACGGATGTGGTAGAAGCCATTCTATTTCTGTTGGAAGAACGATTCCTGTTATGGAGAAGTGCATTTCCAGTCTCGCATTAGAGACACATCGCACACCAGAAGTTAAGGAAATTCTGGAATCCTTAATCGCTGAACGTTCATTACCGGTAGAGGTTGTTAATCGTGGTTATAAATTGGAAGTAATTGCTAAAGATGGAATCTTCTATCATGATGAAGATATGACCCAACTTCAAGCATTAATAAAAAAAGAAGACTTAGATGTTGCAGTGCGACATTGCGGATTTAATTTAGAAAAAAAGGAAAACAGTCCTGAACTGCAGTATTCAGATGCCGAAATTCTAATGCAACACCTTGCATCATCATTAGAAGAACATGGTTTACAAGTTAAATTACTCCCACATGGCTTCGATTTGGAGAAAAATCAAGACGATGAAATAGATATAGCTGAGATAAAGGAGATAGCTTTTCGTTTAGAGATTATGGTTGGTATCCGCTATGTCCAAGGCGGTTATACTTATTCAAACGACGTGCAAAACAAAGAAATTCACTGGTATTCTGCTCAATTAAATCCTGCCTTACCAGTGCTTTGAGATAACAATGTAGAATTGTTGGACGTACTAAAACTTACAATTTATAATGAGAAAATGAGAAGTTAATCAGATTAAAGCACATATAGGAAGATTGAAAAATGACTTATGTAATATGCGAACCGTGCATTGACGTAAAAGATAACGCGTGCACAATTGTTTGCCCCGTTGAATGTATATACCCAATGCAAGACGAAGATCCAGAAGAATTTGAAGAAGTCAATCAACTTTACATCGACCCAGAAGAATGTATAGATTGTGCAATCTGCATAGATGAATGTCCCGTTGAGGCAATCTACGCAGATATAGATGTCCCAGAAGAATGGGAACATTTCATAGAAATCAACGCAGATTATTTTCAACAATAAACATTTATTGACAATTTAGCAAATATGTATATAATATAAGGAGACAAAGCATTGACTTACGTAATATGTGAACCCTGTGTTGATGAAAAGAATAGTGCATGCGTTGATGTCTGTCCATGTGATTCCATACAACCATATCCTGAGTATGACGCAAAAGACTATGAAGGTGTAAATCAACTTTTCCTTGATCCAGAAACATGCATTGAATGTGGAGTGTGTGAGCCGGAGTGTCCTGTGGAGGCTATATATTTTGAAGAAGATGTTCCCAAAAAATGGGAGCATTACATCCAAATAAACGCTGATTATTTCAACAAACAAAATATTGGTGTTTAAATTAACAACTTGTACGTTCTACTTAAATAGAAAGGAGATTTATAATGACGTATGTTATATGTGAACCATGCATAGACGAAAAAGACTCTTCTTGTGTTGATGTGTGTCCGGTGGATTGCATTCACCCACATCCAACTGATGCAGAGGATGAATTTGAAGAGGTAGAAATGCTCTACATTGATCCAGAAGAATGCATTGATTGTGGTGTATGCGAACCGGAATGTCCCGTTGAAGCTATCTTCATGGAAGAAGATGTACCGGAAGAATGGGAACATTTCATAGAAATCAATGCAGCATACTTTGAGTAGTAACTCCAACCTATCTATATTGTAACATAAACTTTTAGCTTGTTTATTATACGAGAACTAAAAGTTTATGCTGCAATATTTGTAATAATAATAGTTTTCTATAATGTGTCCGATTCACAAAAAACCACCCCTCCAATCTTTATTAAAAAAAACAACATATATTCAAATTCTAACTTCAACACATCCCGATTCTTAAGAAGCATATCCCAAATTTTGAGTCGTTTTTCAGAACAAGAATACCAAATTACCTCAACCATAGAGCATATTTATTCTAGTTTTAGAATTATTGAATAATCTTCATTGACAATAAAGCCTCTGAATCTTTTAACCATTCATTAAATAAAATAAACAATAGTAGTTTGTAACAGAATCTCTGTAAAAAAGTGATTTATCTGTAAATATATTCTTAATCATCCTCTAATTTATGTATTTTTATGCAACCGACTCATCAATAAAACGCGTCACAGGATTTAAAGAGCAGTAAATACCAACAATTCCAAGAGGTGACAGATGAAACACAACGATTCTGAACTCATCAAACGGGTCCTTACTGGTGATGATGACGCATTTTCAGTATTAGTGACAAAGTACCAGAAGCACGTTCACGCACTTGCATGGCGAATTGTCGGTGATTTTCATATCGCTGAAGAAATCACTCAAGACTCCTTCCTATTAGCATATAAGGAATTGAAAAAACTGAAGGAACCACAACGTTTTGCTGGTTGGTTGTCTGTAATTGCCAGACGTTGTTGTTTTGCTTGGTTGCGCAAAAAACGTGTGTGGACAGAATCCTATGAACATCTGGAAGAATCAGACAGTGAGCCAATAGAAATAACTTTGTATTCTGAATATGTTGTTGAAGAGAAAAAACGTACTGCGGTAGAAGAGCAACAGTATGTTGTGAAAAAATTGCTTGCGAAGTTGCAAGAGAGTGAACGCACTGTTATGACTTTGCATTACTTCGGAGAAATGACATGTGTAGAAATCGGTGAATTCTTAGGAGTATCTGCAAATACGGTGAAAAGCAGACTTCACAGAGCACAGCAACGACTAAAGAAACAAGAACCGATGATTAGAGAGGCGTTGGAACATTACAATATCTCCCCATCTCTCACAGAAAACATCATGCAGGAAATTGTTAATACAAAACCCATTACGCCATCAACAGGAAAACCTTTTGTTCCATGGTTAGCAGCTGCTTCAACATTTGTTTTAGTACTAATCATGTTGGGTATTGGAAACAATAGCAATTTAGCACTTTTTCAGCAACCTTATAGTTTAGATGCCAACTCAGATGTACCAGTTGAATTAGTTGAAGCTCCAGTTGTGGAACACGTTGTATTTGAGGCGGACACGCGTAAACTAATTGGTAGTATAAAATCATCACATCGAAATCCAGTTTCAAAACAACAACCTGATGATGTACAACTACTATCTGGAGAAGCAGGAATGAAAAATAATATAGAGAATTATCCGCAATGGAATCTGCCAAAAGAAGCGAAAATGCGTTTAGGTAAGGGTGGTATGGATACCATTCAATTTTCTCCAGATGGAATGCAGCTTGCAGTGGGTAGTCGTATCGGTGTGTGGCACTACGATGTCCAAACAGGAGAAGTGATCTCACTAACCCCCAATTTGCATCGTTCAGTTGTGTATTCACCTGATGGTCGTTATATCGCATCGGCAGGTGGAGATCCAACATCGAGTTTCGGTGGTACTCCTCTTGAAATAGGAGTTGTGTTGTGGGATGTAACAAAAGGAAGTGAAGTTTCAATAAATGATGAATTACCTGCAGCAAGAGTAATGCGGTTTTCAAATGATAGTAAAACACTTGTGTTTTTGAGTTTGTCAAGACAGACGATATATAGGATAGATGTTGAAACAGGAGAGACATCTACGACAAATATGGATGAAAGACCAGGTTACCTACATCTTGAAAAATACGCACTTACAGAAGACAGAATCGCTATCGGAAGTGATGAGGGAAGTATTGAGTTGTGGGATACAACGACAGGTCAGAAGATATCAACGCTCAGAAAATTTGGAAAAAAAGTACGTTTACCGGATTACCTCACAGAAACTAACCATGCATCAGCGTTGAAATTCTCTCCTGATGGTAAAAAACTTGCCACTGGGAATTTAGATACTACGGTACAATTATGGGATACATCTACAGGTGAGGAATTGATCGTATTCCAAAAACCTATAGAAGGTAAGTCGTGGAAGGTAGCAAGAGAAAATGGAAAAACGATAGTAAATAATCCAATGAAAAATGAAAGAAATGGACAACCATTTACATTAGCATTTTCTCCAGATGGCACAGTGCTTGCATGTGGAAGTGACGATTCTACAGTAAAACTGTGGAATACTACCACAGGGGAATTGATCGTTACTTTAACTGGACAACTTAGTACTGTATTTGAATTAACTTTTTCACCAGATGGCAACATGCTTGCATGTGGAAGTTCTGATGGAACTGTCCGATTCTGGCATACCAAATTACGTAAAGCATTAAAAACACAAATCGCAGGACACATGTGGATAAGAACAGCATCTATGATAAAAGATAGTTCCAAACTGGTGAGTGTATCAGACAACGGTATTATCTCTGTTTGGGATTTAGAGAAATCACATAAAACAACTTCCATAACAAAAGCCATGCTTGAAGAACCTTATTTTAGGGGATGGTATAGGGTCTTTGAGTTATCCCCTGATGGGACAAAACTTGGTAATCACGGTAGACAAAGTGATCCCTCCAAACCGAACTTCAATGGGAGGCTACTACGTTTGACTGATGTTAACACGGGACACGATTTGGTGACATTTCCCAGTTCAACTCTTAGTAAATTTTCACCTGATGGAAAAACGGTGGCAAGTGGTAACGGTAATAAAATACGCATGTTGAATATTGAAACAGGTGAAAAACGTGAAATTATTTCCTTTGATCTTGATGACGATTCAGAAGAATATCAACCTCGTATCAGTAAATTGGCATTTTCCCAAGATGGAGAGAGAATTATCAGCGGTACAAGGGGTGGATATGTTCAACTCTGGGATGTGGAAACTGGCATGGAGTTAAGTTCTTTCTTTGAGGATATACCTCCAATAGGAAATAGGCACAAAGAAACTATCCAGAACTTTGCCTTCTCTTCAGACGGTTCTCTTATTGCTGTGGGAACTACGAAACGGATCAGAATGATAGGAAGAGCGAATCAACCACATTTTAAAGAAAAAACATTTGATAGCTTAGGATCTTCCCACACATTTATTTTTTCTCCGGATGATACAATACTAATTGTCTGTTTCTATGGTGGGAACATTGAATTATGGGACGTTCCAACTGGAGACTTACTCACTACACTTGATGGACATACGGTATCCGTTAGGGATTTATCTTTTTCTCATGATAACAAAACTCTCATCAGTATTGGTGGTGGAACCATTCTATTTTGGGATTGGGAGAAAATCATTGCGAATGCACGAGCAGAGGAAATAAAAGATCCGGATGAGGTTAACTTTACCTCTGAAGAACAAACTAATGAAACCGTGTTACAATTCCAGGAACATTCACCACAAAAACCCAAAACTTCAGATCGTATCTTGACAAAAGGAGAGATATATCTGGCAAACGAATGGTATGATGAGGCATATCAAGAATTTATGAAGAACATATCAGCTGCAGATTATAGAGGGGATCAGAACGTCACAACATCACCAAGTTTCCAACGTAATTTGTTCTCGAATATTGGTAATATTGGTAAAAATGTTCAAGACAAAGATGGTTTCATTGAAATGATGAAAAAATTAATTGACTCTTTTCCAGATAGTCCGAGCATCCAATTGAATGCCCACTTGATGTGGACCGAATTCTATAACGAGTGTGGAATGCCTGATATTTCAGGTCAGCACCTTCAGAAAATCCATTACATAATTGCAGAAATACCTAAAGAAAGACCAACCTTACAAATAGATGCTAATCTCATCATTGCAGAATATTATTTTGAGAATGAAATCATTGACAAGGCAGTTGAGCATTTACAAAATATTGACAAAATAACAAGAAACCTTACTCCGAAGCAATCGAACATAAAGGTAAATGCTAACTTCGCTATGGCTGCATTCTATCGTAAATACGACCTGATTGAAGAGGCAGATGAACTTATTAATAACACAGGATTTGTTACTGAAGATGCATGGATGGTACTCGGACCATTTGACAATGCGGGGGGAATCGGTTTTGATACTGCCTACATTCCTGAAGACCTGACACAGATTGACATAGATGCAAAATTTGATGGACTTGATGGTAAGGTGAGTTGGCAGAAATGTCCAGATGATCTACTGGATGGTATAGTAAGATTTTGGGAAAATACTGATTGGTCTGTAGGCTATGCTTTTGCAACCGTTGTCTCTCCTGATGATAGAGATGTCCAATTCCGATTCGATAGTGACGATCAAGGTAAGGTATGGCTGAATGGAAAAGAGGTATTCACGCATACAAAATCCTTTAAAGTAGAATTTGATAGATATATGTTTCCAGTAAAGTTAAAGAAAGGCATTAACAGTATTCTCGTTAAGGTATGTGAGGAGGAAGGTGGATGGGCATTTATCTTGCGAATCACAGACCAAGATGGACAAGCCTTTGATGACTTGAAAATCAATCGTGTAGACCAATACTAAATTTGTAGAACAAACTATATGAAGATAATAAGGTTATTTGGTTCAGACAACAATAGTCTGTCATGATCCAATTTGACTATTATTTATAAAGACAAAGGAGAAAAAACTATGAAAGACCTTTCTCGTCAAACTGTTGAATCACTAATGGAAGCGTATGATAATGAATACAATTCACAGAAACCAAATAGGAAACCAGCGTCCTCCATTCAGATTAGAGAGGTAGATGAAAATACCAAAGATCCGCGGGTCGAATTAACTCAACAGATGTTCGTTGAACAAAGTATTACTATACGTGAATATTTTGATAGATCAGATTTCTCAAAACCAGAATATTTTGCCTTTAAGACCGACAAATCCACAGGTAAAAGACGTATCCTTGAGTATACTTTAGGTGATATAGACGCTAAATTTCCACGCAACGAATGGATTCAGATGCTACTTGACAAAGGTGTAACGATAGAAGTTTACGAGGACTATGAAGAATATCTTAACATCCGACAGTGTTTGTTTTCTCAACTCTACCTTTGTCCCGAGGGTTCGGAGGAATTTGATCAATCTGCATATATTGATAAGGAAATTCAACAGTATCAACTTATCCAAGAAGCAAGGTGTAACAATCCAGATGTAGAAAACTGGTCTGTGATTGGAGAAAATGCACTGCCCTCTGTCGCTGGGAGAATGTATGTTTGCAAAACTGAATCTGGCTACGAGATCAAGTCAAGTAAGACTCAAAACTCCGAACCTAAACTTTCTGAAGAACAACAAACCAAACTACAGAATGAAGGCATAGAACCTGAAGGATGGGAAGTAGTCTATATTGATGAAAAAGGAAACATGCTTTAACATACACGGATCAAACATAAAATCGGAGAATAATTATGTCCGAAAAATACGATTCCACAGATTATTGGTATACCTTTATCAACTCATTTCCAAACAAAGGATTCTCCTTAGGAATAGGTGAAATGGAGATGGAGGAGGAGATTCAGGAAAAACTCCTTGCATACCTCAAAGAAAAGATCGAGGAGGGTGTTATTGATGATGTGACTACGCTTCCACCCAGAATGTATGATTATTTTTGGCGGTTTCCAAAGGAGATTCTTACAAAACTAAGAGCATTAGCTGAAGGTTTTCTTGAAACAGATCCAGACAATGCTGCGGCAATGATAATATTAACAATCGTAGCAGGTTGGGAGAGGGATCCTGAATACTTGACGTACAGAGAAAACATGCGGAGATTAGCACCGAATGATCCTGTCGTGAATTTAATTATCATTGATGAATTCCACCGTAACGGTTCTTTGAGTGGAAAATTTGATGGGTTGGAAACATTCCTCAACGTGCTTGAAAACCTATATGAATGGGCAAAGAATGAAGGTGAAACTGATCGTTATCAAGATGTAAAGTCTGCTTATAATGACATTGGCAGAAGTCCCGGTACACCTTATGGAAGAGCAAAGAAAAAACTTTTGGATCTCAAGGAAGAACCTGAAGATCCAACACTCCAAAAGGAACGTAGTGACCAAATTGAAAAGTGTAAAACTCGGATTGAAAGGTGTTTATATCTGTTCCGTCAGGAACATGCAGCATTCAATAAAGAATTACTGAAAGAACCGGACGAACAACAAGATTTCGGTGATCCAACATCCGATAAGATTGATTTCTGGGAGACCTATCTCAATTCGCTTGATGACAAAGAATTGTCAAGTCGTAATTGGAAACTCACACCTACAATACAGGAACAACTTCTGAAGTATTTCAAAATGAGGATTGAAATGGGTGTTGTTGATGGAAAGACGACGTTGCCATCCGAACTAAAGAAGTATATTTCAAGATTTCCAAGAATCATGCGTATTGAACTTCGAGAATTTGCCGAAGATATCCTTGAAAAACATCCGAACAATGGGGCAGCAGCGAAATTATTAGCAATTATTGTGGATGAAAAAGAATTCCCCTACCTTAATCAAGCAATAGAATTGTTACCTAACGACACAGAGATATGCTTTTTAGCGTATAAACAGTATGATAATCCCTTTGCTGAACAGGATTTCTCGCTTTTTGAACGGACTATTCGTATTCCAGAAATGTTATTTGCAAGGACGCAGCAGGAAGGTAGTTCAGCATTGTATGATTGTATTGTAAGACTGTATAAAGATATGGGTAGTACACCGTGCCAAATCTATCGAACTCTAATGCAACATCCAGAAGGGAACACCGAACTGATTGAAAGGTGTATACCCCTGATTAATCAGGCTGAACAAGCCTTTCAGAAACGACTTGAAGAACATCCTGACGATTGGTATGCATTACGCGGACTTGGTGATATATATGAAACATTAGGTGAAACCGAATTGGCAGAAAAATATCCATGGGAACCACATCCAGAATTTAAATGGAAACAAAAAGCATGGGTTGGAAGACAACTTCCCAATTTTACAGCGACCACACTTGATGGCAAATCAATATCTTTCTCTGACTACCGTGGCAAATTGGTATTACTTAATTTCTGTGCTAAGTGGTGTGGATTCTGTAAACCAGAGATTCCCCATATCAAACAGGCTTATGATGAACATCACAATAACGGATTTGAAGTCATCGGCATTAGTTTAGATAAAAGCGAAGCGGAACTTCGAGAATATATTGAGGAATATGATATTCCGTGGATACAGATTTTTGATGGAAAAGTTTGGAAAAGTGAACTTGCCCAGTATTTTGGAGTCAACAGTGTACCATCGCATTGGCTCATTGATCGAAATGGGAGGATCCTTTCTGTTAATACCAGGGAAGAGAGATTGGTACAACAGATCAATTGGATAGAATCATCACGAGTTGGGAACATAATCCCAGAATTCTCAGCTGTTGATATAGATGGAAATACTGTTTCACCTTCCACATTTAGAGGGAAAGTTGTCTTACTTTATTTGGGTTTCCCCGAACAAATAGCAGAGCGATTAAATCCAATATACGCAAAATATCATCCCAAGGGTTTTGATGTTTTTGGTATAAGCATATTTGTCAATTCAAGCGAAGATGAACTACGTGCCAAAGTACGTGAAAATAAATTTTCAGGACAATTCATTTATGATGGTGATGACTGGAAAGGACCGCTGGCGCGCCAATTTGGTATCACTTTTGCCCGGTTGAAACCGACTATGCTTTTGATTGATAAGAATGGAAAGATTCTTATGTCTCGTTACGAAAAGGTACATTCCCCAGGTGAATGGTGGGCAAAACTTGAAGAACTTGTTTCTAAACATCTTTAGAATTCTCATAAAATACCACAATTAACCATAGTTTTTACATCTATCTGGACTCTATCTGATAACAAATTAATGGAGAATTAAGATGGACAAATACGATTCAACTGATTATTGGTATACGTATCTACATTCACTTAAAAACCGTGGACAGTTGAGAGGAAATGAGGAATTGGAGATGGATATAGATGTTCAGGAAAAACTTCTTGCTTACTTCAAAACTAAATTCGAACTTGGCGTTTCTGATGGACAGACAGCACTTCCACCCAACCTATACGATTACATTCCGCGCATTCCGACAGAGATGTTATCCAAACTACAAGTGTTAGCCAACAGTGTACTTGAGAAAAATCCTGACAACGGCGCAGCAGTTATCGTTTTAGTTATCGTAGCACACCAGATGGACTATTCGGAATACGAGTCTCTTGTGGAAAAAGCAATGGTCCTGGCACCGAAAGACCTTGCACTAATTTTACATCTACTTCACTGTTACACACGCACAACTGGCGGTGGTGACGAAAGGCAGGAAATTGCCATCACTGCGCTGGAAAACTTGTTTGAATGGGAAAAGCAGCAAGACGATACGCCACTATATCAAGAAGTACAGTTTTGCTATTGGGATATTGAGATAACACTTTATGACATCTATAAAGACCTTAGACTACACCGTTGCGATGTATCACTTGCGCCACGGATACGTGCTTTAGCACCTCTGGAAAAGACAGCGTTCCCAAAAGTAGTAATACAAAAAACCGAAACGTTGGAACTTTTGCTTCAGAAAACGACCAAAGATTCTGATTTTTGGGAGGTTTATCTTGACTCTCTTGAAAACCGTGGACTCTCAACAGATTCATGGGAACTCACGCCCCAGGTACAAGCGAAACTTGTAGAAGCTCTCAAAACAAAGATTGAAATAGGTGTTTCGGAAGGATTAACTTTGCTCCCTTCTCAACTCCCTAAGTACGTTTCTCGTTTTCCAGAATCCATGCGTTTTGAACTCCGTCTTTTCGCTGAAGATGTGCTCAAAACTCAGCCTGACAACGGTGCAGCAGCGAAGATATTAGCTATCATTGTTTGGAATGATAAAAACATTTTTTATGGAGAAAACGATGGCGACTATTTATACATTGAACAGGCAGTTGCCTTAGCCCCAAACGATACAGAAATATGTTTTTTTGCTATTAGTCGTTATGGCAGAAACGATCCCTTGTTTAAGCTGACACTCACCACACTTGAAAGGTTATTTGAAGCGGCAAAACAACATGACCAATCCGGATTGTATCACTGGTTGACACATCTATACAAAGAGGAAGGCAAAACACCTTGCTATATCTATCGGAGTTTGATGAAAAGTCCCGAAGGAAACGCCGAACTGCTTGCAAAGTGCAAACCCTTGATTAATCAAATGCAACATGCATTTCAGCAGAAACTTGATAATGAACCGAATGACTGGTACGCTTTACGTGGACTCGGTGATATTTATGAAACATTAGGTGAAACCGAATTAGCAGAAAAATATCCGTGGGCAGGTCATGAAGATAAATTAAAAGTTCGGTGGAATCAGAAAGCATGGGTGGGAAGACAATTCCCCGGTTTTTCCGCGGTTACTCTTGATGGAACACCGATATCGTTTTCAGACTACCGAGGTAAATTGGTACTTCTCGATTTCAGTGCAAAATGGTGTCCCTTCTGTGCTCCAGAAATTCCGTATATTAAAGAGGTATACAAAGAATATCACGACAAAGGCTTTGACGTAATCGGTGTGAGTCTGGATGAAAGCGAAGCGGAACTACGGGAATATATTGAGGAGCATGAAATTCCGTGGATACAGATTTTTGATGGAAAAGGTTGGAAAAACAAACTTGCCCAGTTTTTCGGTATTAACAGTATTCCTTCACAGTGGCTCATTGACAGGGATGGAACGATTCTCTCTGTTGAAACAAGAGAAGAACAACTTGGTCAACTTGTGAAGTGGACAGAGACCGCACGCATAGGAAATGTGATTCCAGATTTTACTGCGGTTGATGTAGATGGAAATTCAATATCAACCACTACATTACGAGGGAAAATTGTCTTACTCCATTTCGGTTACATTGACCAAGAACAAGAACTTACGGATATTGACACACTATACGAGAAATATCACAAAAACGGGTTTGAGGTAATTGGTTTCAATATTAGCAGTTGGGATGCCAAAGCATTACGCAACTTTGTTCACAGTAAAAGCCATAAAGGACACTATATCTATGCATCTCCTGATGGAGAACAAGCTGCACTGAGTGAACAGTTCGGATTCACACAGCGTTCAGGAAGAAGTAATCTTCCTGCCTTTATCCTGATTGATATTGATGGTAAAGTCATTGAGGCACGTTCTGGCAAAGTGCATTCACAGGAAGCATGGGCAGCAAGTTTAGAAAAGTGTGTGGTTACACATCTTGGATTGTGCTAAATTAACAGATAGGAGGAATCACAGAAATGGCATATTATATAACCGAAGAATGTATCGGATGTATACAGTGTTTAGACAATTGTCCGGTTGAAGCAATTACCGGGGATCGCAACAAACTCCACATCATTGATCCAAATATTTGTATCGACTGTAGTGCTTGCGGCATGGTATGTCCTGTGGAAGCAATTCGTGACCAATTTGGCAATGTATGCAAGTTTATACCTCGTCCCTCACATCGACCCATAGCCGTCATCTACGAAGAACTATGTTCTGGGTGCGATTTCTGTGTGCAAATTTGTCCGTGGGAATGTCTTGAAATAATCGACCCGAACACAAATAAACACGCAGATAGCTTCTTCGGTATCTGTGAACTCGTAAAACCTAAGGATTGTGTCGGTTGTCTACTGTGTGAAGAAGTTTGCATTAAAGACGCTATCCGCGTTGAATCACCAGTGTTGCTTGAACTCGCTGAGGCAGCAGATTAACACCTATTTATACCAACTAAATAGACTTGATTATATAAACAAAGAGACCTAACCTATCAGTAATAGGTTAGGTCTCTTTTGTGTAATACCCCCGACGAGATTTGAACTCGTGTCGCCGCCGTGAAAGGGCGGTGTCCTTGGCCAGGCTAGACGACGGGGGCATAATAATAAGTGAGCCGTACAGGAATCGAACCTGTGACCACCTGATTAAAAGTCAGATGCTCTACCTGCTGAGCTAACGGCTCAAATTCACAAAATATTATGATACAACGTTTTTAGGAAAATGTCAAGTTAAAGTGAAAAAATAATTGTAAATTACATATCCGGCGGGAGTGGTATCAAACTACCAGAGAGGATCACCCAATTGCACAATCTGATTTCTGTCTGGTCCTACAGAGATAATTGGAATTGGAACATTGAGGTAGTCAGCAACAAACTGAATGTAATCTTTAGTAGCCTTCGGAATATCATCTGCTGAACGTGCTTCTGTTAATGGTTGTTGCCATCCGGGCAAGGTCTCATAAACTGGCTTACATTCTTCCAATGCTTTTAGGCTACTTGGGAATGAAGTGGTCTCTTTACCATTTGAGCGATATGCCACACAAACCTGTATGTCATTAAGTGTGTCAAACACATCAAGTTTTGTAAGTGCAATTGAGGTTAGTCCGTTAATTTGAGAAGCGTATCTGAGTGCTACAAGATCAAGCCATCCACAGCGTCGTGGTCTCTGTGTTGTTGCACCGTATTCCTTACCAATATTCCGTATTTCTTCATCCAGATCAGGCGGCATTTCAGTTGGAAATGGACCACCCCCGACGCGCGTAACATAGGCTTTTGATACACCCAATACGTTTTTGATAACCTTTGGACCGATACCGAGACCTGTACATACAGCACCTGCTGTGCAGTTAGACGAAGTGACATAAGGGTAAGTGCCAAAATCTATGTCAAGCATAGTCCCTTGTGCACCTTCAAATAAAATACGTTTTTCTGCTGTAATTGCCTCATGCATATACGCAACCGTATCTGTCACATAAGGTGCAATCCGTTCTGCATATTTATAGAAGGTTTCAAGCAAATCATGACGGGTAACACCACCCATCTGTAGTGCGTCTGCTTTGGTCTCAAGGTTATAATCAAGTTTTTTCTGGAAGTGGTCAAACTCCAGCAGATCTCCTACTCGGATTCCTGCGTGGCGATTCATCTTATCAGAATAGGTTGGACCGATACCGCGTGAGGTTGTGCCAATTTTCGTAGCACTTCCCATCTGTTCCCACTGCTCAACGACCTTGTGGTAAGGCATAATGAGATGTGCGCGGTCACTTATCTTGAGATTTTCACTGCTTACTTCAATACCTTTTGACTGCAGACCATCAATTTCCCGGAAAAGTGTCTCTAAATTTATCACGACACCATTACCGATAACATTAACGGTGTTTGATCTAAGAATACCAGATGGAATTAGATGAAGTATAAATGTCTTTTCGCCCAGAACGATAGTATGTCCAGCGTTGTCACCGCCTTGATAACGTGCAACGACATCGGCATGTCCTGCGAACACATCCGTAAGTTTCCCTTTACTCTCATCACCCCATTGAGCACCTAAGATGACAATGTTTGACATACATTCCTCTTTATGACGAAATACTTTCTTGTACTGTTAACTGAACTGGAAATATGAAAAGATTAACGTTTTGAAAATTGGAAACGTGCACGTGCACCTTTCTGTCCATACTTTTTACGTTCAACCATCCGTGGATCACGGGTTAAAAATCCACCCTTTTTCAATGTAGGCTTCAACGATTCATCCGCCTTTACGAGTGCCCGTGCAAGCCCGTGAGAAATAGCACCAGCTTGACCTGTGTTACCTCCACCGCGTACATTCACGTGGACTGCAAATTCACCGAGTCGCTCAACGTGTTCCATAGGCCGTCGCGCTACCTGAACGTGGTCAGAACGATCAAAATACTCCTCAAGTGGTTTCTTATTCACTGTAATACTACCTTCACCACCAGGAATAATACGAACACGCGCAACAGAGGTTTTACGCCTACCTGTTCCCCAATACTGTTCTATAGCCATATACTCCTCAACAAATTAAAATGTTAATACTTCCGGATCCTGTGCCTGGTGCGGATGGTTCGGACCTGTGTAAACCTTCAAACCCTTCATTAACTTGGCACCGAGACTATTTTTCGGAATCATCCCTTTTACTGCGGATGTTATTATATACTCAGGGTTGCGTTCCATCTGTTCATTGTAGGTGCGATATCTATCACCACCAGGATAACCACTATGACGGAAGTATATTTTCTGTTCAGCCTTATTGCCAGTGACCACGACCTTCTCTGAATTTATCACAGCAACACGATATCCTAAATCCGCGTGTGGTGTAAAACCAGGGTCATGTTTCCCTCTCAGAACTTGTGCAATTTGGGATGCTAATCGTCCGAGTACTTGCCCTTCTGCATCTACAACGTACCATTTTATTTCTTTATCGGATTTAGGAAAGTAAGTCTTTGTTTTCAATACCATAATTCATGACCTTTACGACAATTATTGAAATTTTCAAATATTATAAATACACATTACATAGTTTATTATACTATAAAATGAACGGGTTGTCAAAATTAATTGAGGAGTTCTCAGGGTTATTTAGTTTTCGGATTTTTCGGATATATTTTTCACAATTCAATATAATCTCTTGTCGGTCGGGTAGAGAGAAGCGAAACCTATATCCGTTAATTTACCGTTATATTGTTTATCCGTATGTGCTATAAATTGTGACGTTTTGCACGTCACTGTGACGTTTTGCATCCAGTCAGGACAAGGAATGTGACGCGAATTTCGCTTTTTTTTTGGAGCTCCTTTTTGGTCTTTTTCTTATCTTGACCTACCTTCATAATTCGTAAGATATGAAACTTAGAAAACCCATATACAGTCCCTTAGGCACAGAAACCATTCACTACACACTTGGCGAATTTGTGTATATACCTACCTCCTTCTAACCTAATCTTAACTCGTGTCACAGATATAATCCTATATTCTAACATACGTTAATTATATAGTGTCTTTTTGTGGATGTCAAATAAAAGTGAAATGTTTTATTGGATATATATTGGTATTTTATTGATATATTAGATTGTATTTGCCTGAACCAGGATTTACCAAATCAAGAAATCAACGGTATGAATGCTATATAGCATTCCCCTAAATCAACGCCAAATGCGCGTATGGCATTTGTCCAAATCAACGCCGAATACGCGTATGGTATTCGGCGGGTATGAATGCCATTTAGGCATTCCCCGGGATTAGCAGGATAAGAGGGATTGTCTGAATCACAGAAACCACAGAGGACGCAGAAGACGCAGAAGGTAGAGGGATTTTCTGTGTTTTCTGTGGGTTCTGTGCATTCTGGGATTCTGACAAGTCCGTTGGACACCTGTCGCCCCGCTGGGGCTTGTTCATTCTATGCATTAGGTACTATACACCTGTCGCCCCGCTGGGGCTTACTTTTGTATGTGCAACGTTTACTATACACCTTTCGCCCGTTGGGGCTGAACGGCACAACTATAGTGAACATTAAAAATAATAATATAAAGTCCATGTAGGAGCGATCTCCGAATCGCGACAAAACTCACTGATAGTCGGGAATCGGAGATCGCTCCTACAGAAATGTGTCTCTTTAAATTTCAATGTTTACTATAAATAACCCTGCTATATAACTTGACTAATATCTTTCTATATGGTATTTTTATTAATTACGATAAGCTGTGTATATTTTTATACTGATTTTTTAAGTTGCATATTAAAATTGAATTATGTTAAACTAATGACAATTGCAATAAAGAGGTAAACTTTTAGCAATATACACGTTAAAACGATTATTAGATGCGATATAATAGAGATATTTGCTAACAAGTAAAAAATATAGCAAAATAAGTTTAAAATGTGGTAAACTCTATCGTAAAGTCACTCTTACTGTCTGAGGAGACGTCCAATATGTACGATAAGAAGAACCGAAACAACGCTGGTATTAGTGCCGATGAGCATAAACTATTTTATGATAACGAGGAAGAATTGGAACCGGAAGAGGATGAAGATTTTGAAGAAGTAACGGGTTCAGGTTATTCCTTGCAGTTAATCCATCGAATCATCTCAGAAACGCCTGTGGATGACCGTAGACGTCGCTTTCTCATTGAGTTACGACGTTCTATCATTAACGACGAAGGTGAATTTCGTCAAAGAGTTCGTGCTATTGAACACGAAGCAGAGCGTATTCACAAAGAAATGGTAGAACAGATTGATAAACTTACTGCACCAGCAAACCGAATTGGAACGCTCCTCGCAACACCAGAAGATGATACCGCACGTATTAGTGTTGGTGGATCCGAATACTATGCAAGTGTTGACCCTCAACTGGAAACCGATAACTTAAAAAAAGGTGTTAGTGTCCTGTTGAATGAAGCTTTTGTTGTAGTTGGAGAACTCGGATATAACGAATCAGGTCCAATCGCAAAAATTGCAGATGTTTTACCCGATGGAAGATTACGTGTTGGTTCTGAGCCGAGTCTTCAATCTGTTATTATAGAACGGGCTGCGGATTTAATTGATGTGAAGTTAAGATCAGGTGATGAAGTCAGACTTGACGGCAGTTTAAAGGTTGCGATCGAACGTATTGAATCAAAAGAACGTAACGACTATGCCCTTGAAGCGGTACCACCAATACCTTGGTCAAAAGTTGGAGGTCTTGACGACACAATTCAGCGAATTAAGGACACTATTGAACAGCCGATACTACACCCTGAACTTTTCGAAAAGTTTCAGTATACAGTACCTAAAGGTTTTCTTCTTCACGGTCCTCCGGGTTGTGGCAAAACACTTATCGGTAAAGCAACCGCATACAACTTAACCGAACAGCTCAAAACAGAAACTGGTGAAGAAATTGAAGGTACTTTCCTTCACATTAAAGGTCCTGAAATACTAAATATGTGGCTCGGAGAGTCTGAACGTAAAGTTAGAGAAATATTTCTTGCCGCACGCGAAAAACGTGCTGAGGGAAAACTCGCGTTTGTTTTTATAGATGAAGCAGAATCCATTTTAGGCACCCGTCGTGCTATGCGCTCTCACAGTATATCTAATACATTAGTGCCTATGTTTTGTGCAGAAATGGACGGTATTGAGCCATTACAAGAGGTGGTTATCATTCTGGCAACTAACCGACCAGACTTAATTGATCCTGCAATTCTACGTCCAGGACGGATTGATAGAAAGATCAAAGTCATACGTCCAGATAAAGAAGCAGCAAAGGATATATTTGGTATCTATCTAACTCCAGATCTTCCAATTGATACAGAATCAGGAGAAACAGCGGATAAGCATGTCATTGACAGTTTGATTACCCAAGTGGTAGATGAAATGTTCCGTGAAACTGCAGAAAACCGATTCCTTGAAGTCGCTCTCCGCAGCGGTAGGCGTGACATTCTTTACCGTGGTCATCTCTGTAGTGGGGCAATAATTGAATCTATCGTTCAAAGAGCAAAAGAGACTGCAATGAAACGGGCAATCGCAGAATCGGACTCAGATACTGGTATAACCTCGGATGACCTGTTAGATGCACTCAATGCTGAATTCGGTGAAAACGATATTTTCCCACCGACAGAAGCTACTGAGGATTGGCTCAAACTCTTGGATTATGATCCTGTGAACGTTGTTAAAGTCACACCTATTCAACCTGAAAAAAGGGAACATCGTAAATCACCGAGTCCGGTGATTTAGATTTTTACTTCATCTTGATACATCACACCTTTCTGATAATCATTGAAAGACACATATAATGTCCAGACTTTTTGGAATTGAAACCGAATACGGTATCACACTTGAAAACGCTGAAAATATAGACCCTGTCAAGGAATCCATTGAACTGATAAAGAATTATCGGCGTGACCCGTTCTTGCCACAATGGGATTATGACGGTGAGGATCCATATCGAGATGAACGCGGATTCCGAGCAAAACATCTTAATAATCATCCTGATGAAATAGAAGAAGAAAAACGAGACAAAGAACGATTTGCCAAGGAACCGAGACGTTCCTTCAGAGAAATCAAGAGTGATCGTATACTTATCAATGGTGCGCGTCTTTACAATGACCATGCACATCCAGAATATTCTACTCCTGAATGTCAAAGTATATTTGACCTTGTTGCACATGACAAAGCAGGTGAAAGGATACTTCATAAATGTGCTGTAAGACGTAGTAAAGAACTTGAGCAACGTGTAATCTTATACAAAAACAACACAGACTTTTACGGACATAGTTACGGATGCCACGATAACTATCTTATGGCAAGAGAAGTACCGTTTGATTATCTCAAAGCGTGTATTCTTCCGTTTTTTGTAACAAGACAAATTTTCGCTGGTGCGGGGAAAATAGGCATTGAAACCGAAGCAGGACTTGCAACACCCGGACATTTCCAACTCACCCAACGTTCCGATTTTTTCCACGTTGAGGCGAGTGTAGATACAATGCATAAGCGACCTATTGTTAATACCCGAGACGAACCACATGCAGATCCCACTACATACCGTAGACTCCACGGTATCGTTGGCGATGCAAACATGTCCGAATACGCTACTGCACTGAAGATTGGCACGACAGCACTTGTAATTGATTTGATTGAACAACGACTAATTCCAAAAAATATAGCGATTGCTAATCCAATTGATACAATTAAAGTGATTTCACACGATCAGACGTATCGATGGATGTTACAGAAAATTGATGGAAAGATGATAAGTGCAATTGACCATCAACGAGAATATCTTTCACTTGCACAAAAACATCTCTCGCATCTAAATGGTGATACAGATTGGATCTTGACAGAGTGGGAAGCAACACTCAATGATCTTGAAAACGATCCGATGATACTTACGGACAGACTTGATTGGGTGGCAAAAAAGTGGTTGTTGGAGACATTCGTTGAATCCGAAGATATTGAGTGGGATGATCCGTGGCTGCAGAGTATAGATTTAGAATATCACAACATTGACATGGCAGAGGGATTGTTTTATGGATTACAGATGCAACGTGTTATAACAGACGAACAAATCAATACAGCTATACATACACCGCCATTGGACACACGAGCATATTTCCGTGGAGAGGCACTCAACAAATTTGAAGATTCAATCAAAACTGTTCAATGGGATAGTATAACATTTGATATTCAGGGTAAACCTGTAACAGTTAATATGAACTCTCTTGCAAACGCAGAACTTGCACGAAAATATAATGAAGCACTTGACTTATCACCGAACCCACAAACACTTGTTGAAAAACTTGGCTTGAGTTAACACCAGTTTATAATACAAGAACTGTTTATTTATAGCAGATTAAGGAGATATTTCTGATGAGTAATAAGTTTGTCTTTTTCCCTGAACGCAAACAACGACCAGTAAAACCCGTTGAACCCGGTGATGGTGGTGACGGTAACGATGCCCCGAAACGTCCCGATGTCAACAGACCCGATACCCAAGAACTGTTAAAACGTATGCGTCGCGTTGACAAAGACCAGTCTCGACGATACCGTCAAAGAACGGGGGAATAATGAAGCATAAAGGTGACTTTCTCAATCTATTAAGGCATGCTGACACCTTGATGGATGATGCTGAAGTCGCACGCGAAACATTTGAGGTGGACATAGAAAGAAAACAAAACCTTATTGGTGCAGCACCCAAACCGATCAGCGATGCACTTCAGTTTCCATCTCATGGGAAACCAACCCCCGGTACTACACTGGAAATTCCTGAAGCAACTACCGTTGTCGCAATGCGTTACCAAAACGGAATTATCATCGCTGGAGATCGGCGTGCGACTGCCGGAACATCCATTGTTCATGACCGTGCTGAGAAAGTCCTTCCCATTGATGCCCATTCAGTTCTTGCTATTTCTGGGGCTCCAGCAATGGCTTATGAGATAGCACGTGTCTTAAAGCATTCATTCCAATATTTTCGGCGAAGCCAACTCCAAGAACTCAGTGTTGAAGGAAAACTCCGGACACTTTCACGTCTTATTCGCGACAATCTACCCATGGCGATGCAAGGTATCGGTGCAGTTATTCCCATATTTGCTTTGTATGCACCACAAACAGACGAAGCGGAGAATGGGGGTAAAATATACTTCTACGATGCACTTGGTGCACACTTTGAGAACGTGGATTTCGCGACAACAGGTTCCGGTTCTATATGGATACGTGGCGTATTGCGTTACCTTGATAGATGGGGTGATACCCGATTAGAAGATATGGATCAACGACAAGCAACCATAACTATATTAAGACTGCTTGATACCGCAAGTGAATATGATGCAGCAACAAGCGGTTACAACGCAAAAGCCGAAATATTTCCAACAGTCAAAACGATAACTCATGAGGGTGTAGAAAACCTTACTGAAGTATACCTAAAAGAATGTTACTTGGAGGCTACATAATGCGCGATCTGCCGTATCGTTGGATTGAAGCAATTCAGGACCGGCGCGATTACATTGAAGACCAACTTAGACTTGGAAGTCCCGTTGTCGGACTACCTTATGAAAATGGCAGCCTCCTTCTAACAGTAACAAAAGGTGCTCAGAAAATATTTGAAGTCCATGACCGAATCGCACTCTCTGCTATAGGACATCCTGCGGACATAGAACAGTTACGCATGCTTGTAACCGATACTGCAAGCGTACAAGCTTTTCAAAGTGCTACGGAAGATGTGAACCTACACAGGCTAACACATTATGTATTAGCACACACTTTTAAACAAGCATTTGAAGCGATTGTCGGAGAAGCATATATTATCAAAATGCTCCTCGTTGAAATTGGGGATGGTGATGCTAAAACACAATTTACACATATAAATTACGATGGCAACGTTAATATACACGATGATTCTGCTGTGATTGGTGGCACAACGGAAATTGAAAATGCGATGCAAGACTATCTAATAACCGAACAATCTGATACAGGATGCGACCTTGCCACCACAATTCAATTGGCACTCAAAACATGGGCAGTTGGTAGAGAGTTAAGTCAACGTTTTGAAGAAGCAGAGGATAATATAGAGGTAACAGACGAACAGATAGACGAAATTCTCAAAACAGAATTAGAAGAAGGGGAAATTGAGATAGGCATATTAGATAATACACTTCCTGCTGATACCAAATTTCGCATCTTATCTCAAGATGAAATTCAAGGTTTAACTAATTAATTATAGTCAATACTGATTGCCTTCTATAAATTGGGGAAAAACCGTGTCATACAGAATAATGGGAATCGAAACCGAATTTGGATGCATGATCCAGTCTCCAGCGATACAAACACAACGTATTAAAGTATCTCCAGAAGGAATCGCTGCCCGTGTTAGAGACTATACTTTCAAAAATCTTGAACTTGGTATCCCAGATCTACACTATCGTGATTGGGGTGAACCCCCCGGTAACGGTGGTTTCCTTTTCAATGGCGGAAGGTTATACATTGATATGGGGCATCTCGAATATGCAACACCAGAATGTGCCAACCTTTTTGACCTAATCGCCTATGATAAAGCCATTGAACATGTCATCAACGCCATTGTAAAAGACACAGGACTCTCCGAACACGTAGCATTCTACAAAAATAACATTGACCATTTCACTGGTGCAACTTTTGGATGCCACGAAAACTTCCAAGCACGACGCGATGTCCCCTTCTATAGAATCGTTATCCCAACTTTACTCCCATTTTTTGTAACCAGACAGATATTCGCTGGTGCGGGAAGAGTCGGTGGATATGATGATATCCTCGAATTTGGAGATGGACAATACAGTGTAGACGATTTTCTTGGATACCAAATTTCACAAAGAGCTGATCATATCGTCACAGAAATTTATGAGTGGATTCAGTTCAGTAGGGCAATTATCAACACTCGCGACGAACCTTTAAGTGATTATACAAAATACCGTAGACTTCATCTCCTCGTAGGTGATTCTAACATGTCTGAGTATGCTACTGCACTGAAAGTCGGAACTACAGCACTTGTCCTTGATGCAATTGAAAAACATTTTGACGTTCATGGAGAAAAACTTCCAATTCCGAATATTGACCTTATTGATCCTATTGCTGCTATCAAACATATCTCACGGGACACAACACTTGAATGGCAAGTTGATTTGCAAAACGGTAGAACTGTTTCTGCAATTGACATTCAACGCGAATATCTCAACTTTGTTCAAGATGTCCTATCCAAGCCCGATGAAATTACTGAGTGGATCCTTACTGAATGGGAGACAGTGTTAAATGACCTTGAAGCAGATTGGACACGACTAACAACCCGACTTGATTGGACAGCAAAAAAGTGGTTTCTTGATACAATGATGGCAGAAGAGGATCTTACTTGGGATGATCCTTGGCTAAAAAGCCTTGATTTGGAATACCATAATATTGATACAGATAGCGGGATTTTCTACGCACTTCAGAACGAAGGGTGTATAAGACGTGTCATTTCGGACGAACATATTAGTCATGCAATCACTAATGCACCTCGCGACACTCGAGCAAAGGTTCGCGGGTATCTCATGCGAAACCTGAAAAAACAGAAAATGCCATGTATTGTTGACTGGCACCACATCTATGCTGGACAAACCGAGTGTTTTGAAATGAAAGAACCTTTTGATACCTCAGTACCAAAAGCACAAAGATGGCTCAAAACACTTAAACTCAGGCAAAGAATATAATGGTTTCTTGTTAAAATCAGATTTACACACAATCAATAATTATTCCATTTTTCCCTTGACATCACCATTTTAATAGGATATAATTAAGCAATTCTCATCGTGTAGTGCGGTTAGGAAGGTTTTCCGCTCCGAATATCGCATCATTACCAAGATAAAACCATCCAATGTAATATGCAAAACTGTTAGTATAATATTGAAGATAGAACATTACAAGATAACTGCTAACCAAGTATTGGGAGGACAATTATGCCTCAAAGAGACTGCACATCCACAGACTGTGAAGGATTTTATCGCAGAGATCTAATTAAAGCTGGTGTTTTAAGCTTTTTTGGCTTCGGTCTGACCGACTTTTTCCGATTGAAAGCTGTAGCAGCACCAACTGCTAAACCTGCCTCAGCCAAATCAGTGATACTTGTCTGGTTAGGCGGTGGTCCCAGCCATCTTGATATGTGGGATCTCAAACCCAACGCTCCTGAAGAAATCCGTGGTCTGTTCAAACCTATTCCCACAAACGTCAACGGTATCCAGATTAGTGAACATATGCCAAGGCTTGCAAAACAGGCAGATAAACTCTGTATCATCCGTTCAATGACTTCGCCAGAAGCTGCACATGAACGTGGCACACATTATATGATAACAGGTTATCAACCCTTACCCGGCTTTGCTGTTCCTGGTCACGGAGCTGTTGTTGCCGAACTCAAAGAACAACGGAGTGCTTTACCGCCTTACATCGCTATACCTTCGCCAGTGGCTTATGCTGGTGGTGGATTCTTAGGTGCATCGCTTGATCCGTTTTCTCCAGATGGTAATCCAGCAAGCAATAATTTTAAAGTTCGAGATTTAGAACCCCCAAGAGGTGTTTCTTATGAGCGCGTTGAAAGTAGAAAAGACCTGCGTCAAGCAGTAGATAACGCCTTCAAGAAATACGAAGCAGGGAATCCAAAGGTTGAGGCAATGGATGATTTCTATTCCGCAGCTTACAACCTGATGAGTTCCGATGATGCTCGCGGAGCATTTAACCTCAAAAAGGAACCTAAACAGATTCGCGACGCATATCGCAGAGACACTTTCGGTCAAAGTTGTCTACTCGCACGAAGACTTGTTGAAGCAGGGGTTAACTTCGTCACTGTCAGTAATGGCGGTTGGGATAACCACAACAATATCTTCTCGTCCTTGCCGGGGAAACTCAATGCATTTGATCAGACAATGGCTACTTTGATTAATGACCTATCACAACGCGGGTTACTTGAAAGCACACTCGTAGTTGCTATGGGTGAATTCGGCAGAACACCAGTCATCAACCGAAACGGTGGACGTGACCACCATCCAAGAGTATTTTCCATAATGTTAACTGGTGGCGGAGTTGAAGGCGGACAGGTTGTCGGGGCATCCGATCCATTCGGAATAGAACCTGCAGAAACACCTGTACGACCTGAGGACTTGTCTGCAACGATCTATCAAAGCCTCGGTATTGATTACAATCAGAGCATTGAATCTCCTGATGGTGTCCGCATTGTCCTTTCACGTGGTGGACGACCAATCCGAGGTGTCTTGTCTTAGACAAATTTCATACCTAACATAATGTACGTGAGGGTAACAGTTCCCTGTTGTCCTCACGTTGCTACTTAGTTTACGAGTTGGCACCCAATTCTTACAAACTACAGATTAAATCAAATCTTTAGTAGTCATGTTACACGTTTTCTGATAGTCATTCCCACAAAGACATTCCCACAATTTACACAATGATTTTATGAAGAACCACAAAAACTACACCCCATTTATTTTACCAATTATTGTTCTTACAGTGATTACACCGCTTGTAATACTAATTCACGCAGACGAACATCAGCAGCCTAAAGAACAAATTCTATCACCCATCTGGGCACTTCAATTTAGTCCCGATGGGAAATCACTTGCTGTGGGGAAATATCAATGGGTAGAACTATGGGACATAGAAACACAGGAAATCACCCATATTTATGAACCACACTTAGGTCGTATCAGATGTCTACAATTTTCATCTGACGGTAAGATGCTTTATGCAAGTGGTGGTCAGGCAGCACAAAACGGTGAAATCCGTGTATGGGACGTTGCTACAGAAGAACTCCTCAATACTTACGAAATACATGCAGATACCATTGAATCAATTTCCATCAGTCCCGATAATGCAAAATTACTCACCGCAAGTATGGACGAGTTTAGTGCTGTTATCGACTTAGTTAATCTGGATGTTACATCCCCTTTAGACAATCAAGCAAAATGGTTAACGCAACACGTCGGAAGAGTTCTTTGCACATTATATCATCCAAACGGAGACTATTTTGTCACTGGAAGTGAAGATAAAACCCTAAAAGTATGGAATCCTGAAGACTATACGGTACTTGTCAGTTTTGATGGAAATGACGACTCTGTCTATTCACTTGCTTATGCAGCACAAGAAAACCTTATTGTATCAGGATCTGCTGATAATGTTGTCCGTTCTTGGAGAATCACACAAAACGATGGAAATACAAGAGGGGCTGCTGTTAGGAACTTCAGTGGACATCAAGGACCAGTATATAGCGTAGATTGCGGAGTATGGAACGGACAACAAGTTGTCGCATCAGGAAGTGCTGACTCATCCGTGATAATATGGGATATTCTATCTGGTAATAGACGCAGAACTTTTAACCAACCTACAGATGCTGTGTATGCAGTTAAAATTAGCCCAGACGGTAATCGGGTTGCTGCTGGCAGCCGTGATGGATTGGTGCGAATCTGGAATATCCAAAACAATAGATTGACACACGAATTTTAACGCAGTTTAGTTGGAGCAGTTGGTAACCAGTCACTGACCATTATGGAGGGAACATTCAATGCCTTTACAAGACACATATAATTTTTTAAGATATATTCGGCCCGTTAAATATCTATACAGGTTTAGTGTGCAACATATTCTAATTATGGTGCTTTTCGTTTCAATGTGTGCACCTATAGCTGTATTTGCCCAAGCAACTCCACGTCTGAATTCTCTCTTTCCTGCTGGTGCACAAGTTGGTAAAACAGTTGAGGTGAAAATACAAGGTTCAGATTTAGATGGTGCACATACACTTATCGTAGAAGGTGATCCAGGCATTAACGGTAAACTCAATCCTGGTGGTGGGGAAGTTGACGAAACACATAAACCTGTTTTTGAGGCAAATTGTGGGCAATGTCATGAACTGCGTTCCCCAAGCAACCGGTCTATGACGGGAACTCAGTGGGCAGCTGTTGTAAAACGTATGGTAGAAAACAAAGGTGCTGAAATCGGTGAAGAGGATCAAACAAAAATTGTTCACTACCTAAAATCTGCAGCAAAGGCTGCAGGTGGAATGACTGCTGAGTTAACAATTGCACCAGATGCGCAAATCGGGACCCGTGAAATACGTATCGTAGGTAAAAACGGTTCCTCAACCGCATGGCCCTTTGAAATAACCGATGTCCCTGATACTATTGAAACAGAAGCAAATAACGACACCGAATCCGCCAATGTCATACAATTACCTATTATTGTCAATGGAGTCATTAATTCAGGAGGAGATGAGGATTTTTACTCTTTTGAAGGATTGAAAGGAGAACGTTGTGTTTTTAACGTAAAAGCCTATCGATATAACAACCTCAGTCAACAATTCTTCAATCCTACGATAGCACTATATGATTCTCAAGGAACGGAACTTGCACGAAGTAACGGCTTTTTTAGTCTTGATCCATTAATTGACCATACATTACCTGATGACGGTACCTATTTCCTCAGAATCAAAGACCTCCTATATCGTGGAAATCCAGATTCCGTTTACCGCCTAATTATCGGTGTTGTGCCTTACAATACCTATATTTATCCAACAGGTGGAAAAATTGGAACTAAAATCCAAACTACAATTGGTGGGGAAAATCTACCAGAAACGCAATTAGAGATAGATCTTCCGAGCGATCAACAACCTGGGGTTACCCTCATCCGAACTTCTTATGGAATCTTTCCATTTATTGCAAACGAATATGACGAACAATTAGAAATGTTGGTAGATGCAACTTCCCAAGACGCAACTACAACTTCCCCTGAAGAAAACGAAACACACGCACAGAATGCTGAATCCGAAATTCTTTTCCAAACAAAATGCACGGTTTGCCATGAACTTCGTTCACCCAACAATCGCGCTCTAACAGCTGAACAGTGGGAAGCAACCATCATTCGTATGGCGGGAAAAGAAAACTCAGATATTACAGACACAGATCGTGACCGCATTATCGCATTCGTTGATGAAGAAGTTACCCGTATGGGACAACTGATCGCAAAACAGATCGAGAATTCGCAACACATTGATACACCTGGCGCGATAAGTGGTCGCATATCTAAACCGGGTGAGGTAGACTATTACCGCTTCACAATAACTGAAGGCTCGCGACTCGGTCCCTGGTGGGTTATACACCCATTTGACAACACCGACGAAAAAGGTTTTAATACAGTATATCCACCTGAATTAGAAATTGATCTTAAGAAAACTTATGTAGGTAAAGAGGGTAGAAGAATAAAATGGTATAAAACCAACACCAGAGGGGAAAATGTGTTCTCCAGTGTGCCAGAAGACGACGTTACAGGATATGCTCTAACCTACTTTGAATCAAATCGGGACCAGAAATACATCTTATCACTCGGTTCTGATGACACAATAAAAATATGGGTGAATGATAAACTTATATACAGCAAATACATACATCGACCTCTCAATCGTGGTGATGATGTTATTGAATTACCAGTTACCAAAGGTAGGAATAAGATCTTATTCAAGGTAACAAACGGTTATGGTCCGTGGGGATTTTTTGCTGACATCGGTGGATATTCCATTGGTTTATCCGCAGAAACACTCAATTCACCTTTGAGTCCTTCATTAACACTTCTGAACGAGGAAGGTCGTGTATTGAGGAATAATGCAGGTAGACGTGGCAGACGAAATGCAATTATTGATTATAGTTTCGCCCGTCCTGGTGAATATGCACTACGGGTTGAGGATATATCAGGTAAGGGTGGGGATGGATATGTCTACCATTTAGATATTCGTCCAACCGTTCCAGACTTCGCAATGTCTGTGACACCCGATAATCCAAATATCGGTCGAGGTGGGACAGTCTTATTGGAAGTATCATTACAACGTCGGGTTGGATTTACCGAACCGATCCTCTTATCTGTTGAAAACTTGCCACCAGGTATCACTGCAAGCCAAAGTGCAATTCTAACAGAAGGCGGGAATAATGTAGGATACCTAACATTAACCGCTGCACCAGATGCTGAATTAGCACATAGTGTCGTTCAGGTAACCGGGACCGTTACAACAACTTCCGGACATCAAATTACACGCACAGCCACTCCAGTCGAGATATATCGCATTCGGAATAATGACCAAACTGTTCAACGAAAAAGTACCGTCGTCAGTGTTACTGAGGGAACACCTATCATCGTATCGGCAACACCTGATGAGATCACAGTAACACCCGATGGACCGGTTGAGATTACAGTTAAAGTTGATCGCAAAGGGGGTAACCGACAGAACATGAACTTAACTGTTGTTGGATTACCTTTCGGTGTGAGAACACAAAGAGATACAACAGTACTCCAAAGGGGCAAATCTGAGGCGACAATAACGCTTCTTCCAAACATTATTTCAGGTGGAAGGGACGAATTGCGACGAAATCCATTCTTAGAAAACAAGCAGACAAGACCCCACACATTTGTGATAAACGTCTCTGTTGGAAACCGACGCATCGCAAGCAGCCCTGCCGTAAAACTCTGGCTTGGAGAATCATCAAACTCTGATGAGCAGGCAAAATTAGAATGATTTTAACGGTTTCTCCTAAATTTGCCTAATGTTTACAAAATATTAAGATAAGGTTTATGTCATTACTTGTGTTGAATCTTGAATATGAGAGGCGAGGGACCCGTCAAATGTATTGACGATACATTCGATGTGATTTGACACCTCGCCTCTCATATTTGTTTTAATCACTCTTACATTTCAATGAAATATCATATCAGGAGGTGTGAATGTCAGGATATTACCGATTCCCAACTATTTCAAATGAAACTATCGTATTTGTTTGTGAAGATGATTTATGGACAGTTCCAATAAATGGAGGAGTCGCACGAAGACTCACTTCAAATCTCGGTGCAACAAGTTCACCACAATTATCACCAAACGGTGAACTCCTTGCCTTTGCAGGACGTGAAGAAGGTCCTACAGAAGTATACGTCATGCCAGCACTCGGTGGAGAAGCTAAACGACTCACCTATCAAGGCAGCAATGCAAGTGTAATAGGATGGAATGCAGACGGAAACAACATTCTCTATTCCAGTGGTGCTGGGTCAGCATTCGGTGCATGGATATGGAGTATTTCACATGATGGAGGAGAACCGCAACGTCAACCTTATGGACCCGCTAACCACATTGCATTCGGAAGTAATGGAGGAGTCGTTCTCGGTAGGTTAACACGAGAACCCGCACGATGGAAACGCTATCGTGGTGGCACAGCAGGTCAACTCTGGATTGATAACGATGGTGACGGACAATTTCAACCGTTTTCTCCTGTAGAAAGTAATTTCACCACACCAATGTGGATCGAGGATCGTATCTACTTCATATCCGATCACGAAGGGATTGGAAATATATACTCCTGCCTTACCTCTGGCGAGGACATGCAACGGCACACACATCAAGAAACATATTACTGTCGCTCGGCACAAACAGACGGCACACGCATCGTCTACCACGCCGGTGCGGACCTATGGATCTACGAGATAGGTAATGATACCAATCATCAGGTTGGAGTGGATTTTCGAAGTCCACGTATACAACGTCAACGTAAATTCGTCAGTGCAACAAAGTACCTACAAACAAGTTCACTATCTGTTGATGGACGTTCTATTACACTCACACCTCGCGGTAAACTTTTCACGATGGCAAATTGGGATGGTGCTGTGCTTCAACATGGGATGCACAACGGTGTCCGTTACCGATTGTCGCAGTGGTTGAACGATGGCAAACGTATCATTACACTTTCCGATGCAGGTGGTGAAGAAACATTTGAAATTCATACCTGTGATGGTAGTGAAGAAACACTACGTTTTGACGACCTTGACATCGGACATGTAAGACAATTCGTAGTCTGTCCAAAAGGAGATAACCTTAAAGACCAAATATTTATTGTTAACAACCGATTTGAACTTCTACATTTAGAACTGGAAACACAAGAGTTGCGTGTACTGGATAAAAGCATATATAGTCGTATTCAAGGGGCAAGTTGGTCACCTGATGGAAAATGGATTGCATATAGTTTCCCGTCAACTGAAACCACATCTTCAATCAAACTTTGCAATGTGGAAACCGGAGAAACAACATATATCACTCAACCGGAATTCACAGATTTCGCGCCTTCATGGGATCCTGAAGGTAAATACCTATATTTTTTATCACGGCGCGAATTTGATCCAGTCGGTGATGCCTTACAGTTTGAACTTAGTTTTCCTATCGCTACGCGTCCCTTGCTGGTGACATTGCAGAAAGAATTACCGAACCCGTTTATACCTTCTTCACCATCACCTGAGGATGAAAAGGAAAAAGAGAAAAAGGAAAACGAGGAAAATAACGGAGAAGAGAAGTCTGATGAAAATAAAGGTGAATCTAAAGAAGAAAAAGACGACAAAAAGATACAACCCCTCAAAATCGATTTGGATGGTATTGAACAACGTATTATCGCTTTTCCGTATTCACACGGGATGTACGGACAAATTGCAGGGGTTAAGGGTAAAGCGATTTTCACATCCCATCCAGTAAGGCACGCAACTAACGCTCCAGGAGAAGAAGACTCCAGTGCCAAAGGCAAACTCCACGCCTATGATTTCAAAGAACAAAGGAAAGAGGTACTCGTCTCAGACATAGCCTCCTTCACACTTTCAAGAGACTACAAAAACATGTTATATCGCACTGGGGATCGGTTGCGTGTTGTTAAAGCTGGAAAAAAAGTTGAAGATGGTCAAAAACCTGATAACAAAGGTGGACTAAATCGACATACTGGTTGGATAGATCTCAACCGTGTGCGACCTTCTGTTATTCCAACCGATGAATGGAAGCAGATGTATCGTGAAGCGTGGCGACTTCAACGCGATTATTTTTGGACGGAAGATATGTCCAATGTTGATTGGGAAAATGTGTATCAACGCTATCTACCATTGCTTGACAGAGTAGCAACCCGTGCAGAATTCTCTGACCTAATGTGGGAGATGCAAGGGGAACTGGGTACATCACATGCCTATGAATCAGGGGGTGATTACCGTAGTTCACCAAACTATGGACAAGGATTCCTCGGTGCTGATTTTGTCTATGATGAGGAAAATGAAGGTTATCGTATTACACACATAGTTCGAGGGGATACTTGGGACGAGAGAAAGGATTCACCATTAAATGCACCTGGAATCAATGTGCAAGAAGGTGACATTTTACTTTCCATTGGAGGACAAACGGTAAGTCAAAATGTATCACCAGGAGAATTATTGGTCAATCTCGGAGGACATGAGGTCCAAACCACGTTTAAGAATACCACCGATGACGAAAAACGTGTTCTTACAATCAAAGTACTCAGAGGAGAAAGCGATTTACGCTACCGAGAATGGGTCGCACATAACAGAAAATACGTTCATGAGAAAACGGATGGAAAAGTGGGATATGTCCACATCCCTGATATGGGAAGACGCGGATATGCTGAGTTCCATCGTGGCTATCTATCAGAAGTTAGCTATCCGGCACTACTCATCGACGTTAGATACAACGGTGGTGGCAATGTATCGCAGTTGATTTTAGAAAAGTTATCACGACACCGTATTGGCTATGCGGTTCCACGTTGGGGAACTCCTAACCCTTATCCTACAGCCTCTGTGTTAGGTCCGATGATAACAGTTACCAATGAAAATGCTGGTTCTGATGGTGATATCTTCTCTCACTGCTTCAAATTGATGAAGTTAGGAAAACTAATTGGCAAACGGACATGGGGAGGCGTTATCGGAATCTCACCACATCAAGGGTTTGTTGATGGCGGTAACACAACACAACCGGAATACTCGTTCTGGTTCGAAGATGTCGGTTGGAGCGTGGAGAATTACGGCACAGACCCAGATGTTGAAGTGGATTACCGACCACAAGATTATATGTCAGATGATGATCCACAACTTGATAAAGCGATTGAGATTCTCCTCCAAGAGATGGAAGAGAACCCACCCGAACTCCCAGATTTCGGTGATCGTCCTCGCTTGACTTTGCCGACATTACCGAAAGTGGAATAATATCCTTTTTAATTCTTGATAAGCGCCGAAAACCCTAAGGTATTCGGCGTTAATTTTAAGCATAACCAATTACTAATAAGTAAAATTAGTATTGTGAAATTTCAATTTTCGTCAGATATAAGACAATAAACCAGCGACTGTTAATTATTTCTTGACAAAACAACACATATATGGTAATATATTTGGAATATAATGAAAGATAATTTTTTTGAAGAATCCAGAGAACAGTCACAGGTTAAGGCAAGAATTGTTGAAAAATACTTCTGGGCTTGGGCAAATGTTATAATTGGTAGGAATACTAATATCAATTTAATTGGTTATGTAGACTTTTTCTCCGGTCCGGGTAGATATGGAACCGGTACTAAATCTACACCTCTTCTTGTCCTTGAAAAGGCAATTAAAGATGAAAAGATACGAGACAGACTCGTTAGCATTTTTAACGATGCTAATCCGGACTATGCCAAAAATCTTGAGGAAGCTATCAGCTTAACTTCAGGTATAGACACTCTTAAATACTATCCAATCGTTAGAAATTTAGAGTTAGGGGAAGAAGAGGTGTCTGTTAAGATTTTTGATCATGTAAAGAGAATACCCACTTTATTTTTTGTGGATCCATGGGGCTACAAAGGGCTTACACTCAAACTTATCATTACCGCTCTGCAAAACTGGGGATGTGACTGTATATTTTTCTTCAACTATAGTCGTATCATTATGAGCATAAATAATCCATCTGTTGAAGAACTTATGGTTTCACTATTTGGCAAAGAACGGTTGGCTTATCTCCGCAATCTACCAACTAATTTGACTTCAACCGAAAAGGAATTATTTGTAATTGAACAAATTAGTCAAGAATTGAAAGATAAAGCGGGTAACTATATTTTACCATTTCGCTTCAAGTCTGACAGTGGTAGACGTTTAACTCACCATTTGATCTTTGTTTCTAAGCATATAAGAGGATATGAGATTATGAAGAAAATTATGGCTAATGAAAGCACAGAGTCAGACCAAGGTGTTCCTTCATTTGAATATAATCCTGCAAACCTCCGACAGCCTTTTTTATTTCAATTAACACGTCCTCTTGACGATTTAGCTGAAATGTTATTGACAGAATATGCTGGTAGAACAATGACAATGAAGCAGATTTTTGATGATCACAATGTTGGAAAACCGTTTATTTCTAAAAATTATAAATACATCCTTAAGAGATTAGAAACTGCAGGAAGGATTCAAGCGGATGAACCAGCTGATAAACGTCCAAAGGACACTTTTGGTGATACAGTCAAAGTCACGTTTCCACCTAAGGAGTAACTTAAAATGGCAGCTAAATCCGCAATTGAGTGGACACAATCAACATGGAATCCTGTGAGAGGTTGCACCCGTGTTTCTGAAGGATGTAAATTTTGCTATGCCGAACGAATCGCGGCTCGGTTTTCGGGAGAAGGTCTTGCCTATGAAGGACTTGCGAAAATGACAAAAGCAGGTCCGAGATGGACAAATAAAGTTCGACTTGTTGAGGACTTACTTGATGCTCCACTAAAGTGGAAAAAGCCTCAGCTGATTTTTGTCAATTCAATGAGTGATTTATTTCATGAGGACGTTCCATTAGATTTCATTCTAAGGGTTTTTGAAACAATGCATAAAGCAGAACAACATCACTTCCAAGTTCTTACAAAAAGATCAAAGCAGTTGGTCAAACTGAATAATAAAATACAATGGCCTAAGAATGTGTGGATGGGAGTTAGTGTTGAAAATGAAGACTATAAATGTCGCATTGACGATTTGCGAGAAACAGATGCACACGTCAAATTCTTGTCTCTCGAACCTCTTATAGGTGAACTCCGAAACCTAAATTTAACAAATATAGATTGGGTAATTGTTGGTGGGGAATCTGGACCTGGAGCGCGAACTATGCAAGAAGAGTGGGTACTTGATATCCGGGATCAATGCCAACAAGCCTTTGTCCCATTCTTTTTTAAACAATGGGGTGGTCGAAATAAAAAACGACAAGGTCGAGAGTTAGAGAAAAAAACTTGGGATTCATTACCACTTGCTTATAGCGCGGTTAGTGGGCAATAATATCTTACCTTTTCTCAAATCAATAATAGATAGAAACAACCATGCATATACTCTGTGCAAACGTTGGAAGCACATCCTTCAAATATCAAATCATAGACATGAATACTACCACCTCCCTCGTCAAGGGAGGTATAGAACGTATCGGTAATTCTCCATCTGCATTCACTCATTCGGTACCGGGTAAGCCATCTCAAGAAGGTGAAATTGATGCACCATCACACATTGACGCGATTGCTCACGCCATGCAACTCATTACAGATTCAGAGGTCGGTTGTCTAACAAACCTAAACCAATTGGATGGAGTTGGATTTAAAACCATTCTTGCCAAAGGATATTGGCGTTCCGCTCGTATTACAGAAGATGTTATCGCAGCATTAGAGGCTTCAACACCCCTTGCCCCAATGCACAATCCATTCTATATTGCCTCAATCCGTGCCTTTCAGGATCTTCTTCCGAACACTCCACTCGTTGCAGTTTTTGAGACATGGTTTCATCAGACCATACCAGATTATGCCTACGAATTCGGTGTGCCTCGATTCTGGGTAGAAAAGCATGGTATTCGTAAATACGGATTTCACGGTGCATCACACCGCTATATTTCAGAACGTGTTCCTCAGATACTTGGACGTGAATCATCAGAAGGACTTCGAATTATCTCCTGCCATCTTGGAGGAAGTTCCTCTATTTGTGCGATCAAAGACGGAGAATCTATTGACACATCTATGGGGGCATCGACTCAATACGGGATGATACAATCTACGCGTTGTGGCGACTTAGATGCTTTTGCCGTCTTATATATGATGGACAAAGAGGGATTTTCTACAGATGAAATCAGACAGCAACTGATTGAAGATTCAGGCGTTAAAGGTATCTCTGGTACGAGTGGTGATATGCGGGATGTTGAAGCAGCGATTGATGCTGGAAATGACAATGCTCGTTTAGCATTAGAAACCTATGTCTACGGTGTAAAGAAATATATCGGAGCTTATATTGCTGCACTTGGCGGTGTTGATGTCATCGCTTTTGCAGGTGGAATCGGAGAGAAAAGTAAAACAACACGTGCACAGATCTGTGAAGGACTTGAATGGTGCGGCATCCATTTAGATGCAGATAAGAATAATAACAATACAGGTGAAGCAGATCTCTCAACTGATAACAGTCGTACTAAAATACTTGTTGTATCTACAAATGAGGAACTCATCGTGTCTCGTGAAACGGCGCGGGTCTTATCTGATTAAGTACCATCAATATACCTGTAGTATAATGTACACTACATCAAATACTCTCTTTCTCTAAAAATTCGTATAGCAAGCCACATTGCACCTACTGTTAGTACACAGATTATTAATAATGCCACCCATATGTTCGGTGGAGTATCACCTAACAAATCATTGAGCATATCCACCTTTAGTTTGAAATCGGGAAATAGAGTCATTAGGTAATGTGTTATACCGATCCTTTTGATACCTGTTGGCATTGAGGGAATTGAAGTGAGTCTTTCCCATCCTAACACGAACAGCAATCCCCATAACACGGGATTCTTGAATCGAACGGATAGAAGCACAGCAAATGTACCGTAGGTTAGCAATCCTAACGACAACGATCCAGTATATATGAAACTCATTCCTAATACAGTCAGTCGTTCCTTTAGTTTCGGGTGCGTTTGTATAATACCTGTTAGTAGTAAATGAGATACGCTAATTAGAACTACTGCCCCAACTATGTATGCAGCGAATTTCGTAAGAAGAAGTAACGATTTCTGTATAGGTCTCATCTGTAGAAATGTCAACCCTCTACCATCAATCTCATCCGATACAATCGCTGAACCGTAAAATATGGCGCACAAATTCGTCAAAAACCCGTAAAAAATAAATGTAAGATATGGAATAAAACTATTGACACCTGATGTGCTTCGGACTGTGAACCGAAATATCACGGCGATGATAAGTGGTAGGAGACATCCAATCAACATTAGGAGTCCTCGTCGACCCCAGAATAACTGACGAAGTGTTAGTTTGAATAGGGCAAAATAGGAAGGAAACGAATTGGGAGTTGTAGACATTTATAAACCTTTGAATAGTTTAATTTTCATACATAATATAGTAACATGAAAATATTGGATTTACAAATCTATGTACTAATGATAAAGGTATTTCTTTCAAATAATATCTTTGAGAACGCATTAATGTTTGGTATAATTCTAACATTAATTCATAATATAGGAACTTGTAAGGGAAAATATGCTAAGAATCATTGACACACACCAACACCTATGGGATACATCCAACTTGGAATACCCTTGGTTAGATGGATTTGATCTTCTCAGACAACAATATACGCCACAAGATTATCGCGATGCCATCTGTGATATAAACGTTGTCAAGTCGGTTCATGTAGAAGGGGATCCTGCTGAAACACATGTCGTACAAGAAGTGGAATGGTTAACGCAGATTGCGGAAACAGATGGTATGATTGGGGCAATTGCTGCCGCTGCTCCACTTGAAAAGCCAAACGTAGACGTTATCCTTGACCAACTTGCAGCATTTGACCTTGTTGTGGGAATACGTCGAATGGCATGGCATATCTCAGACAATAACTTCTACGCAAGTCGAGAACTGATAAATGGCGTGAAATTGTTAGAGAAATATAATCTATCATTTGAACTTTGTGCTAAACACGATCAACTCCCTGCTGCAATTGAATTGGTAAAAGCCACTCCTAATATCATTCATGCTGTCAACCACTGTGGGGGTCCAAATATAAAAGATAGAGAGTTTGAACCTTGGGCAAGCCACATGCGTACAATTGCGGGTTTTGATAATGTTCACTGCAAAGTTTCGGGTATAGTTACGTTGGCGAGTGAAAACTGGACAAGCGAGGAATTAAAGCCTTATATACGACATCTTGTGGATGTATTCGGATTTGAACGACTGATGTTTGGTAGTGATTGGCCCGTATGTACTTTAGCCGCGGAATATCATGAGTGGTTATCTGCACTCCTCACAGTCGTTGATGATGCATCAGATTCGGAGAAAGACCAATTTTTCTATCAGAATGCCTTGGAATTCTATAAGATTAGTGTGTAAGTTGGGTGAGTTTGTAAAACCCATAAATCCAACCTACACATTGATAAGCTAACAGCATGACTCTTATGGTCGAATCAGCACAGGTTCCACCCCTTGCGATTCTTGAATCTGCTGTATTAGGCTTGTAGCTTCTGAACGTTCAATGAAAGAACCTATTGTGACACGGTGCAATACATTTCCATTTATCGTAACATTATATATTTTTACCGTTTCATTTGGGTAGAGACGTTTCAAATTATCAGCCATCAAATTAGCATTTCGACGTTCACCAAACGATCCGACCATCAATGTTAACTTAGGTTGGTCATTTTCAACTTGAGCGGTGCTTGCTACAGATTCCCCACCGAATTGCATCTGTGCTTGCTGAACGGTCTGATTACCAGCAATATCATTTACAGTCAATTCAAATCGGTAGGTTGTTGTTGCAAGTTGTGGAACTTTTGACAAGACGATAGTCTCAGGTGGGGCATCTTTACCTTCACTCTCTTCAACTAAATTATCGTCTGCATCAAATATCTCAAGCTTCCAATCGGCAATAACGTTTATGTCCCATGCCTTTACACCAACGCTTTTACTCCCTTTCTTGATAAATTCAAGTGTCGTTGGAATTAGGTCGACAATTACCTTTTTACTTTGTCTAAGATATGCATTTCCTTTGGCATCAATGATATGTAACTGCAGAACATAATCTCCATCGTCTACTAAATTGCCATCTGTTCCTATTCCGTTCCAAACTATACCATCTGTAGGAGTACCTGTTCCTGATTTCTCCCAAACCTGTTCGGTATATGCGTCACTGAGTATTAATCTCCATTTATCATTTGGTCTTACTATGAAATTGAATACGGTACTGTCAGCAACACCATCACCGTTCGGTGAAATGGCGGATTTGGTCAGTTGTAATTCTCTTGAAGTTCCATTAGAATCTGTATTCGCTTCAAGAGTTTTTGGCATGAGGATAGTTGGTGTTATTGCAGCGGTATCTTCACGTTTTGTATCAATCTTAGATACAGAGGAAGTAGATGGTTGTTCAGCTGTAGGTTGTTTCTCGCTTCCACCCCAGCGCAATGTAGCAGTGATCCAATGCAAACTTTGATCTAAATCTCCTCCTCTAACATGTGCGTAATCTAATTGTCCTGACGAATTCTGAAAACTAATACCCTGTGACCATTGACCTTGACTGAATTTAAAGGAATCAGTTAATGCGGTGTATCCTAAACGTATCCCGATATGATTGTTGATTAACCAACGTTCTGCACCAAAGTGTAATCGAAGCCTTTCTCCCCAAGTGGTATCATTCTGACCACGTATAGCGAAATCTGCAGATAAAAGAGTTGCACTATCCGGACGATATGTAGTACCAAAACGGGCGGCTAACGGTAAACTTTCAATCAACTCACCATTTTCCCGTATTCCGTTGCTCAACTCCGATAAGTTAATTCCGAATGTCACAGAATCTCCAGCTGTTTCTAATGGAAAGGTGAATTGCATTCCCATATCTACACTCCAAAGAAAATTTGTCCTGCTTGGTGTGTTGTTTTGATAGTAGCGCAAATTTGCACCTGCTGAAGTCTGTTCATTTAATGACATCCCATAACCTAAAAGCACTATCTGTGTTGATTCACTGTTACTGTTGTTCCAACCGTTGAACCAAGATGCTAATGAGAGATTTCCCACATTTTTATTCGTCAACCCAAGGGAATAGGGACTTGCTGCCAAAGAAAATGCTTGATCCGGTCCTGACGGTTCTCCCGAAAATGGTATCCCACCCATGTTCACTTCTAATCCGTTCATAAATCCAAGTGAAGATGGATTCCACAGAAATCCGTTGTTTGCGGAGGGACCCGCGGTAAAGGCACTTCCCATACCAACTGCCCTTGCACTTGCCCCGACAAAGATATCACGATGATCTATTCCTGATGATCCTTCTGTAATCATCACATTTCCCAACATTAACACTACGAAACAAATTATAACGAGTGTTTTAATTCTCATTTTTTACTCCATTTTTACTTTTAATATTATTTAGGTATTACTTCATCACTAATTTTAACGCTTTAACCGTAAGTATGGGTACAATGTAATAGAACGGAATAGTGTTTAATTGTCTCGAATCACATTTATTGAAGGGCTTCCAAACTCAATTCACACACTAATAGAATAATGTAAAACTTTAGAGTCAATCCTAACTATATTTGTCATAAATAAGCCGCAAACCCAGCACTGATACAGGTCTATAGCTTTATAGTAAAATAATCAATATTGCGATTGACTCTAAAAACTCTAAAGTTCGACATTATTGAACCATTCTTATGAAAAGTTGACTTACTGATATTTCAATAGGAATTTGTCTTCTCAAACTGAATAACCCACGAAATCTGTTTCGCATAAATCCGTGATTCTGAAAATGTTGAATCGCGACAATTGAATGCCTCTGAAATTCTCTTGCTCAATGGTGCTATATATGAGAAAATATGCCAATACATTTACCAATTGGAGAACAATATGGAAAAAATTCGTGAACTGGCAACGCTGTTAGAATCAGGGATAACAGATTATGACGATCAGTTGAAAACATTACAATCGGAACGTCTAAAATATATTCGATTAACTATGACGGATGGTTTCGGTACTGAAGAGGGAGCATCCAAGGAGTCGTGGCTATTACATCTGAAACAAGTCGAAGATTCATTAGGACTCAGACTAAAAGCACTCAGACAAGCCGTTCAAGATTTCGCAGACTCTTTTCCGAAGCAAGAGACATAATCAATGAAAAAATCTCGATCATTCCAATCTGCCAATTTCTATTATTTACTCATCACCCTTATTCAATTCTTAGTTGTATTGAATGTAATTGCTCAGGAAACCGATAGCGACAGAATAATTAGCGAGGCAATACGACAACAGAATTTGGGTTTAGCGTATCTTGAAGAATCCCAACCATTAAAAGCAGTAACAGCATTTACAAAACTCATTGAACTTGTACCCGATGAGGGAATTGGATATGGAAATCTTGCTGTCGCTCACCTTCGGTTACGACAACCAGACATTGCAGAAGAATGGGTTAACCGTGGAATTGAAAATGTTCCGATGGATAGCCAACTATATTTTATATTATCTGAGGTATATCAGATTAAAGGGGAAACCATAAAGGCGATAGAATCCTTGAAAAAGGCAGTGCGGTTAGCACCTGAGGAATTGGAATCCCGGTATAAACTTGTTCGTCATTACCTCGGACAGCGGAACAATCCAGAAGCACAGCAAGACGCAGTTCTACACTTACAGGAACTATATAACCGAACACCTGTAAATGTTGTGATATTAATGAAATTGACACAAGCACTCATCGGACAAGAAAGGCTTAGGGATGCAGGGAAACTATGTCAAGAGTTGCTTATTTTGTTAGGAGATACCGATCCAGAGAAGTTGACATATCTAACTCAAGGAATAGATGCAATAAAGAATGATGACCAAGTGTTAGCCTCACGAAATCTACGTATTTTTGAGAACCTGCATCGTGCAAGCCCGCGCTATCAGCAAGGTATTGGTGAGTTGGTCACTAATATCCTTGGACATCCTATAGAATCGTTTCGTCGAGGATTCAAAGCACGAATTTCAGCAAAGTTGAGTCCACCAATCAAGGTAGAATTTGTTGATGGCACTGAACAATTGGGACTTCAAAAAGTAATAAGTGAATCCAAAGAAGAAAGATCCGTTTTATTGTTTGATTACGACAATGATGGAATGTTGGATATTTTTACAACATCGCCTGCGACACTGCTTAGAAACGTAGATGGCAAATATGTTATTGACATTCACCTTCCAATCAACTTAGGACAACAGTCTCATAATCCAAACACTGTTTCCTATGCTGATATGAAAAAAGATGGAATACAAGATATCTTATTTGATGTACTATTACCTATAGATTATGATCATGACGGTGACCTCGATCTACTTACCAATAAATCAGGAATGACATTGTATCGGAATAATGGGGATGGTGAGTTAACAGATGTAAGCGAGCAAGCTTTCACTTTTCCAGATAAAGAAGAGGATACACTTGGTGACCCTATAGAAGCACTCGCAGCAGATTTTGATGACGATGGCGATATTGATATATTTACTATACATGCCGATATGGGGTGTTCACTCTTCGATAATCTACGTCAAGGGAAGTTTCGGGTGGTAACCAACAAAATTGGGATTCCTCAAAATATTCGCTACACATCGGTTACTAAAGGAGATTATGATAATGATGGAGACATTGACCTATTCTTAGCATCATTAAATGGTATTCATCTATACCGGAATAGAGGAGATGCAACATTTGTTATTGATGTGCGTTCACAACAATTATTAGATAAAAAATTTGACGATTTATCCCCCAAATTGAGAAGTCTTGATTATGACAACGATGGATTTCTTGACTTATGGATTATCAGCAGATTAGGTTTGTTATTTTATAGAAATGACGGGATAGGTCGTTTCACCGAAGTCAGTGATATTATAAACACTACTCAACAGGTTGAAAATGGCATTGCAGGAGATGTTGGTGACTATGACAATGATGGTGATTTAGATCTGTTCTATATCAATGACAAAGGAAAACTCCGTGCATTACAAAATAACGGAGGAAATCAAAATAATTGGATACAGGTGCGTTTGGAAGGAATTACATCAGGCAACAACAAAGTCAATAGAGATGGAATAGGTTCAAAACTTGAGTTGAAAGTCAGTGATTTATATCAAATGACATATGTGTCTGAACAAGTATCCCATTTCGGGTTAGGTGCATTTGAAGCTGCGGATGTTGTGCGAGTTGTTTGGACCAATGGTGTCCCACAGAATGTGATCGAACCAAAGTCAAAGCAGCGGATTCTGGAAAAACAGGTATTGAAAGGTTCATGTCCATTTCTATATGTTTATAATGGTGAAAAATATGAATTTGTAACCGATCTGCTTTGGCGTGCTCCACTGGGTCTCATCACTTCTATGGGATTTGTCGCACCAGATGAGACTAAAGATTTCGTAAAGATCTCTGCAGAGCAGATGCGTCCTAAAGATGGAAAATATTCTATACAGATAACTGAGGAATTATGGGAAACCGCCTATTTTGATATGGTCAAACTTATTGCAGTTGACCATCCTAAGGATATGGATATATATGTAGATGAACAGTATATACCTCCACCTTTTGCAGAATTCAAGATATACGGTGTATCAGAGAAACGACATCCGATATCTGTGTTGAACCATAAAGGTAAGGATGTTACTGCTGCACTAAAAACCCCTGACTACCACTACGCTATTGAACATGTTCCAGGACCTTACCAAGGTGTTGTAGAACACCATGCTATTATTCTTGATCTTGGTGATATTCCAGATAACCGACCAACTACGCTTTACCTTAACGGTTGGATTTTTCCGACCGATACCAGCATCAATGTCGCCATATCACAAAATCCTGACATTAATCCGAGTTTTCCTTCTGTTTCCGTGAAGGATAAAACTGGAAACTGGAAAACAGTCATTGATATGATAGGTATTCCTGCTGGTAAAAACAAAACTATCACTATTGATTTGACGGGTAAGTTTTTATCTGAAGAAAAACAGGTCCGTATTGCATCTAATATGCAAATCTATTGGGATGCTGCCTTTTTCACAATTGGAGAGCAGGATGTTCCCATGGTAATCACAGAATTGACACCAGACAGTTCAGATCTGCACTACAGAGGTTTTTCAGAGATGTATCGTCCGAATACACATGCCCCGCATCTATTTGACTACCAAAAAGTTACGAAAGATGGTCAGTGGCGTGATCTTGAAGGATTTTACACACGGTACGGTGATGTCAATCCTTTGTTGCAAACAATAGATGATATGTATGTGATCCTCAACGCAGGAGATGAAATCACGGTTGACTTTGATGCCTCTCGACTACCACAACTCAAATCAGGATGGAAGCGAGACTTTATTCTATTTAGTGATGGATGGGACAAAGATGGTGATATTAATACACTCACATCACAAACAGTCGAACCTTTACCTTTTCACGGTATGTCTGAATACCCATACCCAGAAACAGAAAATTATCCTAATGACGAAGCACATCAACGCTATCGCCTTAAATACAACACACGACGTGTTACACATCAACTACCACCATTGTCAAAGAAAGATAATCATTGAAAACGAAGAACTTATTTACCATCACTATTCTGATGTTGATCTATATCCTATTCATTAGTAATGGATATGCACAAGACCATACTCAACGGAATTTACCTGAAGGTGCAATTGCGCGCTTTGGAAAAGGAAAACTAAACGGTGTCCAATTATCACCGGATGGAAATGTAATTGCAGTTGGTAGTTCTTCGGGTGTATGGCTTTATGATGCTAACGTCGGGACAGAACTTGCGATGTTTACCGATCATACTTCACAATTTGGTGCTGTCGCCTTCTCACCAAATGGGAAGACTATAGCCAGCGGGTCATTTGGAGACATATTACTTTGGAACACAGATACTGGTGATAAATTGAAATCCTTTAAAAATGATAAAGGACGAATAAAAAACCTTAGTTTTACTGAAGATGGTAAAACTCTTCAATGTAAAAATCATATTGACTCTTATAAATTATGGGATATTTCCACTGGAAAAAAGGTATTAGACTATCGTCCAAAATCTTTAGATAGTTTCGGTCGCGCGCTGAAACTCCTATCTGGAAATGACCATACAGCCTCAGATTTATTCCTAAGTAAAAACAATAAAGGAATATATGCGCGTGGGTACGATAATGGGAAAATCCGGTTGGAGGACGCATCTACTGGGAAACTATTGAAAACCTTTCAAGGATATAAAGATTATATTCATCAACTTGTATTTTCACCTGATGGCAATTTACTTGTATCTAACATTTCAAGCGATTCACTTCGTATATGGGATGTAAATACAGGACAACAAATTGAAGCAGTGATTGATGATCCAAAAATTAATGGCATACTGATGTTTTCTAAGGATGGAAAAACGTTAGTATGTCAGAGAAGATCTAATGAGTTGGTGTTATGGGATGTTGCTACCAAAAGCCATCGATGCTCCCTTGATATTCACATAGACGGTACAATCAAAGTGTTATCATTTTCTGAAGATAGTAAAAAGATAATAGGAGCAAGTAGTCTTGGTGAGATTCGGATATGGAATACGAACACAGGTGATATTTTACAAACTTATACAACAGGACATACACAAATTCTAACATCTTTAGCATTATCCCCAGATGGAAGTCAATTAGCAAGTGGAGACATTTACTCAATTCGAGTTTGGAATACATTCCCAACATATAAGTTAGAGAAACATATAAATGCAGCAATCATTCCACAGGCTTTGGTGTTTTCACCAGAAGGAAACACGGTAACCAGTGTAGAAAGGTTCAAATATACACAAACAACCAGAACAGGATTAGCAAAGGAAAAAGTTTCAACTACTTTGAATATATGGGATACAAGTACCGGACGCAATCTTTCTGATTATTCCATTGAATCATACAAAGAGACGAAAGTCCAAAACAATAGATCATCCTCTTCAAATATTGACATGCATAGCGATATTGTATTATCTCAAAATGGTTACATGCTTGCGACTGCTCAAAATGTTGAACGTGCAACAGAGGAAACCCGATTTACAGTGCTGATATGGGACGTTCCACATGGAAAAATAAATTACACACTAAAGGGTCATACAGATAAAATTAAAGCATTATCATTCACACCAAACGGTAAAATACTTGCCAGTGGCGGAGAAGATGGGACAATTCGACTATGGGATGTTAACACTGGCACCCAATTGTTTAACTTGCCTTCCGGCAAGACTCGTGTATTGGCTTTATCTACTAATGGCAAAATCCTCGCAACTACCAATAGTCCGTTTAGGATACATCTATGGGATATTGAAAATAGTAAGCAAATGCCGTCACTTCAAGGGAATAATGGCACCGTTGAGACGTTGGCATTCTCACCTGATAGCAAAATACTTGCGAGTGGTGGTAGGGATGGGAAAATACGCTTATGGGATATTACGATCAATAAACAACTAACTACCGTCAAAGGTCATACAACAGACATAAAAGAACTAACTTTTTCAGCCGATGGTAAAACTCTTGCCAGTGGTAGTTCGGATGGTTTAGTATTTCTATGGGATATTGAAAAAGTATGTGGCGATATCTAATTGTAAAAGTTAGATATTATTGTAAGTAACTTAGTGTTGTTAGGTTTGAGAATTTACATCATTGACACTGTTTTCAACATTTCTCAGGGGTACATAAAGACAAATAGTAGCAATTATAAGAATCACTGCCAAAACAGTATAAGAATATGCATTGTTACTGTATAACCAACCAACGTGAGACATGTTAATTAATGATTTGACAAGTTTTGGATGTGCTGATTGATCATAAAGCAAACCACCGAGAAGTGGACCCAAGATACGACCTAAACCTAAAAACCCATCCATAATTCCGATGGCTGCTCCATGTCCAATATGGGTTTGTTTTGAAATCCAGGATGTATTCGTCGGACGGATTAATTGATTTCCGATGCCAGTAATTGTGAGAAATACTGTTATAGTTGTAAAATTGATCGAGAAAAGCAAAAGCACCATACCGAATGCGTTAAGAAGTAAACCCGTTACAATAATCCGTCTCTCACCTATCCAGTTGATTAACCTACCAAGTAACCCACCTTGGAGTGGAACAACAATAGCACCCATGATCATAAACATCCACCCCATCTCTTTTTGGTCATATCCCCAACCATCTTTGATGAACAGTGGAAAGGTTGCTTCTAATCCAGCGAAACTGAAGGTAGAGAAAAAAGCTATAAGGAACAGAGGAATGAGTGGTGATTCTAATGTTGTTCGTCGGTATATCTCACGTGGTGAAATCCATTCGTGCTGTTCATCCACAACATCTTTCTGTAGTGATTCTGGGAGTATTGCAAGCACAAAGAGGAAAGTCAAAAAGGACAATCCACCTGCAACAAAGAACGGGAGATCATGGCTTCCCATCACTCCTCCGATTGCCGGTCCAAGTATGAATCCGAGTCCCATCGCTGCTCCCATTAGACCCATACCTTTACCGCGTTCTTCTTCAGTGGTGACATCTGCCACATACGCCATTACACTTGGTAAAACTGCTGCTGAGGCGATCCCTGCTGCGCTGCGTGCAAGGAAAAGCCAGATATAATCATTGGCTAACCCAAAGGCAGCTAATGCAAATGCATTTCCAAGTAAACCGTACAGTATTGCCGGTTTTCTTCCATATTTGTCCGATAGCCTACCCCAGAGAGGTGCAAATATCAGCTGCATTGCTGAGTATATGGACAATAATATTGCGATTTCGGTTGGGGATGCACCTACTTCTTCGGCATAATAAGCAAGGTTTGGGATAATGATACCAAACCCAAGCATCACAAAAAATAGGGTTAGGAACAGGAGAAGAAGTTTAGATTTTTGCATTCTCAGGTTGAAGAAACAGATTCCGCACAGATGATAAAACAAGATTGTTGTGCAGTATCAACTATTATACCTATGCTTCTGTAGTGTGTCAATATAAATGATTGTGATGTCTATGGTTTCTCTGTGCACACCCAACCTATGATACTGATACACTCAAATACTGAATGGTTATGTTAGCAAGAATAGAAGTTGACAAGCTGTGTGTATTACTGTAGACTACATTAAAAACTCCACTCTATTGCAATCTGAAACTACATGGACACTCAACCTGCCACATTAGCAAGACCCTCTCAGATTCCTTCCCACGGGGTTACGTTTAAATCCATACTAATTGCTGCTGTTCTAATTCCCATAAATTGCTATTGGGTAATTGAAATGGAGGTAATCCGTTATTCTGGACATCCTGTAACAATTTCACTCTTTTTCAATGTAATTTTTAGTTTGTTCGTGGTAATAGGTTTTAACCAGTTGTTGCGTCGATTTCTTCCTCGACTGGCATTAGTACAAAGCGAATTGGTCATTGTATATCTAATGCTTTCCATTGCATCAGGAATAACTGGTCACGATATGCTGGAAATATTGGTGCCGATGTTAGGGCATGCCTTTCGTTTTGCTACACCAGAAAATGAATGGCAGCAGTTGTTTTTACCATTTCTCCCAGAATGGTTGACGGTTAGCAACAGTAAATTATTGCAGGGTTACTATGAAGGAGATTTACCGCTCTATACAATTGAGACCTTATTGGGTTGGGCAACACCTGTCTTGTGGTGGACAGCATTCATCACTGTTTTGGTTTTCGGTATGCTGTGTATAAATGTTATCATACGGAAACAGTGGATTGAATATGAAAAACTAAGCTATCCAATTATACACCTTCCGCTTAATCTTACTGAAACACACAATAATCGTTTTTTCAAAAATAAGTTAATGTGGCTCGGCTTTGGCATTGCTGGTGGTTTGGCATTATGGAACGGTATCAGTTTTCTATTCCCATATATACCAGAATTACGCACCCGTAATCAGAGTTATCAGGTCTTTACCGATAGTCCTTGGAACGCTATGGGCAGGATTCCTTTTTCACTATATCCATTTGCGATTGGTCTTGGTTTCTTCATACCACTCGATCTATCATTTTCTTGCTGGTTTTTTTTCTGGTATTGGCGGTTATTACGGGTTGTAGGTGCAATGTTTGGGTTTCGAAATCTACCCAGTTTTCCATATATGAACGAGCAAGCATCTGGAGGATATCTGGCATTGTGCGTTTTAGCAGTTTGGGCAAGTCGACGACATCTTCTAAATGTAGGACAGACGATCTTTGGTCGAAACACCTCGCAAAAGGATACAGATACTCCAATCTCTTATGGAACTGCAGTTTTTGGTCTAATTGGCGTAATGATTGCTCTGGTTATATTTTGTTATTATGGAGGGGCAAACATTGGGATTATGTTTGCTTTTTTCGTTATCTATTATATGATTTCTATAGCAATCACACGGATGCGTGCGGAGTTGGGGACTCCAGTTCATGATTTACACTATTCCGGTCCAGACCAAATCCTAACACGAGTCATGGGAACACGACGGTTAGGCAGGGATAATCTTATTATGTTTTCTATGTTTTGGTTCATAAACCGTGCCTATAGAAGTCACCCGATGCCTCATCAATTAGAAGGATTTAAAATAATTGAACGCACTAACATGACGATGCGCAGGATCATCTTTGCGTTGATGTTTGCTACAGTCTTAGGGTCATTAGCAGGATTTTGGTCATTAATTGACAGAGGGTATCAATTGGGCATGGAAGTACGAGCATCCTCTCCATCTCTGACAGCATTTGGTATTGAACCATATCGACGTTTAGCGGGATGGTTACAATCCTCATCCGATACACTTATACCAGAAAGTGGGTTTATGGGTTTCGGTTTTCTAATGACAACCGTACTGATGGTTTTTCGCATGCGATTTGTGTGGTGGCCATTTCATCCTGCCGGATTTGCTATTTCTACCAGTTGGGGTATGAATGTTACTTGGGGTTGTCTTTTTATGAGTTGGTTAATAAAACTCATCATACTCAAGTATGGTGGACCAATTAAATATCGTCAATTTGCTCCTTTCTTCTTAGGTCTCATTCTCGGAGAATTTACAGTGGGGAGCGTCTGGACAATTATTGGAATTGTAGGAGGTATACCAACCTACGGATTTTGGGTTTAATTGTTTTCTTTCCGTGGGTTGATCGCCAGATTTAATGGTAATAGGAGTAAAATAAGACAACACAAACCTGATATTATCCATTCTTGTTGAAGTGGGACCATACCCAATAGGTCTTGCATAGGCTTAAAATATAATGCAGACACATGAATGCCAATTGCCAATATGAATATAACAAACAATCTTATATTAGCGAACATTCTCTTAAACAGAGATTCCCAAGGATATCGTACACATTGGAAGTAGGAAATAATTTGTGCTAAAATCAAAGTTGTACATGCTGCCGTTTGTGCCTCTATTAGATTGGATTCAGTTGATGTAGATATTACCACTAAAAAATGGATAATGGTCATTAAACTAATAACAAAACTACGACAAATAATATCAAAGACAGCAGTTTTTGGAAACAGTAGGGTAATCCTTCTGGGAATATGTTGTTTTACATTGACAGAAATTCTATCGTATCCTAATCCTATTGCTGGAAGCATCGTTGTTATAAATTGAACCCAGATGATATGGGTTAACGTTAATGGCATTTCAAAGTTGAATGCCCTTGATAGAATCAATCCAAAAATGACAGTCAAGAATTGTGTAAGCGTACATGAAAGACACCACCGAAGAGTCCCTGATAGGTTGTTATATGCCTCACGTGCATAGAGCAGACAATCTTTAACTGCTTTGAATCCTTTATCAACAATCAGACAATCCGCGTGGTCTTGTGCGAAATGTGAAGCATAACTTGTATCTGCAAATGCCAGATCCGCAGCAAGCATCGCACGTTGATCGTTCGAATTCTGCCCTAAGATCCCTACAGAATGACTGTGTCGTTTTAAACTACGAACAATATTCCGTCGTTGTTCTGGGGTCAGTTGAGAATAAGCAGTCAAATTTGGCACTTCTTTGTCAAACTCTTGGGTCGTTAGGTCCATGAGTTCATCCCTAGATCCAACCGAATTGCGTGTATGAATTAATCCAAGTTCTTTAGCTAAATCTGTTGTTGTCTGTTTATCACTATCACTAATAAGGATGACCTTTAAACCAGTATCAAGGAAAGACTTAATCACCTCTTTTGTCTCGTCAGTATCAGTTACAGAAAAACTAATGAATCCTAAAAAGGTAGACATTCCCTGAACTTCCGATGGATTGAGTGGCACATCGGAATGTAAAGTAGCAACACCGTAAACCATATCCCTGGTATTTTGCATGTAATTGAGTGTTTCACTATATATCTCATATTGATCATTATAGAATTCAGTGAGTTCTCCGTTCAAAAGGATTGAATTGCAGGCTTCAAGCACATTTCTTGCATTGCCAAAAATTAGGTTGAGATACTCGTTTTCACCTGTTTCAAACACATGGAGTTCATAACCGAAATTTGGTGTCCATGGGTATTCTGCAACAAGATGATAATTTGATTTAAGTTCTGCAAACGCGTATCCGAGTTGCTCTAATGTATCACCGATTACTTGCTGATGAGATTGATCCACATCGGTTCTATCATAATAGCGTTCACCAGAAGTTCCCAAACCCGCTGCCAGAATAAGACCAGGCGCGCCTTGAGGAATTTGAAACCGAGGGGGTATTTCGTTGACACGATTGCTTTTTTCTTCAGGGGCATAGGAATCGAGTGATTGTAACCATTTTTCCCATACTGACCGATTAACCAGTTGTTCATCAACAAAGATATTTGAAATTGTTAGAGATTTTGTGCTTGCGATTCCCTTTTCATCAGAACAAAGAGCAGTTAAACGGTTCAATTTCTCAAGGAAATTCCTATTCCTTAATACTATTCCTTCCTTAAGTATATTGAAGGTCTTCAAATCCAGTATTGCTTGTAGAAGTAAAGATAGGTCATACGGTGTTGCAGCGATAGCAAAAATTAAACCGAAATCAAGGAAATGTTTCCAATTCGGTTGTTCATTCTGTTGTGATGTTTGCCACCATAATAAAGCAACTGCTAATCCTCCCACAACCAAACCAGCAACAATTAAAATATCATTAAAGAACTTTATCTGATTCTTGGCAACAGTCATCTCATCCGGCATTGGACGTGTAGGTGAATGGCTCTGATACATTTCCAATTCATCACCTATTCTAACAACAATCGCATGACCCACTCCTGTATCAACATACGTGCCACCAAAAACCATATTTGCTTGTTTTTCTGCTGAGAGTCCTGTCTCGTTTATTTCCAATGCATTTTTGTCAGCTGATCCGCTGCTACCAAATAAACCTGATTCATTTACAGTTAAACCATCAGCTTCAACAATTCGGGCATCGGCAGGTATGTAATTGCCTGGTCTAAGTAGTAGTAGGTCACCAGGTACAATATCGGAGGAGGGGCATTTCTCTTGCTTTCCTTGTCGAATAACCGAAACCGTTAGGTTGAATTCCGATTTAAGTCGGTTATTCTTGTTTTGAAAGTTAATTAGAATAATTATAGTCCATGAAATAGAAATAATGACGATCGCAGCAATAAGTGCAATTTTTGGGGTTTGCTCGGATAATCCAAAGACAATTGACGCAATTATTAAAAGCAGTAATCTCCAATTAAATATAGACTCGAGAAAGTATCCAATTTTCCAAGAATGGATTTGAGTTTTCGGTTCATTTTTTCCATAACGACTCTGTAACTCTTCTACATCAGAATGGTTTAACCCGGATTCCAAATCGGAATTAAATTGGTTAAGCAGAAAAGAGATGCTTTCTGCATAAAAATTAGACATATTCTTTCCTAACGTCACTCGTTTTGGACAACATTAAAATATACTATAGAAAAATGGAATTAGGCGTTATCGGTGATAAGTCTTGCACCTTCTACATCAATTCCAAGCATTAGTATTTCGCTCGGTATTTCATGTTGGTTAAAGGCATTTTGCATGCTGTTTCCTACTTCCTGCATGTTATCAAGACAGTAGGCTGCAATAGTAGGTCCTGCTCCACTCAATGCAGTACACAGTGCCCCCGATGATATTGCAGCATCAACTACATCATCAAATCCAGGAATAAGTGTGCTGCGGTAAGGCTGGTGTAACTTATCATTCATTGCTGTTGATAACATCTCTAATTTTCCTGTTGCTACACATGCAACAAGCAGAGAACTACGACTAATATTATAGATAGCGTCAGAAAAATCAACTGTTTTTGGTAATATGTTCCGTGCTTTCTGTGTGGATAATGTAAATTCTGGGATTGCCAGTACTACTTGTAGTGCTGGATCACATGCAACCTGTATAGTATGTATATGTTTATCCTCTTGTACAGATATAACCAAACCACCATACAAAGAAGCAGCGACATTATCCGGATGCCCCTCAAGAGTTGATGCAAAATTGAGCAAATCTGAACGAGAAAACGGATTCTCACACATTACATTGGCTGTTAATAGACCTCCCAGAATAGCAGTGCCACTTCCACCTAAACCACGAATAGCAGGTATCCCATTCGCTATGGTCAATCTTAACCCTTTCGGTTGCACTTTTCCACTCTGTTGATATATGGTTTCTACTGCTTGAAACGCAATATGCTCAGGACTACTCGGAATTTTATCAACATCAACACCACTTACCACAACTTCTGATCTTGTACCACAAATTTCCAATGTTACGGTACTGTAGAGTTCCAATGCAAGACCAAGCACATCAAATCCAGGACCTAAATTTGTAGTGCTGGCAGGAATACGCGCGGTTACTTTAATTGACATACGAACAATTCCCTATTCTGCTCTACAACTTCGCTAATGCAGTGCGGATTCGACTCAATGCATCGTTGATATTATCCAAAGAATTGGCATAAGATAGTCTTAGATAACCATCACCATATTTGCCGAAAGCAGTACCAGGTAATAGTGCGACTCCTACTTCATCCATTAAATAATCAGCGAGTGCTTCACACGGCATAGATATTTGTGTGACATTCGGAAAGACATAGAATGAACCGAGTGGTTTTACACACGAGATTCCTTCAATTGCATTTAAACCATCAACGATGGTATCTCTTCGAATTCTAAATTCGGTTACCATATCTGAAACAAAAGTTTGAGGTCCAGTCAATGCTTCTATCCCAGCAATTTGTGTGAAGGTCGCAGTACATGAATTTGAGTTAATAGTTAACTGTGTTATCTTGTCAGCGATTTCTCGTGGGGCAATACCATAGCCGAGTCTCCAACCAGTCATAGCGTATGTTTTTGAATGACCATCTATAAGTATAGTCCGTTCTTTCATTCCTGGAAGACTGATGACACTTTTATGGGATCCTTCGTAAAGGAGACGTGAATAGACTTCGTCAGTTAGAATATAAAAATTGTGTTTTTCGGAGAGTTCTGCTATTGCATTGAGATCTGTTTCTGTGAGGGTTCCACCTGTTGGGTTTTGTGGAGAATTGAGTATCAATAATTTTGTGCGATCAGAAATCGCATCAATTAAATCGTCAATTCTAAAGCGGAAACCTACCTCTTCACGAAGCGCAAGAGGAACGGCTTTTCCGCCAATAAAATCAATAACCGATTCGTATACAGGGAAACCGGGTTCAGGATAGATTACTTCATCACCATCATCTATTAAAGCTAAAATAGTGAAGAATATAATTGGTTTGGCACCAGGGGTAACAGTCACTTCGTCAGGATGTATGTCAACACCCCGTGTCTCAGAAATATGGTGCGCAACAACTTCTCGGAATTCGGGTAAACCTGCTGATGGACAATAACCTGTATGTCCATCTTTCATTGCCTTGAATGCTGCTTCACATACATTCATCGGGGTCGAAAAGTCCGGTTGACCTATTTCTAAATGAATAATATCTTTGCCTTGTGCTTCTAAACCTTTTGCTTTTGCTAATACCTCAAATGCCGATTCTGTTCCCAAGCGATTCATACGCTTGGCAAATGTAGAACTTACCAAAATTATCCTCCTTTTTGGTGACCGCGAATTTATGACACATCTTGCCCTAATTTATCCTAATGAATGATTGTCTATTCAGGCTTTATGATGAAACCTCTTGTCCCAACTAACCATGCATTCATCTTATCAAGAACGAATACTTTTTCCATTTTTTCTTTCGATTCTTCAAGTGTCCAAGACTTTCCTCCATCGGTTGTGCTTAATACGACACCTACTCCGATGTCACCACCAACTGCCCATCCGATATTCGTATCTGCAAATCGAACACTGCGTATGGTTTCTTCTGTGCCACTTGTCTGTTCTGTCCAGGTATTTCCACCATTATTTGTGTGGAGTATCAGACCATTTTCCCCCACTGCCCAACCTACTGATGCATCAAGGAAGAAAATGTCTTCAAGTATATCCTCTTTTCCTGTCTCTTGTGGATTCCATGTTTGTGCACCATCTTCAGTTTTTAGAATAATACTTTTTTGGGTTTTATCTCTTGGGAAAACACGCACGCCTGCCACCCAGCCATTTTTCTCGTCAATGAACTGAACAGCATTAAACATGCTGGCATCGTCATCACCTACTTCTCCTACAATTCCACCTTGTAGAATTTTCCATTGACGACCCCCGTTTCTGGTAGAAATGATTGTATCATTTTGTCCAACTGCGAATCCAACATCTTTGTTTACGAAATGAATACTTGTCAATGTTGTTCCAACTTTACTTATTTGTATATCCCAGTCTTTACCGTTGGTAGTATTGGCAATTACACCGTTTTGCCCAACTGCCCAACCGTGTTTGGCATCCAAAAAGTAGATTTCGGTTAGGTCTGATTCAAGTTTGATTTCCGATCTTTCCCATGTTTTCCCACCATCCATAGTAAATCCAATGAATCCAGGATTTTCATAATCTTCAAATGATGTTCCGGCAACCCAACCTGTTTGTTTGCCTGTAAATGTAATCGTCATATAATCACGGATTGCTGGATCGTTTTGTTGCAGGATGACCCATCCTGCAACGGCAGGTAATGTAAATATCAAACTACACAAAATAGTAAATTTAATAAAATATGATTGGCGTAGAATTAACTTTAATTTGCTCATAATTTCTCCTTTTAATATAGATTCTTCTAAGATGAATCTGATTTATAGTATAACTATAATTCTAACAATTAGTCAAATAATTGTAAATTAATGTAAGTATTTTTATATAACACTATTATGAAATAACATTTTCTATTACGATTCTACAACTATCAACAACAATAAACCAATACTTTAATATTTTGATACATCCTAATCTATTTAATGCTACTATCAATCAACAGCGTTTGCTTGATATGTATCATTCTATTTTGCCACAATGATTGTTCCGGTCTTGAAACTGTTGCCTACCTGTAATTGATATAGATAAATACCACTTTCGACAATATCTCCATTCTCGTTTTTACCATCCCATCTCAATTCATTTTCTCCAAGTTGCGCGGTGAGTGTTTTTACCAATACACCATTCAGATTATAGAGAAGGACACTGAACTCTCCATCACTATCATCTATGGTCTGTATGGGAAACACGACCATATTGAAATCGGAATCATTTGAAAGTGGTGTGAACGGATTTGGATACGGTTTATTAAAAATACGGTATCTTTTCGTTACTGGTGCAGATTTATTATCCGCTTCGTCTATTGCGATTACTGCATAGGTATAACTACCAACAGTCAGAGGTCTACGATCAATATATTCATATTCCGAAGTACTATTTGTGGAACTATTCACAGGTATTTCCCCATCAACCAATTGTTCTAAAGCAGTAGATTCTGAGGATCCGAACAGTATATGATACTTTGTAGTGTCTCGACTTTCACTGGGTTTCCATGTAACCTTGATACCTTCATCAATACGATCTATACCGATTATAGTTGGAGGATCAGGGGCTGCTGTGTCTTCCGTAACCTTGACGGTTTGTATAGGTGACCTGTCAGATTGCAGTAAAATCGTCTTATACGCAGTAATTTCATATAGATGATCCCCTGGGGTAACATTTATATCACGGTAAGTTGTTGATGCACGGTTTTCAACCTGTATTTGGAAATCTTTGTCTCGATATATCAGGTATCCATTGACATCTGGATCTGTCGAATTTTTCCATCGTAAGGTAACATCATTTTCACCATTTTTGTCTGCTTCAGCAGTGAAATTTGACACAGGACCGGGAGGAACATTAGGTATAATTTGCAAAGTAAAATCATCATTATTGAGTTTACTATCAGCTTGTCCTTCACGGATATATTCTCCGACTGGAACATCATCGGGATTTCGCAGCTGCACACTGAATTCTGCTAAAAAAATGTTATTCGGTGTGCGTGAATCAAATGTAATATCAAATATGGAATTTTGAGAATCATTAATAACTTCTGTGAGTTCTACGCGTAGAACATTACCTCCAGAAACCACAGCCGTAGCAGATAACTTTACACCATCTCTTGTAACACTTTTAAAATCCGATACCTGAGTAACAAAACCGTTGGGCATGGTAATTTCTATCGTCTTAATTTCTTCACCTGGCACAGCAAGCGATCTGTCGACTGAAAGGGTCACGATTAATGGTACAGTTGAACTGGCAGGCACAATACCGACGGTTTCACCAACTACGTTTATTTCACCATGCGATGTGACTGCACTATAACTATTTAGAGAAGATAGAAGATATACAATAATGATGAAGATATAGATGGCGTTTTTCATGAAGTATTTCCCTTCCTTAGAACTGTAGATTTACTGAGAATCTTTGTGTTGTGTTGTTTTGAAAGTCTCCAGTTAATAGTTGAATTCCGTAGTCAAGTTGAAATGCTGTTCCACTTATCGGAAGTATTGCACTACCTCCAAGACTAAAAGTCGTTGCGGAATTACCGCTATTATTCCTTCCAAAACCTCCCCGGATACCAATGGTATTGTTAACCCACATTTCTACACCAGTACTTGTTGATATATCGCCATCACGAGATGTTACTTCAAAGGTTATTATGGTTCCTCTCAATAGATTACTGATTGCTGCTCCCTGTGCACTCATTTCAGCAATTGATTCAAGACTGTATGCAATACCCGCTCGAATGTTCATAGGAACAGTATCTGTGTGAGTTTCTGATATACTAACATCTACGGGGACAATATTTTCTGCAGAAACCCCGATGCTCAGGCTGTTGAACGGTTTTGCTAAAAGTCCAAGATCAAGGGAAAAAGCTGAACTTGAGGTATTAGTAAAGTACAGATTCTCTGCTACAAATTCGTTTGTTTTATCATAAGATGTGCCAAGACGTTTCAGATTGATACCCAACCCGAATTGTTTTATGATGGTTCGAGCGTATGATAACCGTATAGTTTGTTCTCTATATATATCAGAATCTTCAGTGAGGAATCCAAAATTTGCACCAAGTGTCCCAAAACCTCCAAGAGGAATAATCCCAACAATAGTATTGTGACTTACAAGTCCATTAAATCGCTGTGCATGTGTAGCACTGATATGTATATCCGTAATATAGGATAATCCAGCAGCGTTGTAATTAGTGGCATTGCTATCATCAGCCAGTGCAACGAAAGCACCACCGAGACCAAGCGGACGTGCCCCAATCCCGATTTCATTAAATGCAGCATAGGCATACGAGGATAGGAATATTGATATGAATAGCAAATTAAAAAACATCAATCTTAATTTCGTCATGATTTCTCCATAGGTGTGCCTGTCATAGGAACAAAACTCACACCCGTAATTCTTTCAGTGTCAATTTTACCAGAACTTTTGGTAATTAAGAGTAGTTCCTGAAATTCAGAACCTACTGGTATTACCATGCGTCCCCTATCAGCGAGTTGTTGTGTAAGCCTATAAGGTATTTTCTTTGGTGCAGCTGCCACAAGCACTGCATTATAAGGTGCCTGTTCAATCCAACCGTAATAGCCGTTACCTTGTTTTAGATATACATTTTGGTAGTTTAATGCATTTAATCTCGCTTCCGCACTATAAGCAAGTTTTGGTATTATTTCAATAGAGTATATTTCCTTTGCAAGTTCCGCTAACACAGCGGTTTGATAACCACAACCTGTTCCGATTTCAAGTACTTTTGAGTTTGGATTTAGTTTAAGTAATTCTGTCATCAATGCAACTATATAAGGTTGCGATATTGTTTGCCCTTCATCGATTGGTAGAGGTCTGTCATGATATGCACATTTGCGAAATTCAGATTTTACAAACAGATGTCTTGGTATTTTTTTCATCGCTGCCAGTACTTCTGGACTACTAATATCACGATTTTCAATCTGTTCCTGCACCATTTTCTTTCTGGGAAGTACATACTCATCAACATTATCCATTGGATTTTCCTTACAATTCGCAATTGAAACCTATGTCCAGCAATTACAATCCGTAACTTAAACCTAAACCTAAATTTAATTCAAATGGAGCTAAGAGAAATACCCGATGAGATTTAAGTTTATTAATCAAGTTTAATTCTGAGGATTGTCCACCAGTACTAAATATATTGGAAATAATTGTCCTTCTATTTGAAGAGATATGTCCCATGTTTCTCAAAAATTGTGTTAACCAAGAAGATTTAGGTAACCTAACTATTTCAGTTACTTTTCTTTCCAAACCAGCCCGTTCTTTGGCAATTAATAGAGCCGTGCTCAATCCACCGAGTTTATCAACCAATCCTTTTTCTTTTGCTTGTTTTCCTGTCCAAACACGTCCACGTGCTACTTTGTCTACTTCTACCTTCGTTAATTGGTCTCTTCCGAATGCAACTTTGGTAATAAAATCATCATATATTTCATTTATTTGTTTCTGTACAATCTCTTTTTCTTCTGGAGGGTAATCACTATAATCACTATAGAAATCAGCGTGCGCACCGCGTTTGATTATTTCCTTTTTGATCCCGATTTTTTCATATAATCCTTTAAAACTGTACTTTCCACCGATGACACCGATTGATCCTGTGATCGTCCCAGGTTCAGCCACAATCACATCAGCAGGAGCAGCAATATAATATCCACCGGATGCAGCAATATCACCCATAGATACGACAAGTGGTTTTTCTTGTGCGAGTCTGACAAGGTCATGCCATATTATATCTGCTGCAATGACCAGTCCTCCTCCAGAATTAATACGCAACACAACGGCATGTATTGATTTATCCTCACGTGTCTGTTGTATTGCTCGTGCAATCGTATTAGCACCCATCACTGATATACCTGTAAATGGATCCGTAAAACTCTCACCAGTAACCATCATCCCCTCTGCTTCAATAACTGCTATTCTTGGTTGAGGAACTAACCATTCTTGGGGAGACAATCCGCTATTTAGATATTCATGAATGTTCATTAACCTGACATCTGTTTCAGCGAGGTCTTTTGCTATTTCCATTATTTGATCTTCATATAGTAATTCATCAACTATATCGGACTTGAGTGCTTGTTTTGCTGTATAAGGACCTTCATCAATAAGTTGTTTTACAAATTCAGGTGTCCAACCCCGGTTTGAAGCAATATCTGTTGTAAGTTGATCATATAGATCATCAAGAATTTCGTTTAGATTTTCACGATGTGGTTCAGACATTGCATTTCGTGTGAACCCTTCCGATGCAGATTTATATTCTCCAATATTTTCAATATGCGCTTGTATACCAATTTTGTCTAATGCATCTTTGTAGAAAGTGCGTTCTGTCCGTAAACCAATTAAACGAATATCCGCACTTGGATGCATCAAGATAGCATCACACGCTGAGGCGACAATGTATCCACCTGTTGAACAATTCGTTATATGGCAAATAGCTACTTTTCCAGTCCGCTTGAATTCCATAATGGAATCGCGTATTTCTTGAAATTGACCCATCCCGTATTTGCTTTCATTTATACGGATTAATACCCCTGCAACATTATTGTCCCATTTTGCTATTCGAAGGGTTGCATCGAGACGTTCCATTCCCAAGTCAAGAAAAACACGTTTACGAAGAATTGGTTTTGTCATAAGGACAGAAGAAAAGTGGAAGTAGCCTACACCTGTATTGACATTTCTACCTTCATCAAAAAAGTTTGAATTACCAATTCCGAAATTTCCAAGGTTTACACCGAAACGAATATCGTAACTTTTATCGCTATTGTATGTTCCACGAAATATGATCTCACGAACAGGACGTATTTCAACTCCATAACTAAGATCTAATTCACGCACATCTTGTGTCTTACGCATATCAAAGGAAAAAGTGGTTCTCCAGGTTCCTGGTCGCAGAGCAATTCCCATATCGTATGTCCGACCAAGTTTCTGGTTCTGGAATTTCGGACGGTTGAGGTCACGACCAATAGCACCGATTGAGAAAAAACGACGACGATACATTAAACCAATAGATAAAGATTTATATTTATCATAGTCTATATCATCAGAGTTGATCCAACTATAGTTTGTTCCAAAATAGAAACCACTGCCAAAATGTTGTCCAGCGGATGCGCTATACCGTGCAAAGTCAACGTCATTAGCAGCATTTGCGAATTCCATGCTAAAACCAGTACCTGGTGCCGAAATAAATAACGCGTCATCCCCCGGAAAATTACTCTGGTAAGTTCGCAGGTAGTATAGATTTAACGCACGGTTTGTCCCTAACCCGGCAGGATTGATATAAGTTGCTAATGCATCATCTGTCATTGCAACTGAGTTTGTGGGTAGTTGTGTGCGTATCTTTGGAGGATTCCCCGCAACAAGTATAGGACTTATGCTACAGAAAATGAAGATACACATGAACATATTACGAATCTTCAATGAATTGTCCTTTGGTGTGTATAAATCCACTTGTTAGGATAACACAAATCTGTAAAAATGGCAAGAATATCTTTGTATTGGAAAGTGTTGAAAGAGTTTTCTCAACTGCTTCCATATATCATTTACGATTCAGTTATAGATAAACCGTTTACAAATGTTAGGTTTTCCGAGCATATTGCGGAAATAACTCGTCATGAATTTCACTGCATTGCTTCAGATGAATTGTACGTTGTTCGTTAGCAGTATCGACCATAGTCGGGAAAAACATACCTGCTCCAGTGTCGATATTATACCCACCTGCAGAGTGGACACTTAGGTATTGATGTAATGTCTCTAAATCTGATTCAGTTTTACAGTTCTGCGTGCAATTCATAGTAAACATCCGTCGTCGTTTTCCTCCACCAAATGATGCATGATAAGTATCGTGATTGAAGATAACGACATCACCGGGTGTATTTTCTATTGCGATACTGGTGGGAAAGTCTTTTGGTGGTATACCAAAAAGTTCTTGTGATTGGTTTGGATCAATTTTTTGTGAACGAACAAAATGTGATGGATTATGACTACCGGGTATAATTCGTAGACATCCTGTTTCGCGTGTGAGGTGATCAAGATAAAATGTGACTTTAATTGAAAAAAGTCTGCCCCAGTTTCCATCTGGATGCCATCCTGTATCACCTGCGTAATAATTACCATCTCCACCGGCATAGTTGAAGTCTTCCCCGATAACACCACCGATTAGTCCTTTTACACGGTCATCATCAAGTAGGGAACAGAGGCGTTGACGATGTTCAATGGGACCCCCGAACATTGTACGGTGTGTACCATCGTGTTCCTTTCCACCGCCAAATTCTTGTATAGTAGCCTCAAATTCTTCTATAATCCACTCAATTTCGCTTGATGAAAACATACCAGGAATTGAAAGATAACCGAATGTGTTAAAGAAATTGACTTGATGTTCTGTTAGTTTCATAGTTAAGAATCCATTGCTTAATATGTGGTTCCAACTTATACCAATTCTAATATTTATTGTCCCATTACTGGATTCAACTATTGTTATTGATTGGAAATCTTTCTTCTGTAGGAGCGACCTCTCGGTCGCGACTAGCAAATCAACGGTATGAATGCCATTTAGGCATTCACCGGGTCGATCCTACAAGTAGTCCTCAGCAAATGACACTTTATTTATTAGAAATGGTATTAGTAACAATCTATCTTTTGTAATGAATTATTCATACGATACCAAAACATTTGTGTATTGTCAACATTTTATTATTCGTATGTGTATAGATTCTGACAGAAAATCGTATATAAACTTTACACTATAATAGTTGATTTAGATTTGAAAATATGGTATATTGTGATAAGCACAAACACATAAAACAAAGGCAATTACAACAGAATATTTAGTTATTATCATAATGTTGAATACGAACAATTTTCATATCCTTGCATTAGATGGTGGTGGCACGCGCGGTATATATTCTGCTCATCTCCTTGCCAAAGCTGAACAAACATTTGATGTACGTATCAAAGACTGTTTTGATCTAATTATTGGAACAAGTACAGGAGCGATTATCGCTGGTGCTGTTGCTTCAGATATTCCAATGGTTGAGATAGTAGACCTTTTTGAAATTGAGGCACCGGATATATTTCGAAAAAGGTGGTATCGAAATCCGCTGTTTTTCAGCAAATATTCAAACGAAAAACTTGCACAAATTATTGCTAAACATATCCCCGCAAAACCCCTTTCAAAAATATCAATCCCTTTGATGATAACGAGTTCGGAAATTACAACAAGCGAGCTGCATATTTTCAGATCAAATTATGTTGATAAACTGAGTGAATCCGATAATATAAACGGTGATATTTGTTTGCGAGATGCGATTGTTGCCTCCTGTGCTGCACCTACATTTTTCGCTCCAAAAACCATAAATAACAGATTGTTAGCTGATGGCGGTTTATGGGCAAACAATCCTTCTATTGCTGCTTATACAGAAGCACTTACATATTTTGGGAAAGAGGCTGCACAAGTTAAAATAGTTTCACTCGGCACTGGACATTCGGTGTCTATGTATCGCAAAAAACGGGGTTGGGGATTTCTATCAGGATGGGGTGGTATAAAGATTGTTTCGTATGTGATGACTTTACAATCTCAGGCATCTGCAAATATGGCGAAACTACTTCTGAAAGAGAATTACTTACGGATTGACCCTCCAATAGATTTTTGGGATATAGATACTGTTGTGCAGTCAGACAATCTAAAAACCCTCGCAGAAAGAGATTTCAAGACATTCGAATCAGAGCTAAAGTGCTTTTTACATATCACCTGAAGACCACCAAGGATATTAATCAAATAGAAAATCAGTTAGAATTTCACTGAACTTCTCAGGACAATCATCAAAGATGAAGTGTCCAGAAACAGATGATATTTCAGAACAACCGATAGACACGAACTTTGCATTTGGTATAAACTTCTCATATTCCTGACTGCCATTCAACGAAATATTGTCGTCATCACCATGTATAATTAACGTTGGGGCAGTGATATGAGCAACAGCATCTTGATAGTTTGGAGATTTACCGGTGCTAAAGTACACTGCAAATGTACTCCAACCACCTGGCGTTGGACTTGAACTCATCACAGAAGAATCGTATCCCATTCCAACTAAGAGGTAGTGGCTGATTTCCTTCTGTAAGTCGACGAGGTCGTTATCTGTTTTTGAAAAAATACCTCCAAAATTGAAGTATTCTTTCACGAGTGAATCGTAGTTCGGTAAATCCTCAAAAGGTAGCCTTCTTCTTACAGCATCAAAGAAATCATTACCTTTCTGTGGTGGAGATAACATTCCCGCTGGCGCAACGAGTATTAGTTTGTCTACCTTGTCAGGAAACTCGCTTGCATAAAGTGCAGCGATAAACCCACCAAAAGAATGACCGACTAATAGTATTTTTTCTTCATTAAGGATACGTCGGATTCGTTCTATATCTGCAATTTGCGCACCAATCCCAAGTGTTTGCTCAAGTTTGGATACATTTTTGGGATAGTTTTTGGATTCAAAACTTGTGATTGGTCTTGTTGATTTTCCTGCTCCACGTTGATGATAATAATAGAAAGAAAACCGATCCTCTAAAGGCTTTAACCCCTTCCATGCATTTGCATAAGGTATACCAGGTCCTCCGTGAACAATCACCACTGGATGACCATTTCCATAAACATCAAAATGTAGCGATATATCCGATTCCATTTTCCATACTGTGGAATCGTTTTGTTTTGGTGGTTGTAAAGGACTACGTAAGTTATTTCCCTCACTTACAGACCCAAATGTATAGAGTGGTTGACCCATCTTCCAAAATATGAAAACAATTGCAATACCTACTGATACTGCGATGATACCAACACTTATAAGTATTATTTTTAATGATTTCTTCATTTTTTTCATTAATTGTAGGCAATATCATATCCACAACAGAAAACCCGAACGAGATCGGGTTTCTAAGAGATTTGTTTTTTTATATATATTTGTGTCAAATTAATCCAGTTTCAGACAGTGTATTCTTAAGTGATTCGAGGTTCTTAGGAACCATCGGTGCAAGAGGTAGACGCACTTTACCATTGAGTTTACCCATTAATTGTAGCGAGGTTTTTACTGGAATTGGATTAGTCTCAATAAAGAGATCAATCGATAAAGGTAAGGTTTTATAGTGTAGTTTTCGGGCAAGATCAAGATTTCCAGCATGAAATGCATTACACATCTCAGCAACATCAGAAGGTACAATGTTTGCTGCAACAGATATAACACCTTTACCACCCACCGCAAGAATAGGTAATGTGTTGACATCATCACCGGAGAGTACTACAAAATCATCTGGACATAGATTGACCACTTCACTTGCTCGTTTGAGTTCGCCAGTCGCTTCTTTTAATGCCACGATGTTCGGATGTTCGGCTAAACGTGCAATTGTCGGTGAGAGTATATCCGTTCCACACCGTCCCGGTACATTATAGACAATAATCGGTATATCAATAGAATCCGCGATCTTCATATAATGTGCATATAACCCGTCTTGGGTGGGTTTGTTATAATATGGGGTGACAATAAGTGCTGCATCGGCACCAGCATCTTTTGCGTGTTCTGTTGCGCGAAGTGTCCGCGTTGTTGAATTTGAACCAGTACCAGCAATAACAGGAACCTTTCCATTCACTGTTTCAACGGTGATTTCTATTACACGATCGTGTTCAGTTTCTGATAAAGCAGGGGATTCACCTGTTGTTCCACACGGGACGATGCCGTGTGTTCCGCCTTCAATCTGAAACTCAATCAGTTCTTTGAGTTTTGCTTCATCCAACGATTCATCGTCCTTAAATGGTGTGACGAGTGCTACATAAGAACCCTCAAACATATAAATCCTCCTAAATTACTCACATAAAGGTGTATTTCTGTGTTTCTGTGTTAATAATCCCATGCTGATGATGTAAGTTCACCTGCAAAAATGACACGAGCATCACCTTCAAGATAGACATTCTTTGCTTCGTCGTTTTTCAAATCGAAATGTATCTTTAACATTACACCGCTTGCAGTTTTTACAGAAACAGGTGATTTTACCTTCCCTAAAGTTGCAGATACGATTGCTGATGCAATAGACCCAGTGCCACAAGCGAGTGTTTCATTTTCAACACCGCGTTCATAGGTGCGGATTTCAAGCATTTCTTGTGAATGTATTCGGATAAAATTCGCATTTGTTCCAGCAGGTTTAAAGTCAACGTGATAACGGGTTTGTTGTCCTAAATCGAAGACATCCGTTGATTCAAGATCATCTACAAAGAAAACCACATGCGGAACACCGCTATTTGCGAAACCAACCTTATGGACACCGTCATCAAGACGTAGTGGAACATTAATCCGTATATCCGTGGGGTCGCTCATACCTACTTTAACGTTATCACCGACAACTTCTGCTTCATAAATCCCCGCATTAGTCAAGAAACGCATCTTTTCAGATACTATACCGTTCAGAAAAGAGTACTTAGAGATACACCGTGCGCCATTACCACAAGTTTCTACCTCGCTACCATCAGCATTGAAGTATCGCATTCGAAAATCAACATCATCTGCTGACTCAACGAGTAACACTCCGTCAGCTCCCACTGACATCCTACGTTGGCATACCTTGGTCACGAAGTTCATGAATTCTGGGTTTGTGCTATCAACGATTTGGTTAAGATTGTTGATGATAACAAAGTCGTTTCCTGCACCACTGAGTTTCATAAAAGGTATTTTGTTCATGGGTTTCCTTACATCTTGCTAATTAAAGGATAGTATTTTAAAGTATTTACGTCAAGACATTTTCAAAATGTAACTTGCTTATCAAAAATTGGTCAAAGTTGTTCTGAAATTGATATGCATGTCTTCGGAGTTCTTCAACAATGGATATAACCCCATCATAACTTTCACAGGTGACCAAACGTGATCGGAATGGTTTGACATGCGGAATACCTTTAAAATAGTTACTATAGTGTCGCCGCATCTCAATGAGTCCGAGTTTTAACCCCTTCCATTGAATAGAAAAATCCAGGTGTTTTCTAAAAACTGATATGCGTTCATCTATTGATGGTGGTGAGAGTAATTCACCTGTTGAGAAATAATGTTTTATCTCATTAAAAATCCAAGGATACCCTATAGCAGCACGACCAATCATGATTCCATCAACAGCATATTTTTTACGCATCTTTGCTGCCTTTTGCGGACTATCCACATCTCCGTTCCCAAATACCGGAATAGTCATACGCGGATTATCTTTGATTCTACCGATGAGAGTCCAGTCTGCTTCACCTTTATACATTTGCCGTCGTGTTCTACCGTGAATTGCGATAGCTTTTATACCAACATCTTGTAGACGTTCAGCAACTTCAACAATATATTTTGTGTTATCGTCCCATCCTAACCTCGTTTTGACGGTGACAGGTAACGTTGTTGCCTTTACCATTTCTGCTGTCATCTTGACCATCTTTGGAATGTCTTGTAATATACCTGCTCCTGCGCCTTTACATGTGACCTTTTTCACGGGACATCCGTAATTGATATCAATGATGTCAGGTTGTACTCTTTCAGTGATTTCAACAGACTCCCGCATCACCTCAATATCATGTCCAAAGATTTGTATACCTATCGGTCTTTCGTATTCAAAGATATCTAACTTAGCAACACTCTGTGCAGCATCACGTATCAGTGCTTCAGAGGAGATAAATTCCGTATACATAATATCCGCACCGTTGTCTTTACAAACAGCACGGAATGGTGGATCACTGACATCTTCCATCGGTGCCAGCAAAAGAGGGAAATTTGGGAGGTTTAGGTTATCAATTGTAAGCATCGTTCTTATATTTTGAATAGTTAACTTTTTGGTTATTATACCCTACAATAACACTGATGTCAAGAAAATCAAAACAGACGAAATTACAATTTTAAACAGAACTCTTGACATATATACAATTTCTTGGTAAACCTTATAGTATCATTATAACCCAAAGGATATCCTATTCAAGTAAGAGGTATTATATGAGATGTATTTTTGTTGGTATTGAGTATGCTGGAAAATCAACTTTGATAAAGTTATTAACTGACTACTATCGTCATAGGAAATTAGCTGTCCATGTTGATGACCACTTTACAATCCCAGACTCTACATTAAGTGCTGATTCAAGAGCGGTATATGTAAACTTTCCAAATGATGTAAAAGAACGGATGCAACGGATGCAGATTCAGTATCATGTTGAGGTGATCAAAAACTATCCAAATACACTTATAGCAGGATGGCACATTGAGGAGGCTGTCTATACTACAGTATATGGTAATGATCCAGATAGTCCATATTATGGCAACTATCAATACCGTGCTCAACGTGGGTATGAAACGCAGGTAATGGAAGCAAGGTTGCCAGATGTAGTCTTGATCCATGTTACTGCAAGCGATGATTCTATAAAGGAAAGAATGGAAACTGATCCACACGAATATCAGATTATCAAGTCTGAGGATATACCAAATCTAAAACAACTATTTGATGAGGAGATAGATAAATCTCTCTTTACTCATAAAGGACGTAGAATCGTATTGGACACATCTGACAAGACACCGACAGAATCACTTGATGAACTATTACTACTCACTGAACCGTTGATTACATTTGGTGAGTTAGCGATACGAGCATTACCTGTACCTGATTCAGCTTATGAAGTTAGGTATGAGAATGGAGTCAGAAAAACAATAACTACTAAGTCAAATTAAGTCATCTAACAACTGAGTTATTGTAGACCATTTTGTATTTCTTTTTCATAAGAAGATTTAGCCATATAAACTAAAGATATGTGATATAATTCACTAAATAATCATGGATTAAAAAGTCAGTTGAATAAACTTGGAGAAGAATGAAATGAGCCAAAACAGTCTGAAAATTGCATTTATTGGTGTTGGTGGTATTGCTGGCAATTACCGTAGAAGCCTAAAACAACTCCAGAACCCGGTTGCTGCTATATGTGATATAAACGCGGATCGTGCTAAAGCAGTTGCGGATGAAGAAAACGCAACGTCCTATACTGATCACCAAGAAATGATACAAAAGGAAAAACCGGATGTAGTCTTTACCTGTATTCCACCCGGAGCACATACAACACAAGTCGCTGATTCTGCAAAATCTGGTGCAGCGGTTTTTGTTGCAAAACCAGTTGCACAGGATTTGGAAACGGCACTAATTGCACGTGATGCAATTAGTAGTTCTGAGGTAATCAACCAAGTCGGATATATGGCACGTTACAGCGACATTACTGACAAAGCGAAGGAGTTAGTTGGTGATCGCAAACTGACAATGGGAATGGGAAGATTTCTTGCGAGGATGGGTGCGAACCATCCATGGTGGGGTAAATATGATGTGTCCCGCGGGCAGATGGTGGAACAGACAACCCATGTCTTTGACCTAATAAGGTTTTTCCTTGGTGATGTTGAATATGTTCAAGCATTTGGTATCAAAGATGTGTCTGATGGAATTGCAGATTTTGAAGAGTGCACCGTCTGTAATCTGAAGTTTAAAAGCGGAGCAGTAGCCAGTATTACAAGCACATGTGCTGCCCGTGCACATGATAGTTTCGCAACAGAATTAGTTGGCGATGACATCTATCTCAAACTCACACACGATCTTGGCTTGCGTGGACAGATTGGGGATGAAGGTATTGATTATAATGGGAGTGAAGCAGGATATTTCCGTCAGGTTGAGCAGTTTATCAAAGCGGTTGAAGCGAATGATCAGGGTTTAGTTAGATCCTCTTATGCGGATGCTGTAAAGTCACTTGCAGTAACCCTCGCGGCTAATCGTTCATTGGAGACTGGACAGATTGAGAAAGTTAAAACATAAATTGTGTAATACTATCATTGTTGGATTTATCCTTAACCAAACAATACACCTGCAAGATTCCGTGTTCTACCACAACGACCAACGAGAATTTGTAAAGTACTACCACGAAATGTCACTCTGAGTTGTCTTGTTCCCTTGGGATTAGTCCATTTTATACCTCGACCTTCAAATAAAACTGGAGCATAGACTATTCTTGAACATATAGGAGTTGGAACAATTTGAGCGATAAATTTCAGACTGTTCTCTAACTTTTCTATTACATCTGATTCGCGAGCTGCTCCGCTTTTGAGTTCAATTGGAACCGCATATAGATTATTGTCAGTTGGATGAATAAAGAACAATAGCCGATCACATCGTTTTTCGGTTTTTTGTTGCAAATCAAACTCACGCTCAAGATTTACAATCACCCGTTCTGGAGGTATGTCATCCATGTAAACATTACAACCTTCTCCACTACATGAATTGACAATACTACTATCATCAAAACGCGCACGGAGGTCCCGAAGAACCTTATTCTGATTCACGCTTTTTTTCACCTTTTAATTCTTCAAGTCTGTTTTGTAAGCGTGCAGAACGGTTGTAAAGATCTTCTGCGACATCCAAATATTCCATCGGTTCAATACCATCAATACGATTGTAAGGAATTTCTTCCACCATTCCATTTTTTTGGAAATGCCAAATCCCAACTTCTTCTGTCTGAAGTGAAGTCGGTAGGTCGCTAACTTCCTCTCCAGATTTTTCAAGTTCTCCTGCTCGTATCAGATTTCCAATTTCCTGAAGTAGCCAATCACTATGTGTCGTTATTATGACTTTTACTCCTACCCGAACAAGACGCACGAGTATGACTGCCATGTCTGCTTGCGCGCCAGGGTGTAGGTGTGCCTCTGGTTCTTCAATGATGAGTGTATCTCCAGGTTTCACATACCCGCGTAGATATAAGACTAAAGGGGCAAGTTCAGATACCATTGAGGAAGCTTGACTGAGGCGAATCTCATGATTAGTGCCTTGTGGAAGATAACGGAAATCGGGGTATCCACTTGCTGAAGGTTTTAAAAGTATCAATCCATCAAGCAGACTGGTCTCTAATAAATTAGCAAGGTTTTTCATTTCTCCGTTGGGTTTGCTGTTTTCTTCGAATAGGATGATTCTTTCCAAGAAGTCAGCAATAACACTAGACATGGTAGGTATATCAGGTAATTGTTCAATGCCAACTCGAGTAGTTTGTTTAACAAGTGAACTTGCAATGATGCGGTGACTATGCATGATACCACTACGAGCGGCAGGCAGATAATACATACTCCGAATATTAGGAACACTCATACTTTTAATGAGAATACTATTATCATTACATAATTCTGCGACAACTGAACATTTCCTCGGTATTATGACCATATCCTGATCATTCGAAGTATCTATGTTTATTTTTGATTCAGTAATACAGATTCTATAATTCCAGTATTCCTGATTCTGTATACTTGCCTTAAGCAAGATTGTATGTTCATCCTGTTCACCATCTAATCGCATTATTTCAGAATAGGAGTTAAGATTAAAGCAATTTTTGAGTTCGTCTTCTAATTGTCCTTTAAAATTTACATGTTCTTTTATGATAGAATGCAACCTATTACGCATTTCTATGGGTAAATCAGAGTATTTGTAGGATTCTTCTGAATTATTTAACTGTCTAAGAATTTTGTGTAATTCTGTTTCAGGAATTGCTTGTCCATTGAAAATCTCGTTCAATAGGAGGAAAATCATCGAAGAATGGAAGGGAATAATTTGTTCTGAACTTATAATACTATTAGACATACTCTGTAAAGCATACACCAAAGTAGCAAAATATGTCTTCCCAGTATTACTGGGTCCAACAAATACTGTCAAAGGACGCAAGTCAATATTAGCCTCTGCAATAGGTCCAAAATTCTTAACAACTATTTCAACCTTTGGCTGCTCTTGTGTGTCATTTGTTTCACTCATTGATATGTCCTCAAGTATGTTATGAATCTGTAGATTAGAAAAATGTGAGATACGGTTTTCCTGCAATTTCCCTTAATAACAACAAAGCTAATTCACGGGCATGGTAGTCTCCCCACATGGATGCTTCTCCACACGGAATATTCCTGTCTTCTGGCACATAATTCCATCCATTCGGTCGGTGATACACGGAGTGTAACAGTAAACCTTGATGTGAATTGGAAGTGGACAGATATGGTTCTGCGAAAAGTGTCTTGGCTACTGTCAAACCCGCTTGATAATAAGTGTTACCAGTATCCACTTCATCGTTCTGTTTTAGGTAATTACCGAGTCGGATAAGTCCTTGGGCTGCTATTGCAGCAGCGGAACTATCAACCGGTTCATAGTCGTTGTAGGGATCTGCTGGAACTGCGAAATAATCACCGAGTTTAGGTAAACCGGGTGCACCTGTGTCCCAATACGGTATACCATCTTGTGCTGTGTTCTCAATATAGAAATCCGCGGTGGCTTCAGCTGCTTTCCGCATGTGTGCTATGGCTCCGGTTTTACCGCCATAAGGTTCAAGATCGTCTTCAGATAGGGTGTCAAAAAACTCAAGCTGTTCTGCGTAACCAGCGACAATCCATGCCAAACCGCGCGTCCACGTAGTAAACGGTGAATAACCTTGTTGTGTACTGGGACAACGATAGTTTCCATCGTTTGTATTGAAGATAGACTCATGCACAACCCGTCCACGTAAATCAAAAGCGTCACGTCCTTCACCATAATATACATTATACTTCGCTGTGGTCTGAGAATGCTGAATTAGTCTCTCCAACAGATTAATTGCAACATCTCCTTCTCCCATCAGCACTGCTCCGAGTGTGTGTCCAAGTGCTAATACACGTAGAGAACGTATGGTATCTGAAAAGAGAGAATGAGGTCCGTTGAAAGATGCAATATAACCGGTATCATCCTTAATTTGTGTCCAACGACTCGCTTGAACGGCAGCGGATGCTTTCAAGGCAAGTTCATAGAAATGCATCTCATTGTCGTCCCATGAGATGACACCCTCACGCATCAATCTTCGTAGGTTACCATAAGTGGAAACATTGTTGAAACCGTGGTCATGTACACCGATATGTGTGACATGTGGTGCCATCTTTTCAATCGTGTTCTTCCTACCGATTTCCAGAAATTGCTCATCACCAGTAGCGTCAAATTGAAGGATTGCCGAACCGAATTGGAATCCTTGTGTCCACTCGGTCCACCCTCGTGTTGTGTAAGTTCCAGCGACAGTAAAGACTGGCGTTCCATGTTCTGGTTGCCACGTGTCTTCTATATCTAATATTTTTTGCCCTGAATATTCAAAAAGTCTTTCAATTTGTGGTTTCAGGTCTTCAATCTTTAATGTTTCGTTTATCTGCATATATCCTCGGTTTTGCTATATAGAGAGAATTTGTTGTTGCGAATAGAATTTCAAGAACCCTTATATCGTTCGGTTATAACATCAATAAGATTTGTAGTGGATTTTCCCGGGACGTTCAACCCGACGACAACTTTACCTCCGTTTTCCTCAACTACCTTTCTTTCCACTAATTGTTCCAACTTGTAGTCGCCACCTTTTACATGTATACTCGGTTTGAGTTCTGATAGCAATTCGACTGGAGTTAATTCTGTGAAGACAACAACATAATCTACACATTCTAATCCTGCCAGCATTTCAGCACGTTCATCTTCAGGAACAAGTGGACGGTTTTCTCCTTTGAGTTCACGAACAGAATTGTCACTGTTGATAGCAACAACGAGTAGGTCGCCTTGTTGTCGTGCTGCTTGGAGATAACGAAGATGTCCTAAATGCAGAACATCAAAACAACCGTTCGTGGTGACAACAACTTTGCCATCAGTTCTCTTTTGTTTCAGTAATAGTGAAAGATCTTTGCGTGTGTATATCTTATTATGTGACATGATGTCTTAGTATTCCATACTTGAATTTTTTGGATTACTTTGATTTCATTTATATCAATTTTAACTTCAATGAATTCAATGTATATTATTGCATAATCATCAATCTTTTGCTATAATAAATGTTATATTGCATTGGTAAATTATCCCCGCTTAGAAAATCGAAGGAGTAATAGATGGACGATAGAAGAGGTGCAGTACATCGTTCTCTGCCTATCTGTACGCTCGGTGCAACTGGACATGGTAAGACAACGTTGACAGCAGCGATGACGCGTGTAATTCAAAAAATTGGATCAATCCGTTCAAAAATAGATACTCAATTTGATCAACAGATACCAGATCACCATCCCATCCGAGAAGGAGTTGGAATTACGTATCGTTCAGTGGATTATGAAACCAGCGGAAAACACTATACACAGTTTGATTGTGATACAAATCTTGATGTTGTCAAAATGCTGGTTAGCAATTCACTAGCGATTCAAGGGGCAATTTGGATAGTTGATGCAGTCAATGGTGTTACACAAGAATCCTCTAAATTGATACAAATTGCTAAACGATTAAAAATACCTACTGTTATTTCATTTCTAAATACGCGGGATATTGTAAAGGATGATGAACTAATAGATATATGTGTCCAAGAGATGCGCGAAATACTTACTGAATGTGAATGGGAAGAACAGAACAGTCCGATTATTGTAGGTGATGCTGAAAAGGCACTAACATACAAAGGTGACAGGATTAATTCTGACCATTGGAAACCGATTGTAGACCTAATTTTTGCGATGAATCGATGTATGCCAAAACCTATCAATCCTGATGATTTACCTCCTATTATGCCGATCTATGAGATAGTAGAGGAACAAAAGGAGCGCGTAACTGTGCGTGGTGAGATAGTGCAAGGACATCTTGCTGTTGGACATGCTGTAGATATTGTTGGTAAAGGCGATAGAATTAAGACCAAGTGTCTGAGTATAAAGGAAAATGAAGTGTGTGTTGAATCCGAACCTGATTGGTTGTCAGTTGGACAGGTGATGTGTCACCCGAAGACAATAAAAGCGCATTCAGAATTTACTGCACTCGTCTATCTATTCACTCAGGAAGAGAGTGGAACCCATATACCTCTTATAGAAAACGACAAACCTGAAATTCGTATGTGGGGTATTGATGTTACCTCTCGTCTACATCTCCCAGATGATTTTTCCATTGTAAGTCCTGGTGAGAATGCACATATTTCATTCGCCCTTGATTTGCCGCTTGCAATGGAATTTGGTACTACTTTTGAACTAAAGAAAATGGGATCATGTATTGGAATCGGTGTTGTAACTGAAGTCGTGTAATTTCGCTTGAAACAGACCTACTGCGCGATATTTATAGTGTCAGATAATGTAAGGTCTCCAGTATAAAGCGCGCGTCCGATTATCGCGCCACTTGCACCGATCTCTTTCAATGCTTCAATATCAGAAAGCGATGTGACTCCTCCTGATGCAATCACATTTGCCGATGTTGCTTCAAGAATATCCTTGGTCGCTTCAACGTTTGGACCCTTGAGCATTCCATCGCTTTTTATGTCTGTGTAAATAATAGTCTGTACCTCAGTCAACTCAATAGCGAAATCAACTGCAGATTTTTGAGACACCTCTAACCATCCGTGTGTTGCCACCATCCCGTCTTTAGCATCAATACCTACAGCAATACGTTCCGCGTATTTTTTGCATGCTTGTTTCACTAATTTAGGTTGTTTGAGTGCAGCAGTGCCTAATATTGCTCGATGTACACCTAATGCTAAAACTGCATCTATCTGTTCCATATCACGGATGCCGCCACCAAGTTGCACAGGTATGTCAAGCACATCAACAATCTCGCGGACAATATGAAGATTTGCAGAATCACCTTGAAACGCGCCATCTAAATCAACGAGATGAAGGTATTCTGCACCTTCTGTTTGCCACTGTTTTGCCATTGCCACGGGAGAATCTGAGAAGACGGTCTCCTGTTCCGCAATTCCTTGGATTAAATTTACACACTTGCCACCACGAAGGTCTATTGCTGGTAGTATTTGCACCAATTATCCTTTCAGTTATTCCTCTCGAAAAATTCCGAGTAATTTCAATTGTGCTATTGAAATAATAGCAATTATAATAAACAGCACCCATCCGATGGTAGCTGCATAACCGAGTCGCATGAACTGAAACCCGTTTTTGTAGAGATACATAACGATAGTAGTTCCTGCATCAGCAGGTTCACCACCGTTTGTCAAAATGAAGGGTAAATCAAAAAGTTGGAATGATCCGATCATAGAAACGACAACAACAAATGCGATTACAGGACGTAAAGAAGGTAGCGTAATATGGACAAAGGATTGCCACCAATTTGCCCCGTCCACCGCTGCAGCCTCATACAATTCTTGCCGTATCCCTTGTAATCCTGCTAAGAAGAAAATCATATTGAATCCTGCCCATTGCCACACTCCTGTAAGAATAACAGCAGGCATTACATATTTTGATTCACTTAGCCATCCTATTTCCTTACCAAAAAGAAGAAATTCATTGTTGATGAGTCCAGCACGTTGATCAAAAATTATATTAAATATGATTGCAATAAATACACCTGCAACAAGGACAGGTGCAAAAAAGGCAAGACGTAATATGTTTTTGCCCTTCACTATTTTTGAATTCAGCAGTATAGCAAGAAACAGTGCAAGTGGTAATTGGAGGATTAAAGTGCCAAGTGCGAAATATGTGGTATTCCAGAGTGATTTCCAGAATATCGGATCGCGAAACAGATCTATGAAATTAGAGAAACCTACAAAGATACGACTTTGGAATCCTCGCATTTCATATAAACTCATAATGAGCGATGAAACTAAAGGATACCCCATAAAAACAACAAATAGAATGTAAAACGGTGCGATAAATAGGTATGGAGCTATTTTCTGTTGATGATACCAATAGTTAGATCTTTTTCGTTTCATTTTATTATTTGTTACCCTGTGCCCACCGTTCTTGGTCTTTTGCTATTATTGTCCGAACTTTTTCTGCGAGTTGTGTCAATGCTTGCCGTGGTGTCTGTTTTTCAGTAACAGCAGCGAAAATCGCATCATTTAATAAATCCGCTGCTTCAGACCAATATGGATTCTGATAACGCGGTGGCAAATCCGGTGCAAGTTCAATAAATAATTCCCCGAGTGGTTGTCCACCAAGGTATGGATCCGGTTCTTTGTATATTGGAGCGTCCCATGCATTCTTCAGTGGAGGGATAATCCTTGTGGTCTCATATCGGTTAATCAGACCTGCCTTATCAAAATATGCAAATTTCAGTAGTTCCCAAGCGAGATCTGGATTTTTACACTGTTTTGTTATGCCGACCATTGTACCACCGCGGGTTGTTGTTCGTCTATCGCCAAGTTCCCACGCTGGCATACCGATAGCCCTCCATTTTCCAGACATCTGTGGCACTTGGCTTTTGAGGATACCGACATACCAATCAGGAGCGAGGATAGATAGTATTTTACCGTCTTGCATTGCAGCGAAGTTACTCGGATCTCCATGCCAAGTGCCATAAACCGGTGTCGCTATTTGATGTTCGTTAAATAATGATGTAAAGAATTCCAACGTTTCTATTGCAATATCGTCATCAATTATTACATTTCCCACTTCATCAAAAAAACCACCACCCCTTTGAAGGAGTAGGTTAAAGTAATCGCTTTCTGTTCGTCTGTCTAATACAATTGCATATTGGTCAATTTCACCATCTCCATCAAGGTCACGTGTTGCTTTTTTTCCAGCAGAGATAAAGTCTTCCCACGTTTCGACCTCAGTCATCTCCACACCTGCGGCTTTAAAAAGGTCATCTCTGTATAACAGAACAACAGGATGCAAGTCGTGTGGAATCCCAAAGATTCTATCCTTGTAAGACCATGGTGTGAACCGACTAACAACCAGTTTGTCCATCCAACCTTCGTTTTCTAAACGAGAACGAAGGTCAATAAATCCGACTTCGTTTATATCCCCTTTCAGAAAACGTCCAATTGATGTTATTTCTACCTCAACGACATCTGGTGCTCCAAAATCAGAAAGCAACGCTGTCAGAAGTTTGTCGTGCATTGTTCCACCATAATTGATGAGTTGCACATTAACTTCAGGATACATTGTCTCAAAGATTGGCACGCGTGCTTGATATTCTTCATAGTGGGTATTTGCAAAAATCCAAAATTCGAGATTCTTACCTTTTTCCTCGGTAGGTGATATGATGAAAAGACATGAGATAAGAAACAGCACTAACATTACCATCGGACCCTTACCGAGTGGGAAATTATCTGTATCAAACGGTATACGCATAAAACACCCCAATTATTGTCCTTACCGAATTTGACTTGACTTTTACAAACTTACCAATTAAAATTTATCAAAACAATTTCTTTTTATCAACAAAGAAATGGAGGGTTATGTCTATATGCCTACGTATGATTATAGATGTCTTGAATGTGAAACACAGTTTGAAAAATTTCAAGGTATAAATGAACCGCTTATTGAAGAATGTCCCGAATGTAATGGTAAGGTAAAGAGACTTATCGGTGCAGGTGCTGGACTGATTTTCAAAGGTTCAGGTTTTTATATCACAGATTATCGTAGTGAAGGATACAAAGAATCCGCTAAGAAAGACAAAAAGACATCGTCAGAAAAAAGCGAGAAAAAAGAAAAGAAATCTGAAAAGAACAGCGAATCGAAAAAGAAGACAAACGATTCTTCAACAAAAAGCGATTAGAATACTCAATCACAGTATTGTTAGGAGATACTTTGCATCAACATAACCACCATCACCATCAAGATGGACAACATACCCATAGCCATCAAATACATCTGCAGAAGAAATTCAAGATTGCTTTGGTGATAACCTTTTTTGTATTCCTTGTAGAAGTGGTTGGAGGAATCTGGTCAGGTAGTCTTGCATTACTAAGTGATGCAGCCCATGTGATGTCTGATGTCCTTTCGCTTCTCATCAGTTGGTTTGCAATCTACCTTTCTACTCGTCCTGCGACATCGTCTCGGACATTCGGCTATCACCGTGCCGAAGTATTCGCAGCCTTTGTCAACGGTATTACACTCATTGTCATCTCAGGCTGGATATTCTACAAAGCATACCAACGATACATTACACCTGAAGAGATTCAGGTCGGTGGAATGTTTGTTGTTGCTTGTTTTGGTTTAGCAGCGAATCTATTCATCTTATGGAAGTTCCATGGAGAGAGTCATGGTAACCTAAATGTTCGTAGTGCAGTACTTCATGTGATCGGTGATACACTTTCTTCTGTTGCAGTCGTCATAGGTGGTATTCTCATTTTTTGGACAGGGTGGTATCCAATTGATGCGATTCTCAGTTTTCTAATAGGTGGTATTATTCTAATTGGTGCAGTTAATGTTACAAAAGAAGCGGTTCATATTCTGCTTGAAAATTCTCCACGCGATACCGATGCGCATACAGTTGCAAATTATCTGTGTGGTTTACCTCCAGTGAAAGATGTCCATGACATGCACATCTGGTCGTTATGTTCCAACTATAATGCTTTGAGCGCACATGTTGTAATTCACGAAAATAATGTAATACCTCAAGATATAATACTTCAACAGATCAACACTGAATTACAAACCCGTTTCAACATAAACCATACAACGTTACAACTTGAAAATGTTGCTTGTACACAAGCTGGGAACCTTCTGTGCAATGCACAACATTCCTAACCCATCTTAAACGTGTTCTTCCTTAAGTCTGTGTGCCTTTCGTATTAGAGTAGTATCTTTTCCAAATCTCTGTGTTGCCTGTACCAATCCATCTACGTGGGATACCATATCCTTTTCAACCTGTACGATACGGTCCATAAGATAAGGCTGGTTACTTTGGTGTATTGCTTGTCTTATGATTGAAAGTAGATACATATAGATTGTATCTGCCTCACTCCCTTCAATTGCGATTGCGATTGCAAATGCCTCATCTAATGAAATTGTCCCACTTTCAACCTTCGTTTCGTGTGAACTAAGCGCGTCAGTAATTTCTTGGATTGGAATATCGGGTAATGCTGCAATAGGTGATGTGTTTTCATCTACATCTGCAGCTGATATAGGTGTATCTTTACCGAATGCTTCTATACAAATAGACCGTCCGAAATCTACAAGAATATAGTGCTGCCACTCTTCGGTGCTCATTCTCTCCCAAAATCGGGCAATCCGTTCATCAACATCCCCTAATTTCAGTGCAAATGAGGCATACAGTTTTGCTTGTCGTAATTCAAGGTCTTTACAAATATCAAAAAGTTCCGCTAATGTCAATTCTGCTCCTTTCCAATTTAGTGATAAGTATAATCAGACGTAACTAATACCTATCTATTACATTTGAAGGGGTAATGAAACTGCTGTTCTTGATGACATGCTTCGTGTCACCGCTTCCGTAAACTCCATATACTTTACGCCTGTATCAAAATTAGTATGTGTAATAACTTCCTCACCCCGTATTGCGTTTACAAATTCTTCCTCAACTCTCCAACTCCCTTCTTCATCAGTGGGAATTTCAATTTCATTCAATTCGTTATCATTTCTTTCTCCACCATAGAGACGATTTTCTGAAAATCTTAAAGTGCCGTAACTACCGAAAACATACACTTCTGGAGAACCGATCAATCCTGCTACAGCAGAGATTTGCATGTGGAGTTGTGCACCACAAGCAAGTTCACCTATAACATCAATATGTTCAGGAATACGGACAGCCTGATATATTCCATCTGAATCTGGACGCACTTTGACAAACGTTTTACCCATTGCAATAATTTGTGTTGCTTCTCCGATCCAACGCATTAATGCCTCATACCAAATTCCCATGCTCATGATGTTCATACCTGACAAGTCAAACTCTTGCCGCCATTGTAGTGGTGTCTCTGTGTCAAGAAAAGATCCTCCGGCACGAACTTCAACTGCGAGTATGTCTCCAATATATCCCTCTGAAATAAGTCGTTTGATAGTATTGTCCACTCGGAGTGTCATTGGTGAAGGAACAATCTGTGCGGTGAGATGTGGTTTTTGGCGGGCTACCATACGCATTAAGTGTGCCTCACGAGCGTTCATTGCCATACGAGCTTCGCACATTACGTGTTTATTTTCTCTAAGTGCAGCAACTGTAGCACGACAGTGCATGTAGGGCCACGTGCCTATGACAATAGCGTTTGTGTCTTTGTCGTTAATTACATCTTGCCAGTTGTCATAGATTTTGGGAATATCAAACTCGTCCGCAACGCGTTGTGCGGACTCTTTGCTGCGGTTACACACCCCGATAATCTCAACACCGTCAATCGCTTGTAGTCCAGGGATATGTCGAGATTTTGTGTTTCTGCCTGCTCCTATGATACCGACTCTAATAGTTTCTAATGCCACTCCTTTGATGCTCCTTAACCTTTAGTGTTGTGTAATTGATGTTAGCAGAAAACCTGAATCATGTCAACCCTTCATTAAAGGCGAAATGTGTAATAATTTTTGTATAGAGATAACAATGGCACACTATGCACAGAACTTCGGATATCAGATAGGACTGCACATTATAGTTTTGTATTTTCATTAGATTTTTCTTCCGTATAAAAAGGTTACGGTTTTGTGTCTTATTTCTGCATAACCGTAACTTTTGGTGTTTTTCACTGGTTATAGTTCCTGTCTGGTTTTATGGGTTGTTTTTATCTGTTTTTTTGAATGTGAAAAAAAAGAAAAACCGTAACCTTTGTTCTACTTGATTATTGTCTGTTTTTTGTCTACTTTCTAATACCATCTCTATTCATAATAGTCTCATTTTCGGTTGTTAGGATAGTAGTGCTGTAGGACACAAACTAAATGAAGATTAAGTTATTAATTCGGCAATAATCCGACATAGCGTAGCAATGACTGTGATCCTCCTATGAACTGCGACATAAAGGTAATCACCTTGCTTTTAAGAGTTTTCCAGTCCTCACAAAGACGATGGAGATGCA
>JAPOQK010000017.1 GCA_026710795.1 Candidatus Poribacteria bacterium
GGAGGCTTCCATGTCCAAACTCAATATCGCTTTAGTGGGTGCAGGAAGGCGAGGCGGTAGCGCGCATCTGCCTGTCATTGCGAAACTCAAACATATTTACAATCTCGTCGCAATTTGCGATATAGACGAGGAAGTGGCAACGCACTACGCTCAGCAATATGGCGCGACCCCGTACACCCATGTCCGGGATCTCGTTGAACATGAAGCTCTTGATGTCGTTGATATTACTGTTCCGGCACTCGCACACCACGCGATTGCATGCTTTATGGCAGATGCCGGCGTTCATATCCTTTGTGAAACGCCTATTACTGTTACACTCCCCACAGCAGACCTGATGATTGAGCGTGCCAAAGCGAATAATGTCAAACTTGAGATCGCTGAAAACTATTACCGTGTGCCACGTGAGCGGTTTTTATCAAAGGTTATTGAAGCAGACGTTATCGGCGAGGTCGCCCGGATCTACCGAATTTTCCATGAAGGTGGTCATCATGGGATGAGCATGCTCCGACTCCGTGCTGGGGGTGAACCGAAATCTATGCTCGGTATCACGCAAACAAGTCCTGTAATTCCGATTATCGACCGGATGAAGCGCAATCATACGAGCGAAAACTGGAGCCTCGCCTTCATTGAATTCCACAACAACGCGACCGCCCTCATGGTGTATTCCAACGTCATCCACGCCCGATCCTTGGGACGCGGACAAACCGGCATTTCGCAGATCGATGGTAGCAAAGGCACCATTGTCGGTGAGGATATCTATGTAACTCCGGCAGACGACCTACAATCTGGCGCGCTGGGCATCGCTTATCGCCCCAAGCAAACCACAATTGACGTGGATGGTGTCGAAGTCATTGAGAAGATCGAGTTGCAATTACCTGAACAGACCGTGACATGGGAAAATCCACTCAAGAACTATCCTATTTCCGAGAGACAAATGGCAGTGGCAGATGAACTGCTCAGCATCGCCACGGCTGTGCTGAACGATACGGAACCTGAATACGGTGCTGTGCTTGGAAGGCAAGACCAAGAGATGAACATCGCAATGAACGAATCCGGTAATCGTAGCAGAGAAGCCATTACCTTCCCTCTGACCGACCTAACCGCAACAGAGCGCGACACCCACGAAAGCTATCAGCAACAACACGGACATCCGATTGAAGACATTGAAGCAGGCGTTGATACATTCTTTCCACGCCGCTAACATCATAGCATATTACGCGAGTGAATTCAAACGTTTTCGCTGAGGCATTTAGTCCCTCTTCTGTAGGAGGGAACTCCGATTCCCGACTCTTTTGTAGGAGAGCGGGAATACCCAAGCAAAAACACCGCACCAGATATTGCCTAACCTCCGCCGCTGGCGAGGTTTCCTAACCTCGCCTTCTTGCTACTATGGTATCAGAGCATCCGTCCGCTTTCTCGATATTTAAACTTGAAATCCTCCTAACTTAATGCTATACTTGTTGTAAGGTCTTACCGGGGGCCGGGTAGATCCCAAATGACTTTAACGCTGATATGAAATCGGTGGGCATCATATAATACATTTCATGAAACTGGTGCTGACATCCCGAAATTGACAACAGCATTTCCCTTGGCAAGTCAGGATAGACTATGAAAAACAAACTTTCCGATAACACCTTGAATAGAGACGTTTTGCCTGAACGCAACCAAGGATCTGAAGAAAAAGGCAAAATCAAACTCATGGATGTTGTCGCGCTCACACAGGATGTCCCTGAGCATAATCTCAAACGCGGAGAAGTCGGCACAGTCGTTGAAATCCTTTCAAACGGCAAAGCGTTTGAAATTGAATTCAGTGATGATAATGGACAGATGTATAAATGCCTGAGTTTCCCAGCCTCTCAACTCAGGGGGCTTCACCAAGAACCGATAAAAGCAAATTCCAAACGTCAAGGAGATGAACAAGTAAAAGGAATTACAGAAAAGAGAAAAAATCCCGCTGCACAACGTCTCATCAAAGCGATGGAAAAACCACCACATCTCACTGATGAAGACATTGAAGCACTGAATCAGTCAATAAAAGAGGGGGAAATACCTATAAAGTTCGATTCGATCTTTGAACCGGACGAACGCGATAAAGAATAAACAAGTATTTTCGTAAATATTGACGCGGACTTTAAGGAAACAACACATCTATATTCACCATCCTATCGCTTCCCTTCTGCAGGTCAGTAGCAGGAAAGACTTTATACCTCAACTTGCTCTATAGGGCTTCTATAGGAAACCAAAATCTGACTTGTTCCGTTATATTTTGAAAACTCTTGACACTATTTGAGTTTTTTTGGTATAATAACTATAAATAAATTTAGTGTTTTTTAAACGTCTTACTATGATATGAAGGGAGCCACTATAGCAAAAATGGTTGGAGCATCTTATTATGAGCAGTAGATTTAATTATCTCGATCTTTTTGCAGGAGCCGGAGGGCTTTCTGAAGGATTCATTCGCGCTGGATTTAATCCAATCGCGCACGTTGAGATGGATCGTGCTGCTTGTCATACACTTCGTACTCGGATGGCATACCATCATCTGAAGAAAGAGGGTAATTTAAAGCAATACACTGACTATCTGAAGGGTAATACGAAAAGGAAAGAATTCCATGGTTCGATACCTAGTGATGTAACTAAATCTGTTATCAATGCCGAAATTGGTGAGAAAACGTTATCAGACATTTTTCGTCAGATTGATAGTCTTCTGAAAAATCGCAAAGTGAATCTAATTATTGGAGGTCCCCCTTGTCAAGCGTATTCGGTAATAGGACGCGCGCGTTGCCCAAACAAGATGAAAAATGATCCACGAAATGATCTGTATTTTTTTTATGCCAAATTCTTAGAAAAATATAAACCTAAATACTTTGTGTTTGAGAATGTTCCCGGTCTGCTGTCGGCAACAGATGAACAAGATAATTCCTATTTGGATCTCATGAAAGATGTTTTCCGCGAGTATGGTTATGAAACAGAATTTGAGATGATCAATGCAAAAAATCACGGAGTGCCACAAAATAGGAAAAGAATTATACTTGTTGGTAAGAAAGGGAAATCGAAAGGTTTTTATCCGAAATTAGATTTTTGTCCATCACATGTGCTAGTAGGAAAAATTCTCTCCGATCTGCCTTTTATCACCGCAGGTGGTGGAACTGGGGGGCCATCCTCTATTGATTCCAAGGCAGAACAGTGGTTGTATAACGTAGGTATACGGAATGATGAGATGCCGGTGACATTGCATCAAGCAAGGTGCAATAGGAAAGAGGATTTAGAAATTTATAGAATCGCCGTTGATCTCTGGAATAAGAAAAAGGTTCGGCTTCAGTACAATGAACTTCCCAAACAACTGCAAACGCATGAAAACAAGAGTACCTTTCTGAATCGATTCAACGTTGTGGCAGGGAATTTATCATACTCACACACCATTGTTGCCCATATCGCAATGGATGGTCACTATTACATTCATTATGATATTGAGCAAAATCGCTCGCTCACACCGAGGGAGGCAGCAAGGCTACAGACATTTCCAGATGATTACTACTTTGAAAGTCATAATGGTGGACCTCGCCGGACCCCCGCCTATCGCCAGATTGGAAATGCTGTCCCTGTGCTTCTTGCACAAAAAATTGCGGAAAAGCTAAAGGAGAATTGGGAGTCATGAACAACGACATAACTTACAAAATTAGACCCGCCGGACGACATATTCTCACCATTGGTCGTGATCTTATTCAGGACAATTATGCAGCTGTTATTGAATTAGTAAAAAACGCTTATGATGCCGACTCCCCTCAGGTGGACGTAGAATTTAAGAAGATTCCAAACCTTAGCGAATATTCCATAGTCATCTCTGATCACGGGCACGGTATGTCCAGAGATGATATTATCAACAAATGGTTGGTACCATCAACCGAAGACAAGATTAAGAGGGGTAAGAGTCCTGCTGGCAGAATACTACAAGGCAGTAAGGGTGTGGGACGTTATGCGGCTTCAATTCTTGGTAATAACTTACATCTTGAAACAGTGACAAACAAGGGAGAAAAAACAACCGTCTATGTTGAATGGGATAAATTTGAGGTAGCACAATATCTTGATGATGTGGAAATACAAATTAAAACAGCCGAGGTATCAGAACCTTCTGGAACTGTATTAACCATCAACGGAAATGATGAATATCTCAAAGAATGGGACAAAAAACGATTTGAAGCACTTCGATTTGAACTGAAAAAACTGACATCACCGATGAGCAGTATTTTTAATAATGAAGACAGCGGTGACAACTTTCGTATCAATTTGAGAGTGGAAGGTTTTTCTGGTGTGGAAAATGTTAAGGAAACCATAGAACCATTTCCTATTTATGAACTTTTTGATTACAAAATCTCGGGTACCATAGATGCTAATGGAGATGGTGTGCTGACATACTCAAATCAGAGACAGCGTAACAGGCCTGAAGAAAAGATCCTTTTTAATAATGGAGCAAATGAAACGGGATGTGGTAAACTTGATATTGATATTAGAGTATTTGACCGTGAGGCAGAGGCTATAAGTGCTTTGAGTAAACGAGGACTTGAAAAGCATTTTGATAGTCCGTTTGGAAAACTTGAGGCTAGACAACTTCTAAATCATTATAATGGAGTAGGTGTTTACCGGAATGGATTTCGTATACGCCCACTCGGTGACGCAGGATATGATTGGCTGAAGTTAAACGCTAGACGTGTGAATAATCCCTCTATGAAGGTTGGCAGTAATCAAGTAATAGGATATGTTCAAATTCAGTCTGAAGATGAGTCTGGTTTAATTGAAAAAAGTGCAAGGGATGGACTAAAGGAAAATATACATTTTAATCGGCTGCAGGATATTACAAAACAAGTCATAGAAAAACTTGAAATCAGACGATTCAAATACAGAAAGAGTGCGGGTCTAAGTAGATCCACTATCAAAGTGGGCGAAAGTCTGCAAGGGCTTTTTTCTTCTCAAGAACTAATAGAGAATGTAAAGACCCATCTTCAAAAAGATAAAGTTAACAAAAAAACCCTTGATAAAACTATCGAATTTATAAATCAAGATACCCAAGAAAAAAACAAAATCGTTGATGACATTCAGACACTTGTGGCTATTTATCAGGTGGATGCCACATTGGGTAAAATTGTTGGTGTAATACTTCATGAAGGCAGCAAACCTCTCAGTTACTTCAGCAACCAGCTACCTAACCTCAATTATTGGTTCGAGTCATATCAGGAAACAAGCGATCCAATTGCATTTGAAAAAATCCTTCGGATTGTAAATGGTATGGTTCAAAATGCGGATGTCTTTGTGAAACTTTTTAGAAGACTTGACCCTCTTGCTGCGAGAAGAAGTACGGTCAGAAAACCTTTACCACTAAAAAAAACAATACAAGGTGTGTGTTCTATCTTTGAAAAGGAAATGGAAACTAACAATATATCTGTTGAAGTTAGGGGACCGGACGACTTAAAATACTCTGCCCGGATTCAAGATATATATTCTATCTTTACAAACCTTATTGACAATAGTATTTATTGGATTCGTGAAAAAAATACTGAAATACGTAAAATTATTATTGAATTCAAGATGGTCGGTAGTTCTCTGCGTTATATAGACTATTATGATACTGGACCAGGAATAGTGCCGGAAGACATTGAAAGCGAAATGATTTTCGCTCCCGGGTTTACCAACAAACCAGATGGAACAGGTTTAGGATTGTCTATAGCGGGAGAAGCTGCGGCTCGAAATGATCTTAGATTAGAAGTCTATGAAGCTGATGACGGAGCTCACTTTAGACTTCAACCCAAGAAGGACAGTGAGAAATGAAGCCGTTAAAAATATTGCTTGTTGAAGACGATACAGATTACCAAAACTTATTTAAGGATGGTGTAGAAGTTTTTAAAAATCAACCGAATAATATGGACGTTGATTTTGAGATAGTAGAAGATGTTTACGATGCAGTAAACATAATTAATGTTTCTTACGATGGGGTAATTATCGACTTGCACTTGGGAGGTAATGACCAAGGTGGGAATGAAGTTGTTCAAATACTATATAATGAATTTACTAAAATACCAATTGTTTTCGTTACGGCATTCGCTGACTCGGTGAATAACCACCCTTCAGTCATAAAGATACGCAGGCGTGAAGATGGATCATATCACTCGGATCTCCTATTGTTTCAGCAGATACGAGATATTGGACTTACCGACATTATAGGCGGAAGAGGGCTGATTGAACAGCAGTTACGTGACGTTTATCTCGAAAACCTTCTTCCGCAAATAGAGACTTGGATATCTTATGGGGAAGCCTATAAGGAGACGGATCCAAAACGAACCGAAAGGGCTCTCCTCCGATACACCCTGAATCACCTCCTTCAACTTCTTGAGGAAGACGAAGAAGATTATTTTCGTGAAGAAGTATACCTATATCCTTCAGTGTTAGATAGAATTACAACCGGCAGTATAGTAAAAATAGATGACCAATGGTTTGTGATTTTGAGTCCAGCTTGTGACCTTGTTCCCAGAGGAGAAAACGGGGTGCGCAATACAGATTATATCCTTTTGGCCGAGATCGAAAGCGTAGATAAGGTACTAGCGGGCAGTAAAAGTAAAGGCAAAGTCAGAGAGCTTTGTACTAACAAACGGGACTACTACCATTGGCTACCGGAAACCGATTTTTTTGAGGGTGGGATACTCAATTTCAGAAAACTGAAGACTCTAAATGAGGATGATTTTAATGAAAAATTCGGAAAACCCACAATTCAGATATCTCCGTCTTTTGTAAAGGACATCGTATCGCGCTTTTCTTCATACTATGCACGGCAAGGACAGCCGGATATTGACAGTAAGGATTTTGTCACTCGTTACACTACCTAAATCCGCTGCATAATCCCTGAAAGGAACCGCCCATGCCCACACTCGAATTCAAAGGAAAACAACACATCTACGCACACCACCTCACCGTCCCCTACCGACCCCTCGAACCCGACGAAACCCGCTCCTGCAATCCAACCGACACCGACGACAACCTCATCATCCACGGCGACAATTTGCATGCCCTCAAAGCACTACTCCCGCGCTATGCCAACCGTATCAAGTGTATCTACATTGATCCACCCTACAACACCGGCAACGAGGGTTGGGTCTACAACGACAACGTAAACAGCCCAGTGATGCAGCAATGGCTCACAGAGAACGCACCCGTTGATAACGAAGACTTAGAACGGCATGACAAGTGGCTCTGTATGATGTGGCCAAGACTGCATCTACTCAAAGAACTCCTTGCAGACGATGGAGCAATCTTTATCTCTATTGATGATAATGAGGTACATCGCCTGAGAATGTTGCTGGACGAGATTTTTGGAGAATCAAACTTTGTCGCACAATTTTTTTGGATGCGGACAGCAACTTCACCATTCCTCTCAAAAACAGTCCGGCGAAAGATGGAACCCCTCATTTGTTATAGGAAATCTGTGGATAAGGAATTAAATCTTTTTGGTGGGTATACGGAAGGTGGAGATATGCCGTTACTCAACGAAGCAAACAGTGTTCGCCAACTTAAATTCCCAAAAGATACTTTTCATAGAGTTAATCTCAGGGATGGTATTTATAAACCCCAAAATTATGGCAGAATTAGACTTATTGAAGAAACAGAGGTGAAAAACGGGCAATTTCTGAATGATCTCGTAATAGAAGGCAGATTTAAATGGATACAAGAAACTGTTCTGAGTGAGATTGAAACTGGCACAGTTTTTCACATTAAGAGCGACAAGTTTTCCATCCGTTACGAAAGAATAGGGAAGCAACAAGCAAAGGTCCCGTCAAACCTGATTACCCAAAATGAGTGCCAAGTAGGAACCAATGAAGAAGCTAACACGGAACTAGCAAATATTCTCGGCAGTGATGAATTTGATTATCCTAAGCCTACCTCACTTGTAAAATATTTGATTAACATGGTTTGTGATGAGAATGACATAATTCTCGATTCTTTTGCTGGCAGCGGCACCACTGCCCACGCTGTGCTTGACCTTAACAAAGAAGATGGCGGAAATCGGAAGTTTATTCTCATTGAGTGCGAAGATTACGCCGACACCATTACCGCTGAGCGGGTCCGCCGTGTTATCAAAGGTGTCCCCGATGCGCGTGACACTGCACTGCAAGAAGGCTTGGGCGGTTCCTTTACCTACTGCACCCTTGGCAAACCGATTGAGGTAGAAACGATGCTCACCGGAGAGGCATTGCCCTCATACGTAGCACTCGCCGCCAACCTGTTGTATACCACCGCTGGTGCTTCCGTAGGTGCAGATACATTGGAGGCACAAAATGATAACGGACTTTTCCACAGCGATGACGAAAACGACTACTACCTGATTTATAAACCCGATCTTGAATGGTTGCGCAGCAACGCCGCTATCCTCAATCTGGAGCGAGCAGAACGCTTATGCAATGCCAGTCGCGAAAATGGTAGAA
>JAPOQK010000105.1 GCA_026710795.1 Candidatus Poribacteria bacterium
CTTTTTTGCCAAGTGGTAGTTATTTATACCAAGATTCCGGTTTTTTAGGTTTTAATCCTGCTGGTATTACTGTTGTCCAACCGAAAAAGAAACCCAAAGGTGGTGAACTGACAGCAGCTGAAAAAGCAAGAAACCGGGAAATATCGTCTATCCGTATCCGTGTAGAACATGTGATTAGTAGTGTCAAAAGATATTGCATAGTCAAAGACAAGTTGCGCAATTGGAAACAAGGTTTCGGCGATTTAGTCATGAAAACCTGTTGTGGATTACATAACTTTCGTCTAAACTTCAGACCTTGGTGTCATGACAAACATTTCGATTAAACTTATATAATGTCTAATATACACATCTTCAATGAAATCAACAGGGATGTCGCTCATTGCGTGTTGTGCTTTTGGAATGGAGATTGGATCGTGTGCACGGATATTTACACCTTCAGCAACGAGTTGACGGATAATATCAAGTGATGGTGCTTCTCGAATGTCGCCTGTATTCGGCTTAAAGGCGAGGCCGAGGATACCAATAGTTTTCCCACTAAGCGTTTTCAAAACATCGCGTAACTTTTGAACGATTCTTATGCGCTGTTGAAAGTTAACCGTTCGTGCAGCCTCTGTAATCGGCATCTCGTATCCAGCTTGTGCTGCAACACCTAATAGAGCTGCGGTATCTTTCGGGTAGCAGCTACCACCCCAACCCAGACCAGCACGGAGGAATCGATGTCCAATCCGTGAGTCAAGCCCAATACCGCGTGCCACCTCTGTGACATCTGCACCGACATCCTCACAAAGAAAGGCATCATTGCTGTTTGCTCCGACTACGATCCGAGCTGGATAGAATTCCCCATGTAATGCCAAACGTACCTGTTCAAAGTTTATGATTTTCTTTCGTCACGCTTTTTCTCTTCAGGTTTGGAAGGCTCATCTGTATCAGTTACCTTCTAAAAACTTCATGAGAGCTTCGCTCTTTTCGCTCTTTTCGCGGCTTTCTGAAGTAATTACCTTTCTAGCTTTCATCGTCTTTATAAGTCTCGCCCCAAACTTCTCCCGGAAAACGACCAAACGTTTGTGCCTCTCTGTACGTTTTTCCTCCGTAGTTGCAGAATCGGGCAGTTTTGACCTCATGATTTCGGGCAATTCTGCTATTATCTCCCTACCGAGTTGAAGCGCTACCTCTTTTTCTTTTGGATCGTCTATGCATTCTATAAGGGTCGGATCTTCTTCACATTCTTTAAGAAGACGTTGTAATTTATCTAACTCTTGTTGATGTAATGCCTCGTGTGCTTCCGCTTCCGCTGTCTTTTCAGAATCATCAGAAGTGGGTTCAGGGTTCACAAGCAATTTCTTAGTTCCCATTTTGATTCTCCTTTCACCGCACATTCATGATAAATGTCGGTTGAATTCTTTCCAGTAAAGCTGTTGTACCCAACCGGAAATAGTTACCTGAGTAAGATTGAGTCTTTTGCTGATTTTACCACAATTGTCCTTGAAACGTCGAAAACACAAGCATCAACTTTTGATGGGCTTACAGATACCTCGACTGATAACAGTAACAGACCATTTGAGTATACGGTTGCTATATCAAAAGAGCCTTTCAGTTCTTACATATACCCAATTTTCTACTAAATGGTTCACTCGTTAAGTATTTGATTCATGTTTCCCATTGAAGTGCCATAAGCACCTAATTTATATCTCAGTTGAAAATGTCAGCTGGACACTTCGCTATGTGCTACAAGGGTTATGTTATGTTTCGCTTCACTTAACTTCCTCTCCTTTTGCTATTCCACTTCACCCTGTAGGTATTTCATTGTCTCTTTTAAAGTCTCCTTTTTTGTATGTAAACTGGTTTTCCAAAGAATTCACACGTACATGTTATCCAAACGGATAAGACAACCATACCTAAATAAATTTAACACCGACTAAAAATGTGTACAACTAAACAATATAGTGCAACTGCATGGAAATCCTCCGAATCATGCGGGTTGCTGTCACTTTTATGAATGATAACATTTCTACAAAAAAAATCAAGAAAAAATCCTACGGATATTTTCAAAGTTCTTCAGATAGCACTGATCAGTCGCATATTCAGGGAAATGATCTGCTCTCCAATCTATATCGTCATACCCAATATATTTTGTCCCTTCATCGGTTGTTTTGCTTGAGAAGATCACCAGTTAGATATGTAGGAGATATCCTCTCCATAACGGAAAACAAAGGTATCATCCACACTGATGACAATACACAGACGCGATAGAGTAGAAGCACTTTTGATACAGCCTCCCGTAGCTCCTCTAACGCATGAGATCTTCCGCCCGTTCTGTGTACCCTGATGGAAGTTTCGGAAGTATACTTCTTTCTATATCGACCGAAAATTTTTGATAATATACACTGCTAACCCACATTCCGCACCTGTTTTTACAGAATTTAAATTTATATAATGTCTATTATTTAAGACCCATCTCTTTAAGGTTCTTAAGACTAATTCCTAAACTATCAAACGGATCGCGTTCATAGCAAGAATCTTGTTCAACAATATACCATTCAACTTCTGCGTATTCACACGCTTTCAGAATTGCAGTCCAATTAAGGTTGCCTTCACCTACTTCAGCATATCGTTGTGAATTACCAACAACAACCATATCTTTGAGATGTACAATATGTGCACGCCCCTTTAAATTATGTATCCATTCGGCAGGATCGCCTCCACCATGCTGTATCCAATAGGTATCAATTTCACTATTGAAATGTTTTGAATCACTTTCATCATATAGGATTTGCAACCCAGTGCGTCCATCAAATTTTTCCAATTCAAAACTATGATTGTGATATGAGAAAGTTAAACCACCTTCAGCCAGACGTGCTCCGACTTCAGAGGCTTCCTGTGCAAATTTAGCATAGCCTTCTTTACTACGGTATTCTCCGGGGAGACCTCCGATTGCAGCATGTTTACATCCCCACAAATTATGTTCATCAATAACTGCTTGTGGTTCGTCGCGCATCCGTGCATAACTTGAGTGGGTTGCACATATAGTTATCCCTTCATTAACAACAATCTTTTTGAGTGCTTCAGGTTCAATCGGTCCAAGTGCAGAACATTGAACTGCTTCGTATCCAAGTTGCCTGACCTTATTCATGGTTCGAGCAATGTCGTCTTCAGTCTTGGTAAATTCTCTGAGTGTATATAGTTGTGCTGCGAGTTGTGTCGCCATAATCTCTCCTTGTTACTAAGAAAAACTTTGAAAGTAAGTATACAAACGAACTTTATAAAAGTCAAGATAAATATAGTATCATTATAGAAACTTTAAATTGTCTTGTATGATTAAAATAGTATTTATTGCAGCGTTTTCCTAACTATAGTAAACTTTTGAATTAATGGGACATTTTGATATGTAGGAGGGAACTCCGATTCCCGACTATCAGTCAACCCACCAAAAACCCTCTTTTCTTATCCTGCTAATCCTGAAATCCCGGGGAATGCCAAAAGGCATTCATACCCGGGGAATGCTATATAGCATTCATACCTTTGATTTCTTGATTTGGTAAATCCTGGTTCAGACATTCCCCTCTTCCTTCAGTGTCTTCTGCGTCCTCTGCGACTTCAGCGATTCAGACAA
>JAPOQK010000033.1 GCA_026710795.1 Candidatus Poribacteria bacterium
ACCCGCTTTAGCGAGTGAAACCGCAGACCCTACACGCAACGAATGTCCTGATATAAATCCATTGACACCGGCATCCGCAGCACGCCTTTTGATAATCATTCTGGCAGAGACATCTGTAAGCCTACTCGTTTGGATATGTCCGCCCCGACGTATAGGTCTGAACAGAGCACCGCGCGTAATCCCTGTCTTCTCTTGATACTTGCTAATAGCGTTCCTTGTATCACTTGTGACGTATAACGCTACTCCCTCACCTTGTTGATCTGTTTTTGACCTTTGGACAATCAGGGTGTTTTGTTTGAAATGTCCGACGTTGACAGCGACTACTTCAGATACGCGTAGCAGGCAATCAGACATCAGCCGTATCATCGCAGAATCCCTACATCCCATTATAGATTCATCAGACTCTGCAAAGGCACAGACGCGTTCAACGTCAGTCCATACAAGGGCATCTACTTGACCGCGACCCCGACCTTTCGCATCGCGACGAATAGTCTTCAATCTTTTTTGGCTGATTGGGAACTGGACATCTTGTCCTCTCACATTGCTGAAATACCATTTGACTGCGGCTAAGTTGACCGATAAGGTGTTTGGTGCTATGCCTTTTGCATCCAAGGTTGAAAGGTAGGCTACCAATTGTGCATCTGTGAAGTTGTCCAGTGTTTCATTTTTGGCGGATAGAAAGTCATTGAGTTGTCGCCAAGCTAGTTGATAGGCGCGTCTTGAGTTGGGTGAGAGTGCGTCCCACGCTATACCGATGCGAAGTTTATCCTCATCTGTGAGTTGCAATTCTGTTTTCGTTTCAATCGTTGCTAATGTATGCATCCTGTTCCCTCTTTGTTGTGCATTAAACGCTAAATATTATACCCAATATAATAGACATTATAATGATTTAATAAAATGTGTATGATAACACCAAGGTCTGAGGTTTATCTATAATCATGTTTCCCTGATTATGTCGCTGAACCCTTCTTTCAGTTTCGCAACTTATTTTGGACGATGCGGTATCTTTTGACACCCGCTATTGCATGTTCAGCTTGTGTGCGTATGGATGAAATGTCCCAATTGTTCTCTTTTTTATCAATGGTAAGATCTCGTCCCTTTGGTTTCTTTTTAGGTTGAACGATGTTTATTTCAGTAAGCGTCCAACCTTGAAAGCCAGTGTCTTGATATAAAATAGTTCCACTTGACACACAATATCCTATAGTATCACGGATGTGTTTGTCCTGCTACCTTAATACGTTTTTGAGTTTGCGGGTCTTTTGGACGCTGGATCAGACGCTCCATACTATCAAAAAAAGTGGTTTGACCTTTGATTATCAGGCAAAGTATTCAGCGATTATATATAATATTTGTCGATTTTCATTTTATGCACCCTTTTACACCTAAAAATCAGTCTTAATGGTATCAGGTATTTATATACCGACGTATCAGCACCATTGTGAGAAATACCAGATGAATATAAAATTATCACCGGACACTGACAATATCGGTTGTCCAATTGAGAAAGAATCTATTATAATGCGTTTTTTTCTAAAGTTTAAGATGTGGAAGCAGACACTTAACCCTATGATACATTTGTCATTCAATTTAGTTTGCTACCTGATTATGGTATTTAGCGGATTGGTAATTCCAAGTGAATCTCATGGGTTAACCTGTCCAACTCTGTCTAATGGAGATGAAGTTGTGGTTCAGAATATTGGTGAACAACAACATGAAGCAGATGATGATGGTCTTAATGTACGAAACGAACATAACACAAATAATACACCGATAGCTGATGTATTTGATGGTGCTATAGGCACCGTCATGGCTAAGTTTAAGGGGCCAATTTACATTTGGTATTATGTGCAATGGAGGACACCTATTGAAATATCGGGATGGAGTGTGGGAATTTATGGTGGAAACAAAGTCATTTCATCGACTTTAGAGGCTTCACAGAAGGATAAACTGGTAGAGATGCTATTTGGATTAAAAGATGGAGAAGCTGACCTGAAGACGAAGCATGATTACAATGACTATAAATGTTTTCCTGACGGTTTCGACAATAATACGGTTGGTTACAATGGAGGACACTCTGGATGGGATGTCACAACGACTCGGCAGGCGGATCCCAATAGAGATGCCCCTTTTTATTCCTTAACAACAGGATTGGTGATTCGAGCTAAAGACAAGTACATTGATGCGGCGGGAAATACAGTTATTAGACCTAATCCTCCTAACATTATTGCTATTTATGGTGATGATGGCATGACGACACTATATCTTCATGCCAGAGAAGTTGATGTATCTGTAGGACAGCGTGTTAATGTGGGCACTACTCGTTTAGGAAAGCAAGGGGAAGAAGACTTTGCTAATGGAGTTGTTACTGGACCTCATGTACATATTGAAGTAAGGAAGGGAAGAACAATATTTTCCTCCTTTGGTGCGGGTTCAATGGAAGATCTGATCAATACAGATCCGATCAATACAGATCCGATTTCCTATCTCTCTGAATTAATGAATATCCATCAGGAAGATCCCACAATTCTTGATGATTTTGAAGTTATGGTCCTTGAAAAGCATACAAATAGAGTGAATAGTGTGGCATTCAGTCCCGATGGACGCACTATTGTTAGTGGAAGTGACGATGAAACGATCCGCCTCTGGGATGCTAACACCGGAAATCACAAGCAACTCCTTGTCGAACATACAAGTGATATTAATGATGTGGCGTTCAGTCCAAACGGACGTATCATCGCCGGTGGAAGTGACGACGATAATGTTTATCTCTGGAATGCTACTACAGGAAAACTTCTACAAACCTTTGAAGGACACACAAGGAGTGTCAATAGTATTGCGTTCAATCCCAATGGAGACACACTCGCAAGTGGCAGCGATGACGATACTATTCGCCTCTGGGATGTTGATACCGGACAGGAAAAACAAATCCTTGAAAAACATACAAGGAATGTCAATAGTGTAGCATTCAGTCCCGATGGACATACTATTGTTAGTGGAAGTGACGATGAAACGATCCGCCTCTGGGATGCTAACACCGGAAATCACAAGCAACTCCTTGTCGAACATACAAGGGATATAAATGATGTGGCGTTCAGTCCAAATGGACGTATCATTGCTGGCGGAAGTGACGACGATAATGTTTATCTCTGGAATGCTACTACAGGAAAACTTCTACAAACCTTTGAAGGACATACAAGAGGAGTCTATAGTGTGGCGTTTAGTCCAAATGGGCGCGCAATCGTAAGTGGCAGCGATGACGATACTATTCGCCTCTGGGATGTATCTACAGGTGAACATATACAAACCTTTGAAGGACATACAGATTCTCTCAATAGCGTTGCGTTTAGTCCAAATGGGCGCGTCATCGCAAGTGCTGGATTCGATGACACTGTTCGTATCTGGAGAGTAGATACTGGGGCTACAGAGCCCCCACGTCTCGCGACAGATGTCAATGCGGACGGGACAGTGAATATCCAAGATTTAGTGTTAGTCGCCTTAAGTCTCGGCAAAATAGGACAAAATGCCGCAGATGTCAATAATGATGGTGTCGTCAATATTCAAGACTTGGTATTGGTTGCGGGTGATTTAGGGAATACAGTCGGAGGCGCGCCTTTTGCTTGGTATAACGATCTGAAGGGAGCACCTACAAGGGCGCAAGTGCAAATATGGCTCACTCAAGCACAAAAGTTAAACCTCACAGATATTATCTCCCAAAGAGGTATTCGCATGTTAGAACAATTACTTATGGCTTTACCTCCAGAAAAAACAAAACTCTTACCAAATTACCCAAACCCATTCAACCCAGAAACATGGATACCCTATCAACTGGGTGAACCTACAGATATCAACATTTCCATATATTCTGCAGATGGAAAGTTGGTCCGAACATTGGCATTCGGACATCAGCCTGTAGGGATCTATAAGTCGAATAACCGAGCAGCATATTGGGATGGCAAAAATTCCTTGGGTGAATCTGTGGCAAGTGGGCTGTATTTCTATACACTCACCGCAGGCAATTTTACACAAACGCGAAAAATGCTGATCCTGAAATAATCTATAATTTATCGGTGAGGGGTGCAGTGTTGATCCTGCTATAGTTATCATACCATCTGCACTCCAGCCGACTATAGTGCTAAAACATGGCAGATATTCGTTATGGGTATCTACCTATACTACAATACCACGCGTCAACCACCGAGATTAGATACTTTCTCTCCTGGCAGATAGCGAAAATATGTATCTTGGGATTACTACGAAAATGATGACGGTATTATTGAAAAATACCCTGGTGAAGTTATATCTGGAACACTATCTGATGAAGCAAATGAAATGCTTGATAATGGTGAAATACCTCCAGATGTAACTGTATATGAATATGACGAGGCAGGTATAGACCCATATCAATTCCTCGAAATAACTAATGAGGTGAACTATGAAACTTATAAGTAAATTTACAATCGGACTTACTATGTGTGTCGCACTACTCATATCATCTGGACATATACAACTCGGCAATAAACACACACGGTAAACTTACCGCACACGCTACTGCCAAGAAATCCAAAAAGGATAAACGTTTCAGATGCCTAGCTAAATCCATAAGTGACGATATAAAAATTGTTAATGGTTGGTGGGGTATGACAATACAAATTGATGATACTACATGGAATAGACCCACTGAAAGCGAATCTCCACAATACAAAGGCAAAATATATAGGCGTATGTATAAACGCGAAAGAACCCATAAAGATAAAGGATACTCATGGGCATATATCAGCGGCGTTAATACGAACGGTGACGGATTCTATCCCAGCAATAAGCACCTGTACGTCTAATCCTAAATTCTGATAATGTTCTGATTTTGATAATCCCATAAGATAAATTATAACATTTATGATGTCTGATTAAAAGCGAATTTTAGTTGACTTAATTGAATCCTTAAATTTTAATGCAGATATAAACATAAAAAGGAGTAGACACATGAATAAGAAGGTGTATTGGGGACTCGGTGTCCTCATCATCCTACTCATCGGTGCATCTGCAGTCATTTCATTGCGAACAAGAGACACTGAACCGATTATTGTTTACAAAGACGTAGCCCCTTCAAGCAACAATCTGTCATCTGTTGAAACGTCGGAACAAGAACAAGGACAGCATACAAAATTACCAACAGCAGAAACAGAGTCAACGCAAGCAACTGCGGAAAGCACACCAATCGCAGAGAAAACACCGCAAACGACAACTGACATATTGACACCAGAAAAAAGCAGTATATCTAATACAGAAATATCAAAAGCACGTGTTTCTCTATTTGGTTTCGGTGAATATCCATCTATACCTCAAGTATACCGAGATTTAGGAGGTGTTGAAGATATTTGGGATCACTTTGAAAAACTTGCAGAAACAGATTCAGAAACTGCACGAAAACAAGAACTCGCAGAAAGGGTATTGATAAAACTTTGGAATGAAGGTCGCACTCCCACTGGTGCTAATCTTACAATTGATTCAGATAACGTATACCCGCAATATCCAAACACTGTATATGTAAAATGGGAAATTTCATACCTTGATGATGGAACAACATACAAAGTTCCAGTTCGGACCTTTGGTGATCCCGCTTTTTCTCAGTATGATTTGGACTTTTACGAATCTGATGGCAGTGTTGTGCCAGAAGGTTTTATATTGTTAGACTATGATAAGGATGGAATAGATCCTTATTCATTTTTAAACTTGAAACTATAAGGAGAATATCATGAAAAAATTAATTTGTATGTTGACAGCAGCATGCTTCATGCTAAGTGTAATATATCTTGCACAAGCAGGAAGAGATAATGATTGGGACGGTTCATTAAGTGCTCATGTCAGCACTCGTATGGGAAAAGATAAAAAACCCAGAGCTTATGCTAACGTGAACGGTGGATATCGTAAATGGGAGCAAGGCAACTGGTATCTAACTGCGTATGTGCCAAATCCACAGACAGAAGGACTACCTTTTAGAGCAGGTATGGTTTCTTTCAATTCAACCATTTATGAAACCTTATATCATCGCGGTTCTTTTGGTGATAAACTCAAAGATTGTTATGCAAACGCATATTGCAATGCAAAGTTAATGCGTGGTGGTTGGCATCACGTTTATGCAAGTTGTTAATTTACTGAATTATGTGAGGTGTCGGTATAAAATCAGGCATCTCACATATATTGATAGCGTTATCTGTTGACTTAATTCTGCCGTTAAGTTTTAATGTAATATCTTAATTTTTCAAAGGAGACTTTCACGATGAATAAAGTTCAAAAGAATATTGGGATGAATTCGTTAGAATAAGGTTATCGAAGTTTTCAAGTGATATAGTATCATTTATGCATGGACGAGATAAAGAGCCTAAAAAACCTGAAGAATTGAAAGAATTAATAAAGAGATTAGAATTCCATCTTGAAAAGTTTGAAGAAATGTCAGGACATCTTGATGATTTTGATCGTATATTGAAACAGGTAAACAAAGAAATAACAGGTAAATAGAGAAAAATACAAGGAGAAAAAATATTATGGCAAAAGGACCAGAAACTGGAGCGTTGACTGGTAAATCTGGACGCCGCTATGTTTTTCATTTTCATTCACTCAATATGGCTTTAAGAGGATTTCCCAAGTTCTCTGATGTTCCAGGTATTTATGTATTCGCTAAAGAAAATCATGACAACATATCAGGTAACTCCGTCTATGATCTACTATATGTAGGGGAAACAGGATCGTTTCAAGATCGCATAATTGAAACACATTCCGCTTTTAAATGTGCTGAAAATCGGGATTGTAATTGTATAGGCATTTATGAAATGCCAACGTCTTCGCGTGATGAAAGGGAAAAAGTTGAAGAAGATGTCCGTAATAAATATAAACCACCCTGCAACAAGACACTAAATGATACTAACCCTTTTAGAAAAACTAATCCGTTTTCTGAATGAACGTATCAAACCGCACCCTCTTCATAGCCGATAATCTTGATATCATGAAAGGCATGGACTCCGAAATCATTGACCTCATCTACCTTGATCCACCTAATCCGTTGGATTGTCCGCGGACTAAAAAAGTAAAGGAACCATTATGTTATTTCAGAAACGATTTGAAACGACAGAAAAAGAAACAAAACAAAGGATTATATCCGAAATGGGGATACGTCTCTACTCAAATGGTCGTCCAATGGACTACGAAACTCGTGTATATGGTATTCAAGGTCAAGGATCGCATGATGTGTTAACTTGGATTGATACCCTTGGTGAACCAGAACATAGATTAAGACATAAAGATGGATCGCATATTAAGTTGTCTGTGAAGCCCAAAGGTGATAAATGGCTTGCTAAAATTGAAATAGATTCTAAAGTGGATGAATATGGACAAATAAAACAATCACTAATAGATAACGGTTGGGAGTAAGTTAACCCATGAAAATAACCCCCACTTCAACACCCTTTATTTAGGAATACAATGACTCAAAAACTTGCAACACTTTATGCTTTAAAAGACGGAGACCTTCTTTATATTGGCGATATAGCACTTGACGTTTGCCGACTAACAGGTCAACCGCCTCATCTACATATAGAATTGTCCAAACCAGGAAGACGGATATATCAGAATTGTTCACAAGCCTTAACAGAATGGCGTGACATACATGGGTTTACAGAGAATTATCAGGTCAATACTACTATAAAACGTCGTGGAGAATGGAAAATAACACAAGCAGGCATAGATTATCTAATAAGACATCCCGACCTATGAAAATAACACCCCACTTTAACACCCTCTACTACGGAGAATAAAATGACTTGGAAGCGTGCAGTATCAGAAATTGTTTTAGATTTATTAGATAAAAAGGAATTTACAGCACCAGAGTTAAGGGAATATACCTCTTTATTAGAATCTGAATATCCAAATAATAATAATATTGAATCGGACATATTAGGCACATTGCAATACCTCCGCAATATGGGGGCAATAGCATTTGTTGATAACCAAGGAACATACAAACTTACCAAGCATGGAAGATTGATTTTATTGGAAATTATAGCAAAGGACACATCAAGGTAAAAACCGCACCACCCATGAAAATAACCCCACACTTCTCTTATGGGCAGGCGCGTTTTCTAACTCCCCTGCCTACCCGCCTCTTTTATGGACAGGTGTCCTCTAACCCAGTTGTCACCTGTCCACCTTTGATAGTGTTGTATAAAACTTCAAGAACACTATTTTTTGCAAAATGTGTCCCTGCAATTAATGCTCACTTGCCATCCTACCAAAATCTTTTCGTCCTTGTTTTTTCCACCAATCCAACCACTCGCGATGTGAGTTTTCTGTCCATGTTGGCGGCTTATCAAAGGGAGTGTCTTTGTATGCATCCTCTGTCATATAATACTTCTCATGATAGCCGTTGGGCCATATTTCATGCATCAAAAAGTTTAGATAACTTAAGGCACGATTTGCAATGTTTGCGTCTTCATGTTTGAGCGACTTTATCAACATAGGTACATAGAGATACAATGTTCGTTCACTATAATAATGGTGACCAACATGTGTTATGATGTCACCTCTGTGGTGTATAATAGTAAATATGCCCGTAGTTTCACCACCACCCATATAATAGCGTTCGTATCCTGTATCAATATGGGGTGGTCCAAATGAATCTTCAAATGCTGATACTGACATTTGCGGGATGTACACGACATTCGGTGTATGTATTTGGCACATCCACTGAGAACTATGATCACCAAGATTGTAATAATGCTAATGGTTTGGGTCATTGCCGACATAATCTTTAGCCTCAAGTATTTCGCGTATCCGGGCTTCTGATAGTAGCCATATAGAGGTTTTATTTTCGTCCCGAACCGCCTCATCAATTTTTTCAATATGTCCTTCAAGATGTGGATAAGTTTGCGGGTCTAAATCGTGGAACAGAATAACCAAGTTTGTTGCTCCTCCGTCTACAGCGTCACGTACCGCATTATATAGTATGCGTCGGACATCTTCAACAGTATTATGCTTTCTGTTTGTTTTACCCGTGTCTCCGCTATCTATATCCCAATATATCATCTTAAACCCTTCTATTGTATATATGGGTAGACAATTCCAATTAGGCGGATCACTCCAATCACCATAAGTAGGACGAATATATCGGACATCATGAGCAGGCGTTTTTAGTCCGCGTATAAATTGTTTACAACGTCTTAAATCATTGATCAATTCATCTGCTTTAAGGCGTTTCGGATGAGTATTATCCAATGAATGTGCTTCTTTTATATCTGCACCTGTATGAATTTGAACAAGGTGTCCTGCATTCAAAGCTGCTGTCGCTGCAGCGCGTCCATTTGTAGACATGCCCCGATAATGATTCCTTCATTATTACGTGCATATGACTGAATAAAAAAGACAGACTTTATTCCGCTTGCAATTGAATTGTTTGCTAATGTGTTGAAGACACGTTGGGTTTTGTTTGCACTACCAGAAGCGTTGTCTGGTCCATCATCGAATGTAAGGATAATTTCTACTTTCTGGCTATCTGACATTATTTATCTCCTTTTAAAATGAATGCAACCTTTGGTATTCCACCAATGTTCCCATCGGGAATACGTGGTTTCGTCTAACTTTGCGTTTCGTGCGAATGGGGTGTTTGTCCACCCATCTACTTTGGGATGCATATAGAATTCACCATATCCGTTTGGGAAATTCAAACGCATCGTCGTTGTAAGCCATTTATAGGATCGGACAGATCTATTGTCCTTCCCATACTCTAACATTTCAATTAGTAATGGTACGTAGTACCATAGATCGTTAGTGGTTATCTTAAAAATCTGTTGCTTTGTAACAACACCATTTTTAAGAGTGATTTTCATAGCATGTGGATCTGTATGAAAATGCCCTAAATAGTAAATAGTGTCTCCGTGATCAATATGTGGATGACCGAAGACGTTGACAAAATCACTTTTTGACAGTTGTGCGCACCCACAGAAACATAGGACGAAGAATGGTATCATCAATAATCGGGTTTTCATGAATAAATTCCATTTTTATATTGTTTAAAGCAGGACTTACACATTCTTATAGGTTGTGTTATACTATCAGGATTTACGCAAATTCCATCCGAAAGCAGTGTTTTTCACTCAAAAAGTCGTAATTTTAACTATTTAACCTTCTAAATTCCCTTTATCAAGAGGACTTTAAGATGAAATGCGTAAGTCCTGTTAATTATGAAACACCCTCATCTAATTTTTAAAGACAGAATTTTAAGGTTAAAAGGGTACATAAAATGAAATATATTGTGTTTCATCTAAAGTTTACAAAAAACTGATTTTGTGTATTTGTATAATTTTCAACCCGAAAGTGATTTGTTTTCTATAGAATTCTCTATATTTCCGTGCTTTAATAGGTTTTGATAATATCAATTATCAAAACCTATTAGAATACCGTTAGACAAAAATATCAACCAGAAATGAATGGATAAATTAACCACTTTCGGGTTGACAAATTACACAAAATAGTATATAATATGAAGTATACATTAACATATGATTAATGTTTAGTTCCTACTTAAGCTGATACAAGTCGTATTTGGAAAAATATTTGTTACTAACAAAGATGTGGCAAACTTTTTTCTAATCCGCATAGCCTACACTGGTGATTCGTGGATTAAAGTAAATTAAAGAGTATTTACTCATTATTATCTACTTTGTATAACATAATTGTTGGGAAAATTATGTTGAACATAAAAGGTCTGTATTACATTACACATATTGACAACTTGCCTTCTATCTTTGCTGAGGGGATACTCTCCCATGAAAGGATTAGGTCACAAGCAGTACAGAACACACCAATTTATTACCCGCACCTTGTCAACAAACGTAAGGGAATATACACTTCTGATGATAAGAATCTCTGGCATTATGTAAATCTATTTTTCCAACCTCGCAATTCAATGCTATTTAATGTTATTAAATCATATGGAAAGCAGAATCTTTCAGTTTTGAGTATAACAAACTCAGTCCTGCATAGACAAGGGATATTCATTACCGATGGAATCGCAACCAATAAACATACTCAACTTTTTCCAAAATCGGAAGGACTAAAAATTCTTGCAGCACAACGATTTATATTCCAGACCGAAGGTAGCGAGGGTATAGATGTCTTCAATACCGATTCATGGATTACATGGAACGATTCTGAGAAAATCAAACGACAACTAATGGCTGAATGTTTAGTTCCTAATAAAGTTGATCCAAAGGATATTCAACGGTTCATTGTTGCCGATCATAGTATTGCTAACTCACTTAGAGGACGCATATCGGATTCCAATATAGGTAAACTTGTTGTAGCGACAGATTTATGTAGTAACATATTCACACCTTTTAGATAAAGATTATATAAGTTAAAGCATTTAACCATGTATGTGCTAAAAGCTTATACGAAATGTTAATTCTGACAAAGATTCGCATTCTAACTCTTTAAACCATGTCCTTGATTAATATGGTAAAACAATGAATTTCAATAGTCTTTTCTACATAACTCATATAGAGAACTTGCAATCTATTATTAAGCAAGGTATTCCATCTTATAAAGGTATTCCATCTTATAGAAGTATTAAATCTGAAGATGGTGAGTTTATATCATTATTCAAAGGGAAAACAAACCTAAAGAATGATATTGATAAAAGGTCTAAGATTATACCTCAATTTAGTAAAACGAACATATTGAGTTATGTAAGTCTCTTCTTTCAACCACGTAACCCAATTCTATATCGCGCTATTTTTGAAACTGGTTTAGATAAACTAGTAATTCTTGAAGTTGCAAAAACAGTTCTAAATGAACCTGGAGTGATTATTTCTGATGGCAATGTAACCGAAGAGTTAACACAGTTCTATCCTTGTTCTCAAGGACTAAAAAAAATTCAACAAGCTAAAATAATTCATAGTGACTGGTGGAAAAAATGTGACGGATCAAAACGCAGAATCATGGCTGAATGTTTAATTCCTGAACGTGTAAAACCGGAATACATTCGTTCGGTGATCATTGCCGATGATATTACAAATATTTTAGGACAAATGATGTTACGTAGTTCTAAATTACCTGTGAATTGTAATCCCGAGATATTCTTTCAACCAAAACGTCGAATATCAATAGGTAAAAATATTACATTAATTGATGGTGGGGACATGTTTTTTTCTCAGTTACAAACATTAACTATTACGGTTAATCTTCAAGGGATTATGGGTAAAGGATTGGCGTTGCGTACTAGAGAACAATTCCCTGACGTTTATGTAGAGTATGAGAAAGCATGTAGAACTAAGAGAATAACAACTGATCGTCCTTATATATATAAACGTGAGGAATCAGTTGCAGACGAATTGACAGATATTAAACCATATCGTAAGAATATAGAAAATCCCTATAAGTGGTTTTTGCTATTTGCAACAAAACGTCATTGGAAGACAAACTCGCGTATAGAAGATATCGAAAATGGATTAAAATGGGTACAGGAATACTCAACAAAAGAAGGTATACAATCACTTGCCATGTCGGCATTAGGTTGTGCGTTAGGTGGTTTAAATTGGAAAGATGTTGCCCCGTTGATGTGTAAGTATCTAGATGAAATAGGTATTCCAATTGAGATTTATCTACCTCGTGAATATTCAATTGACCCTGTATATTTAACCCAATCATATCTGTTATCTCCTTAAATTATGTCTATAAAGTCCATTTAATTTTGACTACTATAAATGGACTTATCAAAGGCTATTGTAGCACGGAAATACATCCATCTCAAACAAAAACCTGTAAGAAAATGCTGAACATCTATTTCCAAACTTCGACCGCAGATCAAAAACTTATTCAGTCCAGTATAATCGAAACTACAGGAGAACTAAACACCGTCAATTCGGTCCCAATGGATGTTTCATTTAAATGTTAGAGACATAATGCCAACGACAAAAGACTAACTGTTAAAAGTAAGCACAGCGAACACCTGACAGTCATTCTTTGTTGACACATACATGTATCTCTGTTACAATCCTTCATATTTTTATAGAAAGGGAGTTTGAAATATATACGAGAATTGAAAATAAAACACCTCTGAATTCTCTGGAAAAAGTAGTCCCTATACTTCAAGATTGTATAAACTTGATACAAGAAGAGATAGCCAGCGAACTTGATCCCTCTATTCCAATATAAATAGATATCTACTGGAGAAGACAGACATAAATCGTCGAATTTTGAGATGAAAAATCTCACACGTCCAGACACGACTCATACACTGCATCTGCAAAACCTTGCCCTGAAATGACGTTAAACTTATCCGACTTACTCTGAACATGAAGGGATAATCTAATTTACAACGGATTAGGAAGAAATGAACACAGACCGGAAACAAGAACTTATAGGACTACTACATGCAGCATTGACGGATAGTCCCACTGCCAAACCGAAACTACTTGACTTTATAAAAGAAGAGTTAGAAGAATTTATCCTTGAAGATAGAATTGAATCGGCAAGTTCTGTTATAATCAGAAACCCTCCTATCAATGGATATCCACTTAAAGATCTTCAAAGTAAACTTTTGGAAATTGCCAAAACTAAGGGAGTAGAGGCAGCAGTATCCGCTTTTGATAGGGGTACCACAGATACACAGACTTTTTTTCAATATATGGCATTACTTGAGGGCATTTATGTAGAGAAAGAAACACAAATCTTTGATGGGGTTAGACTTGTCCCGCCTCCCGAAACACTATCAGAGCTTTCGCAATTGTTTAATTTTAATGTGTCTGAATGGCAGTTAACCCCCTTGTGCGAAAAAACGCTGCTTGTTGTTGACGCTTCTGTATCACCTATATTTCATAAACCTAACCCAGGAGGCTATTATTCCGGTTCCACTTTTCAAGTTAAGGAAAACAGCGGACAGTTTCCCAACTTTGATGAGTCTGAGATATATAATGATGATTTCTATATGGAGTTATGCCAACCACTATCTTTAGCTTGCAATTCAGCGGTTCAAATAAGTCTACAATGGCGATTTTTGGCAAAAAATGAGATATTCAATCTGATCTCTGGACGAACGGAGAGCACTCAGTTAGGCAGAATTGATCTATCGGGAAGTTCCACTAAGGTAGGGAAGTCTCAAATTGAGAAAGCCAAACGTATCTATAATGAGTTTGCCAAATTCGATTCAAAGCAAAAGGAAAAATTGCTGATTGCAGTTGATAGATGGATACAGTCAAAAACATCTCAGGCGGACACTGATAGAATGATTGACTTGGGGGTAGCTTTTGAATCACTCTATGTTCCAGATAGCAGGAGTGAAAGCACTTTTAAGTTGGGTGTTCGTGCTGCTTGGCATTTGGAGGAAGAACCGTCAAATCGGAAGAAAATGAAGAAAAAGTTTGGAGAAATATACGATTGGCGTTCCAAGGCTGTTCATACCGGAAAACTACCCAAGAAAACAAAGAACTTATCACAAGAAGAGATAGATGCATTTATTGAAGAGGCGCAGAACTACTGCCAGGATTCAATACTGAAGGTTCTTAAACAAGGCAAATTTCCCGATAATTGGGACGAATTGATATTTGGTTGAGTCAACATTTCGCCAATTTCTTACCTGATTTTACTTTTACGAGGAGACACTTGGCTAATATGGCAAAACAAACCTTTCACACAAAACTGATTGGATTGCTCAAAAACACCCCTGACTACGTTGATGAAGAGTCAGGAGAGCTGCTTCGCGCACGCCTGATTCATCACGCATATCAACTTGACCACAACCTCATTCAGTTGTTATTGACTGAGAACGAGATAGCGGATAGATTCTTTGAAGAAATTGGCGGACGTTGGATTTTCAACTACAATACTTTCGTTGATTACGTCAATCGTCATGAATTCCTACCCGGTTCCCATACCAAATTCCGCAACAAGATCATCTTGAACATTGACGACAAATCCCTCACCGAACGTGGCGAAGTTGCACTCGTCTGGCCATATAAGGATTGCGTCTTGGAAGGCGGGCAAACGCGCGAAGAAGAGAAACGAAAAGAGATTTTCTTCAATGAAGTCATCGCCCAATCCGAGATCAACCGAATGCTTCATCCGAAAGTACTGACAAACTGGAAACGTTATACAACAACCGGTGAACAGGACGTAACAGAGATAAAACGAGATGAGAACGGCACAATTCGAGAAAACCTTATCATCAAGGGCAATAACCTTATTGCCTTACATTCTCTCAAAAAGGAATTCGGCGGAAAGGTAAAACTTATTTATATTGACCCACCCTATAATACAGGAAATGATTCATTTGGCTATAACAATAATTTTAATCATTCAACATGGTTAACGTTTATGAACAATCGGTTGGAAGTAGCAAAGGAGTTGTTAAAGGATAATGGGATTATCTTCATTCACATTGATGACAACGAAATGCATTATTTGAAAGTTTTAACTGACAATATATTTGGTAGAGATAATTTTATCGCAACCGTCCCGAGAAAAACACGCAGTGGAAGAAACAATGTACCTTACAATCTTTCTCAGGATTTTGACTGGATGTTGATGTACACAAACAAAGCATCAAAAAAAGACGATCTGTTCCAACGAAGTGTATCCCGAAAATATTACAAAACTCCCGACTTTCCTGACGATGAATGGAGATTAAGCGACATAACAGTTCAGGCTACAATTCATGAACGTCAGAATTGCAATTTCACAATGATAAATCCGAAAAATGGAGAAGAATTTCCAGTGAATCCTGATCGATGCTGGGGTTTTCCTGCAGATTCGTTTGATGATTATTACAAACGAGGGAAAGTTGTTTTTCCTGGGGACTACGACTTTCTTGACATAAGAAAGCCTGCGTTGCGAGTATTCAAATCCGAAGAGATTGAGAGAAGAGGTGATGATTTTGATAAGTCCTCTGTCTCATCAAATTTTCTCAACCTAGCAATGGACGAACTACTCAAAGATATGGTTAACAAAAAAGGCACGGATGAAATTAGAGAGTTATTTGGAAAAAAAGCATTTGCATACCCCAAAAATGAATTGCTTATGCAACGTATTATTGAATACACAACAAAGGAGGAAGACATCGTATTGGACTTTTACTTGGGTTCAGGTACCACTGCTGCCGTTTCCCACAAAATGAATCGTCAATGGATTGCTGTTGAACAAATGGATTATGTAGAAAAAGAGTCTCTGGGCAGAATAAAAAAAGTAATTGCCGGCGAGCAGGGAGGTATTTCCAAATCCGTCAACTGGCACGGAGGTGGCGATTTTATCTATTGTGAGCTGAAGCAATATAACGATAGGTTTTTGGAAAAACTCCAATCCACACAATCCAGCGAAGAACTCTTAGAAATTTGGCGTGATATGTCGAACGAATCCTTTCTGAATTGGTACGTCAAACCGGATATGCCAGCAGAAGCGAAAGAACATTTCAGTGCTATCAACGATGTAGAGGAACAGAAGCGATGTCTGGCGGAGCTGCTGGATAAAAACCAACTTTACGTGCACCTCTCCGAAATTGAGGACGAAAAGTTTGATGTCAGCGAAGTAGACAAGGTACTCAACAAGAAATTCTATGGCGGAGGCGATGATGTCTGAACAATTTCTGTATCAAGAACTTGCTACTGTTTTTAGGTACGGAGTCCCAAAACCGGAAATGCCGGAAAGCATTACGCGAAATCTGAATCCTGCTCTTCCACTCCGGCCGTATCAAGAAGATGCATTCGCTTATTTTTTTCACTATTTCAACCTTCCAGACAAGGAAATACCGACGCACTTGCTGTTCAACATGGCGACAGGTAGTGGCAAGACGCTTATCATGGCGGGATTGATCCTTTATCTTTATGAAAAGGGATATCGGAATTTCCTTTTTTTTGTCAACTCGGAAACTATCATCAAAAAGACGGTGGACAACTTCACCGATTCGCAAGCCTCTAAATACCTTTTCAATCAGAGCATCTATATTGACGGGAAGCCGGTCAAGGTACGGACTGTTAACACATTTGATAAAGTTAACGTGAACGAGATTAATATCTCCTTCACGACGATTCAGAAACTCCATTCGGATTTGAGGACAGTAAGAGAGAACGCCTTAACCTTTGCGGATTTCAAGGAAAACAAGATCGTTTTTTTAGCGGATGAGGCACATCACATAAATGTCCAAACGAAAGCGCAGCAGGAATTGTTTGAAAACTGGGAAAACACCGTGGAAGATATATTCACGTCCAATAACGATAACCTACTATTGGAATTCACCGCCACGCACGATTATCAAACGCCTGCAATGGTGGATAAATATCGGAACAAGGTTATTTACCGATATGATCTGGTGAACTTTCGGAAGGATGGGTTCTCAAAAGAGATTGAAATCGCGCGCTCTGATTTCGGACACCGAGATCGCATATTACAGGCAATCATTATCAGCGAATACAAGCAACTCGTCGCCGCCGAATACAAGATACAACTAAAACCTGTCATTCTGTTCAAAGCGCAGCGGACGATTAAGCAATCCGAAGAAAACAAGACAGTATTTCATAAACTCATTGACGGCTTAACCGGGAACCAGATTGACAGGATTCAGCAGGAGTCGGAATTTAAAATTGTTCAACGGGCATTCGACTTCTTTAAGAAAAAAAGGTACCTGCTGACCAATTGGCACGACGCTTGCAAACGGCATTTCATGAGGATTTTTGCCTTTCAGTAAACGACGACGACACAAAGGAGGCTAATCAAAAACTACTCAACACCCTTGAAGATGCAGAGAATCCGATCCGTGCTATTTTCGCAGTCCAGAAACTCAACGAAGGATGGGATGTGTTGAACCTATTTGACATTGTGCGTTGTTACGAAACGCGGGATTCTGGGCGCGGTAAGATCGGGAAAACAACGATGTCCGAGGCACAGTTGATCGGGCGCGGCGCACGCTATTTTCCTTTCAAACATTCGGATATCGATGACAAGTATCGCCGGAAATTCGACAAGGATCTTTTACATGACCTGCGTGTGCTGGAGGAACTCCATTATCACAGTGTAAATGATTCACGCTATATCTCTGAAATCCATGCTGCTTTGGTTGAACAAGGTATGATGGATGAGAAGATTGTAACCCGTGAACTCAAGTTGAAAGACGAATTCAAGAAGACTGAGCTTTACCAAAAGGGAGTTATCTGGGTCAACGAACAGGTGCAGAGGGACAATCGGGATCTCAAATCTTTCAATGATTTACCGAAGAAATTAAGCGTCAAGGAAAAGCACCATGACCATACGATCCATGGCGGCACTGGTGGCGTAGATACAGTCATGGGGAATGGCGACACCGACGAGGGCACGCAGAACACGGACAGTGAAGTTGTATGGATACGTGATATTGAACGGAACATTATTCAATCCGCGATTGCGCGTAATCCGTTTTTCGAGTTTGCGTCCCTCAAGCAGTATTTTCCACATTTGACATCTATGCACGATTTTATGACTTCAGAAGATTTTTTACGTGGACTGGCAATTAACTTCAAGGGCAATCTTTTCGATTTAGACGATAATTACGAGGAAAAACTTCACGCATGTTGTGACCTGTTAGGTAAAATTGAATCCGATATTCGGGAACAAATTACCGAATACGAAGGCACGAAACAGTTTCATGAAAAACGAATCAATTCAATTTTTGTAGATAAAATCCTAAAACTCAATGCCGGCAATTCGCGCGCTGATGAAGATCCGGAAACGAAGGAAATTATACAACGCAGTAGCTGGTTTGCCTTTAATAGCCTCTACGGCACGAGTGAAGAAAGTGGATTGATAGAATGGCTGAACGGATGGATTCAGAATTCAGGGGCGACCTACAAAGACATCTATCTACTTCGTAACGAGCGACATTTTGCTATCTATAACTTCTCTGATGGACAGGCATTTGAACCCGACTTTGTGCTATTCCTATGTAAACAAAACGGTGAATTACTGAACTACCAACTTTTCATTGAACCCAAGGGAAAGTATCTCATAAAAGATCAGCAGTGGAAAGAAGATTTTCTCAAAGAGATCCGTACTGATCGCAGCAGCAGGTTTTTGACGGAGAATGACAAATATCGTGTCATCGGTGTCGGTTGCTTCTACAATCAGCAACGCCAAAACGAATTTGAGGAAGTCCTTAATGCTGCATTGACGGAAAACACAGAAATCTGATATGAAGAAGGGAAAGCACATAAAAATATGAATTCCCTGCGTAAATGCGTAGCCGAAGTTTAACTTGAAGTGGTGGATCTCATCTTGCATCCGTTCACCGACACACCTAAATCTGAATCTTCTGAGACAGAGTCTTCTGAATAACAGATAACGTAGATTTCAACGATTTCTTATAAATCCAAAATTCAACAGACTTGGGATTATAAAACCAATAAACACCGTGAACAAAAATACAAACACCAATACCAATTAAGGTTGATATATCATCAATATGAAGTTACGTAAAGAAAAAACAAAAAATATACTTAAAGGTTCAATTAATGCTGCTTTGTTAGCAGTTGAAGTCTATAACAAACCCCGTACAACATTTCGCAGCCAAGCATATATTGTTTTGATGATTATTGCTTGGACTCGTTTATTCCATGCTTACTTCAACGAAACCATAGGCGATAAATATTACTATAAATCAGAAAATGGACGATATGAAATTATTGATGAGGATGATAAAGAACGAAAGGCTTGGGATCTCAGTTTTTGCCTTGATAAATTCGGGAGTATTAGTGAATCAATAAGTTTAAGTGAATCAGTAAAAGCAAACCTTAAGTTCTTTATTAAATTAAGAAATAAAATAGAACACCGTTATGTGACAGAAAAAGAAGTTGATGTATTGATTTTTGGTGAATGTCAATCACTTCTCTATAACTATGAAAATTTCTTAATAAAGATATTTGGTGAAGAGAATGCATTGAACGAAAGTTTAGTTTTTTCACTTCAGTTTTCACACATGCGTCTTGATGAACAAAGGCAAGCAAATAAAAGCATTCTGTCCGCTGAAGCTCAAGAAATACAGAGTTATATTGAAAACTATCGATCTAGTCTTGGCGAAGACGTAGCGAATTCTCAAGAATTTAGTATTAAACTTCTTCAGATTCCTAAGATTTCCAACACCAATCGAAACGATATAGCTATTGAGTTTGTTCGGTGGGATGAACTTGATTCAGAAGACAGAGAAATGTATCAAAAAATTGTAACAATTATTAAAGACAAGCAAATAGTAGTTGAAGCAATAAATGTTGGGAAACTCAGAACGAAAGAAGTTTTAAAAAAGGTAAATGATAATAATCTACACAATTTCAACCAATATGATCACATGTGTCTTTATACTATATTCTCAGTTAGACCTCGTGCGAAAGATCCAGATCCTAAAAAAACTAATGTCAAATTCTGTCATTATGACGAAGTTCATAAAGATTACGTTTATCAGGATAATTGGGTAGACTTCATTGTGAAACTTTTCGAAGTGCATCATCTTACGAAAGAAAAAATTCGTCAGGCATACAAAGCAGATGAGGAATGGGATATCAACCAATATTCCTAAAACTTGCTATAAGTTATTAAATCAAAATAAAAAATAGGCTCTCCGCAGGCATACCTATCGAAAATTGTTATTCCGAAATTAGATGAATTCTTATACCATTTCTAATAGATTATATGGCATTAGCGGTTTTTACAAAATATTGGAATCCCGTAAGTTTAGTAATCATGGTGTTAGAATAAGTGTGAAGTATCTCTGCCACTTTTGTCTGCATGTCCTCAAGGGTTTGATATACTTGGCAAAATAACTTTGCTTTGATATCCTGCCAAAATCTTCAATCGGGTTCAACTCTGGACTATAAGGAGGTAAGAATAACAAAACTACATTGTCAGGTATTTCCAATATCTCTGCTTGATGAAAACGACCATTATCAAGCACTATCAGGTTGAAGTTGTCGGGAAAAGTTGTTGAAAATTGATTAATGAAGATTTGAAAGCAATCCACAGTCAGATACGGGAACTCAAGAAAAAATCTATCACCACTCATAGGTTCAACCGCACCATAAAGATAAATGGACGCATAACTATAATCTATTTCTGCTACCGGCTTGATACCTTGTAAAGTAATGCGTCTATTGGTAATAGGCAAAAGACCATATCTCATTTTATCTTGACAGAAAAGACGGATGCTTTGATAATCCGATTGTTTTCGTATCAATAGTGAAGGCTTGGATGCACTACAACGCATGACAAAAAGCACGCCAGGACTTCACATAGAGTTTAGGTCAAGCATTGATACCCAAAGAAGTACGATACCTCTCATTCCTCATAACAGAAAATGTATTTAAAATCTCACACGGTGGGATTGTTGACAAGGGTACAGTCTATGATACCTATACGCTATCTGGATGACACATAGAACTTTGTGGATACAGAGAATCAGAAGCAACACTTTGGAAAATCGAGGATTGCAAAGAAGTATATCTCGCAGGTGGGCGAAGGTGAATGTTAAAGATAAATACAAAAATGACAGCGAAAATATATATAATATTTGGCTTAAGTATACATCCGCAGATAAACTATACGCTTGCCAAAATATGAGCATCGATTTTAGATTTGGTAAACATAATACAGAATTTATCCTACAATTGAAAGTACTATGATAGATATTAGTTGGCGGGAGCAATAAATTTCCTACCCCTAACATAACAATTTGAGGCAAAGCTACTAAAACTTGATGCATCCCTATATTGATAAACCCAACACAGAAGCTCCTCACTATGAAACGGTCTCTTCAAAGTTGCTTCCAGTCCCAAAGACTTAAGAGGCTCTTCCAAGTATTCATTCATCTCAAACAACAATGACAAATACTGTCCTTTGACTGCTAAATACGACTGAATCTCCGAAAGCCTCATCTTCACCTCAAAACCACCTTCAATAACAGTAACAGACACTATAACTTCACCTTTTGGATTGAGATAGTTATTTGTTTCTCCAGCATAATGAAGATCGTGGAATAACCTAAATTCTTCAGCAATCTCCACAATATCGATATTCAAGTGGTCACATTTACGCTTAATTACCAATGGTTCAAACCCGTATTGATCACCTTCAACCCCCCATCGATGGTATGTTAAGGCATCGGGCGGAATAAGAGGTTTGACCCACACATCCTCAATGACATTACTGATATAACTTTTATCAGAAAGCATCTGCTTTACCAATTGGAAAGGCAACAATCCACATAAGATGAAGGAACCATAATTCGGGTAGCCTTTTCCCACCCTATAAACTGTAATCTCTGGACCTTTAAAGTCCTGCTGTATCTTTTCAAATGTAGCCTCGTGAGAAAATGCCCTGTGGTTATCATTATTATTCATTGCAATATCCCTCAAATGTTCAATTAGTGCTTTTATATTACCATTTCAATCGGATGTATGCAAGTCAAAACTACTTTATACGAGACCATTGCCTTAAAATCAGAAAAACTCTATAATAACCCAAGTTGCTACCTATTACCAAAGAGTCGTTTAATATTAGTTGCGTTGATAAATAGATATACTTTCAACTCAAAACCTTTTGCAGTCACTGCGTGTATCAATTTCGGTAAAAGTTGTGTAATAAGACTATTTGTCACCTCAACTCGTTTTTTGTGAAGATGATGCAGGTAAATTTCCCAAGGTGGAAGCTGTCGTTTTAGGTTCTTCTTCCGAAGGGTCTAAAAGTAATGCCTGCGGCGTGTGGTGCATCTTCAATATTATAGTCGCAATAGACTTTGTCGGCATAGACGACAGAGCCATGTGGTAAATCAAACGGAAAATACCACATCCCTAATACATCATTCCACCGTCCTAGGGTAAAGAAAATTTCCACAATATGTCCTGTTTCGGAGACCATCAAGTGCACCTTCAGACCATGAAAGTAGCGATGTTTACTCGCGATTTTGCTACGTCATTCTTCACCTTGATAGATGCAACACCGACTGATCCGAATGTTATCACACACAGCGACGGGGTAGGTATCAATCGCGTATATATTTTTCGTATTATTGTGTTTAGATATTTGCACAAGGGTTGCGAATAGTGTTTCAAACAACCTTGATACATTATGAAGCCTGTGATTATATCATGAATGTCCTAACATATTTGGGATATATCCATTGATTTTCAACATACAGATAGTATTTTGATGATTTCCACCATAATAGAGTACTGCGATAATCGCCGTTGCCATTCTTTCAGCATCTGACATTTTTGCTTGTGGATGTGTGTGATGACCGTGGAAAATTAAAAGATCATCAATAATCGTATAAACTGCTATAATATCAGGACTTACGCAGTTTTGAAGATTATTGAAGGATTAGAGAGTTGATAACGCAAGTAATCATCCAATAAACTATCTTTAACATCATAAATCGTTTTACCAAGTGCGCGTGCGGTGCGGTTCAAACAAGCCCATACTTGAAAACAACACGCAATATGATTTCTTTGGGCACGCAACTTTCTACATTGACAATCGCCAATACCGGTCACTTGTTTGATCTCACGATGGAATTGCTCAATCTTCCAACGGACGCTATATTCTTGTTTTGTAGCATCGGCATCCGACTGAGATAAGTCGTTTGTCGCAATATATTCTGTGCCCCCGTTAGAGGAGGCTATCCAGAATAACTTCACTTGATGCCCTTTTGGAAACTTATTGATGTGTGCGCGTTTTCCTTGTCGTGTTTCTTCCTGGGTCCAAGATAAATCTTTGACTTGTTGGTGCGGTTGTGCGCCATTCGTATCATTCACAAGACGATTTCGTTTCAGTGGGACATAGTAAATCTTTGAAAGTTTTTCAATCGCTTTCATAACTTTCATTGACGCATACCACGCATCCATCAGCACAGTCCGAAATGGAAGTTCTTTTTGAAGTAAGCAGTGTGCAACATTTCCAGTAAATGGTCTATTTTGGTTTTACCATCATGAGTTTTGTCAAAAATACGATAATCAATGATCCAATATGCCTGTGTCTTTGGGGTGACATAGATACACGTGACAATACCGATGCCTTCAACGACTTTTTTGCCACTACCACTCCACTGAGAACGGAGCACCTCAATCGCTTTCACATGGGGTTCAGGGAGCACAACATCGTCAAAGATCAGGTATCCTTCATCATCATACGCAATGTCATCTTTGACAGAGATCCAGAGTTCATGTGAAGAAATGTTTTCATTCCTCAGGAAACGATTGAGTTGATCGTGGCTCCATTTGTCAGTATGTTCGGCAAAATAAGTTTGGGTAAAATTGGTGAAATTGGATAACAAAAATTGACAATAATCAGAAAATAACGTATGTTTCTTTTCAATGAGTGTAGATGTATTCATAATGAAATAGTATAACACAACCTATAAGAATGCGTAAGTCCTGTAATTGTTAATTCCAGGGGTTTCTTCTTATGTTTTGTCAAGATAAAAACATTATAGAGGAAATCCCATGGATTAAAAAGTGTTTTATAGGTAGCAACCTGGGTTATAATAGAGAGTGAAGGAACAAAGGTAGATGTGAATAGTGATGGTGTCGTCGTTATTCAATACTTTATTTTACTGTGGTCGCAAGCCAGTATAAAAAATGCATCACCCTGTATATTCATAAGGTGGAGAGTGATGAATAACGGAGATATGAGTTAACAGTCAATGCTGAGGGACTGTCCGATTTGATGCAAATTGATGCAGATATATAAATTGAGTTACAAATGAAAATATGAAATATATTCTCCCGTACCTACTCTCGGTTTCAATTTTATCAATTATTGGTTCACTATGCTTTGGACAACAACAAATAGGCACGTTAGAACAAATAGTAGAGACGCAAGCACAGCAGATTTCAAAACTTCAAGACAAACTACAGGTATTAGAAGACGTGGGAAAAATGGAGTTAGCAGCTAAACTTGCGGAGGCAAATGCTAGACTCGCTGACGCAGAATTCGGTAAATTTGAAAGAACATTAAGAGATTCTAATAATCAATGGCTCCTGAGGTGGATTATAATATTTAGTGTGCTTGGTTTGGGAATTTTGACTGCTATTGGTGTAGCAATACGAATTTCCATAAAATCTTTGATGGAAAGTGCAGTAGAAAAACGAATCGAAGAGTTTATGAATGCTGAAAAACAGGTGAAAATACAGCAAGAGAGAATAAGACTATTAGAAAAAGAACATGCAGTCACTGTGATAGATGATATGTTGTTTTACCGTCTGGGAACTACATACCCTTATCCTGGAAAAATCGAGGCAATCTCAGACACAGCCCTATTGGATATTTTTAACGATGAGAAACAACTAATCAATTGTAGATGCAAGGCTGCAGAAATTTTGGCTGACAGGGAATCCGAACAAATCGTCTCTCCATTGGTAGCATTCTTGAATTCAATTTTTGATTATGATCCTTACACTCACAGGGAGAGTAAATCTCTAGTGCCAATAAAGTTCTCTCTGCAGAAACTTATTAAGTCTCTTGGAATGATACACACTGAGGAAACTTATAAGGAGCTGACAAAATTCCTTGACCGTTTACTAAAAGAATATACACCAATGAAAGATATGTTGCTAACTTGGACTGTGTTTTCACTTGCGAATGTTGGCAAAAGGATGAATACCGGCAGTTCAATACCTAAAATGATAAAAGCCGTTCCAAATTTGCGTTCAATTAATGGAGAAATGTCTGCAGCCATTAAAAATTTAGCTCTCTATTTTAATAAATTCGATGAACCAGATGGCATAAAAGATATTCTGACCCATTTTGGTGATAAGGTTCCTAAGGTAAAAGAAACTTGTTTGGACTTATTAGAAAGCTATTACCCCAACTTTGTAGCACAACAACGTGCGTCAGAAACAACAGCTCACACTGAAAACGGTGACACTTCATGAATCAAGAACAAAGCCAAATTCCGATGTCTCAATTTGAACAAGGTTGTGAGCAGTGTCTATTTCCATACGCTCACCGCAGACGATTTTACCGCAACACGGAAAATGTTGATCAGAAAATAAAAGGGGTTCGTAAATGAGAAATATATTATTCCGAGTTCATGGCACACGAGCAGAACGCCTCAACTTTTATGGTGGGTTATTACTTATGATCGGTGTGTGGTTGAATTTTATCAATGGCTTACTCGGTTCATTGGTGTGTGGTTCAGGGAGTTGGCTCAGTTGGTATGCCTTGAGAGAGGGTTTGAGAGAAGAACTTTCCAAACAGCAGTGGGTCCGCTGTCCACCTCTTGTTATGAGTATCATCAGTATTCTTGTTCCTATTTTATTCGTTGGCACAATCTTCGGAAGGCTATAGTCAAAATGGTAATCGGATTGATTTCTCCGAATAATAATCAAATAGGTTTTCAATCCGAGATATATCCAATAACTAGCATTGTATAAACCTGATTATAGCACGCTATTTCGTCGTGAGTTTGTCGTAGAAAACGTGTTCACCAGGTTATAAGTATTGTTTTTAGATCAATAGGTATTTTAGAAGAAACAACATCTTGCTATCTTCAATCTGTTTCTGGTAGTCTTCTCCATCTTTCAACCACTTCCGAAGCGTCTGATAAGTTATCTCACAGTAGTTTGCAATACGATACAGCGGGAGATTAGACATTTCCACAGCAGTCGACATGAGTTTCATAATAGACATTATAGTAAATTATAGAAATAAGTTGACAGTTTTTTCATTTTTGATTTAATGTCCATATTATGAGATATTCAATAGACTTACGTAAACGCGTTTTAGATTTTGTTGAGGCGGGCGTCAGTAAAGCCGAAGCCGCCAGGCGTTTTTCCGTTTCACGCACTATCATTTATGAATGGCTTGATGCCTCAGACCCTTTCAGTTATGAAAAACCAGGTCCTCGTGGACCACGAACGCTTGATGTTGATGTCCTGCGGAAACATGTGAGTGATTTTCCAGACCAGACCCTCAACGAACGGGCATCTCATTTTAACGTGTCTCCATACTGTATTTGGTATAGATTGCAAAAACTGGGTTATACGCGAAAAAAAGACACTCGGTTATAGACAACGATGTTCCCAAAAACGCGAAACTTATCAAAAACAACTAGAAACTGAAAAACAGAACGG
>JAPOQK010000094.1 GCA_026710795.1 Candidatus Poribacteria bacterium
AAAAAGTTACCATACGGTAACCTTTTAAGGAGGAATATTCCGATGAAATTCAATGACATACACAAACAATTCGCCGTCAAATCCTTCGCAAAAATGATGACACGATCAGAAATCCAAGGTAGGTCAAGAGAAGAAAAAGAGCAAAAAGGAGCAAATTAAAAAAAAAGCGAAATTCGCGTCACATTCCTTATCCTGACTGAATTCTTTAAGTCACAGGTGACGTGCAAAAGGTCACAATTTATAGCACATACTGATAAACAATGTAACGGTAAATTAACGGATATAGGTTTAGTTTTTCTTTATCCGACCTAACAAGAGATTGTATTGAATTGTGAAAAATATATCCGAAAAAACCTAAAACTAAATAACCCTACCAAATACCATCTATATTTGACAAATCTAAATCAAAAGCGTATAATATAAATAACTACAAGCATAAATACGTTAATGTGATATTTACTTGCATAGATTACTTATGATTCTATCCGGACAGGGACCGGTAACAGGAGGGAAAACAGATATGGCTGATTACGCTAATCCAGATGTTTTGGTAAGTACGGAGTGGGTTGCGGAACATGGAAGTGACGCTGGTATCCGATTACTTGAAGTTGATGTTGATACCTCAGCTTATGGAGAAGGACATATCGCTGGAGCGGTCGGATTGGACTGGCAGACACAGCTATGCGACCAAGTACGACGTGATATTCTTACAAAAGAACAGTTTGAGGAACTCTGCAACGATAGCGGTATTGCTAACGACACAACCATTATTTTTTATGGCGATAATAACAACTGGTTCGCTACATACGCTTTGTGGCAATTCCGTTATTATGGACATGATGAGAGTTTGTTGAAAGTGATGAACGGTGGACGGCAAAAGTGGATTGATGAAGGTAGAGAACTCGTTACAGATGTTCCATCTTATGGTGCCACTGGGTATCAGGCGAAATTTCCAGATGACAATGTCCGAGCTACAAAGGACAACGTCCTACCTACACTTGAACAAGGTATTATCAACTTAGTTGATGTCCGTTCACCTGCTGAATTTTCGGGTGAAGTGATTGCACCGCCGGGAATGAGCGAAACTGCACAAAGAGGCGGACATATCCCCGGCGCAGCAAATATCCCGTGGGCAACTGCGGTCGCTGAAGATGGCACTTTTAAGTCTCACGACGAATTGGCAACTATCTATGGTGGCGCGGGTGTTGACGATACCAAAGAAACCATCGCTTACTGCCGTATCGGTGAACGTTCATCGCATACATGGTTTGTACTGAAATACCTACTCGGTTATGAGAAGGTTCGCAACTATGATGGCAGTTGGACAGAATGGGGCAATCTGGTCGGTGCACCTATTGCGCGTGATTAATTAAACATGAAGATGGGGTGGTAAGACTATCACCCCAAATTTCTTGCAATTTGCGATATATCAAATGATGAAATTTGTTTCTGCACATGCCATCGCTTGTATGACACGCCAAGATGTAGCACGACTGCTCAAACGATTCCAGGAAGAAGCGAATGATGATGTCAACAATATCCGTGTCTTGTGTGATACTCTATCCGGTAGAATGGTTTGCGAATGGGAAGCGCGCGACAAACTTACGCTCATTGAGTGGTTAAAGAAGTGCAACGTACAATTACGAGGCACTGGTGAATGGGTCATGACGGTTCAATACGAATCAGTTGGTGATGAACTCAAAGTACCAACACAAACACGTTAAGTGTCCTTTGATTAATTCCTTTTTTCCAATGTCCGATGTATTATCTAACACGGCAAACTGCCTTTGAGGCATCTCATTACAATCGGATTCCCGAATTGAGCGATGCTGAGAACTATGAACTGTTCGGTGCGGCAGCAAATCCAAACAGCCACGGTCATAACTACCTGCTTGAGGTAATGGTGAAAGGTGATGTGGATGCAGATGATGGAATGGTTATTAATCTAACGGATTTAGATGCGTTGTTGAAGTCTGAAGTAAATGCCAATTACGACCATAAGCATTTAAACAGACAACACCCAGTTTTTTCTATAAACCCACATTTGCAACCGACTTGTGAAAACATTGCTATTGATATATGGCAAAGGCTTGAACCATCGCTTCCTGAGAGATTATTACACAGGGTACGGTTGTATGAAAGTTCAACCTCATTTGCCGACTATTATGGGGAATATCAGATGGTATATCACACAAAGGTATACGAATTCAGTGCAGCGCATCGATTGCACAGCCAAGTGCTCACTGATGAACAGAATCAAGACATCTTCGGAAAGTGTAATAATCCTGCTGGACATGGACACAACTATGTCCTTGAAGTTACAGTGAAAGGTGAAGTTGATGAGAAAACGGGTCTGGTAGTTGGTTTGAATGTGCTTGACGAGGTGGTAGAAAAACAGGTTTATGCTCGTTTTGATTACAAACACCTTAATCTGGATACAACGGAATTTGAAACTCTCAATCCGACATCTGAGAACTTTGTAAAAGTGCTCTGGAATGTGCTGGAACCGAATTTACGACCTGTGGTTTTGCACCGTCTCCGCTTGAGAGAAACCCCCAAGAATCACTTTGATTACTATGGAGAATCATCATAATCTATGAATACTGAGCAAGATAGCGAAGCTGATCATAAGCATGATTTGCATGGAACGACTGCGAATTTGGAATCTCTTTACGCACAGATACTTGAAAATCTGGATGAAAACCCTAACCGACAAGGTTTGATCAAAACACCGCTCCGTGCAGCAAAAGCGTTAGAGTTTCTAACAAGTGGTTATACACAAGATCTTAACAAAATAATAAATAATGCTATCTTTGACGAAAATTTTGATGAAATGGTCATTGTCAAGGATATTGAGTTTTATAGTCTTTGTGAACATCACATTCTACCGTTTTGGGGGAAATGCCATGTCGGTTATCTTCCACGAAATCGGATTATCGGTCTCAGTAAGATCCCAAGAATTGTGGACATGTTCGCTCGACGCCTGCAGGTACAGGAGCGTTTAACACGAGAAATTGCTGAGGCACTACAAACTACTCTGAATCCAACAGGAGTTGGAGTAGTAATGGAAGCACAACATATGTGCATGATGGCGCGCGGTGTTGAAAAGCAAACCTCAAAGATGACAACAAATGCTATGCGCGGAACTTTTCGGGAAGACAGTTCAACACGTTCCGAATTTTTGAGGTGTATTCAAGTCAACTAAAATTAGTAGACACTCCTTATTATCTCTATTTAGTTCTATATATAACATGTCAACACAAAGTAGTATCAATGAAGTACAACCTTATAGTCTTGAAGGAAAAGTTGCAATTGTAACTGGCGCATCAAAAGGTATCGGTAAAGCAATTGCGGTTGACTTAGCAGATGCTGGGGCAAAGGTTGTCCTTGCCGCGCGCTCGCTCAATGTTGTTGAACAAGCTGCAGTAGATATCAGAGAGACAGGTGCAGAGGCAATCGCGGTACCTACCGATGTAACAGATGTTACCGCTGTGAAGAATCTCATACACACAACAGTAGACACCTACCAGAATATAGATATTCTGATTAACAATGCTGGAAACGGTATATTTGGGACTGTTGACGAGTTTGATCCTGCAGATTGGGATAGTGTTGTTAATTCCAACATGAAAGGGGTTTTTCTCTGTGTCAAATATGCACTTCCGCATCTGTTAGCAAATGGTGGTGGACAAATAATCAATGTGCTTTCAGTCGCAGCGAAAGTTGCTTTTCCCGCGTCAAGTGCATATTGTGCTGCAAAAGCAGGCGCGCTTGCCTTAACCAAAGTCATCGCTACAGAAGTACGGAATAAGAACATACGGGTGACAGCAATCCTTCCGGGTTCCGTTGAAACGCCATTTTGGGATGATATTCCACAACACCCCGATTTTGAAAAAATGCTCAAGCCAGAACATGTGTCAAATGTTGTTTTGTCTATATGTCAACAACCGTTAGGAATGGTTACGGAAGAGGTAGTTGTAATGCCTCCCCTCGGTATATTATAACCCAAGTTGTTACCTACAAAATCTTAGACATGCGGATACTGTTTTAATCAAAAAAGGGCATCATTCCCGAAAATTTTGTGCATTCACCGTTAGGTATTGAATCTGCCGAGTCGGCGACGAATTCGTATTTTACGAATAGCACGTGTATCTGCATCTATAATAGTGATAACTGAATCGCCGAGGTCAAGTTCTGAGCCAGTTTCCGGTATAGTACCTGTCCGTTCAAGTATATAGCCAGCAATCGTTTCATAATCCCCTTCTGGAATAGAAAGTCCGTAATGTTCCTTCAAAATGTCAACTTCGGTTCTACCTTCACATTCAAGAATGTCAGATGCAATCAAATGGATGGAATCAGGGTCATCGCGTTCATCATCAAATTCACCAACAATTTCTTCAATCAGGTCCTCAACGGTTACCAGACCGACAATACCGCTGTATTCATCAACAGCAAATACCATTGTGTACTGGGTGTTTTGAATTTCTTTGAGGAGAGCATTAATATTTTTTGATTCTGGGACAACATGTATATCTGTACGGATAAATGGTTCAACCGTTCCAGGTCGGTTTTCCGCATAGATGACATCTAATAGATTGACAATACCTATAATGTCATATACGTGTCCTTCGTATACTGGAATACGGGAATAGCCGGCATCTGCAGCTATTTGCAAAAACTCTTCACATTCTGTTGTTTTTTCAATAGCAATAATATCTACAAGCGGGACCATAACTTGTGCGACAGTACGGTTTTGATAGTTAAGTAGACGGTGTATCATCCGTCTCTGTTCTGTCAGTAGATTACCGGAACGTTCACCCATAGTGGCAAGTAACCGCAACTCTTCACGTTGTGCATCAAGGGTTGGTGGAGATGTCCCTCTATCTATAATTCTGACAAGAATTTTTGTCACAGATTGAACAAAGTAAATTAAGGGTGCTAATACAAATTCAGATATACGTAAAGGATACGCGTAGCGCAGGGAAAGCACATCTGCTTTCACACGGAAAATCGTTTTTGGCAAGATTTCTCCGAAGATCAGCAGCAAAACAGTTACGTAAACGATAGAGATAACTGTCTGCCATTCAGATGAAACCGACAGGACCGTTTTAGTCAATCCATCGCCGAATTGCGAAATCAGAACATTGGCAAGATTTGTTCCTACCAAGGTGAGTGCAAGCATTTTATCGGGAGATTCAACTATACGATGAATTATTTTTGCTTTTGAATCATTGGTTTCAACGAGTTGATTTATGCGAATTTTATCTACAGAGACAAGTGCTGTTTCTGAACCTGAGTAAAAGGCGGATAACACAAGGCAAACAAGTACTGCAATTGCAAACGAAGTGATGAGAATAGCAGTTTGTGTCGCGCTGCCAGCACCAAGTAAAAACACGGACAACAGAAGTATTATCAATGGAACGACAGCTCCGACTACATTACCATTGGTAGGTTCTTCAGGTGTAGGGACTCGGATAAACAGTCCCGTGATTAGATTGCCTTCTGTGGCAGTGATTTCAAATTCAATACCATTTTTATCAACGTGGGATTCACCAACAGCGGGAATTCGTCCAAAAAGTCCGAGAGCGTAACCACTAATTGTATCAGCATCATCTTCTTGAATTTTAAGTCCAAATTGTTGGTTGAGTTCGCGAATACTGATACGTCCAGTTGTTTCAATTACTAATGGATCATCTGAATGTTTTATATATTTAGGGACTGCATCGTCTTTATCATGTTCATCAGCGATGTCTCCCACTACCTGTTCAACGATATCTTCAGTTGTAACAATTCCGGAAATGCCGCCATATTCATCACGGAGGATCGCTATTTTGGTTTGCTCGCGTTGCAGTTGGAGTAGCAATATGCCGATTTTTCGGGTTTCGAGCACTAAAAAAGGTTCTCGAATAAGTGGAGCGTTCGTTGGAGTATTTGTAATTTTCCCTCTTTTTTCAAGAAATTCATCTATCGTAAGCGCATTTACTTCTGCACTGCGCCACTGAGCGAAGTCTTTTACATAAAAAATACCACAGATTTTATCAATCTGTTCACGATAAACCGGAATGCGCGAAAAACCTGATTCTTTTGCCTGTATTAAGGTATCTTGGATAGTGTTTGATGTGGGCACCGCAATAACTTCGGTTCTGGGAACCATAATTTCTTTTGCTTCAATGTCTCGCAATTGAAGGATTTTGCTTACTATTTCGCGTTCATCGGGCGGAAGCGTTTCTTCGTGGTAGGTCTTGAAGAATTCTTGTAAATCTGTTGTAGTGAATTCTTCTGAAGGTGGCGGTTGTCCACCGAATATTGGGATTAGTTTGTCAATAATCTTGCGAAGAAGTGCACGTGCAGGAGAAATGAAAACGGAGAATACCCATAACGGGGGTGCGGTAATTTTTGCAAACAGTTCAGCGTTCTTAATAGCATACGTTTTCGGGGTCATCTCACCAAAAATCAGCATCAGAATGACAGTAAGAACCAACGCTATATGCGGATAAAAAGTCTCAAGGGATGTTGAAAATACTAACGGCACCAGCCGTAGCATAAGGATGGCGAAGGTAACATTAACCAGATTGTTACCAAATAAGACGGTAATAAATAATCGACGTGGGTTGTCAACAAAATTGACAATTGCAGACGTGTTTCCCCGTTTGAGACGAAGCTTTTCGATCTGCACTCGCGTTAGAGCACATAAAGCCGTTTCAGAACCGGAGAAAAAACCGGAGAGGAGGAGTAAACCTACCAACCCTATCAGATAATATAGTAGTGGAACTTCCATTCTTTTTATGGACGATGGTTGATAAGATGTTCGTCCTAGGTGCTAAACCTCAGTTTCATGTGTTAATAAAATAGCGCGATCACGGATAAAGAGAACGATTATGTGCTTATTATAACATGTTAAGATAGTAAACGCAACAATAAAATATCTACACAAAACCTACAAAAATTGTTGTTGCAATTAAAACAACAAATGAAGATACTAAAATACGATAACTATGGTTAATTTTGAAGAAATTATACACACTCACCCACGGTAGGTACGGTTTCCAAATCGCACCGTATCAAATTTATTATATATTCAATAATTCACCATATACAATAAGAGAGGAAGTCTATGACAAAATTAGAACAGATGCAACGTATTGAGGAATGCGGCATAGTTGCTATAATTCGTGCAAACTGCTCAAATGAACTGATTGAAGCAGTCGCAGCTATTCAAGCAGGGGGTGTTGATGTTATTGAAATAACGATGACGACTCCTGATGCGTTACAAGTTATTGCGGAGGTATCTGCGCGCTTAAGGAGTGAGGTATTAATTGGGGTCGGGTCGGTACTGGATGCGGAAACAGCACGTGCAGCTATGCTTGCTGGTGCAGAATTTGTCGTTAGTCCTGTTACAAAACCAGACATCATAGAAATCTGTAATCGTTATGGTAAGGTCGTTATTCCAGGGGCGTTTACTCCCACAGAGATTATGTATGCATGGGAAACAGGGGCTGACTATGTTAAAGTGTTTCCTTCAAGTGGGGTCGGACCCTCCTACATAAAGGATATAAAAGCACCGCTCCCGCAAATTCCACTAATTCCTACCGGTGGTATAAATGCTGAAAATGCTGCTGAATTCCTTATTGCTGGTGCAGCCGCACTGGGAGTCGGAAGCGCACTCGTTAGTAGTAATATTATTGATTCAGGTGACTTTGCTATTCTAACTGAAAGGGCAGAAAAATTAGTTGATGCAGTTAAATCCGCCAAGTAATAGATAAACATAAATGATGCGTCAACGTCACATAGTAAATTACATATTTTGTAATATGGTACGTGCTTTTTGAATGTGTTCTTTGAATAATAATACCAAGGATGTAACATACCTTAAGCATAACTTACATTAAATGTGGAAGACAATCATTTTTGTATTGACAGTTAAGGTTTTTTTTGGTAATTTTATTAATTACACACAACACCTACCAAGATTTAAATTTTGATACTTCTTAATCCATACTGATATGAAGATTAACGAATTGATATTAGGTAAATATAGACTGCTTGAATATCTCAGTTCAGGTAGTTTTTCGTCTGTTTTTCGTGCCCGCGAAGAAATGACGAATCGCATTGTTGCGATTAAAGCACTTTCCAAAGATGCTTATCCAGCAGACAGAATGCGTTATTTATTAACCGAACTTCAAGCAATGTCAGATATCTGGGGACATCCAAACATTGTTTCAATCCATACTGTTGAACCTGGTCAAGATAACTATCTCGCATGGATAGTTATGGAGTATATTGAAGGAACTAATCTACATCAACTTGTTCAACAAGGGGACCTGACCTTAACTGATGTCCTCAATATAGGTATTGATATCTGCAATGGCTTAAAAGCAGCACATGCACAGAATATATTGCACCGTGATATAAAACCGCAAAATATATTGCTTACTTCAAAGAAAGAAGCAAAAATAGCCGACTTTAGCATCGCACGTATTTTCGGAGAATCTACTGAATTTGCTGTCACAATGACTGGAACACGTCGCTATATGGCACCAGAACAAAATTATGGTGCTTATGATTATCGGGCAGACTTGTATGCAACAGGCTTAGTACTATATGAAGCCATGACAAAGCAGTTTCCTTTTTCCGGTGAAGCCGATGAAATAGATAGAAAAAAAGCTTCTGGAGAAATAGAAAACCTTGAAAGGTGTCCAGAGGAGTTCAGAAACTTTTCCATAAAAGCACTTCATAGAGAGGTGAATAAACGTTTCCAAACTGCACAGGAAATGTACAACGAACTTGATAGGATACGACGCTGGCAATATGAACAACAAGCCTCTGTTCTGATTGCGGAAAGTGTTGATTCACCTGAAACCGAATTGGCAAGTGCACTTGAACGTTGTCGAAAAACATTCCGATTACATATTGATATAGCTGAGCAAATAAATCAAAACCTGTTCTTTGAAATGCGGAGTAAAGTTGAAAAAGAAAATCGCGAAAGAGTCCAGATACGAATTAAACAACACTACACGGATGCATTAGAATTCGTGCGGAACCAAGATATAGATGGAACACTTCGAGAACTCCATAAAGCACATAACTTCTATTTTCAAGATGCTGAATTTGCTACACAAGCAGAATTACTCTTTAAAGAACTGACCACTATCGTTCCAGCTCCAAATACTTTGACCGTCAATGATATCGCTGAGTTGATTGAAAAATTATCTGAATCAGATAAACGGAACCTTCTTAACGGATTCAGTTTATCTGAAGAACTTCTTGAACCAGAAGAACAGCCTATATCAGAAGAGCAGTTTGAAGATGAATTTGATCAAGACGAATATGTTAAACCCTATTTATCCAAACAGCGAGGACAATCTTCAGGTGATTATCGAGTTCTTATGGAGGAAGCATCTCCTGAATTTCTGTTGGATAAAGTTCATGAAGATATTCAATACCAACATGAAGAAGAAGCAGCTTATATTTACCAACAAGCACAAATATATATGCAGCAAGAAAACACACGTCAATATCTAAACCAATATAAGAGATTAGGTGCATTTTACCACAGACACGCAAGACGTTTCATCAAAATGAACGAGGTAGAACTCGTTGCAAATTGTTATACTCGGGCACGATTTGCCTATACCGCTTCAAAAAATCTCCGAACCGCGAGGAAAAACGCAAGAAACGGGGCTGTATATTATGTCCATTTGGCACGACAATTAGAGATGCAACGCTCATGGACAGAAGCAGGTAAATCATATATCCTCGCTGCAGACAATTATCGTTTTGCACAACTTGAAATGGAAGAAGAAAAGTGTGAATCCTCTGCTACTGTTTGCTATTTCAACGCTGCCGAAAGCGCACATCTCAATGGAGATTTTCAAACCGCATACGATTATTATATGCGGATCCTATCAATCGGTGAGAATCTACAAAATCCCCCAAGATCTGTTATTGAGGCACAAAAATTAGTTGAAGAAATTTGGGACGAAAATGCTGATTGAGTCCTTTTGTAAAGCACCCTGTATGGGTGTTTCAGAATACACAAGACATTGAATACATAAACTGTGAGTGAGATAAGAAGATCTCTTACCAAATGTAAAAACTGGAAACATCTTCTATGAGGTATGAGTAACACCCGTTTTCTATGGGGCAGGATATGGTAGATACGTATGATATTCTTGCGATCGGTAGGAGTTCAATAGATCTGTATTCCAACGATGTTGGGAAGCCTTTTCCTGAAATTACAAGTTTTGGAGCGTTCGTTGGTGGGTGTCCAACAAACATAAGTGTTGGCACACGCCGTCTTGGACTTCGATCTGCCCTTCTCACCGCAATAGGGAATGATCCTGTTGGTGAATTTCTGCTGAAATTCTTGAATGATGAAGGCGTTGAGACACAATTCATTGTCAATAAACCTGGATATCGTACAAGTGCAGTTGTACTGGGAATTGAGCCACCTGATCGATTTCCACTTATTTATTACCGTGATAACTGTGCGGATATTGAACTTACAATTGACGATGTGATTGCTTCACCGATTGCAGAAAGTCGCGCTGTGTTGATATCTGGGACAGGTCTCAGCAAGGAACCCAGTCGAAGTGCCACGATGTATGCAGCCGAACAGGCAAAAGCAAGCGGATGTCAAGTATTTCTGGATTTGGATTTTCGGGCAGACCAATGGCATGACCCACGTGCATTCGGTGTCTGTGTTCGATCTACTTTATGTAATGTTGATATTGCAATTGGAACAGAAGAGGAGACTAAGGCTGCATCTCTCACCGATGTTACCCAGATGTCAATAGAACATTCCCAAATCTCAAATCCGACTATTGAAGGAGATATGGATATTGCTGTTGCCACAATACTGAATGCAGGTGCTGATGCGCTTGTCGTAAAACGTGGTAGTGACGGGGCTGATGTCTATCTAAAAGATGGTAAAACCATACATGCAGAACCTTTCCCGGTTGAAATCTATAATACACTCGGTGCAGGGGATGCGTTCGCAAGCGGTTTTATTTTTGGTATCTTAAACGGATGGGGTTGGCAGAAAGCAGCTCGTTTAGGTAATGCAACCGGAGCAATAGTCGTTACACGGCACGGATGTGCAAACTTCATGCCTACCATGGCAGAAGTCAACGACTTTGTTGAAGAGAGAAGCGGATTATAATTTATATCACATGATAGAGGATTAGTAAAATGAAAATACGAAAACTAACAATGGGGCAAGCTATAATACAATTTCTAAGACATCAATACGTTGAACGTGATGGAAATGAGAATGCATTCTTCGCAGGTATGTTTGGTATCTTTGGACATGGAAATGTTGCGGGGATAGGTCAAGCATTGCATCAATATTCAGATGAATTCCGATTTTATCAGACGCGGAATGAACAATCTATGGTGCATACTACAGCAGCCTATGCAAAAATGTCAAATCGACTAAGCACTTTTGCTTGTACCTCCTCTATTGGACCAGGGGCAACTAACATGCTCACAGGTGCTGCAGGGGCAACGATCAACCGTCTACCTGTGCTGCTATTACCAGGTGATATATTCTCAACCCGTTTAGTCGCACCTGTATTGCAGCAGTTAGAATCCCCTAATTCGCAAGATTTCTCTGTCAATGATTGTTTCAAACCAGTTTCTCGCTACTGGGATCGTATCAATCGACCTGAGCAGATTATCACCGCACTTCCAGAAGCAATGCGTGTACTCACATCACAAGCGGAAACAGGAACCGTGACATTAGCATTACCGCAAGATGTGCAAGCGGAGGCATACCCTTATCCTGAGCAACTATTTGAAAAAAGGGTCTATTCCATTCCAAGACCCCGTGCTGATGAAAATCTTCTCCAACGCGCAATAGAATGGATTTCATCCAGTGAACGTCCATTGATTATCGCGGGGGGCGGTGTAATTTATAGCGAAGCAACTGAACAGTTAGCAAGATTTGCAGAACAGACTGGAATCCCTGTCGGTGAAACGTTTGCTGGTAAAGGTTCTCTACGTTATGACCATCCACAAAACCTCGGTGCAATTGGGGCAACTGGTACACCGGGTGCGAATATCGCTGCACGGGAAGCAGACCTAATCATAGCCATCGGAACACGACTGAGTGATTTTACGACTGCTTCTAAAACGGCATTTCAGAATCCGAATGTTCGGTTCATCAATATTAATATTGCTGAGTTTGATGCCGCAAAACACGCTGCCCTACCGTTAGTTGCAGATGCTCGTGTAACCCTATTAGAGTTAACACAGGCTATTGGAACATATCAGATTAATAGCGATTACGCAACACAGATCGAAAATTATCGAGATGCTTGGGAGGAAGAAGTTGAACGGCTTTTCCACCTTGATAACCAACCATTACCAAGTCAGAGTGAAGTAATCGGGATTGTTAACGAATTTTCGCGTCCAGAAGATGTTGTTGTGTGTGCTGCTGGTAGTCTTCCCGGTGATCTACATAAACTGTGGCGTAGCCGCAATCCTAAACAGTTTCATTTGGAATACGGCTATTCCTGCATGGGTTATGAAATTGCTGGAGGATTGGGAATAAAAATGGCGGACCCCACGCGTGATGTTTACGTCCTTGTGGGAGACGGTTCATATCTGATGTTAGCGCAAGAAATCATCACATCAATTCAGGAAAACTACAAATTGATTATTGTCCTGATAAACAACGATGGACACAGCAGTATCGGAGGATTATCAGATGCAACTGGAGCACAAGGTTTTGCAACCCGATTCCGTTATCGTGATGATAACACTGGAGAACTTGAAGGTGACATTCTACCCGTTAACCTTGCAGCAAATGCTAAAAGTCTCGGCGCAAATGTCATTGAAGTATCAACACTACAGATGTTAAAGGCTGCACTGCAAGATGCAAGAGACGCTGACCAGACAACCGTCGTCAAGATTGATGTTCATTTTGACACAAGAGTTCCTCAGTATGAGTCGTGGTGGGATGTGCCTGTCGCAGAGGTGTCAGAAGTAGATACTGCCAAACAAGCATATCAAGACTATGAGGAAGCAAAGCAGAAGGAGCGTTATTTCCTTGGATAATAATTATCCGATGGCTGACTACAATCAAGTCGCGATTCGAAGGTCGCTCCTATAAAGATGGGATATATGTGAAATACAACATAACTACCATGTAACTGGCACAAGTCGTGAATCTTATATATTTCTGAAAGGAGAATCAGACGGTATGAAAGCATCAGAACTGTTGACCAAACTTAAGGAAGGTGAAGAAATTCCATGTGCCAACTGTGAAGGCACAATTCCCGCTGATGAAATGATGAATTTTGCCTTTAAATTAGGAAAACTCGCGCCTCACATGGAAAACGCAGGTGTAGGTACAATCACTTGCGTTCAATGTCAAACAGACGATCCTGATATCAAGATTACACCGCGCGGACCTGATGTCAAATTTGTTCGTGGAGATTAACTAAACACAACCCGCTATTGTAGCTTATTTGATGAGGAGTCCTTATGTCGAAAAAAATAGTCGGTAGGAATCCGGTCATTGAAGCACTCCGTAGTGGTGCGCGGCAGATAGAAAAAATCTGGATTGTTCAAGATAATGAACATAAACGGCTTCATGAAATAATTAATGTCGCTAAACAGAAAGGAGTGCCTTATCAACGTTGTCCAAGATATCAACTTGATAGAATGCATCCGAATCATCAAGGTGTCATTGCCTACATCAGCGAGTTCCAATATACGGATTTGTCGTTTCTACTTGGAAAGATTCAGAACAAAAAGGATATTCCTGCAACCTTAATCATGTTAGATCAGATCCATGATCCAAGAAATTTTGGTGCGATTCTACGGACTGCCAACGCTACGAATACAGACGGTGTACTAATACCGAAAAACAATTCGGTAGAGATTACGGCAACTGTTCACAAAGCAGCAGCAGGAAGCACTGAATATACACCTATTACTAAGGTAACAAATCTTGCTCAAACCATCGAAAAACTCAAATCAGTAGGAATATGGGTTGTAGGTACTGCTGAGGATGCAGAAATGCAATATACTTCTGCAGACTTTACAGTGCCAACTTGCATCGTTTTGGGTAACGAAGGTGAAGGAATTCGTAGGCTTGTTAAACAAAAATGTGACTATCTCGTACATCTACCGATGTTAGGTCAAATCTCCTCACTAAATGTATCTGTTACAGCAGGGGTATTGCTATATGAAGTTCTCCGACAACGTGCTGCTAAATAACGCCCTCCTCTTTTAAACTATAAAAAATACCGTCACCTATTATTATATGGTCTAACACTTTAATGCCAATAAAGTTACCCGCTTCAATCAACTGCTTTGTAGCTCGAATATCCTCTTGACTTGGCTTTGGATCACCTGAAGGATGATTATGTGCTAAGACAATTGAGTTAGCGGACTCCTCAATGGCAAATCGGAAGATCTCTCTGGGATGGAATACGCTTGCGTTCAATGTTCCTTCAAATACTGTATTCTCAGCGAGAAGTTTTTTGCCCCATTGAATCTCATTATCAGCGTCACCAGCAATGCCGCGTGTTGTGATACCACCTTTCGTGTCAAGGCACATCACGCAAACTACCTCCTTTCGAAGGTCGCGCATGAGCGGCATCAATAAATCAGCAACATCGCTTGGAGAGGATATCTTAACACGATCAGCATGTGAACGAGCTAAGCGGCGTCCTAATTCAAATGCAGCTACGAGTTGTGCAGCCTTCGCAGCACCAACACCTTTAATCGATTCAAATTGTTTGGGACGGTTTTCTGCCATCCGTTTTAGGTCGTTATTATATTCAGTCAGTATCTGTTCACCCAGTTGGAGTGCTGTGGTTCCTTTGAAACCACTTTTAAGAATAAGTGCTATTAGTTCTGATGTTTTTAAATGTGAAGGACCGTGTTTGTATAGCCGTTCCCTTGGTCGTTCATCTTTAGGGAGGTCTTTTATTTTTAATTTGTCAAGCTCGTACATCTCTCTCCTTCTTCTATTTATGAAAATCTAAATAATATTAAAGTATAGTTTAATCTGACGATTAAGGCAAGTGAAATTAGAGTTCAACCAGAATCTTTCAATTGTCTTGGTGTTCTATTGTAGGAAGGCTTTGTAAGCTTAATTTAATAACAATCGTTTTTAATCGCAATTCGTTACACCTCTTTTAGTTTTGAGAGAATAATATACTTTTCCGAATTAGAATATCAACAATTGATACCTCTGGGCTAACAGAAAAAATAATTGACAAAAACAATTAAAATCTGATACTATATGTTGTAGGTGTATTGTTATGATTTTCCACGCCCCTCTGTTACTGTTGATATTGTGCTTTTCACGGATGAGTACCCGCATCCACAAGTCCTATTAATTCGTCGTAAGAATCCACCATTTAAAGGCTTGTGGGCTTTACCGGGAGGGTTTCTGGAAATGGATGAATCCCTTGATGAGGCTGCGCTTCGCGAGTTATACGAGGAAACAGATATATCAAATGTTCTATTGACACAGATCGGTGTCTTTGGGAATCCAGACCGTGATCCACGGGGACGCGTAATCACCGTGGTTTATTTCGGTATAGCAGAATCTGAAAAACAACATATAGCCATTGCCGGATCCGATGCATCGGAAGTCGCATGGTTTCCAACATTAGATTTACCCCATATTGCCTTTGACCATAGTGAAATCATTCACACCGCATTAAAAAGACTAAAATGAAACACTTCGGCTTAACAATAAACCTAAAAGATGATCCAAATATCATCGAACAATATAAAGTTTATCATCGTGAGGCTTGGTCAGAAACATTAGCTGGACTGAAAGCCGTAGGTATAACAAAAATGAATATATACTTGTTAGGAAGACAACTGTTTATGGCAATGGAGACCGTTGATACCTTTGATATAGAACGCGATTTTCCACGTTATCTTGAACAACATCCAAAGTGTCGAGAGTGGGATGAATTAATGCGAACTTTTCAGGAACCCGTTGATGAAGCACAACCAAATGAATGGTGGGCACAAATGGAACTTGTATTTGAATTATAGAATGTTTATGAAAAGATAAAATTGGAAAAACTATGACAATTACTTATGACTTCATTGCATTCAGTGGTAGGATTGCCGAAAACAAATGGACAATCGGAATGAAAGCAATTCAAGGGGAAGTTCCCTTGGACATTGTCATACCGAATTTACATACATCAAATTCTGAGGATGAGGATATAATTGGAGTTTTAACGAGAGAAGGTATATCACGAGAAAGCACCGATGTGATGGAACTCTACCGCTATCTTCGACAATTAAATCCGAAAACAAATAAAGCATTCGGATATAATGAAGTTGCCATCAGAAACATCCACACCCATCTGAATTCTCTACAAATTGATCAGGAACTTCGTGTCCAAATTACTTATACAGAACGAAAAGAGAGTTATATCCCAGCTTCATATAATATCAAATTGTTAGGTACTACTAAGATTTTACAGGAAGATTCACAGGTTCCAGTAACTGATATTCCCGAACAAACTGAAATAACTGAAACTCCTGTTTCTGAAACAGATACTACACAAGAGATACCAAATGAAAGTGAAAAATCCATTATTCCAAAAAATTTCTCTACTACGGATACAGAAATACCTGTATATAAAACAACAAATACATTGGAGAAATTAATCACGTTTACGCGGACACTGCAGTCTGAATTGAAAGAAACAACGGAAAATCTCGCTATAATGGTTGAAAGAGTCCAATTATTGGAAGAAGAACGACAACGTATCCAAGAACAAGATAAACTGCTACAAGACATTTTCGATCAACTAAACCTTTTGAATAACTTTGAAAAACGTATTCATTCTCTTGAAACTGACCGTCATCGATTTGACAAGTTGCAACAGACTATAGTTACCTACTTTAAAACGTCTACCCGGCAAACACAAGCATTGTTGAAAGAAGTCGGTGATGAATCGGATGATTTCAACCCAGATAATTAACCCCGATCAAATCAAAATAAAATCTGAAAGGAGTGCCGTTTCATGATGAAAATTGGTACGATGTCTTTGAATGTAAAAGGCACTACAGCTACTGATTTTGCACAAATCGTATATGATCTCGGTTTTGATGTGATTGAACTGCATTACAGAGCATTTGAATCCACCGATGTAAATTACTTACGTGAACTGAAGAAAGACCTAATGCGAAAAGGTCTACCATTAGGTTATATCGGTATCAGTAATAATTTTGGCAAACCTGTCGCGGAGCACCCTGAACAGATTGCTCTCATTAAGAAATGGATTGACGTAGCAGCATTTATGAGTTGTCCTATAGTCCGTGTTTTTGCGGCTTATGTTCCTGATGACTGTGAAGATGAGGAGACTTTGTGGCAACCAATGATTGACGGGTTTAAAGAGGTCGCTGAATACGGATATGAATCAGGGATCCTTGTTGGTCTACAAAATCACAATCACAATAATGTAACTCGTGATGGAGATGCGGTTCTACGTGCACTAAATGAAACTGATCATCCATATTTCACACACATCTTAGATACAGGGCAATACGCAGGTTCTCCAGGGGCAAGTGGACATCGAGGTTCGTCACATCCTGATTACGATTGCTATGCAAGTATTGAACAGACAGCACCTCATGCCGTTTACGTCCGAACTAAGTTTTATCAAATTGATAGTGGCGTTGAGGAATGGTTAGACTATCCAAGAGTTTTGGAAATATTGCGAGGAGTCGGTTATAATGGATGTCTTTCAGTCGTCTATGAAGGTCAATCCGATCCGATTGAATCGATGCGTAAGGCAAGAAGTTATTTGGAATCCTTACTGTAAATATAAATGTAATAATAAATCCAATATAGAGAGGGCTATTGGCATAAACTTTTCACACTATCTATATTCTTATCTTGATATGTCAAGAAATCAGGTAGAATCTGGATAAAGGAAAACTTTGAAACCAATACCGAGATCGCCTTTGTTATCCGCACGGATAGATTGGATTGTTCTGGAAATTTTGATTCTATTCATTGTTACGGTTGTTTATACCGTAATAATATGGATAGATGAAAGTGGAAAACCATCACAAACAGGATTAGAAACATTTAAAGTTACTGTAAAGGAAGTTGTGCCCTTCTTCCAACTTGCACTCATCTATATTATAGGGGCATTTGAAATAGGAGGTGAAATCATGCTTCGTTTCACGCACAAAATACAACAAGCCATTGAACAAGGGGTTAAACAAGGCATTGAACAAGGCATTGAACAAGGACGCGCTGAAGTTTACCGTGTATGGTATACTGAGTGGGAAAAACGTAAACAAGAAGCAGCTGAGAAAGGTATGCCATTTAATGAACCACCGCCACCCAACCCCAACAATGCTACCGAGAAAGAATAATAGGATGGCAAACAACTAATTGAGGGAAAGATGAAAACGCGCGCCGCTGTTATGTATGAACACAACCAACCTGTGGTTGTTGAAGATTTAGAGTTGGAAGAACCGAAAGCAAACGAAGTCTTGGTACGGACTGCTGCAAGTGGTGTTTGCCACTCTGACCTATCGGTCGTTACGGGTGCCATCTATTACGATGCTGCTGTTGTCCTGGGACACGAAGGGGCAGGTATAATTGAGCATGTTGGAAAAGATGTCACAGGCTTTCGTGTTGGAGACCATGTTATCCTTTCTTTTGTTACTTATTGCAGCGATTGCAGAATGTGCCGAATGGAAAAAGTGTGTCTGTGCGAAACCTACGACGTACCGCGCGGGTTTCAATTAGATGGCACATATCGCCTATACAACAAATCGGGGCAAGGTATCCTTCAGATGGCACGGATTGCAACAATGGCAGAATACATGGTCGTACCGCAACAAAATCTCGTTAAAATTGACGACCACTATTCGTTAGAGAAAGCAGCACTCGTAGGATGTGGTGTGACAACAGGCATCGGCGCAGTTCTAAACACAGCAAAAGTAGAACCCGGTAGTTCTGTTGCAGTTATCGGAACTGGTGGTGTAGGTCTAAACGCTATACAAGGTGCTGTGCTTGCAAAAGCGGAAAAGATTATCGCTGTTGATATTGCTGAGAAAAAACTCGACTTCGCCAAAGGTTTTGGTGCTACACATGCCGTCAACGCTACAGACAATGATCCTGTTGAAGCGGTTCGTGAGTTGACAGAAGGTCGTGGCGTAGATTACGCATTTGAAGTAATCGGAAATCCAGATACTATCGTCCAAGCATATCGTATGGTTCGGGCTGCAGGTACTGCAGTTATTGTCGGAATGGCACATCATGAAAAGGAATTCAGCATTCCAGCCCAACATTTCGTCGCAACTGAAAGACAAATAATCGGTTCGTTCTACGGTTCATGCCAACCGCGTGTTGACATGCCGAAACTCCTCAATCTTTATACCGAAGGAAAGTTGAAGTTAGACGAACTGATTACAAAACACTATCGACTTGATCAGATTAATGAGGCGTTCGCTGATATGGAAGCCGGTGAAAATGCACGCGGTGTTATCACCTTTAATTGACACTCTTCTAACAATCAATGGACACTAAAATGAAGTCCATCCACACATCTGTCCGTGAACAGTTTAGCCAACATGCTGAGTACTATGCGCAGAGTAGCGCGCATGCAAAAGGTGATACGCTTGACGTTATCCTTGACTTCGCAGATCCTAAAGGAATAGAAAAAACGCTGGATATCGCGACAGGCACTGGATTTACTGCATTCGCATTGGCACCCAAAGTTTCGCATGTTGTTGCTACAGACCTAACCCCAGAGATGGTCTCCAAAGCATCTGAGTTGGCACAGGAACAAGCAATAGAAAACATTACCTTTTCTGTTGCCGCTGCGGAATCTTTGCCATTTGCTACTGCTTCGTTTGATTTAGTGACCGTCCGACTTGCACCCCACCACTTTCAAGACGTCCCAAAATTTCTAAGCGAAGTCCATCGTGTTCTACGAAATGACGGACTTTTTTGCTTTGTCGATTCCGTTTCCCCTGAATCAGAAAAAATGATAACGTGGCAGAATTACGTTGAGAAATTACGCGACGATTCCCATGTATTTGGGTATCCACCTTCACAGTGGGATACAATGATTTCCGATGCTGGATTTGAAATTGAAAAGACAGCACATACGCGAAATGCGCAGATGTCATTTCTATGGTGGGTACGTCCCCAGAACAATCCACCAGAAGTGGTACGAGAAATCCGTGAAGCTTTCGAACGACTTACACCATTTGAGGCAAAATTACATTATACCGTTGAACCCGACGGTGATGATTTCTATTTTTCTTGGCCCATGTATGCGGTTAAAGCAAAACGGAAGTAATTATGTTCTACGAAAAAACAGAGACAAACTGTGATACAGCATTTAAAATAAACGTTTTAAAAATAATCAAATTTGCCTCAGTTTTTTGCTTGGGACTCACGTTGTTGATCGGTTGCCAAACCCCACAACCCGATTCCAACGTCAATGATGAAAAGGACATGGTTCTTATTCCAGCAGGAGAATTTGAGATGGGAAACATAGGTCCTGTTGAAGATGGACCGTATGGACCTCAAAAAGATGAACTCCCGTTGCACACCGTCTATGTAGACGCTTTTTATATTGATAAATACGAAGTCACAAATGCTGACTTTAAAAAGTTCCTTGATGCTAATCCGCAGTTTCAAAAAGAACAAATTAACCAAAAAGTCTTTCTCAAAAACCAAGACACTGATGTTTGGAATGGAAACACTTATCCGTATAAGAAAGATCATCATCCAGTTAATGTAACATGGTTTGAAGCGATGGCTTATGCAAAATGGGTTGGGAAGCGATTGCCAACAGAAGCAGAATGGGAAAAAGCAGCACGCGGCGGATTGAAAAATAAAGTTTACCCGTGGGGTAATTCAAGACCTACGACTAATCTGGCAAATTATGAGGTGAATCGTTCCACAGTATCGGTTGGATCGTATCCTCCTAACGGCTATGGCTTGTATGACATGGCAGGTAATGTATGGGAATGGTGTCTTGATGTATATCAAACTGATTTCTATAAGAAACCACCTAAACGGAATCCAATTGCCGATGCCGATAACATCATGGATATAATAAATAACTATAACGATGTTAAAAGCCCGCGTGTCATGCGTGGTGATGGATGGGTCTTTGGACCTGACCAGATAAGAGTTTCTATACGTGCGAAACAGTCTCCGATAGAACGCAGCCGTTCTTTCGGTTTTCGGTGTGTGAAGCCAGTAGAACGTTAGTCCTTTATTTGTGCGAATACGTCTTTTTATGCTATGTTAGGTGAAACATCCGAATCCTAACATATTTGTCAAAACCTTGTGCGGTTGAAAACAGCACCTACCAGTCAGTGATATCGCATTCTAATAATCCCGTTTTAGACAATACGTCACTGCGTGTTTGAATATACCTTTTTGAGTTCACCCACCGAACTGGATACTTACCTGCTGGAGAAACAGCATATACCTCATCGCTAATCCAATCTACATGCATTTTAGATTCAAGGTCCTGTGTTAACTGCGTGATTTCATCTGTCGCGAGATCATACCTATAGAGTTGCATAGAACGATCCGGATCTCTTATGTGATCAACATCATCAAAAGCACAGATAAGCACCGACTCGTCGTTATCCATCCAAGCGACAGAATGATCCCACCAACCTTTCGGAATATCTAAGATCCTTTCACCATCACCATCCACGTTGCGGATAATATATCCGAGATTCAAAAAACACCCTTAATGTTAATATTTTATTATTTTTTTGTTGCCAAAATATATTAACATGCGTTATCATTAATTAATCACTCTAAAAGTTAATTGAGGTAAAACATGGCTATTGATCGAAAAATCTATTTTGAGAAAATCACACAAGCGCGGGAAGAGATAATCAACTTAAATGGTCGTCAGAACTTAAACGATCATCTTTGGTGGAGTTTGCTTTCTGAGAAAATGTTGGCTATTCCAAGGTATATAAATCGAAATGACGCAGACCTTTCTAAAGCACTTATTGAACTTTCTGCTTGGATAGAGTTGTGGGTCTGTTCTAAAGATACTTTCTAAGGGAACTGAAATGATACAACTTGCACAATGTCCGCGCTGTCTTCGGAAAGTATATCCAGGAACGCGAAACGGCAAAAAATATGCTTTTGACTACTTTGTCACGGTGGACGGTGATATCTTGTCTGGTAATCCGCATTCTGAAACCTGTCCTTGGGGATTCATGCGAGATCCACTTGCCAACGGACCTATGATGATTAAGGATTATGCTGATGTCCTTGATGAAATTCAAACAATTTGGAAACTCGGTTGTGTAGAACTCGAACCGAGACCGCCAATAAACTGGAACGAAGTTGACATATATCAGCAACCACCACCATTACGGCATCTAAATCCGATCACATGTCAACTTATAAAGCAAGGGGGTCCCTATCCCAAGGGAAACCGTAATAAACTTAATACATATTTCACTGGAACTGTCGTGAGTAAAGCGAAGAAAAAGAAGGTGATAGCAATTCTTGTGGAAAGGGAACTATTTGATAAGATACATGATTTCGTCTACAACTACCGGAGTGGTAATCGGGAAGGTAAACCTCTAAAACAGGTTGTTGTGGCTGGATATTACCTTATAATGAATAGCACCGTCCCGTCAGAACAGAAAAGGGAAATACATGACTATGGCTTCTGAAAAAAATATGATTTCTGATTTACATTTTATTCAACTTGATCAAGCAAATCAACGACTTGCACAAAACTGGAACATGCTTGTGAAAATGCGTGAAAATGGAGGCTTAGGGGAGACGAGTCGTCTTATCAAAGCAGAGATGGCGTATCTCCACTCACTCCAACTTGTTATGGATGCAGCGGAGAACGCAATTCTGGATGAAGAGCGGAGGAAAAGAACGAGAATGTGATCCCGCACCTAATACAGAGCGGTTAGAAACCACCCCTACTGCTTGTAAGTCGGGTTCACGTGCGATTGCTGCGTTTGATACAATTCTGTCCGAATAGGCTTTCCACCTGTTTGAAAACGGAATCCTCATTGACAAGCCTATAGTTCGCACCACAATGCACGATAACTTCACCGAAACGCGGACTCATCAAACGCAAAATTAGGTGCAGGTCACCTCTGTTAGCAAGTGCAATCTCTTTGAAAGTCTTAAGTTTGTTAAAGTTGTTAAGATCCGATTCTGGAATTGTCACCTCTGCAGTAGATGTCAATCGTTCAGGGACATCCGCTATATCTATAATCTCAGTTGCATGAATTAGGTATTTTTCCATACTGCTTCTGGCATGATTATTTCGGTTTTTTGTGTGCGGATTATTTTTCAGTTCTCCATTGATCCAAACAATTTGTCCTTCAACGAGTCCACCAACTTTTTTATATATTTCAGGTAAGACAGCAACTCTAACCGTACCTTCAAGGTCTTCTAAAACGAGTAATGCCATTGTGTCCCCCTTCCGCGTAAGGAGTTTCTTCACACGAGTTATCATCCCTGCTATAGAGACTTCGGACATATTAGGATTTACGCCAAGTGTTTGGGTATTCGCGGTTGTATAGTTTTCTATAATATCCATATATTCTTGGACGGGATGTCCGGACACATAAAATCCGAGGAGTTCCTTTTCCATCTTAAACCTTTCAAATGGTTCATATTCTGGAATATCCATGTGGGTTGGGTTTATGGTGTATATTATCGCAGCATCCTTAAAGAGACTCAACTGCCCCCGTTCTCTTTCCGATTTTGCGATTTTCGCGCCTTTCAAGATGGTATGTAAGTTAGCAATAAGTGGGGCACGTTTTCCTTCAAGCACATCAAATGCACCACATAAAATAAGACTTTCTATTGTTCGTTTATTGACAACTCTTGTATTCACACGTATACAGAAATCTTGTAGCGATGTAAACGGACCTCCTTGTTCTCTTGCTTCTAAAATCGCATCTACAGCCCTATCACCAACGTATTTCACAACAATAAGACCGAAGTAGATATCGTCACCATCTACCGTGAAAAACTTGCTGCTTTTGTTGATATCTGGTGGTAGTAAGTTGATGCGGACATTCAAAAAGTCTTCAAGTCTTTTAGCTTCTTCTCGATAGCAGATGATTCTTGAAATATCGTCTGCTTCTCCCGTCATAATAGCTGCTATGAATTCGTGCGGGTAGTGCGTTTTCAGGTATGCCATTCGGTAAGTTACGATAGAATACGCCACAGTGTGCGATTTATTGAAAGCGTATCCACCAAAAGGTTCCAGTATGTCAAAAACCTTTTCAGCTTCTTCTTTGGGTATCTCATTTTTGACTGCACCTGCGATGAATTTCTGCCGTTGGGATTTCAGAAGTCCTTCGTTTCTCTTACCCATCGCATTGCGTAACACATCTGCCTCACCAAGGGTAAAGCCTGCCATATCTTGAGCAATCTGCATCACCTGTTCCTGATAAACACATAGACCGTAAGTGTTCTTAAGGGCATTTTTGAGCGATGGGTGTATATATTCCACCTTTTGCAAACCGTTTTTCCGTGCGATGAACTGCCGCGTCGTTCCACTTTCTAAGGGACCAGGACGGTAAATCGCGGGAATTGCGGTGAAATCCGAGAAGTTATCCGGTTTGAGCTGCGTAACAACGTGATACATGCCAGGAGAGGTTTCCAGTTGGAATAAGCCCGCAATCAAGCCTTTACAAACAAGCGAATAGGTTTTTTCATCGTCAAAAGGAATTTCCGTTAGTTTGATGTCTTTACCGCGATTCTCCTTGACCATCCGAATGCAATCATCCGTTTTGGTAAGACTTCGTAGTCCGAGGGAATCAAATTTGACGATACCGACATCTTCAACAGTTTTACCTTCAAATTGGGTTGCGACTTGACCGTGTTTATCTGTGAACAACGGCACATAATCGGTGAGAGGACCACTTGAAACAACAACTGCGGAAGCGTGACACGAGACATGTCTTTTCATACCTACAATTGCTTTGCTAATCTCTATTAGTTCCCTATTTTCAGGTAACTGCGCCAGTTCACGAAACTCTGGAATAAGTGCTAATATATCCTCAAGCGTAACTTTTGACATACCCGGAATTAGTCTTGTCAATTTTCTCACATTTTTGAGAGGTATTTCCAGTGTCCGTCCAACATCAGTAATAGCAGCTTTTGGACCTAATGTGGAAAAGGTGGCGACTTTACCGACAGAATCTTGCCCGTATTTATTTACAAGATACTCAATAACGTAGTCACGTGATCGATCAGCGAAATCAATATCAATATCGGGGGGACTAACACGTTCGGTGTTCAAAAACCTTTCGAACATGCAGTCATAATCCATCGGATTGAATGTAACAACACCGAGTGTATAAAGTGCCAGACTACTTGCGGCGGACCCGCGCGCGGAAAGTGGATACCCTTGCTTATTCGCGTAGTTGACATAGTCCCATACTATTAGGAAATAACCAGCATAACCTGTCTTACGAATAATATCAAGCTCATAATTCAACTGTTTCCAAACAGCAGGTGCGGGTTCATCTCCAAATTTTTCACGCAAACCTTGATAGCACAACTCTTTTAGGTAGCTATCATTTGTATGTCCTTCGGGAACTTCATATTTCGGCAAGACAAGGTTACCGTAATCAAGTTTGAAGTCACGACATCGTTTAGCAATTTCATAAGTGTTGCTAATAGCTTCAGGAGGGTAATTTTTAAGTGTCTCCCGCATTTCATCTGTACTCTTAAAATAGTAATGATTATCAAACCGTATCCGATTTGGGTCGTTGACGGTGGTTTTTGTTTGGATGCAGAGGAGTACATCGTGTATGCGATGATCAGATTTGCGAAGGTAGTGGCAATCGTTTGTGCCGACAATTGGAATATTGAATTCTTTCGCTAAATCAACCATCATTGGGTATGCTTTGAGTTCTTTATCAATATGATGGTTTTGGATCTCAACGTAGAGATTACGTGTTCCCATTATATCAATCAGCGTTTTGAAGTATTGGATGCCTTCCTCACGCCTATCTGTGCAAAGGAGTTGTGGTACTTGTCCTTGAATACAACCCGTCAGTGCGATAATACCATCTCGGTATTCCCGCAAAATTTCCATGTCAATGCGCGGTTTGCTATAGAAACCTTCTATGTAACCAAGTGATACCAATTTGAGTAGATTTCGGTAGCCAATTGCATTCTCCGCGAGAAGTGTTAAATGGTACGGTTTACCCTGATCTTTTTCGCGTGATCTTCGGTCACCAGGCGCGACATATACTTCACAGCCGATAATAGGGTTCACACCAGCCTTTTGTGCGGTCGTGTAAAATTCCCATGCACCAAACATATTGCCGTGGTCAGTGAGGGCAACAGCCGGAGCACTGTTTTCAACCGCCCATTGCATCATATCAGGGATGCGGCATACGCCATCAAGCATGCTATATTCGCTGTGGTTGTGTAAATGTACAAATTCCAAAATGTTAATTCCTGTTCATTTTAGTATATATAATAACACAAAACGATATATTTTACACAACAAATATTTGAGGTCAGGATTACTTATGAATGGATAGATGTTTAACGGATTCACCGTTTATTGTCTGAACCAGTCTTCGTAGGTCGGAGTGAGCATAGCGAAGTCCGACATTTTATATTCTGTAGGAGCATCCTCTGGGTCGCGATTTCTTATCCTGAAAATCTTGTAATCCTGGTTCAGACAAGACAAACACAATTTGTAGTGAACTTTAGAATTAACAGGACATTTTGAGTTGTAGGAATGAACTTCGATTCCCGACTATCAGTGAGTTTTGTCGCGATTCGGAGATCGCTCCTACAGAAATGTGGTGCTTTAATTTCAATGTTTACCATAAATACGAAGAAAAGTAAAATTGAGTGTGGTGTGA
>JAPOQK010000038.1 GCA_026710795.1 Candidatus Poribacteria bacterium
AAAAAGTTACCAAAATTATTTTTTTTCAACCACAAAAAACCGATGAAAACAACCCGCAAACCTAGACGGAAACTAACATTAGAGCAATTCTACCAAAAGTTACCGTTATGTCAAAATAAGTTACCATACGGTAACCTTTTAAGGAGGAATATTCCGATGAAATTCAATGACATACACAAACAATTCGCAGTCAAATCCTTCGCAAAAATGATGACACGATCAGAAACCCAAAGTAGGTCAAGAGAAGAAAAAGACCAAAAAAGAGCAAAATAAAAAAAGCGAAATTCGCGTCACATTCCTTATCCTGACTGAATTCTTTAAGTCACAGGTGACGTGCAAAACGTCACAATTTATAGCACATACAGATGAGCAATGTAACGGTAAATTAGCAGATATAGGTTCGCTTCTCTCTACCTATATGTGTCAATTTAAGTTCTTTGTAGGTCGGAGGTCGTTTTGCTCGCTCTGATCTACAAAGAACTTAAATTGAATTGTAAAAAATAACACAAGAAAACCCTAAAACTAAATAACCCTGTCCATCTATTTTCAACACTTGACCTAAAACTGCGAATATGTTAAAATAGAGTATCAAATAAGATTAAGGAGTCAGCACTTTGAATCAGCGAACACCCATTGAGGAACAGATCGATCTCCCATTTGTAGAATCGCTTCGGATAAGTTTTCAAAGCCTAAAAATCCGTTTTGGTCGTTCAATTATTACCACAGCAGGAATTACACTCGGAATCGCTTTTCTCGTCTCTGTTTGGACAAATAATGAAATTGAACTTGCGCTACAGGAGAGTGGAAGAAGTTCAGAAATTACCAATCTTGACGAATCTGTTGAACAAGGTATATCAACGAAGGACATTTGGCTTATCATCATGTCTCTCATCGTCTGTGTAGTCGGGATTGCAAACTCTATGCTAATGGCAGTTACCGAACGATTCAGAGAAATTGGAACGATGAAATGCCTTGGGGCACTTGACGGATTTGTCGTTAGGCTTTTTTTACTTGAGTCTGGCTTTCAAGGATTTGCTGGTGCACTGATAGGAGCACTAATTGGACTGCTTGGTGCAGTTATTTTAGGTTTGAAGAATTATGGACTTGATCTATTCTTCTATTTTCCATTATTACCTGCGCGACCTGAAAACGGACCTTTTCAACTCGGTGTGTTATTGTTGATTCTTTTAGGTTGTATAATTGGGATGATTTTAGCTATCATCGGTTCATCATTCCCCGCATGGCGTGCAGCGAAATTACCTCCTGCGGAAGCGATGCGAACAGAAGTCTAATATTATAGGTTGAAGTTAATATAAAGGATTAATATGGCTGATATTGTTGTAAAAACTGAAGATGTCGTCAAAGAATATCGGATGGGTTCAAACGTACTACGTGCTTTAGACGGTATCAACATTGAAATACAACGCGGAGAGTATATCTCATTGATGGGACCCTCAGGTTCTGGGAAATCAACTCTCTTTAATATGATTGGTGCACTTGATCGTCCTACCGAGGGGCAGGTCTACATTGATGGACAGAATATGTCTAACCTATCTCAAAGGCAGATCGCAGCGTTTCGGTGCCACCGTGTTGGTTATATTTTTCAGAGTTATAACTTGCTGAATGTCCGCACTGCACACGGCAATGTTACGTTACCGATGATTTTTGCTGGTATACCCGACAAACAACGGAATGAAAAAGCAGAAAAACTACTGGATATGGTTGGTTTAGGCGATAGGATGTATCACCTACCCGATGAACTCTCTGGTGGTCAACGCCAACGTGTTGCCATAGCAAGAGCACTTGCAAACGACCCCAGCATTGTACTTGCTGACGAACCTACGGCAAACCTTGATACGATTACAGGACGCGAAATTATTGACCTTATCAAACAATTGAATACTCAACAAGGTGTAACCGTTATTTCAGCAACACACGATTTGAAGATGCTTGATGTTTCAGATAGGATAGTGGATATACGTGATGGACTTGTTGAACGTATAAGAAACCGTGAAGAGATTGAAATTCAGGTCGGGGAAGTTGGTGGACACGAGTAGTGCTTTGTATTACTACGATATTTCAGACATACGAACAGGACGATTTTCACGAAGCGATTTCAAAGCAGCATAACCCATAACAATAGGTGCACGACCATCTGATCCGGTAACTAACGGTTGTGTATCATCAATTATACATCCTATAAACGCTTTCATCTCTGATAGATACGCATCCCTATAACGTTCCACAAAAAAGTTTGGCAATGATGCGTTACGACTTCCCTTACTTTCACTGATTGTTACTGTATCTGTCAACGGATTACCAGCAGCAACCATTCCTGTTGACCCAAACACCTCTACCCGTTGATCATACCCATAGACAGCCTTTCTACTGTTATCAATAGTTGCAAGCACACCGTTTTGAAAACACAATGTTATAACAGCAGTGTCAATATCTCCTGCTTCACCGATTTGTGGATCAATACGTACGCCTCCGATTGCATATACTTCATCTACTTCATCACCGATAAGATACCGTGCCATATCAAAGTCATGGATGGTCATATCAAGGAAAATACCACCTGAAACCTTGACATATTCTATCGGTGGTGGTGCAGGGTCTCGACTTGTGATACGTAGTATGTGTGGTTCACCTATCTCACCTATGGCGATTGTCTCCCGAACCCGCGTAAAGTTCACATCAAACCTACGATTAAATCCCACCTGAAACTTAATTCCTGCTTTTTCTACAATCGCCAACGTATCGTCAATTTGTTCCAAGTCTAAGGCAATTGGTTTCTCGCAGAAGATATGTTTACCTGCCTCGGCTGCAGCTTGACATATTTCCACGTGTGTATCCGTTGAAGAAGCAATAATCACTGCGTTAATCTGTGGGTTTGAAAGTAGGGAGGAATAATCAGTTGTTATCTTAGATATGTTAAACTGTTCTGCAAGGGATTCTGCAGTTTCAATGTCTAAGCTACAGATTTCGATGACTTCTGATTCGGCAATATATTGGCAGAGATGTTGGATGTGTAGTTTACCGATACGTCCCGTACCGATAACACCAACACCAACTTTTGAGGGGTTATTCATTTTGCAATAATTGAATTCAGATATTGAAAATTACGTTTCGCACTCTGATATGGACTACCCATACCCGGCAAGACATCTTGCTCAACGACAATCCATCCATCATAGTTCCGACTTTGCAACTCAGCAATGAATGATGGAAAGTCAACATCTCCCTGACCCAATTCGCAAAATACACCTTTACCGACAGACTGAAAGTAATCCCAATCATCTTTACGGGAACGGGCAGCGATTTCGGGTTGACAATCCTTGAAATGCACGTGCCATATCCGTTCAGCATGCTGTTCAAAAATGTCAAGCGGTTCACCACCACCGAATCGGTAATGTCCTGTATCAAAACACAACCCGACAAGATTCGGATCGGTGTGTTGCATCAACATGTCCACTTCTGTTGGAGTTTCTATATATCCTGCACAGTGATGATGAAATACAGTGCGAAGACCCGTTTCGTCACGTACCGTTTGCGCGATACGATGGACTCCCTCCACAAAAGTATCCAACTGCTCTTGGGTCAAGCCGTGTTCTGTATTGATTCGTCCTGTATTTTGCGTGCGTTGTGGGATAGTGCCATTGTCATCTGAAAGCACGATGAATGGTGCGTCATCACTTGACGCTGCCAACAGACGTGCATGCTGTAGTGCTGACGTTTCACCAGCTGCATGTGCTTCGCTATCAGCAAGTGCAACCGGCACAAAAGCACCTAACAGCGTTAACTCCCGTGCTGGGAGTTCGTCGCGGAGTTGTTCAGGGTCAGTCGGCATGAATCCCAAATCTCCCAATTCCGTACCGCGATATCCAATTTCGTGCATTTCATCTAAAACTTGGATGTAGTCTGGGGATTTACCTTGAAGATCAAATTCAAGCACTCCCCAAGAACATGGTGCATTTGCTATTTTCATTTGGTTGTCTGTTTTACTTCCTTTAGTATAAAATGAAACTACGCATATTACTTTTCTCTCAAATCAAACTCAAAATTATCGTTAATGACATCTTTAATTATTTTTCCTCTATTGATTCGGCTTGTTCTGCTATTTGTTCCCTGAAGAGCAGCTTTATAATATTCCTGCAACCTAAAGTTTTCTGTTCCAATTTCCTCATCCGTGCGTGCTGCAATATCTACTAAATCATAGAACCTTTGTAATCGTTTTCCAACTTCTGCTGATTTTAGCTTTTTCTCTGATTTAAATAATGACCTGTGAATCTCTACAAGTAACGTGAATAAATCTGACTTTTTCCAAGCTCTACTATTTTCATGGATACCACAAGCATCTATAAACTGAAAAACATCTTCAAATTCAGTCTCTAACTTACGTTTTTCTTTAAATTCATCGTTATATCGATCAAGATAGTCTTCAAATTCCTTATCTAAGGTAAAATAGGTTGACATCACAGTAATGATCACAGATAACATAAAGCGAATATCACTCATACGCTGTTCTTCGGTAGTGTTAAAAACATAATGATTTTGAAAAAAAGAATGATCTGCGAGTTCTTCAGCAAATTGCTTTATTTCTCCATCATATCTTGCATTGTGAATCTCCATTGCGTTTAAGGCATAATTAACAGAGTTAATTCGTGCGAATATCTCTATCATCTTTTCATCATCTATTTTTCCTAAGTATCGAACAACAACCTCATACTCTAAAAAGTTAATTTTTTCTTCATGCGAAAGTTCAGAGTATGTTGTGACTTCTTTTAACAGTTTTAAATCTGGTAGGGTTTTAAAATACTGATACAATGTAGTTAACCTCTGTTGACCATCTACTAACATCTCCTTAGCTGCACCAGTAACTGGGTTTACCTCACCTGCAGCAATATATATTTCTGGAAAAGGGTATCCGTCTAAAACTGTTTGAATAAATTTGCTCTTATGTTTATTTGTCCATACTAAATTTCTTTGAAATGGAGGTTGTAGTTCCAAAGTTCCGTACTGAATTGCAGTCAATAATTCGCGTATTGGTCTATTCGTTACTGTTGTTTTCATTGTATTCCTCCAATTTTATTTATACATTCCTGTATACAAATTTTCTGATAGTTTTCTAAAAAGAAATATGACTGATATAACCCACCTCTTATCTTGTATTTACCGTATTTACCACTACTTGTTATACTCTGAAAAAAGATCCACCAATCTTTTCCTGAAGGAAACATTTTTGATCGTGGAAATTTATCAGGTCTTATCCAACCCTGGAATAAATAATTAATAAAGTCACGTTCATTCCAATATGGATTAATTCTTTTATAACTAAACACCTGATTCCAATATTCATCAAATAGTGTTGAAGATACTAAAGCAATATCAATATCAGATTTATCACTGAACAAATCATACTGTTTATCTGGTGCAATACTAAAACCTAATTTTGCTGATCCAACAACTAAGACCTCATTAGGATGTAACCCAAAATATTTAGCTACCTCTGAGCGCAAATCAAAATAATCTTGCCGTGATAATTCACAACATTCTCCAAAAATAATGTGTTTTCTAACGATCTGAATTGGAGTCAAAATATTTAAGTCTGTTTTAAATTCCTTTAGTCTTTTCTTAACTTCATCACTCATTATTTGTTCCTTAGAGAAATATTAAACACCAATATACCTAAACGGTTTGAATTACTGATGTCCTCATTTCAACTCTGAAATCTTATCAAAATCTTCCAGTGCAGCATCCATCTCATCCATTCGCAAGTAAACCATAGCACGTTCAAAGTAAGTTTCTGTGAAGCCTGGAGATAGTTTTATCGCTTCAGTAAAATCCGCAATTGCATTCTCATACTCACGCCTTTTCACATATATTTTTCCACGTTCATAATAGGTCTCGGCATCATGCGGTCGGAGTTCAATTTCCTTGCTAAATCCCTTAATTGCTTTGTCATACTTCCCTTGTTCATTGTAAAGTGTAGCGCGATAACCGGACGCATCTGCATGCTCAGGATCAAGTTTATAGCCATGCTATAGTCAGCGATTGCTTTCTCATACTCGTTACCCTCGACGTAAAGTTTACCTCGCGAGTAATAGGCATCAACAGCTTTCGGATTGAGTTCAATTACTTTGGTATAGTCTTCTATAGCTTTGTCAAAATCAACTATATTGACATAAGCTTTTGCGCGATTGCTGTAAGCTTCAGCATAATCAGGTTTGAGTTTTATTGCTTCATTATAATCTGTGATGGCTTTGTCATACTGACGTTTATTATAGTATGAAATTCCCCGTTTGCAATACGATTTTGCATCATTAGGTATTTCCCTCCACGTAACAGATTCATCATGCAACCTATTCTCATCTTCAGCAACAGCTTCGTCTTCAGTCTGATTTTCATAATATTCAATGACTCGCTGCACGCTTTTTTCATCCCAACCAGGGGGAAATTTATTCTGTTTCATCGTCTGGTCCTCCTACGTCGTCGGTACGCCGTATTTCTTTGGTCAGATGCATTCAAAAGTATAGCACACCCCACCTAACATCGCAACTTGTTTATCAGCGTGTAAAGTTTCTGAGAAAAAGTCGGTAGTTGCAATCTTAGGAAACAACATTGACAGTAAAGGTGGCTCTTATCCTAAAAATCTAATAATCTTGTAAATCCTGGTTCAGACAACTCGCTGCCAGAATGTATGCACACGCGTAGAAACAAAAAAGATACAATTATGTGTTAATATGCTATACTGCATCAAACCAAACTTCAACTATATAACTTCTTCATTATCTGAGGAGATATGTTATGTTTCCAACGATTGAAGCACAAACATCTATCCAAACACCACCAGAATGGGCAGTGCTTGAACGTGAACTGATTGACAAAATCAATGACGCAGCACCCAAAGTTCTGAAGAAATACACACGCCCAGATGGAACGTTGTATTGGCCAAACCATCCAGAATTTCAAAGTTTTGATGGCTTAGATGATGCCTATGAAAGTTTCCATAATTGGCCTCTGTTCTACATGCTTGGTGGGGATGCACAGTTCTTGGTAGATTCACATAACGAATTTGAGGTTATAACAAAGGACATGACACGATTCGGCTCTGGACACGACTATCCTATGGTATATAAAGAATACCAACCGGGATACGACTGGTTTCACCAAAGCGAAGGCAACTATCTGTTTTATATGCTTTGCATGGCGGATCCGTCAAATGCAAAGAACATTGATCGGGCAAAACGGTTCGCAGGATTCTTTATGAACGAAGATCCAGACGCCCTGAATTACGACCCAGAACACAAAATCATCAAGTGTGTGATGAACGGCAGTAAAGGTCCAGCATTTTGGATCCTTGAAAGAGAATCCTTTTATCCGCCAAACGGATACAATTTACCGTTTATTGATGTTCCTGGCTGTCCAGATCGTGAAACTATACTGGAAAGTGATGACTTGAGAGATCTGATGGGACGGGTAATATATGAACGACAAGGTAAAGGAGATGCAGTTGGTAATCTCGCTGCAACGACTCTTGCGGCAAATGCCTATATGTTGACTGGTGAAGAAAAATACAAGGAATGGGTTAAAGAATATGTAGACGCGTGGATAGAGCGAACAGAAGAAAATGATGGAATTGTTCCTGATAACGTTGGTTTATCGGGTATAGTCGGAGAACACATGGAGGACAAGTGGTATGGTTCACGTTATGGATGGAGTTGGCCTCACGGGTGGCATAGTGTTGGACAAGCTGTTAGCGTTGCAGGTCAAAACGCTGCACTCCTTCACAGAGATTTGACATACATGGACTTCCCGCGTTCACAGATTGATGTCTTAATTAAACATGGTATAGAGCATAACGATCAACTCTATGTACCGCAAAAGTATGGTGATCCTGGAATGGGGAACTATATTCCTGGACCATGGCTTCAGTATCCGATTAAGAACGACGACGAAACTGCTTTGCAGATTGATGGTTGGTTTGAATTTATGCCAATGCATCCGTCTGATGTCGCGCATCTGTGGGCAATGTCTATGGCATCTGAAGACCAAGATCGTGCAGTCCAGATAGCAAGGAAGGTAGGTTCTAAATTTGACATCAACGCTTGGCATCACACTAAAGACCAAGGTGGACGTGATGGTGGTTGGTTAGCATATATGCGAGGTGATTTTCCTGAATATCCGGAATCAATCCTCAATCATAATTTATCACAAGTAGAGCAACGTCTTAACTTCATGGAAAATGACGATGAAGATCCAGCAGGATACGGAGACGCTTATTTCCAGAGACGCAACCCAGTTACTTGTGAAGGGTTAGTTGAACTCACGTGTGGTGGTCCTTTACCTCACTACAATGGTGGCTTGCTTGTTACGAGGGTTAGACACTATGACCCACAGAATAAACGTCCCGGACTTCCAGATGATGTTGCTGCGTTGGTTTCTAAGTTGTCTGACGATTCTACCGAATTAGAATTGGTCAATATAAATACTACCGAAGCGCGTGATGTAGTTATTCAAGCGGGTTCATTGGGAGAGCACAATTTCACTACAGCACGTACTGCAGATGGTAACGGTGAAAATACAGTTGATGTAAACGGTACATACCTTCAGGTTCATCTACCACCTAAAACGCATATTGCGTTAGAGGTAGGAATGGAACGGCTGGTAAATGCACCATCGTATCAGGAACCGTGGTAGGAAATACAATAATATCAAAAGGAAAATATGATATAGTACTAATTGGTTTCTCTCTTCTCATAGAATAAAAGAATTAGGAACCAATTGGTCGTTCATATTCATCGTGTTTACCAATTCATACCCAGGTGAAGTCATTTCTATCTTTAATAGCAAGTGCTCTGTAATCTTGTCCTACGCGGACAGACCAAAACTTGCCAACTTTTTTGAAATGTAGAGACCCGTATTGTGGATTTACTTTGAGGAGATCGAAATTCTGTCTTGCAGTCTTTTGTACAGATTGAGGTAGTTGGTAAAATAATCTCCAGAAACGAGAAGTCGTTTTATGTAATTAAAGGTCCTTCAATGTTCCCTTTTCTTTTTCTTCAAGAGCTTCTGCAACCAAAAAGTCCAATTTCCCTGCATCCGAATCTGCTTCAATCTCCTGGTCCCAATTATCCCAATCTAATTCGCTGAACCACTTTCGCAATTGTAGGTATTCAACTTGAGGTAGTGCAAGAATCTCTTGCTGGATTTTCACAAGACTTGACATAGTAAATTCTCCTTTAGTTAATTGATAGACAGGAAGAATGTTACATAATTTTGACTATAGTAATTAAAACATACGGCAAACCTATTAGCAAACACTATTACAATATCTGAAACCCATGTCAAATTGTATACTACAGTATTATTACCTATACCATCAAAATTGACTTCTGGTAGCAAAATGCAACATATAGGAGGCACAACTAATGGCAGTAGAGAGATTCTTGACAGCAGAACAGAGTGTTCAACACCTTCTTAATACTTCACCACAATATCACTTCAACGGCACTACGAAACCGGAATACAGAGAATGGAGAAAAAAGTTCAGACGCAACATAGTTCGTTACTTAGGTCCAAAACCTGATCCTGTCCCGTTGGAGATAGAAACCTTAGAACAGGTACATCAAGATGGGTATACACGTGAAAAGATATTATTCAATCCAGATGGATTTTCATCAATTCCTGCCTATGTCCTAATACCTGACAGTGCAAGTGAAGACAATCCTGCACCGGCTGTTCTATGTGCACATGGGCATGGTGTTGGAAAAGATGGTGCAGTCGGCATCGTAGAGGATTATCAGAAACAGTATGCCGTGGAATTGGCAAAACGTGGGTTTGTTACAATGGCACCGGATTGGCGGTGCTTCGGGGAGCGGAAAGACAGAGATGAATGGGTGCGTCGTCCCGGTAGAGATGGATGTAATGCTGCCTATTTCGCACTCGGATATTTCGGCTATCAACTGCTGCAACTTAACGTTGCAGACGGACAACGTTGCTTAGATTATTTACAGTCTCGTCCTGAAGTGGATAGCAACCGTTTGGGATGTATGGGATGTTCGTTTGGTGGAACGATGACAACCTATATTTCCGCATTTGATAGACGTGTGAAGGCAGCAGTTATTGTATGCTATCTAAGCACTCTCATGGATGCGTTGGGTGATCGTGGGCGCGGAAATACCTGCGGGTCACAGTTTATGTTTGGGTTACGTGCTGCAGGAGAGATTTCAGACGTAGCAGGACTTATCGCACCACGTTCATGCATGGTGCAAATCGGTTCTGATGATCGATGCTTTATTGAAGACGATGCGTTGGCTGCGTTTGAACATTTGGATAAAATATACACTGCATGCGGCAAACGCGATCGCTTGGTGTTAGATCATTTTCAAGGTGAACATGAGATTAACCTTGAACCGGGGATTGCATTTTTGGAACAGCATTTGTAGTATTTTTATACATCAAACAACCGCAGATAATCCTCAAGTGTCTCAACCCTTCGGATACAAGCCAGTTTGTCACCATTAACAAGATATTCTGGTGGACGCATTTTCAGGTTATAGTATGAACCCATCGCATAGTCGCATACACCAATATCATATATCACAATCCTACACATTCATGAAATAATTAGGAGAAATCAATTTTTTCAATACTATTCTCAATTTGACAGGGGAGTTGACTAAGAATCAATTTCTCCATGTCAACTTTATGACTTGCATTATCAATATCAATCCCAACAAGTCTTCCATCGGCATCATAATCAAGCAAGACACCTTCGGAGATTTCTTGACTTTCTACACTTGGTTGCTCAGACAAATTGATATACAACGAGTCAGTATCTGGATAATAGTTTAGCCTCATGGTTTGAACCTTGGATGTGGAAAGGTTGCAACTGCTCGAATTATTGTACCCACACCCTACACATCAAACAACCGTAGATAATCCTCAAGTGTCTCAACTCTACGGATACAAGTCAGTTTATTTCCATCTACAAGATATTCTGGTGGACGCATCTTTAGATTATAGTTGGAACTCATCGCGTGGCAGTAAGCACCAGAATCGCAAACTACAAGTCCCGTCCCCTCTGGTGGCGTGGGCAATTCACGTTCCTTTCCAAGAAAATCAGCAGATTCGCAAACAGGACCGACTATATCAAATGTTTCTACCTTGCCATCAACCGGTTCGATAAACTCTATATGTTGATATGCATCGTAAAGACTTGGTCGGATAAGTTCTGCCATACTACCATCTGTGACAATAAAATGTTTGTTACCATTTGTTTTGACACCAGTGACACGATTGACAAAAACCGACGTGTTCCCAATTATGGAACGTCCAGGTTCAATGATTAACGTAATGTCATCTGTAAGCAGTTCACGAATTGAGTCAATGAGATCTGTAGGAGTAGGTATATCCTCACCATCACGCTCATAATCGATACCTAATCCACCACCGATATTGAGATAGTGTGCTGAGAAACCCTCCGCTTGAATTGAATGCATGAAATCCAGCATAATCTCTGTGGCATCTCTGAATATACGCACCTTCTTAATAGTTGACCCAAGATGGCAATGAACACCGACTAAATTCATTAATTTATCTTTTCGGATTTCATCTAAAAACCAGTTTAAGTGTTCATTTCGTATACCAAACTTTGAGTTTTTCATTCCTGTGGATACATAGGGATGCACCTCTGGATCCACATCGGGATTGATGCGAATCAGGACATTTGCTGGTATGTCAAGCTTCTTTGCTGTCTGTTGTATGTGCTGCAAATCAAATTCACTGTCAATGTTAATTAGCACACCGTGTTTAACTGCAAGACTCAGTTCTTCCAGTGTTTTGCCGTTACCATTCAGGATTGTCCGTTTCAGATCAAATCCTGCTGCCAATGACAACTCCAATTCATTCCCACTAACAAGTACCGCACCACTGCCAAGTGAATTTAACCGTTTCAGCATCGAAAGATTGTTGTTTGCCTTTACTGCATAACCTATGATTGCGTTGATTCCCGTAAGTGCTGTTTGATATGCAGCATAGTTCTCCTCAAGCTGCGCAAGGCTGTAAAGATAAAATGGACTATAGGTAATCTCCTCTTGAATATCTTTGACTTTTAATTCTTCGCAGTAGAGATACCCGTCTTTATAATGAAACCCCATCTGTAATAAATATACTCCTCTTTCTAAAGATCCATGTTCTTCAAAATAAAATCATTCATGTTCTAAACTTAATACTCACGTTTGTGCCAGTCATCTTCCCATAGGTTGAAGGACCCTTCACGATACGGATGTGCAGCAATCAAGTCCTCATTCAATTCCATACCAAGACCTGGTCCATTAGGTAGACTGAAGTAACCATCTATAACCTCTGGACATCCGGTAGCAGCTTCCTTAACCCAAGCTTCAGAGAAATCATTGAAGTGTTCCTGAATTTTGAAGTTAGTTGTGCATGCAGCGAAATGCAATGCTGTTGCAGTAGAAACTGGACCACCGACGTTATGAGGAGCAACTGTCATATAACACATATCACCCATCGCAGCGATTTTCTTTGTTTCCAAAAACCCACCTGTTTGCGTAATATCCGGTTGTAGAATGTCTGCTGCTTGTAGGTTAATCAGTTCACGATACTCATATTTATTGTGAAGTCGTTCCCCAGTGGCAACCGGTAGGTTGATACTATCTGATGCTTTGGCAAGTGCTGCGATATTATCTGGTGGCACGGGTTCCTCAACCCAACTCGGCTTATACTGTTCCAACTCCGCAGCAATTTCTATTGCAGTGTAAGGACTAAACCGTCCATGCATCTCAACAAGTATTTCAACATCAGGACCAACAGCATCCCGTACGGATTCCACAAGTGACACTGATTTCAATTTTTCCTCATAAGAAAGTTCATAATAACCTGCTCCAAAAGGATCAAATTTGAGTGCCTTATAGCCTTTTTCAATCACTTTTTTGGCAGCTGCGTGAAACTCCTCAGGTGAACGTTCAACGCGATACCATCCGTTAGCATAAGCCTTGATTTTATCTCTGCAAGCACCCCCAAGCAGACGATATACCGGTTGATTCAACGCTTTTCCAATAATATCCCAACACGCAATTTCAATCACACTAATTCCTGTAGCCACAATCTCGCCTGCACGACCATAATCATCGCGAAACATCCGTTGGTAAAGGTCTTCTGTATTGAACGGGTCGCTTCCAATGACGTGCCTACGTTTTGCACCATCAATATATGCCACAAGTGCATCCGTGCGATTGTTCATCCGCACTTCGCTAATACCTATTAATCCTTCATCAGTCTCAACTTTGACAAATGTAAGATTCCGCCAACTGGTACCCATCACAAGAGTAATAACATCAGTAATCTTCATAGTTAACTTCTCGCTTCTCCTTCTGACACTCTGCGTTGTCCACTGCCTTTTTGTGGTTCTGGTTCTATAGTCGGTGCTTCTTCTCCCGCATCCACCATTCTACGTAATAATCGTTCTCGCATCATCTCTGCGACATTTTCATGAGAACGCAAACCGATTAGATTACGCAACTCATAAGGGTCAGCATGAAGGTCGTAGAGGTATTGATCAACATATACATCTGAACCAGCACCTTTTCCACCACCCTTATTAGGAGCATCAACGCCATATTTCCACCGTTGTGTGCGCACCGCACGACCTACCTGTGCTTCACTTATTTGGACAAACACTTCTTCCTGCCATTCCTCAGTTTCACCGCGCAAGAGTGGTAATATAGAAGCACCCTGCATTTCATCTGGCACATCCAGACCTGCAGCATCCAATAGTGTTGGTGGAAGGTCAACAAGACTTACAAGTTGTTGGATCTGTCCACCTCCGATGAAACCTGGACCGTGGAAGGCGGTTGGCACACGAATAGAACTTTCGTGGCATGAACGCTTATATTCACTATTGCGCGTTTTGAAATGACACCCATGATCAGAGGTAAACAGAATAATGGTATTGTCAAGTAGGTCGAGGCTTTTGAGCGTATCTAATAGTCTACCGAGTGCTTCATCAAGTCTTTTCACCATACCGTAATAGCCACCTAAGTGTTGATGTGTTGAACCTCCAAGCGCAGCAAGATCAGGTGGAACCCATTTACCGGTATACCTTTCTCTGTAACCATCAGGGGGTGGATAATCATCGAGATGGTTTTGATGATGCGGTTCTATGTATGATGTAAATAAATAGAAAGGATCACTTTTATGTTGATCGACATAACGAATTACGGCATCGGTCAATGCGTCAACACGATAACCGGGTAAGTCAACTGGTTCGCAGTCGTTATCAAATAACCTTGTCTGGTAGGCATCAGAGGTCATTTCCAACACATTTGATGCTAACCAGTAATCATATCCTCCACGATGTTCTGGAGGAACAGGTCCCGGTCCAGTACCGCCTGAATATAGATGCCATTTTCCAATGTATCCAGTGGCATAACCAGCATCTCCGAAGTGATGTGCAAGAGTCTTGAGATTTGGGGATAAAGGTATTCCGTTTCGGTAGCATCCTGTTGTGGTAGCGTATAAACCTGTTTGTAGACATGAACGCGCGGGTCCACAGACAGGTTGGCACGTAAAAGAGCGGCGGACGTGTGTTCCGCGCTGTGCCATTCTGTCGAAATTTGGCATCAAGTCCAGCGGATTACCGTGCAAGCCGGATGTGTCCCACCGTTGTTGGTCTGTGAAAAAGACAATGACATTCGGTTGATTGGAGTCGGTTTGGGGCATATATTCGTTTCCTCTCTGTTCTATATAAACTAAACATATTTTAAAGATAAACCTGATTGATGTCAAGCAGAAATCAATCCTAAGATTCATGTGTCAGGGTTATTTAGTTATCGGTTTTTTCAGATATATTTTCACAATTCAATATAATTTCTTGTAGGTCGGATAGAGAGAAGCGAAATCTATATCTGTTAATTTAGCGTTACATTGTTCATCAGTATGTGCTAATAATTGTGACTTTTTGCACGTCACTGTGACGTTTTGCATCCAGTCAGGATAAGGAATGTGACGCGAATTTCGCTTTTTTTAATTTGCTCCTTTTTGGTCCTTTTCTTTTCTTGACCTACCTTCACAATTTGTAAGACATGAAACTTAGAAAACCCATATACAGTCACTTAGGCACAAAAACCAAGCATTACACACTTGGTGAATTTGTGTTTATACCTCATTCTAACGTATCTCAACTCGTGCCACAGATATAATCCTATATTCTAAACATACGTTAATTATATACTATCTTTTTGTGTGTGTCAAATTAAAAAGTGAAATGTTCTATTGGATATATATTGGTATTTTATTCGTATATTAGATTGTATTTGTCTGAACCAAGATTTACAGGATTGCTTCGTATATAAGACCAATCCTGAAAATCCTGGTTCAGATTAATAATACACAATTTTGAATGGAAACTATTCACCCGGGTAGAGTCTACCGAAATATGTTGAGTATCCCTCTGGACCGGGATATCCATCAAAGAAAGAAACACCGGTTGGAAATTCAGCCTCACCACCACTTCGTAACCACATCATCAAAGCAGGATCAATACCGCGCTGTCCAATCTCCTCAACTGCAGCAGCATGTAGTTTTGCCACGACATCTTGATGTTGATCTTGAACATATTCTATTGAACCGAGTTTAATCAGTTTAGAGTTTTCCGGTTTTGCTGATACCTCTATGTTCCAATCTTGGTCAAAGGCTGTAAAGAGGGTGCCTTTTGTTCTTTTACCTGCTTGTGTCCAATTCTGGATGCTGCCACCTGATAGTGCAATCTCTCTTTCACCAGATTTCCCTTCACGGGCAGGAGTTAAAAAGTCATGTCCTTCAAGTCCATCCGGACGGTCTACACCAAGAATATTCAATATTGTTGGGTAGAAATCTTGGGGTTGGACAATAACGTTACTACGTCCTGTATCCCCTTCAGGTAAACGGACAAAGAGAGGAACGTGTCCCTCCTGTTCACGAACTGGTTGTCCTTTTCCAAAAGAACCACGGTCACCGACATTCGTACCGTGGTCACCTGTAAGAATAACTGCGGTATTTTTATCAAGTCCTGTGGATTCAAGCGCGTCCACAAACTCACCGAAACAGTGATCCATCCATGTTAATTTAGCAGCATATTGATCTTTAATATGTTGCCTCGCCGCATCAGAGAGGGTTTGTTTGTTTCTACCGCCAAGACTGCGAGGGTCAATATTGCCATCATAACCGGGACGTTTGTCATATTTTTTCATAAATTCCGGCGGAGCATCCCACGGTTCGTGCGGATCAAAGCAGTCAACCCAAAGGAAGAAATTTTCTCTTTTTGCGTTATCTTTAAGGAATTGTGCTGCAGTGTTGAAGAGTTTCGCACAGTTCCAATCTTCAAGACTTTTGCGATTTCTGTTGGCACGCGCATAACTTCGCAGCATATTTGATTTAAATGCACCATCGTCAAGACAATCAAATAGTGGTTCTTTAACCCAATTGTCTGGCATTGGTACGGTATCCATAATCCAGTCGCGGTCTACTTCAGCACCTCGAATAAAAGTCCATGCATGAAAGGGCCAATCAAAGTTATGTCCACCGTTTACAAGGTGAGGTGTGTCGTGAAGAAGCTGCGTAGCGTAACCCTGTTGTGCAAGTGTTCGTGGTAATGTCTGTCTTTCATGTCTAAGTGGTTTCCAAGCATGGAAGGGGGCACCATATTGTCCCGTAATAACATCTGTGCGATAGGGTATTGTTGGGAAACTTGCACAAAAAGCACGATCAAATGCCCAAGCTTTTGATGCAAATCTGTCAATGTTTGGTGTTTCTATCCAGTCATTTCCGTTTGCACCGATATAGTCATAACGTAAAGTATCAATAACGATAAATGCTACATTCATATATGATCTCCATTTGTAATGGCACAATGTTGTACCTATAAATTACCATTTTGGAATTGCACCGAGCAGCAACTTTTGCTGTGGTGTTCCTTCTTCACGTAGTCGTGTGACGCGTGGTCCATCAAAAGGTTCGCGAGATTTCATCCAAGCATTCTGATAACACATAAGACAAACGCGACGTCGTTCTGATGAGGTGTTTGCTGCACCACGATGCCATGTCCATCCATCAAACATAACCGCTTGCCCTGGAGAAACTAAAACGCGTTTTTCATCGGGGAGTTGAACTGGGGATGGTGGTGGACGAAATGGTGCTCTATGACTACCGGGTTGGATTACTGTGGGTCCAGTTTCATCTGTAATTTCATCCAGATAGTATCCACAGTTGATTTGTGCAGGCAGACTACCGTATGGTGTACCGAATTGATCAACGGGCCAAGGACCATCTCTATGCCAGTTTTGGTCTTGGGTACCTGGTTCAGTAATACGTGCAGTTGCACTGTGTAATTGAACACATGTGCCTAAAATCGCTTCCATCCGTTTCATCACAGGAGGATTGTCAAGCAGAAATGCAAACCTATCATCCTCTTCAAGCAATTCACCAATGAATTGACTCTTATTGTGACGCTCATAACTATCATCAAGTGCTTCACGCAACGACTCAATTTGCTCTGGTGTTGCAGCTTCATTGACAATAAGGTATCCCCATTTCAAGAAAAAGTTCACTTCTGCTTGTAATTCGTGATCAAGTTCCACATTCAAATGTGGAGGAACTACCGGTCCTTCAGCCATCGACTAATTCTCCTTTATAGCAGCACGGTCAGCAGCAGCCCACTGTTCCCATCGTTCCTCATCGGAATGTAGAAAACCTGAGTTACATCGTGGTTGCAACTGTTCATCTACACCGAGAAGTCTCATCAATTGGTGGTTGTTTGCTTCCCTTGCATCAGTAAGCAATTTCTGAGTGTGTGGTCCTGTATGATGATCAGTGTGTTTTAGCCAAGTTAGGTTATAGTAGATACTGAAAAAGTAACGTAGCTGCCCAGACGTATTTGGTGTGCCTGAATGGGCAAGACCGTTATGTGTAACGACTACATCTCCAGCCTTCATGTGTATAATAGTTTCGTCAGGATGCGGTATTCCCCGGTCAGCATCGTCAATCGTCAATGGTGTTCGGTGTGAACCAACAATCACACGGAGAGGACCAAATTCATCGGTAAGGTCTTGAAGATATGATATTGCATTGACAGCATTCGGACGGTGATAAGCATCGGTAAATGGCACATGTGCCCACCGATCACGATGCCATCCTGATACCCTGCCTTCAGCCTTTTCAGGTTCTATTGATGGAAATGCTGCAAGAGTGAGATTGTCTAACTGTACAAATGGTCCCATAACTTTTTCTATAAATTCAAGAATTGTCGGATTAGAGACAGCAGACCACATCAGTTCTGGTGTTAATTCCAAGGTATTGCCAAACCATGTTTGACCATTGTGAGCAGCAGAGAGTTCCTTGTGTTTTTCTCTCCACAGTTGCATCTGCGGTTCGTCAAAAACTTTCTCAAAAATAGTGAAACCATCAGTCTTATAGGCTTCGAGTCGTTGTTCTATTGTAGGCATTGTTACGTTCCTAATTTATGCATAAACCGTATAGTAAGTGTCATACAACTATAGGATTATGATTGTTAGCAGGATATACTACTCATCAATACTATTTAATATTTTTCCAGCAAGATGCATTGTCTTTACTGCCTCATCAAGATTTGCTGCTGGAAGTGAAACAGGTGTATCAGATTTTATACAATCAAGAAAATATCGGTTCTGATCAACGGTACCATTACTTCCTGGGTCAGTGAGTTTATGTTGCGTGCCATCACAATATACAGTGCCATGAGAGACTCCTTCAAGATATGCCGAGATGTTTTTCCCGTGAAGCTCGTATCTTTCGAGACGTGCATCTGTGGTATAGTTTGCGATGAGTTGAGCGACACAACCGTTTTCAAAGAGTATTAAGGCAGCATGAACATCCTTGTACTTTGATATAGTCCGTTTCGTGATACTGTGTACTTCCTTAACATCAGACTCAGCAATTGCACGAAGTGTATCTAAAGCATGGATAGGGGTTTCCAAAAACATGTTATCCATTAGATGTTCTGGAAATTTACCAGATTGTGCCAAACGAGTGATGCTCTTATGGAACTCACCGACAAGTTGGGTGACATTTCCACGGGATTTTACCATATGTTTTGCTTGCAGAATAATTGGATGGAATCGTCGGTTCCATCCGACCATTGCTTTCGCACCAGTTTTCTTAGCAGTATCACGCAAATTAATTGTTTCTTCAACACTCATTCCAGGAGGCTTTTCGAGAAGCGTATTAATACCTCGTTCTAAACACGGTAGTGCAGCTTCACCGTTTAGATGTGCTGGAGTGGCAACGAAAATCGCATCAAGTGGTTCATTATCAAGCAACGATTCAATCCTCTCATAACGTTTTGAGACATTGAATGCATCACCAGTATTGTTTCGTGCACTTTCAACCGGATCACAAACTGCCACAAGATCGACATCCTCAAATTTTGTGAGGATTTGCATGTGTCCGCGTCCTCGGCTCCCACAACCTATAACCGCAACACTAAGATCTGCCATAATTGTCTCCGTTAATGTCTAATGTGTGGTGCTTCCATGACTTCGCGCTGTTCTGCAGACATATCATTGATATAATCGGGATATTCAATGCGATGTGCTCCAGCACTATATGCTTGAAATCCGGGACTGAATTTATAGAGTAATGCGCGTCTTTGGTGTGCTGCCTTCCATGGGAGTGTGCCGTGAGTTAGTGTTTCTGTGAAGATAACAGCATCACCTGCTTTTACATTGATCTCATGCACCAGATTTTGGTGTTTTTCGTAACGTTTCATGTTACTTGGACAGGGTAGGTTTGCTTTGTGGCTACCGGGAATAAGAGCGAGACCACCATCCCCAGGACCTTCATCTGCCAGCATATATTCTACAACGGTGAGTCCTGTGTAGATGCGTCCATATTTAAAGAAATATGCTTCTGAGAAATTGGGTCGTTCAATCCCGCCACCGTGTAATGTACCACCTTCTGTGCCATTTTCCATAGCGATTAAGCCGGGTCCGTGATCAAGTCTATACTTTTGACCTAAAATTTCCTCTAAATGCGGTTTTATGTTTGGATGTATCAACAATGCGCGGAAAGGCTCACACCAAGGTTTTTCCCATGCCAACATCCCACCCATATCCATCCGATGTGCAGTTCCAGCCAATGCTTCTGAACCACCCGCCAATGAGTTCTCGCGTTCTCTCAGATTTTCTATGTGGTGGTTAATTGCCGCATTACACTGTTCCACTTCTTTGGTAGAGAGTGCATTTTCAACGATGATATAACCCGTCAGATCAAATAGATATTTTTGTTCTTCGTTCATTTGTGTTTTCTCCGAGGTAGATATTGATACAATATTGTAAAAACATCGTAGACGTGTTTCTAAATGCGACGAGTAACGGTATATTATTCATCCCCAATATCTGCTATGGGTATATGATGCTATGTATATTAGCAATCCAAAAATTGTGTGTCAAGAAAAATTGGATGTGTAGGATTTTTCGCACAACGCAATACCGAATAAATTAAACGAATTTTGAAAAATACAAAATGGAAAACGTGATGAAAAACATAAAGAATTTGCTGTCAAATGCTTTACGAAATTCACATGGCACACATAGGTCGGAGCGAGTGATGCAATTTACGAGACTGAAACCTATAATCCATAGGTCTGATATTATATAAATTGTAAATTAAATACGGAAAATTTCACCTAACTTTCCGCCGAGAACACGACCAGCTCCAAGTAGACATGCAATTAGTATTAGCATCCCGATAACACCAAGTGCACTTGCAATGTACTGTCCTTCTCCAAGTCGTTGTGACAGCACCCAAATTCCTTTTGTTATGGGATAATATTTTTCTTGTTGTGCCAAAATAAGGCTTTCACTTACCTCAAGCATGGAAAAGGAAAAAACCAAAATTGCACCTGCAAGGATGTTCGCAAAAACCAATGGTAAAGTTATTTTGTATAGTGTTCTAAGTGGTGTAGCTCCCATGTTTTGTGATGCTTCTTCGTAAGTAATGCTGGTTTGCTGGAAGCCCGCGTATATAGAACGTAACATATAAGGCAATCGTCGTACAGCATAACCGGTAATTAATAGAAATGTAGGGTTATGTCTGGGATCAATCATTTCAATTACGCCTTCTGGTAGATTCCGTAGAATAGGTGATGTATCTGAAAAACTACCCATATAACCAAAGGCAATAGCAACCCCAGGTAATGCTAATGGCAGCATTGCAACTGCATCCAACAGGTTCTGAAATGGAAGCCGTTTCCGTGTCAGGAGGTATGCAATCGCAACACCCAATAATAGTGCTAACAAAGTGCTGAAAATACTATATTTTAGACTATTGAGAATACTTGGTAAGGTAACAGAATGTGTGAATACCTCTCTATAGTGTTCAAATGTATAAGATTGTGGAAGCACGGTCATATTCCATTTGCCTACATCAGGTGTCAGAGAAACCAAAATAACACTGATGTGCGGTAGCAAAGCAATAAATGTCAATCCACCAATAAACAGGTATATGATAGTTCGCATCATTAAATTAGCATCAGTTTCTCGGGTGGTTACATGTCCACGTCCAAGCATCTCATAATGCTTAGTGCCAGTCCACTTCTTAGAGGCATAGAATGCAAAAGCCGTCAACACTATTACAAGAACTACAAGTGCGTATCCCATTGGATTTAGGTTAGCATTACTTACAAGGCGGAAGATTTCAACTGCAATTACTTCGTTATAATTGAAGATGAGAGGGGTTCCAAGGTCTGTGAATGCCCAAATAAAAACGAGAATTGCACCAGCGAAGTACCCTGGCATCATCAACGGCAACGTTATACTGCGGAATATTTGGAAACGAGATGCACCAAGATTCTCAGCCGCCTCCTCCAGACTCGGGTCTACATTCGATAAGGCAGCGACGATATTTAGATACATTATCGGATATAGGTGTAATGTTGACAATAGGACAACACCCCAAAATCCACCTTCAAACCAATCAATCGTCGCATTGAGATCCATCAAACCAAGTTTCACGAGGAACATGTTTATACTACCGTATTGTCCGAAGAACTTTTGCATCCCGATCGCACCTACAAAAGGTGGCATGATCATTGGAATTAGGATGATAGAACGGAGAATATTACGACCCGGATACCTAAACCGCGTAAGAAAATAGGCAAGCGGTAAACTTATGATACTTGTCATTAGTGTGACAACTACACCGATATTGAAACTATTGATAACCAATTCCCTCTTGTTGGGATCCGTTATCATCAGTTTAAAATATGTTAGGTCAAATCTATTGTTAATCCAAAATGATTCTTTAAAGACATATAGCAGTGGATAAATTAGGAATAATACAAAGAATAAGGTTGTCAGACTGAGGATAAGTGTAACAGATGGGGTTAGATCATATTTTCTCTTTAATTTCTCAATTATGGAAAGGTTATTTAGTAAGTGATTAGTTTCCTCTTGACGATTGAACATACTTTCTCCAAATATAGAGTAACAATATATAGTGAATAATGCCTTTTAAATTATACCTTGAATTACATTGAATTGCACCTATTTTGATTATTTTCCCAAAGAATATTGCCATGATTGATTGTTGACATGTTTCAATTTTGACACACATGTTCCCTATTAGTCCGTTGTATGTTTAACTAATTTCATCATTAATTTAATGCTCTATACCACAGGTACTATAGTTTGGACAGTTTTAGACTTTTTGTTGAGTTCTCAAGGATTATCTATTTATTTGCGAATTTTCTTAAGGATCGAAACTCATAAAAAAGAATGTTTGATACATAGCTGAGCAGCCCCAGCAGGGTGGAATATGTATAGAACATGAAATCCCCCAGACACAAAGCCCCAGCGGGGTGACAGGTGAAAAAACAAAACTAGTTAGGATACATAGTGGTTCATTGAACCAGTTTCAGAGAACTATTAAAATTGTTCAAACTATAGTCAGTTACAATACAAATAATACTTACAATATCAATACTTAATCCATAAACTATGCCATCAATATTAGATAAACAGATATAGTGAATACTTGTATTATATCTTGTGGCATCAATATTGCTCTATTAACTTTACAACTTGATTTGAAACCAGAAAAAAGTTTATCCGTTTTGTATTGCAACACTTTTGTAACATTTTACTATGATAGCTAAGAGTGTCAGTTATAGAAACAAACTTTGAGTTTGTAATTGTGTGTCACTAAAAGATATGAATGAGAATAATAAATACTTTTTCAACTGATGAAATACAGACCTTTTACTTAGTTACTATATGTGATGTATTTATATATGTACATTACAAAAATAGGTTTGTGGGAGACATATTATATGTTTAACGTAATTCTGCTAGGTGGTATTGGCTCCATAATGGGAGTTGGTGCAGGATACTTAATCCTGAATGCAGTTTTTGCGGGAGTTCAACATATCGCCAAGCCAAACCTCGATTCAATAAAAACAAAAAAGTAGTATAATATACTTGATGAATTTATTTATCATAGAATATTGAACTTCTGATGTAGGAACCCAGATATGCCAGAATATGTGGAGAGAATGGAAATAGCGATATGCAGTATCAAAACCTCCACTCTTGGCATGTCACAACAAAAGAAGCACGACAACTTCAGGATAAGTTACGCAATAAGTTAATTCAGAAAGATCAGTTTACGGAAATTAGGACAATAGCTGGTGTTGATGTAGGACACAGAAACGACATCGCTCTTGCATCTGTGGTAGTCCTAAACTATCCCGATTTACAAATAGTAGATGGGGTAGTTGCTGAAAGTCGTGTGAATTTCCCGTATATACCGGGATACCTATCCTTTCGCGAAATACCACCGCTTCTGGTGGCTTTCGCGCGCCTTCAAACTGAACCTGATTTAATAATAGTAGATGGACAAGGAATTGCACATCCAAGACGGTTTGGACTTGCGTGTCACCTTGGATTGATTTTAGATGTACCGACGATAGGCTGTGCTAAGTCTCGTCTATGTGGAGAATATATTGAACCTGACATAGAAAAAGGTTCATTCTCGCACATATTAGATAAGGACGAGATCATTGGTGTTGCACTTCGTACACGCACAAACGTTAACGTAGTCTATGTCTCTATCGGACACCGAATTTCACTGGATTCGGCTCGTATAATAACAATGTCATGTTGTCCAAAATACCGCTTACCCGAAACAACCCGTTACGCACACAAAGCCGCATCGGGTGAAATTCCTGAAAAGGTAATATATGTAAAGGAGGATGGATAAGTTCCTATTACTAATCTAATGGATGACAAAATACAAGGACTAATATAAACTTATCACTATGTGATTCGTCAAAACAATCTAACATTTAATTCTAAACCGATAGATAATAAAAGTGAACAAGAAAATCCCGCTACATTGGTCTTTTGACTACAATCAAGGTGCTCAAAAACCTGACTATGCACAGGAATTGATAAAATTACTTCAGTGGTATGAGGCACCAGTTACTTCAGATGATGTAGATGAAGTTTCCACTCAACATAAAAGGCATGTATATCAGATTTTACCAAATTACTGGAGAGGATATAACAGAAAGAACAATCAGGATGAATTAGTCAGTATTGGAGAAGTAGTAGTTGACCGTGAACTGGAAAACGGTGATATTTGGGAATATAATGTTCACTACAGAAATGAAACTAACGGTGAGAATATAAAATTCCACTTTAGCTGTCGTGATGAGATTTATCGTCCACTGCACGAAGATTGGCATGTGGACGTTCATAACAGTTGCATTGATTCATATTCCAAATTATCTTGGGATGGAGATTTTACATCAGATTCTGAAATTCAACTTCGCATCCATAATACTAAAATTAATGCTGGAAAGGTCGAGAATAATCTACCAATTACGTGCAATTGGACACTCTTTGATGTGTTTCCTGCTCTCATAAATGAAAATAAAAAGATAGAAGAATACGTTGACATTGCTATACTTGATGACCTTGAACAACTCAGACCAAAATGTAGAATCGGATATCTTGATACAATAGAATACCCGATACCGCTTGAGGGTTATTTTCTATACGGTACAGGTTTATTACCATCATATTGGTGGGTTGATGCATACGGAAACACGGTTATTGTTTCTTCTGTCTTTGAGACATTGGTGTTAAAAGAGATAACGGTGGATACCGCATGAACAAACGTCCCAATATTCTCTTTATCAACACAGATCAGCATTCTTGGGATGCTATTTCTGCTTATGGAAATCCGTATCTACATACACCGAATATTGATTTACTTCATCAAAACGGTATATCATTCAGCAAATCGTACTGTACTGATCCGGTATGTGCAGCTGCCAGATCCAGTTGGGCAACAGGTTTATATACTTCTGAAACAGGAGTGCCATTCAACGGCGGACAGTTACATACAGAAATAACTGATATTGGACAAGTTCTTAGGTCTGGTGAATATAAGGTCTTCCATTGCGGTAAATGGCATGTGCCGGGTCGAGATGTACGCGAAAGTTTTGATGTGCTTTATTACGGTAAAGACCATATCGGTGCTGGTGGTGCAGCATATTACGATTCTGCATCTACACATGCAGTCATAGATTTTCTCACAAGTTATGATGAAAGTGAACCGTTTTATTTACAAATTGGATATATCGATCCACATGACGTGTGTGAGTATTTACATAACCATGAGGAGAAAAGAATGCCCAATCCAATAGAACAAGGCATACTCTCGGAAGATGAATTACCGCCTCTACCGGAAAACTTCAACTATGATGAAAGAGAAACGGTACTTCATCGAGTATGTAGACGTGTTGATGATGCCCTGATACATTCACGTATATTAAAGGCAGTTCAGGATTGGGACGACTTACATTGGAGATACTTTAGGTGGAACTACTATAGGTTTATTGAAAAAGTCGATGCTGAAATTGGAAGAATTCTATCGGTATTGCAGCAAACCTATCTCTGTGATAACACGTTGGTTATCTTTAGTGCAGACCACGGAGAGGCGTGTGGAAGTCATCAAATGTTTCAGAAATTTGCACTTTACGAAGAGAGTGTACGTGTTCCGTTCATCGTTTCATGTTTAGGAGATGGAATTACTGTTGAGAAAGATCAATTTGATGACACACATTTTGTCTCAGGGGTTGACCTTTTACCTACTGTCTGTGATTATGCCAGAGTGGATATACCTGAAGGATGTCAAGGAAGGAGTCTACGTCCATTGGCAGAGGGAGCAGATATTTCTTGGCGCGAATTTGCCTTCATTGAAAGCAATTATTGGGGACGTGCAATTGTCACTGACGAATATAAATTCATAACGGAATATATTCCAAAAGTGACAGAGGATTTTATACCACCCGGTCCAGATAATGAACAACTTGGACTAATCCAGTTGTTTGATAGACAGAACGTTCCAGGAGAAACTGTAAATCTTGCCTATGAACCAAGATATCAGGACGTCATAAAGGAAAATAGAAAACAACTCCTTGATCAAGAAAGTAAACTTAACAGACAACAGATTGTAAATCATAACCCGCAAAGAGTTATAACAAATTGGGGTAAACGTGTGCGGGAATATTGGGAAAATGGTAAATAGAATACACCATATACATTCATAACATAATCAGGATAAGAAAGATGAATATATTTTCAAAACGTATAAATCGGCTTCCACCATACATGTTCGGCAAACTCAAACAGTTGACGTATGAACGACGGCAACAAGGAATAGATATCATTGATTTGGGGATGGGAAATCCAAATCAACCGACTCCCCAACCGATTATTGATAAATTAACAGAGGCTGCACAAGAACTCCGTAATCACCGTTATTCTGCCTCTCGTGGAATATATAATTTTCGGAGAGAAATAAGTTGGCACTATGAGAGAAAATTCGGTGTAGACATTGACCCGAACGAAGAGGCAATTTCTGTTATAGGCACAAAAGAGGGACTTGGACATCTCGCTTTAGCTTTAATAGATGAGGGTGACTTGGCATTGGTGCCTAATCCAACGTTCCCTATCCATATGTATAGTGTTGTCCTTGCAGGTGGAAGTGTTGTTAGCATCCCACTATCTGAAGAAAATGATTTTGTTCCCTCACTTACTGAGATTACACGGGATATCTGGCCAAGACCTAAAGTGTTGATATTGAGTTTTCCACACAATCCGACCGGTGCTGTCGTGGAATTAGATTTCTTTGAGGAAGTAGTCGCTTTTGCTAAACAACAGGAAATGATTGTTATCCACGATTTGGCTTATGCTGACATTGTTTTCGATGGATTTAAGGCACCGAGTTTCTTACAGGCAAAAGGTGCAAAGGATGTTGGTGTAGAATTCATATCACTCTCTAAATCATATAATATGGCAGGTTGGCGATGCGGTTTTGCCGCAGGAAATCGTGACATTATTGAGGCACTCGCACGGATAAAAGGTTATTACGATTATGGAATTTTCGCTCCAATACAGGTGGCAGCAATAATGGCACTACGGACACCTGAGGATGTCGTTACCGAGAACGCTGATATTTATTGTAAACGACGTGATGTGCTTGTTGAAGGGTTAAACCGTATGGGATGGAAAGTGTCAAAACCGAAAGCATCAATGTTTGTCTGGGCACCGATCCCCGAAGCATGGCAGCATCTTAACTCTCTGGACTTTGCAATGAAATTACTGAATGAGGCAGAAGTATGTGTCTCACCGGGTGCTGGGTTTGGACACAACGGTGAGGGTTATATCCGTATTGCCCTCGTGGAAAATGAGGATAGGATTCGACAAGCATTACGCCAAATTCGCAGGGCATTGTTTGGATAACGATTAATCTATATGTATACAAATTATACATATCAGTCTGGATATGTATAGAAAATGCGAAAAAGTATACGTGTCCAGATAGATATGTATACTTTGTATATATATCAACACCTATATATATATCATAATCAAAAACAGTACAAGTCTGATTATCTATAGATGACAATAATGTCTAAATTCAATCCTAATATTCCATGGAACGATCTTCCTGAACTTCCACCCACAGTGAACCTTGAATCTCCTGACATACTTAAATCATGCATCTCTGCAATGTCAGAACTTTATAGAGCAAATGCATTGGTAAAGATACTGCCAAACGAAGAGATACTGATAAACACATTACCGCTTCAGGAGGCACGTCGAAGTTCTGAAATTGAAAACATTGTCACTACCAGTGATGACTTATACCGGGCAATGGCATCAGACAAAAACCGAATTGACACCAATATCAAGGAAGTCCTACGGTACCGCGAGGCGTTATGGGAAGGTATTGAAAATATAAGAGGAGGTTCAAGTCTCAACATACAACTCTTTCAGCAGATTTGCTCCCGTATCCTTGATGAAAAAATGAAAGTGCGTAACGACACGGTAATAATTGAAGACCGGGCAACACAACAACTTATATACAGACCTCCAACTGGATATGGTAATCTTATCAGATTGTTAACTAATCTTGAGCGATTCATCAGTGACAAGACTGATGGTTTACAACCACTTGTCAAAATGGCAGTGATGCACTATCAGTTTGAAGCAATACATCCTTTCATGGATGGTAATGGACGGACAGGACGGTTACTAAACATACTCTATTTAGTACAGCAAGGACTACTTGATGTGCCGATACTTTATATCAGTCGTTTCTTTATCCAAAATCGGAAGGAATATTATCGTTACCTTCGTGAAGTCACGGAGAACGGAAGTTGGCAGCAATGGATTCAATATATCTTGGCAGCAGTGGAACAGACCTCAAAAGACACTGCAAAGAAAATAGAGTCAATTAATCAACTTATCAACGACTTTATGAAAAAAGACAGTGGTAGAACGAAAGCCTTTGAACGTGAAGGGTTTGTTGATCTACTTTTCAAGTGGCCTTACTGCAAAATCAGCATTGTTGAGAGTGAGTTGGTGTGTAGTCGCATTACAGCTACAAAGTACTTGAATGAAGTCGCAGCACTTGGACTGCTTAAGCGAGTGAAAATGGGAAGAGAGTATTACTACATTAATAGAGAACTTGTGGCATTATTATCAGAGTGAACCTCAAGTGAAAATTTGGAACCGACTGGAACTATATGTCATAGCATATATACAAATTATACATATCAGTCTGGATATGTATAGAAAATGCGAAAAAGTATACATGTTCGATCTAAGACTATAAGAAATTACTTTAGAAATATGCACTATAAAGGCTAATTCTATTCCAATCCCCACTGTTTCTTTGCTTCTTCAAAAGATATCTTCTGACCGCCAGTGTGTGATATGGGGTTTTTCCCCACCCATCGCTCATCAATCGGATGTTCAGCAGGTTGAAACCTTATGTCACAACTGATACGCCACCGATCCGATAGGTTCTTTGTAGATGTGTGCATGGTGTGCATGGTGAAGACGATAATATCACCCATCTCAAAATCAGAAGTCTGCCATTCACCCCCGTATTTTTCACTGATTTCCATAGGATCGCGTCCGAAATGTCCTGGGGTGCCGTCCTTATCTACATCTGTTTTTCCATAAGTATTACGGACTGGTGCAAAACTATCCAATTTGTGTGAACCGACAAGTACAGTAAGTGTTCCCATTGTTGCAGGTACGTCTCCAAATGGTATCCAGCAAGTATGCAACTGCTTGGATCCTCTACCCATATAGACAAAATCAAAATGTGGTCCTGACCAACCATCCGGTCGCACGAAACGAAGCCATTTGTAATCAAACGTACGTGTATCCCCACCGAAGAAGTTACGGAAGAATTTAAAAAGTTCATCTCCTTCCAAAACTGATAAAACATCTGGATGATGTGTGACATCAGGTGCACCCATTGTGCGTCCCGGACTACCTGTCCCTGCAATTGCCTCCATCATATCAGTTCCCGGTTTAAATACCTCATCTTTTCCGTTTCCTTCAGCATATTCAAGAATAGCGCGTCGAGCAGCAATTACTTTGTCTTTATCAATTAAGCCACGAGCAAGCAGATATCCATCTTCTGCTATCTGTTGATGCAATCCTTCTGCTGAATCAAGCACTTCATTGCAATCCCGCAGCACACCGAGGTGTGGACCAGGAAATGAAACTTCATGATCTCCAACAAATACGGTTTTAGCCATTATATCCTCCGAAGATTATTGTATTATATTCTATAGACTGTAATAGCTTTGCTATTTCCGATTCTTTGATGACATATAATTTGGAATTTGTATTTTAACAGAAGTCAGTAATTAGTGCAATAGGATAACAAATATAAATTCCATTGACATGATAATGGTCGTATAATAGAATTTTATATAAAAACTGTAGGGATAAATGCAATGGAACACTATTTACAGATTCAGAAGCCAGAACTTGACTACACCTATGAGTTTGAAACCAACCAACTATCTGAAATGTCAGAATGTGTGGATGCACACGGTTTTGCAATTATCAAAGATGTTCTGCCAAATAATATAGTAGACAGTTTGAAACAAGCTGTCTTTGATGGCACGGATCCAAATAGAGAATTGGGACGAGGACAGAGTCGAACAAGACATGCTTGGATTGAATCTGGTGCAGGTGCCTGGAACTTATTGGAATATGAACCCTTCATGAAAATCCACCGACATCTTATTGGTAGTGATGATTTGACTGTACATAGATCTGCAGCAATCATTCGTATGCCTGGGTCACATCCGGTTGCATGGCATACAGATTGGTGCGGGTTTTCTCAGGATACACCGAGAAATTCTGGTGACGTGCTTAATAGAGGTATGTGGCCATCTGGAAAATGGTTTTACATCACTGGTTCGCGTCCTGAACACGGTGGTTTATGTGTGATAGAAGGTTCACATGTTGAAAACTGGCAGGGACCAGAAGGTTTCAACCTGACTGCAGATAAGCGGTCATTTTACAAAGTAGGTGAAGAAGAAAAAGCTTATGCGGACTTTGATGTTCCCGGTTGTGTGCCACTATTTACTAATCCTGGTGATATGATTGTTTTTGCACATCGCACTTATCATGGTGCTTTTCCAAACCAGACTGATGAGATTCGGTTGTCGTGTGCCATCGGTTTCCGCAAGAGGGATCATCACATAGATATTCCGTGGGAGATTCCAGAGGTAGGGAAGCAGTTCTTAGCAGACTTACCCCCGCACCTTCACAAATATACGCATGGATATACCAGTATTGATACATCATGGCGGGGATAGTATGTTATTGTGTTAGATATGCAGATAGTCTGCGATGTGTTTCAACTGGAGCACCGTTTTTCAGCCAAGGAATTGGTTGTTCTTCCAATGTTCGTTCAGGATTTACCCAAATTATTATCCGTATCTCACCAACCTGTTGTGAAGCATTTGCAAATAGATTTCGCACAGTTTGATCAAGTGAAATGACTATCTTGTCTGTTTCCAGTGCTGCTTGAAGAAGGTGAAAATCCTTTTGCATCATTTCAACTTCATCAGGGTCGTTTGTTGCGGTTGTAATTTTATCAAGGAGTGTGTCATTTTCTGACGGATTAATGTCTTCTATTCTCCTACGTGCATACATTGACACCTTCCATTCATGAGCAAAACCAGATCGATGCCTTTTCCATTCAGCATTGATTTCCTTTGTCACCACTACGCGATAATTGTAGGATCTTACTGCCTTTAGGAATTCGCGACAACTAACTGCGCGCGGATCGGTTGCTTTTTCACTACCAGATGATTGGACAACATCAGTGTCAATCACTAACCGTTTTCTACCTCTTGTTCTCACGAAGTCTCCTTGTTTCCAAATTTTACGTTATCAACGGCATCAAGAAAACGGCTCTGTGCATTGAGACTGACATCATCAAAATCTACTGACCACTCTCCATAAGTTCCTGCTTCATCTAAATCTACACTATCAATTTCAGTAATACCATCTTTATTCCGTGAAAACCAGTGCAGCTTGACCAAATCTGGGGAGAGTTTTCCTTCTGCAACCAGCGTTTGAAGTCCTAAAAGCAGTAGTGAACTGTGTGTTTCTGCAACAACACGCACACCCCGTTTCGCTGCATCTGCTAATACTTGTGCTAATTTAACTTGTGCATTAGGATGTAGGTGTAGCTCTGGCTGCTCAATATAAACCAACTGTCCCGGTTCTGCAGCAATCAGTGCTACTACAACGGGAAGAACCTGTGAAACACCTAACCCTACATCAGTAATGTTGACCATATCTGGATTCTCATTTCTGTCATGTGGAAGTCGACCAACTTGCACCTCAATACCAACATCACCGATTTTTTCCGTAGCAACTTTTCCAGTCATCTCAAGAGTATGTAGTGCATTTGTAACCGAATTTATACGTTCATCCTCCGTTTCTTGCCATTCATGAATAACACTTGCTGCATAATCTTCGAACCTTCCTGGGTAACGAGTACCTGTGCTTGACTGTACGTAGATGTGTTCTGGTGTGTCGCGTAATCCAGGAAGATGGATGGTTCCAAGCACATCTGACTCAGGGTCACTAATGAGTTTTACAGTAGTATCTAAGTTTAAGGATTTGGAATCATCTTGAAATGCTAAACGCAAAAAACACCGTGAACGTTTTACACCATTAATACTCGCAATCCTGAAAATCATATATTGCTCGGTCAGTGTTTTGATCGTTTCAGGTGGCATATCAGGAAATAAGGTAAGATGTTCAGGAAACACCGATGAGTCATCTCCTGTTTTACCTTCACTTGTCATTTCAACAATCTCAATTCCGTCAGTCCCTTTTCTGAAAGTAGTTTCCACTAAATGAGGAAAGTTTGATATACTTGTGCCAATCCCAATTTTAAAACGGTCTGTACTTTTCTTGTAGCTTAACTTGGACAAAAATTGCGATGTATCAGTAAATTGTACGTTGGGTCCATCAATCAACAAAGGTCCAGGATCATACGGTGCCTCCAATGTTTGCTTCAACATCAACAGCGGTTGCATTATGCTAGATTTCCCAGAACTATTGGCACCAGCAAGAATCGTTAGCGGACGAATTTCAATTGAGCATTCTTCAGCTATTGATTTGAATCCCTTAACCGCTATCTTAGTGATGCCAGAGATATTCTTTTCCTTCATGTCAGTCTAACTCCTTCTGAACTGAGAAAGCTTTAATCATTCAGGAGGCTGCACAACACCATAAGGCAACCGTTCACCTTTCAAACCTGCAAACAAATTCTCCATTGCCATTGTTGCCATTTTCATGCGCGTTTGAATTGTTGCACTACCCAGATGTGGAGCAATGATTAAGTTATCTAAATCAAGAAGTGGATGGTCTGTGTTAATGGGTTCTGGTTCAGTTACATCAAGTGCAGCACCTGCAATCTGTCCATCCTTGAGTGCATTATACAGCGCATCGTGATCTACAACAGGACCTCTTGCAATATTGATAAGGATTGCGGTCGATTTCATCAAATCAAATTCTGCTTTGCCAATCATGCGTGTCGTCTCATCTGTCAAGGGGACGTGAAGCGTCACAAAATCGGAAACATTCAGCAGATGGTCCAGTTCCGTATATTCAATTCCAAGTTCCTCTTCCCAATCATGTCTTCGGTTGCGTTTGTAATATAGAACTTTCATGTCAAATGCCAAAGCACGTTTTGCAACAGCATAGCCTATGCGTCCCATCCCTACAATCCCAATGGTTGAATGATGCACATCATATCCCCATAGGATGTTCGGATCATAGTAATGCCACTGCTTTTCAACTTGGACGTGATTATGTGCAGGAACTACATTTCGAGCAGATGCGAGTAGAAGTGCCCATGTCATATCAGCAGTCGTATCACTCAGTACACCTGGAGTATGTCCAAGTGCAATACCGCGTTCTCTGGCTGCGTCTTCATCCACATGGTCATACCCAACACCAACGACAGAAACAACCTTAAGGTTTGGAGAGGTATCAAACATCTCAGCAGTGACAGGTTCATGTCCGTAAGTCATCAATCCGTCAAGCGGAGGAATCTTTTCTGCGATTGGTGGGAGAATAGCACTGGTGTGCCACATGTCAACATCACATTCATCTTGAATTTGAACGAGAACAGAATCAGGAATTGGACGTGTGATAAAGATTTTTGGAGATGCCATGAATTACCTCACAGGATAGGTATAATTGATGTTGGGTTATTCAGATGTCTGACCGAATAGTAAGAGCGAAATACAACCCTAATTTCTCCTATAAAAAATGCGAATTGGTGTGCCATGAAAACCGAATTCACTTCGGAGATTGTTTACCAAGTATGCAGTATATGGAGGGCGTATTCTATGAGTATTCCGACCAAAAATGAGAAAAGTTGGAGGTTGTGTTTCCACTTGTGTGATATATTTGAGTGCTGGTCGTGTGCCTCGGACGCGTGGTGGTGGATGAGTTGTTCGTAATTCCAAGAGTAGATCATTTAGTTGAGGTGTTGGAATACGGGTGCAATACTCACGGTATACTTCGAGTGAAACATCAAGAATTTTTGACACACGTTGTCCCGTTAATGCTGAGACAAATATTTTTGGAACATAATCAAGTTGTGGAACCTGTGCTGTTATTTGGTCCATAAATTCAGCATGGGTAGTATTCTCCTTCTCAATGAGATCCCATTTATTTAGAACCAACACAGATGCCTTGCCGTTGCGTGCGATAAAACTTGCTATTGTCTTGTCTTGTTGTGCAACTTCCTGTGTGACATCTAAAATTAACGCTGCGATGTCACTTTGACGAATACTTTGGATAGCACTCCGTACAGTTGCAGTTTCTAATTCGTCTTTAATAGAGGATTTTCGCCGCATTCCAGCGGTGTCAACAAGTTCAAAAAGTATATTTTGATATTCAAATCGGATATTGACAGCATCCCGAGTTGTACCGGGACGGTTGTCAACAATCATTCTTTCTTCACCGAGAAGCGAATTCAGAAGTGAGGATTTACCTACATTTGGACGACCGACAATAGATATTTTTATTGGTGCTGCAGTATCTTCCGACGTGTCTTTTACCTCAGGAAGTCTATCTGTGATTTGGTCAAGTAGCAGACTAATACCTAAGTTTTGTACGCAGGAAATTAAAACAGGTTCAGCCAAACCAAGTGTATAAAATTCTGCAGTATCCATCTCAAGACTAACACTATCAGCCTTATTCGCAACCAAAATGATTGGTTTCCCCGATGAACGGAGTTTGTCCGCAACAATAAGATCGTGTGGCATAATACCGTCACGGACATCAACGACAAACAGTATAAGCGTCGCCTCAGCTAAAGCTTCGTCTACTTGTAGTTGTACGTTATCAATGAGCGGATCTTCTGGGTCAACATCCATCCCTCCAGTATCCACAATCGTAAATGGTGTATCAACCCATTTTACATTAGCATAGTTTCGGTCACGTGTTACACCGGGTGTATCATTGACCACAGCGAACTTTTTAGGTTGTTCCCCATTTGGTCTTGCATCGGCTGTAATGCGATTGAACAGGGATGATTTCCCCACATTAGGTCTGCCGACAATGGCAACGATTGGAAGTAGTTCAGACATTAGGTTTGCTCCTGTACTGCGATAGAGTCTTCATCATTTTCTGCAGCTTGGGATACAGTAATAATAGATTTTATCACAACGATTATTGGTATAGCGAGTAACACTCCCCAGAATCCGAGGATAGATGCACCGACTATGACAGCAAACATTATCAGTAAAGGGTCAATATCGACTGCATTACTCATAATATTCGGTGAAATGAGTGAATTGTCAATGGTTTGAATTCCCAAGATCGCACCAAGAACAAACACACATCGGATAAGGAAGTTCAAAGGATCTGTGAATTCACCAGCAACGAGTCCCATTAACATCGCGATATATGCAAATCCACCACCAATGAAGGGACCGAATGTAGGAATAGCATTGCAGAGTCCCGCTAAAATGCCAACAAGAAGCGCGAAGGGTACCCCAACAATGTGATATACGATACAGGAGAGAATAGAAATGATGACAATAACTGTAAATTGTCCTTTGAGAAACTGGTGCATGTTCCTATCAATTTCGCGTAGGTATGCCATTGTTGTTTCACGATGCCTTTCTGGCACCAAGTTCAGGAAACTACGTGTATATTTGTCAAATCCTTGACTTGCATAAACAAAAACGATAAAAGCAAGAGAAACTGTTGCGATGAAACCACCAAACTGAAATGCAATTGATCCTGCTAAACCAGATAACCAACTAACAAAAGCACCACCACTTGCCGTCCAACCCGGTATTTTCTCTGTCAAATATTCCTGAAACTGTTTAACAAATGGGTCATCAATATATCTTATTAACCCTTCCTTCTTAAATATAAACGGATTCCATGTGGTTGTTCCTTTAACTCGCTGATGGATAATACTTTCATCTCCAGCATACAATCCAGATTTTGCTGAAACCAACTGAGTGATAGATTGGGGAAGACGACTTGAACCTGTTGAAGGCTTCCAAGCTCCTGTTTCTATCGGTGATTTTATAAAACTCCCATTTGATGTCCCTACATAAAGTTCGGTTCCACCTCTACTTGTACTTTTATCCGTAATGACCAAAACATTAATGTCCGTAAAATGATCATCTATGGAATCAAGTTCTGTCCATTCCTCAATAGAATTCAAACGTCTACTATGAACTTGAGGACCTATTCCATTCTGATTAGTACCATCATTTGAATTAGTCTCTTCGCCATCTTCCTCGAGACTGTCAAGTAAACCACCAACGTGTTGTTTGGGTTTCACTTCATTACTTTCAGGTTCATTTAATTTACTCGCAACATATATATACCTATTAATACGGTTATGAATAACACTATCTTTAGGATTGTCCTCAAATCTTTCAATTGTATTGATACTATATATCGACCTTTCTCCAGATTCATCCATTTTTATTTCAGTCCATGTTTCACCAAGTTCTGATCCACCCAGATCTGTACTTTCAAAGAGACCTTTTGTTGTTCCCACATATATCAAATGTTGATCCCAAGAAGGTGCGTTTATTGCTGTAATTGATTGGTTGTCAACAAAATTAGTGTTTATTTTTTTCCATTCAAAATCTTTAGGAAGTTCAACTTGATATTTTCCAGTTTTATCATCTTTTTTCATAACTGGCTTATTACAATTATATAATCCATCTTCTGTCACTGCAAAGATGTAATTTTTACCAACGGAAATGTGTCTAATTCTCTTTCCAAGAAGTTTACCATTTGTAATTCCCCTCCTATTCATTTTATCTCCGTCTTGTTCCGCTTTCGTATCTTCTTGCAAATAGTATAATCCGTGATCAGTAGCAAGGTAGAATAGCTCTTTTTCCCCAGAAATGTCGACAGTAAAATCAACAAATATATCTCCTACAAAAAAGGGAAGTACTGATTCGTGGAAGAATTTCTGCAAACCCTCTGCCATCTGTCCTACTTGCCTACCAACCCCAATGCTCGTTACAACAAGCAAACCACTACAAAAAAGAACAATGAATACTGTTGCAATCGCTCGTTGATAATATTTCTTGAAAGGGAGAGCACGCCACAGAAAACGGAATAGATAGGCAAAACCGAAACCGAGGATAAAAGGCATAAAGACACCTAACATCCTAACAAACAACCATAGACCGATCATTATAACCTCAAGGTGAACGACAAATTTTATGCCGACCCATCGGTATATACGGATGAGCAAAATAATCAGAGCAATCGGTACAAGCGGATGCAATAATAGTATCTGATTATAATCTACATCGGTTCGTCCGCTATTGTAGTAGGCAAATGCAATCCAGAGTGCAGCAAGAGCGACACTTATAATTGCAAGTGCAGACTCACCGGAAAGTCCTGAGTGTCGTTGAGTGGTTTCGTCTTTGGTGTTCATACGATTATGTAACGATGTTATCTTCCATGTAGATGCGTTTTGAAATTTTATATTTCAAAATACATGCTACAAGGAAGATTGAATTAGTACTTAGAATTGAAGATTTAAAATAGACTTAATTAAGTTGCCGCGACTTCAGCAGAATCAACATTTTCATAAGTTTCAATGATACCTGCACCAACGCTATCACCCCAAACGTTGACAGTTGTGCGGAATCTATCAAGAAGCCAGTCAATTGAGAGTATCAACGCAACACCTTCAATCGGCAGACCAACAGCTTTTAACACGATAACCATCGTAACGAGACCTGCTTCAGGTATTCCAGCAGCCCCTATTGCAGCGAGTGTAGCAGTCAAAACGATAATGAGTTGTTCTGCAGGACCCATCGTAATACCATACACTTGGGCAATGAACATTACAGCGACCGCTTCATAAAGTGCAGTACCGTCCATGTTTATGGTTGCCCCTAACGGCAACACGAAACTGGCTGTACGGTTAGAGATTCCATTCTGTTCTTCAACATTTTCCATAGTTAACGGCAGTGTAGCACTTGAACTGGCAGTAGAGAAAGCATTTAGCAAAGCTGTCCCCATTCCCTGGGCATATCCAATCGGATTCCGTTTCCCTAAGAAGAATAGTAATGTTGGTAGTACAACGAAACCGTGGAAACCGAGAGCAATTATTACTGTCATGCTGTATTTGCCTACAGCTGCTAATTCTGGTAAGAATTCAGCAAAACCTCCTGCCTCACCTATTCTTCCGGCAATTAACCCAAAAATACCGACTGGTGCAAGGATCATGATCCAGTTTACAATCTGCATCACAGCTTCATTAAAGGCGTTAAAGATAGCGATTGCAGGTTTGCCTACCTCACCGATTACTGACAAAGCACCACCAATCAGGAGAGAGAAAAAGATTAGCGGTAGGATATCCATATTTGCCATCGCCATAAAGATATTTGATGGAATCATGCCCTGTTTACCAGTTTCACTATTTCCAAGGAAAACTTCCAGGATGGTCTGTCCCATCGTACGATCTTCTTTCCCTTTGACCTCGGAAACTTTGGGTAACGCAATTTCAATACCAGCCCCCGATTCTTCTACTTTAAGATCGGTAAATTGGTTTTCTGCGATCATCAAAGTCTTACCACTCTCAGTTATGATGTAATCAATTTCCCCAGACAGGTCTTGCCAATTTGCTACAGTCACTTGATTGTCTTTAATAGATTTGATTTCACCTACCAAATTTTGGTCAGCAAGTGTGATGATAAATTTGTTAGAATAATCTTCTTTAATTTGTTCCTCTGGCAATGTTACAGTCAGATTATTCTCACCACTCAATGTATAAGAAAGGTCAGGATATTTATCTCCCTCTTTTGATAGTTCAATCCCTTTTCCTGGAGCGATGATATTGACAAGTATCATTCCGATGATAACAGAGATAGCAGTCGTTGCCATATAATACAATACGGTGCGTCCACCTATGGAACCGAGGTTGCGGATATCTCCAAGGTTCGTAATACCAACAACCATAGAGAAAATCACAAGAGGTACTACTACCATCTTCAGTAAGGTCAAGAATATGTCACCTAATACTTCGGTATGTTTAGCATACTCAGGGGCAAAACCCCCCACAAGGGCACCCACAATTATCGCAATGACTATCCCAATGAGAAGTCCAAAGTTACTTTCTGAATTTCCGTTTTGACTCATAATTTGTTTCCTTTAGCAGATGGTATTTAACCAAATGTATAGTTATTTCTATACTCATTCATCAACATCAACACGAATTGACAACTCATCCAATTGTTCCTCTGATACATTAGATGGTGCATGTGTAAGTAGACACATTCCCTGCTGAGATTTTGGAAACGCGATTACCTCTCGAATGTTTTCTTCATTCCGCATCAACATCACAATTCGATCAAGTCCCGGAGCAATTCCAGCATGTGGTGGTGTGCCATATTCCAATGCATCGATGAAGTATCCAAATCTACTTTTTACCTCTTCAGGTTTGATTTTTAGAATATCGAATATCTTCTGTTGTATATCCCATTGATGTATTCTGACACTCCCACTACAGATTTCCGATCCATTGCACACCAGATCGTAATGTTGACTTTGTACCTTTCCTGGATCAGAATCTAAGAATGGTAAGGTCTCTTGATTTGCACCTGTAAATAGATGATGGAATGGTTCGTAACGATTGTTCTCCTCGTTCCAATCAAACAAAGGATAATCCACAATCCACAGGAAGTTATACTGCTTTTCATCAATCAAGTTCAGTTTTCGTCCAAGATGTAGGCGTAGATTACCAAGTGCATCCGCAACGACCTTCGGACGATCCGCAACAAAGAACATAATGTCCCCAGACTTCGCACCCGTTCTTTCTTGTGCTGTTTCGAGTTGTTCTGGTTTGAAAAACTTGACGATACCCGATGAAAAACCATCGGATGTAATTTTAACCCACGCTAATCCTTTGGCACGGTAAGTTGCAACAAATTTTGTCAAATCATCAATATCTTTTCTTGAGAAATCTGCACCACCCGGAACAGTGATACCTTTCACCTGTCCACCTGATGAAAGTGCACGTGTGAACACCTGAAAATCGCAGTCTGACATAACATCAGAAAGGTCAGTTAATTCCATACCAAATCGTGTATCTGGTTTATCATTTCCAAACCGCGCCATAGATTCATGGTATGGGAGACGTAGGAATGGTGTTTCAATAGGAATGTTACCTGCTTCCTCAAATATTCGCTTCATCAGACCTTCGGTGACTTCAAGCACATCATCAACACCTGCAAAAGACATCTCTATATCAAGTTGTGTGAACTCAAGTTGCCTGTCAGCGCGGGTATCTTCATCGCGAAAACAACGAGCAATCTGAAAATAACGGTCAACACCGCTCATCATCAGTATCTGCTTAAACTGTTGCGGAGATTGTGGTAACGCATAAAACTTACCAGGATTTAGACGACTCGGCACAAGAACATCACGAGCACCTTCAGGTGTACTATTCATCAAGATTGGAGTCTCAATTTCAAGAAACCCATTTTCATTCATATAGTTACGTGCCGCAAGGGCAGCTTTATGTCGCATCTCAAGCGTTTTCTGCATCTCAGGTCGACGCAAATCAACGAACCTATATCGCATACGGATATCTTCTGCTACCTCAATATCGTCTTCAACAGGAAATGGCGGTGTTTTGGCTGAATTGAGAATGTTCAAAGAATTAACTGCTACTTCAATCTCACCTGTGTCAAGTTCAGGATTCACTGTGCCTTGATATATATTTAGACCATCCTGTTCACTCAAAATATCATACGTGCGATTATTCTCTACATCGGTGAGAAGCCATCGTTTGTCATCCTCGCGAACACTCACGTTTGTTTCATCTGATAGTCTGTATTTTTCATCTAAATCTGAAAACAGTGAACGGAATTCGGATGACAACGATGTGTTGTTAGCAAGTTCTTTCTGAAATGATGCATCTGCTTTGAATAGCAATTCACCTGGGGCACGTTCACGGACAGTACCGCTAACGTTTAGGACAAACTCACTTCTAACCGAATCGGCAAGTACGTGTGCCTTCTCGTCAATCTGCGGATCAAAGACGACTTGTGTAATTCCTGTTCTATCACGTAAATCAACGAAAATGACACCACCATGATCACGACGCCGTCTGACCCAACCGTTGAGTTGTGCAGTTGTACCTGCGTTGCTTAGGCGTAAGTCGCCACAATAGTGAGTTCGTTTTAAAGAAGGTGCTTGAGACATAATAATTTAGGTTTTCCCTCCTATTTTTTTATCTGATTTAGCTCATTTTGTATTTCTTCTCTGTAACTGAGTAAATTACTTGGATTTGCTGAATGAGGTATTTCATCATCTAATATGTTTATAGCATTGGTATAATGTTCAAGAAGTTTATTGGGTTGATTTTCAGCATTGTATACCTTTCCAAGCACATGATGTGAACGCCAGGAGTTATTATCTGTATCTAAACCCTTTTGTGCATATCTTTTTGCTTCATCAACATTTTCCAATGTCAAATGTAGGTCTGCCATAGTCGCGAAAATTAGAGCAGGCAAGTCAGGATCTAACTGTTCAAGTCGCTCATAGGTTCGCAGTGCTTCTCTGTATAGACTTTGACGTTGGTATATTGGTCCAAGGATGACAAAAACATCTATCCTACTTGGATCGCGCTGAAGTAATTTCTCAAGTTCTGTAGAAGCCTTTGCAAGTTCTTTTGCTGCCAATGCATTATTACCTCTTCTCTCATACTCTCTTGCAATCCCTTCATATACTACTGCCAACTGTAGGTATCCTTGGATATTATCAGGGTTTTGTTGCAAAGCAAGTTGTACTTGCTGTTCTATACTGCGTAATTGCTCCAAATCATCCTCGCGGATAATTCCACTAATAACTCCATAATTATAACGAACAGTTTCATCTTCAGGATTAATTCTTATTGCATCGGTCATTAATACACTTGCTGTTTCAAGTCGGTTTTTAAAGTTGGTAACCTTACCCATCGAAAGTTCGGTCTGAGCATTCGCATACTCAATCTGACCAAGAATCAACTTTTGTGTAGCATTAAAGTAAGTATCAATCCTTTCCTGTACAGCTTTTCTTTCATCAAATGTTGCACCATAGTTTTTGAGAAAAGGTGGTCTAATACGCTGCCGATATTTTTTCATACCTTCAATATTAACAGCAGTAGAACTCGTTAAGTCTTCACCTTTGAAAAATTCTAACCTTGGTCGGTTGTCCGTGTGAATTGGACCATCACCTGCATATTCTCGTACTGCCTTCGGACCCATCATAAATGAGTCCAATAGGGATAAACCATCAAGATCATCTGCAGCGAGTCCTTCACGGATACTCGGTTTTTTACTCCGTGCAATAAAGTCTTTGTAGTTGATTGTCAGTGGATCGAGAGTGCCAATTAGTATCACAAAATCAGGTGTATATTTATACCATAACGTGGTTTCCGGAAAAACAGATATAAAAGTACGAACAATCATCTTATAGTGTGATTCTGGCAAACGATGCAACGGTACCCACTGACACATCACGCCATCCTCAGTCAAGATTCTTCTGCACAACTTATAGAAGTCTTCCGTATATATATTCGAACTTCCTGCACTTACAAGTGGGTGAATAATACCCGTTGAAATCATATCATACTTCTTCTCTGTCATTAAAATATGGTTGCGTCCATCATTGACTGTATAATTAAATAAACGATTATCGAACACGTTACCATTGATATGTGTGAAATGTTGTTGTGCAGCGGAAATCACACCTTTTGACAATTCAATCGCATCAACCTGTACACCGTGCTGTGTAATGGAATATGAGGTAAGACCCATACCAAAACCGACAACCAGCGCGCGTTCCGGATTCGGATGTAATAACAAAGGAAGATGTGCAATGACGCGGTGAGAAGGAGAATCCCATCGTGATGCGTCTGCAGCTTGGTTCGCATCTACATATAGACGATAGACACCTTCATCGTCTTTCAAGGTTGTTACCGTCGCATCTACCTCCTCTTCGTAATCAACAACTTCATCTCCTGGACGTTGTGTTTTGTAAATAGTGCTATTGAGGAATATAGGTTTACTTAATGCAAGTAATACAACAATTGCTAATCCTACATTAATAATTGGTATTCCTATACCTATACCTTGTAACAATCCTTTTGTCCCACTACCTGCTGAAGTCAACTTATCGGTGCCATTTGATGTATTCCATCCCCTCAATATAAGCATACACCCTATACCTGTATTTAAGGCAACTGTCAACACAATGCTTGGACGGATATTCAAGAGTGGTATCAGAACAAATCCTGCACAGAATGCACCTAATATACTCCCAAAAGTATTAACGGCATACACATTACCAATACTTCTTCCGAGTTGTTGTTCGTTTCCTGTATATATTTTAGTCACCAGAGGAAAACTCGCACCCATCAGAAAGGTTGGAACACTCATAACAAGAAAACAAGAGAAAAATGTCCAGAATCTACTTGCACCAAAAGTAGATTGGAGTGCATGTGTCATCCCATACAACTGCTCAAATGCAGGCATTAGGATAAGTGCGAATAAACCTATTCCGAGTTGCACTATACCGAAGGTGATTACTGGCTGTTTTATACGATCAACCCATCGAGAAATGACCATACTACCTAAGGCTATTCCAAAAAGGAAAGCAGCAAGCATAGTGGCAAATGCATAAGTCGTACTGCCAAGAAAAAATACGAGAATACGTGTCCACAACACCTCATACGCCAAAGCACAGAAACCGGATATACCTATTGCCCATAATACGAAGTGACGTTCTCGTATGCTAACCTCTTCATATACAAGTAGAGGAGGTTGTGTCTGCTGTTCATTCGATTCTGTTTTCTCCTGTTCAATCTCGGTTTCATCTTCATCTGATTCTAATACATCTGCGTATCTTGCTAAGACCCATGCAACTAACGCAACACCAAGGTTTATCGCAATTGCTACACGGAGTGACCATTGAATCCCCATCGCTTGTATCAAGAAAAATCCTGCTGCAACTGTTCCAACAACAGCACCAAACGTATTCAACGCATATAATATTCCGATGTTAGTACCAAGTTGTTCTAACCTCTTGACAAAAAACCGTGTCAATACGGGTAACGTCCCTCCCATCAATGTTGACGGAATAAGTAAAATTCCAAACGTTAGTATAAAGCGGAAAAGAGAAAGAAGATAGAATTCAGATGTAATGTGACGGGAGATGAGGACATAGAGGGCTGTGAGGACGCTTAGTAAAAGGGGCCAAATGATACAAAATCCACCGATTCCTACTTCAAGGAGTGCATAGAGTTTCAACGGAGACATATTACTCTCATCAATCTTCCTACCGAAATAGAAACTTCCAAGCGCGAGTCCTGCCATGAATGCTGTCAAGACTGTACTTGTCGCAAACACAGTACTACCAAATACAAGCGTTAGTTGCCGCATCCATATCACTTCATAGATGAGCGCACTTGCACCGGATAATATAAAGATGAGCCAAACGATGGGTTTTATATGTCGCATTTTATCAATCCCCATTACTTCGCATAGACGTATAATAACAGTGATTTATGCACCATCCTAAATTAACAACAAAAGTTTTATTACAAACATTCACGAATTATCATCATAATATGTTATTTCTTCCGCCAAAAATCCTTTTCAACAAATGTTCCTGCATCTAATAACGTCGTTAAAATTTCTCCATCCCAAGTGTAGGTTGGTTTGGAGATTAAATCTGATTCTTCATTGTCTATCAACATTATACCTTCATCTGGTCGAATTTCAAATGTTCCTGATACGGATATAGCAATATCGTTGACCACAAGGTTCTGGACAAGTCTTTGATCTGAGGAAATTGTCATTGTACCAGTGGCTGTAGGAGGTTCAAGAACTTGTTTTTCCTGTCCAACAAATGTTACTTCTGCACGGAATAGGTCGTATGTTCCAACCAATTCCTCATATAGTATATCTAATTCACTTTTTGTTTCTAATTCATTGTCATCATCTCCACCACAACCTATGATTAAACTACTCAGTATTACTGCAAAGACGATGCTAAAGAAAAAAATGTGTTTATTTGTCATATTTAAATACCGACCCTTGTGTGTGTCAATTTCAACCAAGGTTATGGTGAAACTATAAGTAATTGGTGTTAGTGCCTAAAGATAATTGGTGTACTTTATTATATTGTAACCCAAGTTGCTACCTTCAAGGTTTTAACTTATAGAGGCAATTTATAATTGAGAATTGTTTATTAATTATGATACATAAGTGGCAACTTAGGTTATTTTAAGTCATATACTATAATACGTCAGTAAACCCAATAATTCAAGTAGAATCTTCTAACTGCTGCTCCAATCGCACAATATGACGATATGCAGTAGAAAAGATCATGTCAAGGGTTGCAATATCCCGTTCTTCGAGTGGCGCGCGTGAAAAAACACGTCGCAATGATTTCAGATATGTCTCCCAATCCTGATTATATGGAACCACACCAACCTTATCTAACAAACGTATCACTCGCTCATAAAATTCCTCTAAAGTATTGACATCAGCATAGTCAATCTCAACCGGAGAATGTTCAGCTAAACTTGCAACAAATACCTCATACGCGAAGATTTGCACCGCTTGGGCTAAATTTAGGGACGGATTCTTTGTAGCCATTGGAACACTTGCAATCAACTGACATAGACTCAACTGATCAGTAGATAAACCGAAGTCTTCGCGTCCAAAGAGCAGTCCCACAGACTGATCTTGTGACACGGATGCGATTGTGTTTGCTGCTTCACGAGCAGTAACAGGAGAGGGTAAACGTGCATCTCGTCTACGATGTGTTGTGCCAACAAGGTATTTTATATCAACAAGTGCGTCTTTTAATTCAGGGACAACATGGCAATTATTCAGAACATCTCTCGCACCATGTGCCATACGAAAGGCAGCATCCTCGTTTTGATAGGGAACCGGATTAACAAGGAAAAGTTGTGACAATCCCATTCCTTTCACAACTCTTGCAACTGACCCGATGTTACCGGGTTCACGAGGTTCAAAGAGGATTATCCTTATGTTTGAAAGATTTACTGGGGTAGAGACTGAGATTGCTCGGAAACTTTCTGCAGCTTGATTTGGTGTTTTTTTAGATTCAGTTGACATTATACTATAAAGGTAATTGAAAAATAGCCAAATGTCAAGTGAATTGTTAAATCCAGTCTTATAATCGGTGTCATTTTGCAACAAAGATAGTATAGACAGCAGGACGACAACACCACAATTAAATTACAAGATATTTTATCATTAACTGCATGACAGCACCAGAAATGAGTGGTACAGTAAAGTTGTCATCAATCCTTAGAGGAAGTAGTTCAACAACCGTCGCAACAAATGCACCAGTTAAACCTATAATTGGATTTAACCAGAAGAGTGCTATCACAACACAAGTTAGAAAACATGCACCACTCCCTTCAAGACTCTTTTTACCGATAAGCTTTATCCGTCCCCACCGAGTTCCAACCAACGCAGCAGCTGAATCACCTAAAATCATAAAGAAAATACAGACGATTGCTACGTTCTTCTCAAAAAAAAGAATACATAACAAGGCACTGAAGATGAAATAGGTCGCACCAGTAATTGCACCTTTCTGTTCATGACTACGGAGAAGTGGTCTAAGAACACTATAAAAGACTTCTCGAAAGGGTTGATATAACCATTTTAAGAATTCCACAACGAAGGCAATAACTGCGAATCCTCCTACGATGGTTAACATGGATCCTTTATCCATAAAGTTGTAAACAATCGGGATTATTAATCCTGAGATGTGAGTGCTTTTTCGTAGTAATTCTGTAAACATGAATCTCCTGTTTATATTTTTACGATGTACTTATCTGTAAATCAATCTTGGAAGGTTAAGAATGTAGGAAAAGATTAATTGCAGGATTTTATTGAATATGAACTTTACATTCATTTGCCAAAAAAATATCACAATTTTGTTTCATTCTCAAGTTAAAATTCTTCTACCATTGGAAGTTGCTTTGAGAAAACAGGAATTATCTTAAACAACGTTTTGAAAAGAGGAAACATGAAAGGTCTTTGCACCAGGTTGGTGTTTGTATTAAGTTTTGTAATTATCTTGTCAGTAGATATAGCTGCACAAGATACACAACAACTTATAAAATTTACGGGTGTCGTCATGGATAGCGACACTGATGCACCACTCACAGATGTTACAATAAAAGTTATTGAAACAGATACAAAGGTAAAGACTGATGAAACAGGTGCTTTTTCTATCGAGTTACCTGTTGGAACTTATACTCTGCAGGTGTCCGCCCCATTCTATAACACTACTGTACTTTCAGATATTGAAGTTAACGTCGAAGGTTTATCAGAACCGTTACAAGTAACACTTGAACCACAAGTTGTTAAATTAGACCCAATTAATATGAAGGTGCGATTAAGTCAATCTGGCGAACGCGGTCTTCTTGAAAAACGGATGCGTAGTTCACGAATTGAGGACAGCATCAGTACTGAAGAGATCAGTCGTTTGCCCGATTCCTCAGCCGCACAAGCAATTAGACGAGTAACTGGAGTCAGTATTGTAGGTGGAAAATATGTTTTTGTTCGTGGGTTAGGTGAACGTTATAGTAATACACTTCTCAACAATGTTGAGATTCCGAGTCCGGAACCGAATCGTCGAGTTGTTCCGATGGATATTTTTCCAGCAAGTCTACTTGCAAGTCTACAAACAGTCAAAACATTTTCTCCTGACCAACCGGGAGGTTTTGCGGGTGGATCAGTGCAGGTATTCACAAAAGACTTCCCTGAAGCATTGACGATGTCGCTTTCCTTATCAACAGGTTTCAATGCACAGGCTACAGGTGCTGACGGATTAACCTACCCTGGTGGAAATCTTGACTTTTTAGGTTTTGATGATGGATCAAGAAAGTTACCTGAGCTTATTGAAGAAAAGGCTGATGAAGTTCCGATACGGGAACAGGGACGTTTTACCACAACTGGATTCACACAGGATGAGATTCAAGAGTTTGGTCGTTCTTTTTCAAATGTGTGGTCTCCTGAACGCCATTCAGTACCAGCAAATCAAGGCTATAAATTCAGTTTAGGTAATAGTAATACAATCTTAGGTAAACAATTTGGTTACTTGGGTGTAGTTTCCTACGGTAATAGTCACAGTTATAACACACAGGAACGTAGAGATTTCAGAATCGGATTAAATGAGACACTTTCACCAGTTACTGATTACGTTATCGAACAGAGCGGTCATGAGGTAGATTGGGGAAGTGTGATAAGTGCGAGTCTACGATTTTCACCGGAACATCTACTCAGCATACGAACCCTTGCAACCCATACTGCAGAAGATCAAACCAGAACTTGGGAAGGTGACAATGCTGATAGAAATACGATATATCGCAGTGCACGCCTACGATTCGTTGAAAGACAACTCTTTTCTGGACAATTAGCTGGCACACACGGATTCAACTTTGGTGAACCAGAGTTGAAGAACGGGACAATAGAAGAATATTCCGAGTCTGTTGAACAGGTAATTGATAAAGCAGCGGAAATGGGAAAACAAACAGATCAATCCGATCTGTCAATGGAATGGCGTCTCACATATTCCCGCGCAGCACGCAATGAACCTGATACACGTGAAACAATATATGAAGATGACAGGGAAGGGAATTACATTTTCCGAGATTCTTCACAAAGTGGTAGTAGATTCTTCTTTAACCTCGAAGATCATGATTACAACGCACGGACTGATTGGACTATACCAGTGAGAATAACTGGATTCATCAAATTCGGTGGACTCGTCCGAGATAGATCTCGTGCCTTTGAGGTGCGGAGATTCAGATTCCAGCCATCAGATAATGTTGACGCTGTTGTTGACCTATCCTCTCCCCCTGAAGTACTATTTCAAACTGACAACATAGCACCACGCGTCTTTGAGTTACGTGAATCTACAAGACGATCAGATAATTACAATGCTGACCATCGCGTTTACTCAGGATATATGATGCTTGATATACCACTCAGTAGAAAATGGCAGGTTATGACAGGTCTTCGTTGGGAATATTCTGACCAAGTTCTCACCGCTTTTGATCCGTTCTCCACCGTTGTATTGGAAGACCATAAAGCAAATTTGAATACCTCAGATGGACTTCCAGGATTAAATCTTACTTATCGGTTAACAGAAAGAATGAACTTGCGTCTTGCTGCATCACGGACGGTTACACGTCCTGACCTCAGAGAACTTGCACCCTTTGAGTTCACAGATTTTGTTGGCGGTAGAACAATTCTTGGAAACACGCAATTAGAACGGACATTAATTGACAACTATGACTTCCGTTGGGAAGTATTTCCAGATACAACTGGAGGTGGTGTAGTTGCCATAAGTGCGTTCTATAAAAGATTCCACAAACCAATTGAACAGATTATTGAACCAAATGCAGAAGTACGTATAACCTATGCAAACGCTGAAGCTGCGCATAATTACGGATTGGAACTGGAAGCACGACAGAATTTAGGTGTGATCACATCAATGTTAAAAGCCTTTTCGATTAATACAAATGCCGCGTTTATTACCTCCAGAGTTGAACTACCCGATGATGTTGGTATTCAAACATCCACAGAACGACCCTTACAAGGACAGTGTCCATATATCATCAATGTATCAGTAGGATATGAAGAACCCAACTGGGATATTGCGAGTTCTGTTGCATACAATATATATGGTCGAAGACTCTCTGATGTAGGTAACCACGGGGCACCCGATGTATATGAACAACCGCGTGGGGAGTTAGATATCAGTTTTAGTCGAACAGTAGCAGACGCGTATAAATTGAGTGTCTCTGCTAAAAACCTTCTTGACCGTCCTGTTGAATTCAAACAGGGTGGTGCCACATCTGTAAAATATAAAATCGGAAGATCGTTCTCGTTCGGAATTAGTTACAACCTATAAATATATATTCAGTACACATGTATATTACTGAATTTACAGTTCAAATTGGATGTCCAAAAAGGATAGGATCTATGATCCTATAAAAAGTCATAACATAGTCAGTTTTTTGTGACAATTGTTGAGTAATTTTAAAGCAATTGAAACTTACAACAGCGACCTAATATATACATCAGATTCACAGGTCGCAAACAGAATTATCCACTCAATAACGAAGTGGGATTAACATATTAAAGGAGTTTAGATAAACTAATGTCAAATTTTATGTCAACCCTTGGACCCGTTTGGAGAAAAGGTAATTATAGATGGTTATATCAATTAATTGTCATATTCACAGTCAGTTTATCTCTGTTTATTGTCGGATGTGGTGAAGATGATGAAACAGAACCAGAAGAAGTGGTTGTTGAGGAAACCATAACCGTTGATGGACGTGAAGTGGTTATCCTGTCTGGAGACATCTTGGAAGATAGAACACTGTCTGCGGACTACGATTATCTGTTGCGTGATGCCGTGTTTGTCAAAGATGGTGTAACACTCACTATTCAACCGGGTGTAACGCTTTATGGTGAAAATGCAACAAATGGCACACTTGTCGTTGCACAAGGTGGAAAGCTTATGGCTGACGGCACTGCAGATGCACCTATTGTAATGACAAGTGATGCTGCTATCGGTTCACGTGCGCGTGGACAATGGGGTGGATTGATCATCAATGGAAGAGCACCGACTAACCAAGGTATTACTTTCGGTGAAGGAGACACTGGGGCATACGGCGGTAATGATCCAACTGACAACAGTGGAGTTCTACGATATGTGCGGGTCGAATACGCTGGAATTGAATTTAGTCCAGACAACGAATTGAACGGTATTGCTTTCCAAGGTGTCGGATCAGGCACGGTCGTTGAACATATCCAAGTACACATGAATCAAGATGATGGTATTGAAATGTTTGGTGGCACAGTCAATCTAAAATACGCATTGGTAACTGGTGCACGCGACGATTCATTTGATTGGACTGATGGATGGATAGGAAAAGGTCAATTCTGGGTCGCCCAGCAATATGGGGACGACGCTGATAACGGTTTTGAAAATGATAACAGCAGCAAGAACAATGAAGCAACACCACGGTCCGCACCAACTATTTTCAATGTAACACTTGTTGGGGATCCATCCGGTCCTGAAAGCGATAGCGGTTTGTTGATTCGTGAAGGTGCAGCTGGTATGTATGCAAATTTCATCGTTGTCGGGTTTAACGCAGTTGGTCTTGATATCAACAATGAATCCTCACACAAACAAGCTGACGATGGCAATTTAATTGTGAAAAACAGCATCTTCTTCTCCAACGGGGATCAGAACTTCGGTGATGAAAAAGATGATGACGGTTTTGACGAAGCGGCTTGGGCAATAGGTCTTGGAAATAAGGAAAATGACCCGAATCTCGTAGCACCATTTAATAAGGATAATCCGAATTTTGCATCGGGGGCAGGTGCCGCTTCTGTTACGCCAGCTACGCCTCCTTCAGACGGTTTCTTTGATGCTGTCAATTTTATTGGTGGTGTAAGTGCAACCAACGATTGGACAAAAGGTTGGACAACAAGTGCACGCAACTAACTATCGTTTGACCTTCTCTGCTCGGTGCCCCCTCTCTTACGTTGCGACTGCAGTGATACTGTTTAGCATCTGTTCGATAGGGTGTGAGCAACGAGTATGGGAAAACAGTCTCGACTCGCCAGACCAAATCGGTCTGGCAGTCGTTGACGCTTTAAATCGGAAAGATATTGAAAAGTTAAATGAACTGCGTATCCAACGAGAAGAGTATCTTTCTTGGATATATCCTGCTTTCCCAAAGAGCAATTTTAAACCTGATTTCTCGTGGTCAAATCTGAATAAAAATTGTAATGTCGGCATGAAAAGGTGGATTGATCGATTGGGAGGGGTCAACCTTAGTTATGTTAGTATAAGATTTGACGGACCTACAGAATCTTACAACGGATTCCATATTTTACGTGGTACCGTTTTGACATTAAAGAATTCCGTAGGTGAAAAACGTGATTTGAAAATTTTGGGTTCTGTAGTCTTAAAAAACAATCGTTACAAATTGCTCAGTTATGATGATGGTTAATAGAAACATTAAGATTAAATGAAATTTGATTAATTCACTGTTGTGTCTTTGGTATGAGATTCATACCAAACACTGAAATCCATAATTTGGCATGAAATTACCTCATGCCTTTACCTAATTTCAGGGAGGACTAAACTGAATGAGTTACGCACTCTCTAATTACGCTTCAGGAAAACATAGGAGAAAACGTCTAAGAAAAAAGATGGCAATGGCTGATAACACGGGAGCAAAGGCACCAAACGTTGCAAAAAGGATGGCATCTGAAAATGTATCCGATGTATCTATCACCGTTGCTGATGCACAACGAGAAAATCGTCAAGCATCAAACAGGTGGAAAGCAAAAGCCAAAAAGTTGGCATTCGGTTTCGCAATTGGACTTCACGCGGCTGTTCTAATTGTCGTTGCAGTTTGGTTTGTAAAAAAGACAGTATTACAGATGAATGAAGATAAGATGCAGAGTGTCATTGTAGAAAAACCACCGCAACAAACAAAACGCACCACTGCACCACGAACAACGCAAAAAACAGTAAAACCAAAAGCTGTTGAAGTACTCGTCCCGAAAGGTAACACAATTGCTCCAAAAACAAATATAAACCTGGGTCCCGCAGATTTCACAATGCCAGTGTCCGACCTACCCGCTGATGATTCTATGCAACTGGCAACTTTAGGTGCTGGTGCCACAATAATGGAACAAAACCGACAGGTAAAAATTGTTTCCACTGTGCCGAAATTTGAAATGCCAAAATTTTCATCAACAGGGTTAACATCCAAAATGGATATGGGGACAAGTTTAGTTTCTATGGATTTTGGTGCTACTGAAGATCTTGGTTTGTCAGCTGCAGACTTTGGTGATACAAAGCAGTCTTTCTCAGAATTTCTGAGACAAGTCCGTGAACAGATTAAAGAAGTTCAACGTTTCCCACCAAATGTTAGAAATTTGGATGATGGTTCTACTACCACAATACGCTTTACTCTTCTTAAAGATGGAACAATTCTGGATCCTAAAGTTTCAGCTTCATCTGGATCACGTGTCTTAGATAATGCTGCACTTGCAGCTGTTCAAAATGCTGAACCCTATCCTCCGTTTCCCGATGGACAATCAGGGAATAGCATTCGACTTGAACTTCCAGTTGTCTTTGAATTGATTAATTAATCTCGGAATTAATACATAAATAATAAATTAAGGGTGGCATTGCCACCCTTAATTTTCTTACGCATTCAGTATTTTCGAACTGCAACATATAATACCATTTCTAATAAATAAAGTGCCATTTGCTGAGGACTACTTGTAGGATCGACCCGGTGAATGCCTAAATGGCATTCATACCGTTGATTTACTGGTCGCGACCGGGAGGTCGCTCCTACAGAAGAAAGATTTCCAAT
>JAPOQK010000020.1 GCA_026710795.1 Candidatus Poribacteria bacterium
GATTCTGTCTGCAACACGTAAGGTTTCATTGCTCTCAAATCCGAAATGTCCTTCGGTATATTTAGAGATAGACGAAAAACAAATTCGGATTTCTCCTAAACTTTCTGCACCGGATGAAGAATGTGAGACATTAGCAGTAGAGTCGTGCATAGGGAAAGTCCATATCCGTATTGATTCACGGTTTCTGATAGAGATATTAGAGCATATTGAAACGGAGTCTTTTTCCATGGGGTTCTCAGGTTTGATACATCCTATAGTTGTTAAACCGATTGGGGACGAAGGACATATCTACTTCATCATGCCGATGCGTTTGGAAGACTAACCCCTTCAAGTCCGATAGGTGTGGATTCCTAATCCCATCTATCGGATTATAGGGTCGTAAAGTTGACACCTATGAAGCGTGATATTCAATATCTTCCATAGATCTATCTTGGATTAGCATTTTCCACCCAAACTTACTCCACTTCTAAAACTATAATTATGCACCTATTTTTCTTAAACTCGCGTCATTATATATGAGTGAATGAAGATGAGTTGTTGGAGGAATCTGGTGAAAAATGATGATATTGCGTTGATCCAACGTATCCTTGCGGGTGATCAGTCGGCTTTTGAGAATTTGCTGAGAAAATATCGGAAGCAAGTTCACACACATGCATGGCGACAAACAGGTGATTTTCATATTGCTGAAGATATTACGCAGGATACTTTCCTGCAAGTGTATCAGAAATTGGAAACGTTGGAAGATCCGATGCAATTTTCACGATGGCTTCATGCGATTGTGAATCGTCTCTGTATTGCATGGCACCGAAAAAACCGTATACAGACGCAGCCTCTGGAAAAAACTGACCATTCAGAGATACAGACAGAAGCATATTCCCAATATGTTGCAGCTGAACACGCGAATACTACTGCTGAGATTGAAAACGATCTTGTCAAGAAACTGCTTGCAAAGTTGAAAAAAAGTGATCGGGAGGTTATCACCCTCCACTACTTTGAAGAGATGACATCATCTGAAATTGGAACCTATTTAGGTGTATCGGAGAATACTGTCAAAAGCCGTATCCATCGTGCCCGAAAACGACTAAAGCAATATGAAAACATGATTCAAGAGGCGTTAGACATTACTATTGAACGGGAACAACCTTCCCAACAACAGTTGAAAGGAAATATTATCATGGAAAAAGAAGTGAAAGATGAAACAAAAACTGAGGAAAATACTGAAGAAACCTTGCATAACCTAACGGGGATGTCAGTAAGGATTTTACCTGATTTGCAAGAAGAGATGACTGAGCTTCGTGAACAGATTCATTCTCTCTCGGATCAACTAAGTGAAAAATTTGATATTCCGCATCCTCGGTCGCAACGCGGAGATGCACTTAAGACTTTAAGTAGACTTCCTGATGATGCTGATAATCAGATAAATTGGGGTTATGTTGGCGGATATAAAACGGCTTCAAATTCTGGAAAATCACGTATCGCGTATTGGTCAGACAGTCTTGATATCTTCCTTAACAAAGCACCGGATACTGAAATCGTGAATCTTGCGAATCTCTTCACAGATCCTACTATAGTTGCTATTTTACGACAGTTGGTGGAAGGTGAGAAATCAGTTACGGATTTGGCAAACGGGACTGACATATTAGAAACTGATATAGAGAATGCCTTGACATTACTGATAGAATCCAAATTAGTTTTGCGTACTGAAGACAATCTCATTAAACCGGTAAATGATGTGATCTCCTTCTTTTTTAACTTCGTGAGTATGACGATTGTACATCTCGGACATATCAAACCAAAGAATTAAACTTGGTATGCTAACTTGGAGAAGTACCTTGATGAAATGACAGCATTGTTTCTGATTATCAACTGACAAGCAAAACTGATTACTGCTATGGTATATGGCGAGGTACTAACTACACCATATACCATAGCAGAGGATTCAATTGCCGTATTTCTAAAAGGTGAATTGATATGAAGTAGGTGGAATTCGTCCGGTTAATAGAGATGGTCCACCTCCGTTCCCTCTTGCCCTACACCAACCCCTCAAAAAACACAATTTTAGGAATGTATCTTGTAAATATATTCGTGACAATTGACTATATTAAAATGTCATACTTTAGAGTTTTTAGAGTCAATGACAATTTTGTCAATTTTTGAAAAATACCACAAACCTTTGTTAACACTTGATTTATGGCTTATTTATGACAATTTTAGTCAGGATTGACTCTAAAACTTTTAGAGTCATGCCATAGGTTAGATACCTCGGTTTGATAATCCCTAAAACAACAATTAATATGCGTGAATTGCGTTTGGGAATCCATTCAATAAACGCTAATCGGAACAATTGATTGTCTCTAAATATCGGAGCAGAAGAAGTTGTCTTAATATAATTGTCTCATTTGTGGTTGTTAGGATAGTAATACTGTAGGACACAACTAACAGTTTGTGCTACAAAAAGGGACATTATATGTTAGAAATGGTATTACTTGAAATCATGACCCATTTTCATGAACATAACCCACAAGGACCTTTATAACTAATGATTTATGACAATTTTTGATAAATGTCAGCGATATTTTTAATATTTTGCAACCATTCTAACCTAAAACTGTGTCTTTAAATTATGAAGTTGTATAATACATCTTTTTCAGAGATCCTATATCAAGTATTTTGCATAAATTCTATAATGCACAAACATTTGGAGTAACATTTTATGAAAACTGTTCAGCTTATAATCTCACTACTATTTCTTATTATTATAATTGTATTGCCTAACAGTTTTGCGGCAGATTTTCCACATACTGTGCTTGAAGGACACACTGATTCAGTATTCAATGTTACGTATACACTTGATGGTAAGATTCTTGCAAGTAAAAGTAAAGACGGAACTATCAAGATATGGAATCCAACAACAAGACTTCTGTTGAGGACTATAAACACAAATAGTGGAGGAGGTATTGCATTCAGTCCTGATGGTAGCATCCTTGCAAGTGGAGGTGGAGAAGACCAAGTAATTAATCTGTTTGATCCTAATACAGGTGAACTACTTAAAACCCTGAAAGGTCATCAAGCTTATGTCAGCGATGTGATATTTAGTTCTGATGGATCTATTCTCGCAAGTGGAGATTGGGATGGTAGAATACGTCTGTGGAATCCTGAAACAGGTGAATTTATACGAATTCTCAATGCTAATAAACTTGGTGGAATCGCTTTTCATCCTGATAGTAGCATCCTTGTTAATGCTGGTGGAAGTCATGAGAACCTTAAAGTGTGGGACACGATGACAGGAAAACTCTTACATACCCTTGAACCAGAAGTGTTCGGGGTTTATGATGTCTCATTTAGTCATGATGGTTCCATATTAGCAAGTGTAGGTTGGGGAGGAATGGATTTATGGGATGCCAATTCAGGAGAGTCATTACGAAGTTTTCCAAGGGACCGGAATAGACTCTACTTATCAGTTGCATTCAGTCCAGATGGGAAAATTATTGCATGTGGAAAGGATTTTGAGGGGATTAGTTTGTGGGATACAAACACAGGTGTACTGCTTAAGAATCTAAGGATAGATACTGAGGATGTAAACGACCTTGAGTTCAGTCCGGATGGAAAAATACTTGCAAGTGCGAGTAACGATAATATGGTTCGTCTTTGGGAAATAACAAAACCAGAAGAGGTAGAACCGCCGCCACCTCCAGATTTTTTAATTGACGAGAATCTGAAAACTTGGTCAGAGGACTTCGGTGAAGGAAATCTAAAATCATGGAAAAGACGGGAACTCCAACGTGAACGGGTAACCTGGAAATCCCAAAATAACCAGTTACATATACGAACTAAAGTTTGGTGTAATGGACGATTAAATCTCAATAATCGCTTGGAAGAACAAACTAATTATACGCTCAGATTCACAGCCTTTCCTTTTAATGTTGAGCAGATCCGTGTAAAACTTGACGTTGTATCTACAAGTAATGCTAATGTCGGTATTTTTCTTGGTAAGGATCCTCAAGATGAAATCAAACATCCATTTAATAATGCTTATCAGTTTGCTGACCATGTACTTGGTAGTCCAGAAGAATTTCCAAGAACATCCGCACCTAAGATAGCATTGGATAACTTAGTCGAGATAGATGTCGTGTTTGATCGTGGACATTTCTATCTTTTTTCCGATGATGAATATATCATTGATTTCAAAATAGACCCGCAATTGAATGATTTACAAACAATAGATCTTCTCGGCATTGCAGTGTTTCCAAGAAATTGTCGACAGGTTGCTCATGTAGTTGTAGATAATTTCATCATTTCAGGTCCAACAATTCCTGATTCCGTCAGTCTCAATGTTGGTGCTAAAGGTAAAGTTAGTGTATTATGGGGTAAACTGAAGCAATACTAATCACCACAAATTCTAAGTAGGAGTGTTCTTTAAACTTTAAGGATAACTATATGAAACAATTCATTTGTATTTGCATAATTCTTTGTATACTATTGTTCATCTTCATAGAGGTTGCCTCCACCAAGACATGGGTTGAGGATTTTAACACTGACTCTTTTGATTCTTGGACAAAACATGATCTTGAAAACAGAAGTACATGGCTGCCGAAAGATGGACACTTGGATGTATGGGCACAACCACCGCCTCCCCCAGGAGCAACGGATAGATATGTATTGGAATTCACAGGATTTCGTTTTGATGTTGATAAACTTAATGTCAAAGTGAGGATTCTTGAGGCGCGAAACACAGGTGTAGGTATTCTTATTGGTCAATATGATGGACAAGGAAGTATAACTGAGAGAACTATAGCATTTCTTCACAGATCTGTATTTGGAGTAACCAGAAAGCCAAAGGGTTTTGAATTAATTGAAAAAGCAAGAAATGATAACCCAACACTTGCTCCACTTGAAGCTATGGAGATTTCTTTTAATAAGGGAGATTTTGAGGTATTGTCTAAGGGTAAATTCCTCATTAAATATCATGTCCCTCAACTTCCAACAATTAATTGTGTCGGATTAATTTCTTTAGTCGGAAGAGGGAGAGGTGTCGTGGCACATTTTGTGTTGGACAATTTCATCATTTCAGGTCCTGATGTGCCAGCACACGGCACACTAAACATCAATCCTAAAGGTAAGATAGCGGCTTTGTGGGGAGAACTTAAGCAACAATAAAATTATGCACCTTTTTCCAGCCAATTCGCGACTATATATAGCGAAGTGATTTATTAGACGTTTCTCCGTGCCATTAGGCATCCTACCCAAAAACGTCCTATTCATTTATTCACAAATTCTACTATAATTCTACGTAATGAACCCTTTTCGGAGACGACAGATGAAAACGGATGATGTTGTTTTGATTCAATTCACACTTGCGGGTGATGAAGCTGCCTTTGCAAATTTGGTAAGTAAATACCATGGACAGGTTCACGCATACACGTATCGGAAAGTTGGAGATTTCCACATTGCTGAAGACATTACACAAGAAACATTTTTCGAAGTGTATCAGAATCTGGGTAAGCTGCGAGACCCGACGAAGTTTTCAACATGGCTTTTTGCGATTGCGAATTATCTCTGTATAGCGTGGTTCAGAAAAAAGCAACCCATGTCTGAATTGTTGCGTGAGAGCTATACAATAAATACAGAGACAGATTCATATTCACGGTATGTGGCATTAGAAAATGAGAGGGATGCTGCTGAAGCACAACGCGAATTAGTCCAAACACTAATTTCTAAACTAAAGGAAAGCGATCAACAGTTAATCACACTCCACTATTTTGAAGAGATGACATCCACTGAGATCAGTAACTATTTAGGTGTTCCCCAAAATACGATTAAGAGTCGACTACGACGCGCAAAACAAAGGTTAAAACAATACGATTTATCAATTCAAGATACAGTAGATAGTTCTATTGAAAAGATATACAGTTACCAACATTCCTTACAAGGAGAAATGAGCATGGCAGATAGAATGAGTTCGGATATACTCAAAATTAAGTCGTTATCGGATCGTTCACGAATGCAACTTTCCTCAGATGGAGAGTGGCTTGCTTATGTAGTAGTAGACCCTGAGCGAAAATCATCATTCGAACAACAGACCCCTGAATTTTCACTGCATCAACTAACGGGTGCCTTGATAGAAAATCACAGTCAGGAGGTATGGGTTACCAACATAAAAACGAATGAAACACATAAACTCGGAACAGATATGGGAGTTGACTGGGCACCACGGTGGTCTCCAGATGGAAACTACTTAGCGTTCTTTTCTGACCGAATGGGGACACCCCAGCTTTGGCTTTGGGATAAGATTGAAAATGAACTCCGACAAGTGAACAAAAAACCGATTACAGCAACACATGGTCTTGAAGTGCCACAGTGGACTTCAGATGGAAAACATATCATAACAAAGTTACGTCCCGAAGATATGGACCTTTCCACAATTATCTCACACAAGACGATGCCACAAGCGATAAACGTCTGGCATACGGATACGGATGAAGAGTCTACTATAGATGAAGATTTAGACCAATTCGTGTGGATGAAAGGGGATTTAGGTGTTTTCAACGTTGACACAGGTGATGTGCAAGTTCTCGCGCGGGGTTTGTTTACGAGAAAAATCATTCTCTCACCGGATGATACCACAGTTGCTGTGCTCAATGTAATACGTGAAGAGCGGTTGACAACTCAAGAAACCCTATATGAGTTGTTATTAGTTCCTTTAGATGGGTCGGCAGTCCGATGTTTAGCGACAAATATCAGCGAAAGAACGCTATTCGTTAGTTGGTCACCAGACGGTAAATATCTGGTATATCCGCAACAAGATGGTCTGTTTATTGTTTCAGTCCAAGACGGTGAACAGGAGAACCTGACCGCAAACCTCACAGAGAAACTACGATTTTATGCACGTCCATTATGGCGACCATCAGGAGAATCGTTTTTCTGCGGTATTGATGGAAATATATGGGAATTTGCAGCAGACGGCACTGATGCTCGGAAACTGACAGAAGAATTGAAGAAACACATCATGGGTATTGTCGCGAAAGAGAATACAAATGTTGTCTGGCAGTCAAGCGATGTGCAGTCTATCTGTGTCCAGACTCATGATCCAGAAACAAAGAAAGATGGCTTCTATTTGATAAATACTACAGAAGCACGTGCTACTTGCTTATTTGAAGAACCAATTAGCATAACCCGTCAAATAGCAGACGAACAAGATTTAAAGGTTGTCAGTAACGACACACAGATTGTCTACAGAGCGCAAAATGCAACACACCCAGAGGAGGTCTGGATGTGTAATACAAACTCTGGAGAACGTCAGCAGGTGTCCGATCTCAATCCGCATCTGCGCGACTTACAATTTGGTGAGGTCCGTTTCGTCGAATCAGAAACAGAGAAAGGCAAACGTTTACAGGGTGTTTTGATGCTACCCACCAATTATGAGGAAGGCAAACAGTATCCTTTAGTTACGTGGATTTATCCGGGCAGACACTTATCAATGTATATTTATAGTTTTGGGTTAGATAAATTTGTCATGAACTTCCAACTCCTTGCTGCACGCGGTTTTGCCGTACTTGGTGTTTATATGCCGTCAAGGTCCAGCGAATCGTTGAAAGAATTGCCCGAATACGTTATGCCTGTGGTAGACAAGGTCATTGAAATGGGTATCGCCGATGCAGATCGTTTGGGGATAACGGGATACGGTTACGGTGGATACTTCACTGCCGAACTGATTACACAAACCAACCGTTTCAAAGCCGCAGTTTGTGGTGGCGGTTTTTATAATTTGACGAGAATCTACGGAGATCTTACGAAACAGGGAAGAAGTCTTGGTATTAAATGGATAGAAGGCAAGAATCGTATGGATATAGGTGGTTCGCTTTGGGAAAAACGCGAACAGTATATTGACAGTTCACCGCTATTTCACTTAGATAAGGTTACAACCCCGGTTCTGATCTATTGTGGTGAAGGATATAATGGCGATGATTACACGCGATCTGGCGAGCTTTTCTCTGGATTACGTAGACTTGAGAAGAAAGCGGCTTTTGCGTGGTATCGTGGTGAAGGACATCTCGTAAGGTATTGGCGACCTGAACACCGTGCTGATTGTTGGGAACGTATCATTGATTGGTTTGGAAAACATTTATCATAATGCTGTCAACTTAAGGACATGTTGATTGTCTGAATCACTGAAGGCACTGAGAACGCAGAAAACACTGAAGGGGTGGTTAGTTTGTCAAGCCGGTTTTCATAAGATAAACGTTTGGATGGTATTGATTTAAATAACTCTGTAAACACCCTCTTTTTTCTTTACTTTTTTAAGTAAGTTGAATATACTCTAACGTATTAATACACGCGACCTGTTTGTTATTCAACAATGAGAATCAATATAGTCAATAGGAGGTCCACCGTGCAAAATACAACTTCTGCTCTTGAAGAAACCAGTATCGGTTCCATCAACGTTGAACCGATACCACCAATTGAAATAGATGAAACTGAACTTGTATACCACCAACTTTGCCCCGCCGAGGATTTTGAGGAACTTGAAGGGAAACCTTTCCACGTCAACGGAACACATCTGGCGGTCTTCAGGAATAACGGCAGCTATTACGCAGTTGATAATCGGTGTCCACACATGGGATACCCCATGTCAAAAGGAAGTATTCGCGACGGTGTCCTGATATGTCATTGGCATCACTGGGAATTTGACCTAAAATCAGGGGCATGCTTCTTAGCCTCAGGCGATGACCTAAAAGCCTTTCCTGTTGAAGCCAGAGATGACGGATATTTATACGTCGGGTTAGCAAAAGGTGAGAGGGAAGCAGCAAAACAACGTGTCATTGCAAACGGCAAACGTGCACTTGAACGTGGACTCAAAGACCGAAGCACATTCTTTATCGCAAAAGCCGTTACAGCACTCCGTGATGCAGGCGCACCTCCAGAGGTGATTATCCAACAAGGACTCCACTACGGCGCACATAAAAGTAGTGATGGATGGTCATCAGGTGTAGCAATCCTAACACTTGCAGCGAACCTATGGGATGATGTTGACCCAAATGACCACAACCTATTTCTCGTACACGGATTAAGCCAGATTAGTCGTAGAACCACAGGAAGTGCACGTCCATATCGCGCACCTTTCCCACGTGTCAAAGATGATCACGACTTGGAAACACTCAAACGATGGTTCCGCTATTTCATTGATAAACGCCACAGAGGCGCAGCAGAACGAATCTTGCTAACGCTTAATGACAGAGACTATGATAAATCGATCATAGCAGACTTCGTCTACACGGCAGCAACAGATTATTACTTCACAGGAGACGGACACGCGCTTGATTTTGCTAACAAAATGTTTGAGGCGTTAGATTACGTGAAATGGGAAGGATCACACGAGATTTTGCGTCCAATCGTTGTTGACCTCGTTAGTAGAACACGACATGAGGAAACTTCTCGATGGGCAGACTCCGTGCCTGTCTTAAGACCGATTTTCAAAAAACTTGATAGTATATGGGAGGACAATCAAAAGAACAGTGCCGAATTGGATATATCCGCGTTTGCACAGACACTGCTTGGTGACGATTTTGAACCTACTGTCGTTGAGGTAGAGAAGCAACTACGCAATGGTGTTAATCCAACTGACATCTGTCGTGCTATGACTTATGCCTCTGCAATTCGCACTGCACGGTTCCATCTCAAAAACGAAGGAGACTGGCACGATGTCGCGAACATATACTCATACGCTCACGCACTTTATCACGCTTTCCAATATGCACCAAGTGCGAACCTATTGCGCGGTATATTTCACGGTGTGGTCTATTTGGCATATCTGCGTTGGCTGAACATGCCTGCCGCACGAATTCCTAAACCCGGTCAGCGACTTGATGAAACTTACACATCTGTTGACAAAATGTTAGAACGACTACAAGAATTTGCTGACTTCCAAAAAGTCTACGAAGCAGAAATTCTCGTCAATCAGTATCTGGAAGAAGGACATGATGTTGAACCACTAAAACGAACGCTTGCACACATCCTGCTCCGTGAAGATGCAGAACTCCACATGTTCCAAGTCCTTGAAGTCGCGTTTAGACATTACGACTTGTCAGAGGACACAGAAGAAAAGCGGATGCATCTATTGGCAGCGACCCGTTACATCACAGCACAGAAGCTGATGAAGAACATCTTGTGGTCAACCGAGAACGCGGAACGTCTTGCACGAGGTGAGTTGCTAAGCGAACGTGACGATGATTAATATCAGAACATATTTATGCGTGGTCAACATTGTAGGTTGGGGTCTCTGTACCCAGACCTGACAGTGTCCAACAACACTTTGAAACAAGATACACTTACCATGCAACATTCATCACACGAAACCAATATTGAGGATCGCTTAGATTCCATACTGACTACAAGACGCAATTTTCTTTTCAACACAGGTAAAATCACATTACTTGCAAGTTTAGGGATGTTTGGTGCAGGTTGTGAAGCCGTCAATCAAGGCTTGTTGGATAGAGGACTCATGCCGGTTGTATTGGAAGATTTGCAAGCAGCAGGACTTCCAAAACCGGATATGCTTGTCCATTCCCAAAGTCCATTTAACGGTGAGTTTGCACCACATCTTCTCAACGACGATGTTACCCCCACAGATAAACATTTTGTCCGAAATAATAGTGGTGTTCCAGAACGTGCCATTAACCAAGACCTTAATGGATGGAAATTGGTTATAGACGGTGAAGTGCATAAAAAGCTTGCTCTATCAATGGAGGATCTACAACAGTTTCCACAGGTAACAATGGAAGTGGTATTGGAATGTGCGGGGAATGGAAGAAGTCTGTTCATGCCAGAGGTTAGCGGTACTCCGTGGCAACGCGGTGCCGTTGCCTGTAGTGAATGGACCGGTGTACGGCTACGTGATGTCCTGCAAGCAGCAGATATAAAACCGAGTGCTGTTTACACTGGAAACTACGGTGAAGATATTCCCAATGATGGCAGTGAACAGTTTTCACGTGGAATTCCAATTGAGAAGGCGATGGATGAACACACACTCATCGCATTAAAGATGAATGGAGAAGTCCTACCAGATGCCCACGGATTTCCCGCAAGATTGATCGTACCGGGATGGATTGGCAGTGCAATGCAAAAGTGGCTCAATCGCATCTGGGTAAGAGATAAGGTTCACGACTCCGAAAAAATGAGTGGATATTCCTACCGTATTCCTAAGTATCCAATAGAACCGGGTAATAATCCACCGATAGAAGACATGCAAATTGCAACTGCATGGCGAGTGAAATCTCTAATTACACAGCCACAACCATCTTTGGAATTCAGCGTAGGGATACCTATCTCAGTCCGAGGACACGCATGGGCAGGTGAAAACCGTATTGAGAAGGTTCTTGTTTCCACAGATTTTGGGATTAAGTGGCAAGAAACCGTGTTGATGCCACCATCAAACAGATACGCTTGGTCACATTGGGGAACCGAATTGACCTTTGCTAACAAAGGTTATTACGAGATTTGGGCACGCGCTTATGATGATGAAGGCAACACCCAACCCTTCATTCAACCATGGAATCCTAAAGGCTATCTTGGAAACGTCATTCATAGGGTACCTGTAATAATAACCACATAAATAGAGAGGATTTTGATATGAAACTCGGTGTAATGTCCGATAGTCACGACAATGTTCCAAACGTAATACGCGCTGTTGAGGCATTTAACGATATTGGAGTTGATTTAGTAGTCCATGCAGGTGATTTCATCGCTCCGTTTGCCATTGACCCATTAGCAGATTTGAGCTGCAGTGTCGTAGGTGTTTTTGGAAACAATGACGGTGAGCGGGTTGTCCTTGCGAAGAAGTTTGAGCAAATAGGAGAGGTGCACCCTAACCTTGCAAGCACTTCACTCGGTGACGTGACCATTGCAGTAATGCACTATCCTGAACTCGCTATCCCTATTTCAAAAAGCGGAGAATTCGATATTGTCGTCTATGGACACACGCATAAGATAGACATTCAGAAGGACAAATCTTTACTGCTCAATCCAGGTGAAACAGGTGGATGGACAACGGGGAAGGCAACGATTGCCGTTGTGGACATAGAAACACTTGAAGCAACAATTCATGAAATGTAGAACCAGTAATTTGCGAACACTCTAAATCCATTCCTTGTTCTGAGTTTTCTAATTGAGACCATTAAAATAATGAACCAATTGTTTGACTTTGAGGTAAAAAGATGTTAATCTATTTTATATAGTCTATAGAGTAGGAGTTTCTCTTTGACATACTCCAAATTTAAGGTTTTTCTCCACATTTGGAACAGCAGAGTGATAGTTGCAAGTCATACCTCGTCTACCTTTTTATTTAAATAATATTTCGTTAGATTGACGCGTTTTGAAATGTAGAACTAAGAAATTAATTGGATTCCGCGCCATGAATAGGATAAACTTATATGACACTAATTGTATCAGTCATATCGGCGGATGGCATCGTTATTGCCGGAGATAGTCTTTCGTCGTTGAACAAACAAATTAATATGAATAAGCCTGCGGAGGCTAAGTGTCCTAATTGCGGACAAATGCATACAGTGAAAGTGAATTTTCAAGGGAATATAGGTCAAGCGACCTACTCTCATACTGAAAAGGTCTTTCCTTTCCTTGAAAACTTCGGTATTGGAGTTTTTGGATCGGGGCTCATTGGCAGTAATTCTGTTAACTTTCTAATACGTTCCTTTGAACATTCTTTAAAAAAGGAAAATAAATTTATTGACGGTGTTACTAACCTTGCCCAAGATATAGGTATACACCTGCATAATCTTTTAAAAAAACAAATTGAGATCGAAAAAAAATCACTTAAGGATTTTCCTAAAAATCATACATTTCTCGGTTTTCAAGTCGTGGGGTACGACGAGTTTCAACCTAAAATAATTGAAGTTTCGTTGGGCAGAAACGTAATATCTAAACCTTTTGACAAATTAGGATGTTATGCCTCAGGTAATCGAGAAGTCGTGACAGCAATATGGAACCTTTATAAGAGTAAACCTGGAATTCACCCTATCTATGAGGTTTTTTCGTTGCAGGAAGCAATTGACTACGTTGATTTTTTGATTAGTTCAACAATATCTTTTCAAAGATTTTCTCCAATAACAGCCAATGTTGGTGGAGAAATTGATATTGCTCTCGTGCGACCTTTTGGTGAATTTCAATGGATTCGTCAAAAACCACTGGGTGAACTTTTAGAAGGAGGCAAACATGGAACAACAAAAAAACATTAAATCAGTTAACACTCATAGTGAACAAGAAATACAGATAATCTTATCTCTTGATTACAGTACTACTCCCGATGGTTCAGAAATTATTGGTCTTCTTAAAGTACCACTGAATTATAGGACGGTTCCCATAGGACTAGAGAATCTACCGCAGAGTAAACGCTCTGATGAATCTGCGATAATACACTCTCGAATTGTCGAAATAGAAGATCCTCGCTTTGAGGAAACCTACACTGCTTATGTGACAAGAACGTCTACGGGGTGGAATGGACAGATTCCGGATGTGCCAGAAGTTAATAAGTGTGAGGGAACTACCAAGCCAGCACTATTGACAACTCTAAAAGATAATCTGTACGAAGTTCTAAAGGCTCGTTCAGATGCTTGGGATAAGCAAATTGAAGAGGATATAAAAGCCGGAAAACTCGAACCTCTTCGCGAAGAAATACTTGAAGATATACAGGCTGGGAGGTTAACCGATCTATAAAGCAAACCCTACTTTTTGGGATTGTTATGACAAACTTCCTCCCCGTATTCAAAAACTTGCCGACAAAAATTATGAACTGCTGAAGCAAGATCAAAGTCATCCTTCCCTTGAATTAAAGAGGGTCCAGGATTGGTGGTCAGCAAGGGTTGGTGATAACTATCGTGCCTTGGCTTATGAAACCGAGGGATATTGGGTTTGGTTTTGGATTGGAAACCATGACGAATACATGAAATTGATACGAAGTAAAAGGAGGAGATAGAGTGTTGTCAATTCTGAAGTATATTGAATTCACTCAATATATCCCAAATTCCGCAATCTACCCTCCAAAATCTTCTTCTCCTCAGGTGTAGAGGATTGTGCTTGGAGGTGTTGATAATTGGAATTCATCAATATCTCGTCGTATGTATCACGGAATCTGTCGGGATCTTCGCAGGTCGTATCCTCACCGCTCATGATATGGCGGAATACGAACTCACCTGTCTGTTCATCTTCACGATACATATATTCACCATCCGTTAGTGACCATAGCCGAACACCATCTGAATACCTACTAATCTCTTTGTTGTCAACTGATATGCGAGAAGTCACGCGATGGTGCGGCATCTCCAAATTTTTCTGACTGAGGAATCCGATACCATAAAGACTGTCTAACTCCGACAACACTAAGCGGTTGTCATCAATTTCGGATGGTGACAATAGGTCTTGACCGTAGCCTTGATAGTCTGTTTCAATGCCCGCGAGTTTTGTGATAGTTGGAAATAGATCAATCGCTGAGATAGGCGCGGTTGGAAAGTCCAGCTTATCTACATTGGGAATGTGTGCTAATAGTGGCACGTGTAACACGTTCTGATTGAGTGTATGTCCGTGGTCAATGATCTCTTCGCAAATACCTTCCCCGTGGTCACCAAAGATAAACACTGTCCATTCCGATAGATCAAGTTGCTTCAGTATTTCAACGAGTTTGAACTCAAGGATGTGTGTTGCGGCAGCATAGTAAAACCGAAGTGCTTCATCCATTCTGCCTTTGTTGACAAGTAATCCGAGACTTGGCGCACCGGGTATGCCACTCATACCATAACCACCGTGTGTATACCAAAAGTGCAAAAAGCAGAATTGAGGAGTCTCCGACGGTTGTTTGAGATGATGCATCATGTCTTCAAGGGAACCCAATTGCTGTGCCTTTGCATTTGGATCTACTGGTGTAATGAATGACTCATAGTCAAGGAACCGAAATACCTCAGCGCGTTCGGAACGACCAGTAATGTGATAACCCGCATCAGCAAACAGCTGAAATAGGTTTGGTATTCCCTCAAACATCTTGAGATAGGTTTGTCCGTAAACTCCGTGCTCAAAGGGATACAAACCTGTGAAATAGGATGTATGAGAAGGACGCGTAGCAGGTGCTGCCACGAAGAACTTCTCTGCGAGTGAGTAATCTTTGGTTAATAAATCAAACTTCGGAGTGTTGAAGGAAGGATTGGTTCGGCTAAGTGCGTCATATCGCCAACAATCAATTGAGATGAGTAGAAATTTATTAATAGACATAGTTTCCATATTCTTAGTCAATTAACCTTGCATTGTACTGTCGCGCAGTATGTTGATAGTCTTCATATTGGTCAGGATGAAAAGGATGAGGGGTATAGACATAAACAGCATCGCTATAAGGGTCGTAAAGGATAACATCTTCACGGGAATCTCCACAAACATTAGCAGGAAAGCAGTGATACCATCCCATTTTACCACCAGACGGAGGCGGAAGGTCAGGAAAAGATACAACTTTGTTCCCTTCAGCATCATAGAGTGCAGCTGGACTATAAATCAATTCAGGATCCCCAAACCCATGCCAACGGATAATCTCTAATCCTGTGTTATTCGGTGTTTCATCTACCTTAAAGCGACTACGAATTTCACCATTATTATCTACAACTATCAAGTCAGAATGGTGTCCATTATAGCGTATAATTAAGTTGGGTGTTGAATCTGATAACAGGTTACCGTGTCTTATCTCTTGTCCATGTGGTACAATACCAAATCCAAGTGAAAACACAGGATTACCTTCAGAGTCAACTACCTGTCCTCCACCAGAAAGGATTGCACGTTTTTTACCATCCCACTCCTCAACTAAAACAGAGTCTATGTTGTCACCGAGGAATTTGTCCCACAACACCGTTCCATCAGCAGCAAGTCCGAAGTTGCCTCCGTTCACCTCGTCAAGACCATCGTCATTGAAATCACCAACTGCGGGGATATATGCTGAATGTTTTGGATACCGAAACCATCTGTCTGTATGCTGCCAAAGCAATTCAAGCTTGTGGTTAAACGCGAGGATATTCACTCCCACCTTCACGACGAAATCTTGTGGTTGTGCATTTCCACTAAGGTTAGCAATCATCAATCGTTGATGAACATAGTTCGGGATATGTTTTTCACCATCTACATAAGCGTTACATTGCCGAAGTTCATCAGATACGACAGAACGTTTGACAGCACCCGTTGCCCCATCTAAAATCATCAAGCGGATTGAAGATAAATCCCATTTACTCGCTTCCGAGACATCTGTATCTATCCAAAAACATATAACCTCTGCATGTCCATCAGCGTCAATATCGTAAATTGCAACGGGTCCGGGTCTGTCTGGTGAGAGTGTTGTAAGAAAGGCATCTTTTGAATCCGAGTCTTTGATTTCAAGATGTTTATCACCCAGTGACCACAACGGTTCACCTTCAAGAGAAAATGCCCCAAGAAAACATGGATGGATACCACCAAGTGCCTTATAGACCAGAAAATCAACTTGTCCATTTCCTGTCAGATCCCCGATACGAATATCACCACCCCATGAACTACCTTCGGTCATGTTGAGGAAATCACCTGGAATCGCAACCCGTTTATAGAGATGTGCTGCTTGTGGTATATTCACTACACAAATGCCTTGAATAATCCAACGTAGAGTGCCAACACCTTTTCAGGATCAGGTCCAGTATATGCACATTCGTTAGATATATAACCAGAAAAACCGATACGGTTGAGCCATTCAAACATTTGTCGGTAGAGTTCAAACGTATCAGGAACTTCTACCTTGTGGGTATGTACTGAAGTGATATGTGATGCAACGCGTGAAAATAACGGTTCAATACTTCCATCTTCGCAGCCGATGAATTGTGAATTGAAAACAAAACCTACGTTTGGGAGATTTACACCTTCAATCACCTCCATAGCAGAATTCGGGTCTGTGAAAGAGCCGTGCATCTCAATAGACACCGTAATGTCCTTCTCTCCCGCATAAGTACCAAGAGCCTTTAATCCATCAGTAACGTAGCCTACCACCGCATCACGGTTGTCATCGGAATACCTGTCACCGAGCACACGAACATGGTCACATCCCATAAATTCCGCCATGTCAATTACGCGGGTGACGCGGCGAACAGTCTCTTCACGATCAGAAGCATTTTCTGAGTGAAAATTCTGGCAACTCGTTAGTGATGAAATAACAACACCACTTTCATCTACTTGTGCTTTCAATCCACCCCATGTATCTTGTGGGGTGTCCCACTCAAATCCGTGTTTCTGTTTGTAATCCATTAGCAACTCAACCCCGTGATAGCCGGTTGCCTCAGCGACATCAAGAATTCGGTTGAGTTCCCAATCTTGGCACGTCTGATATGTATTTAATGCCCATTTCATATTAAATTTTACTCCTGAATTGGAATCGGGTACCAGAGTCCGCCAGTCTTAGTTGTTAGTGCCCGATGTGTCATATGATTTATACCAATGACATCTACGGTGATTCTGTTCTGTTGACACTGACGCAGAATATCTAATAGTGTGTAAGAACCTTTGCTGGCTTCATCGGTTACAAGGACAAAACGTCGGTCAGCTTCATCTCGAAATTTGACACGTCGTATTGCTTTAATAATAGCATTGTGCGCGCGTTCATCACCTGCAGCAGCCACAACGTGCGTCGTCAACAGCCTCTTATACCTTTCAACGTCCCATGTTGGTTGGTGAATGATGGTATCACCTTCAAGATACCTGAAGATGACAATCCCAAGTCTGAAATCAATACCTTTCTCCTCGAATACCGTTGCCATCTGACTAAGTTGTCTCCCAACAGCACGGATATTATCTATCATACTCCCACTGATGTCAAGCAGAAATACAATGTCAACGATGCTGTCAGTTTCACTATCAGCAACGCTTTCAGCGATACCTTCTAACGCTTCACCCATCATTCCATCACGATCAACAGGTAAAGGTGCATCCTCCATTCCTTGCTGAATTGCACCCGTATCTTCTTGAATTCTTTCTGTTATTGGTGTGATAGTTGGGGATTGTGCATTTCTTACTGCTATTGACTTCCATTCTGGTGAATCCGTAGCATTAGCACTCAGCGAGGTCTCTGCTATTGGTAAACCTGTGTCTGTTCCAAATTCTTCCATTGATGTCCCAGTTCTGATGGGACTTGAAGAATTCATCGGTTGTGCAGCAGTTTGCTTGGAAACCTTTACAGCGTTTGTAGAGGTAGGACGTCGTTTTGGCATTGAACGTTTGCGTTCACTGCTCATGTGAAGACGTTTAACTGTTGTTAAGGAAATTGCATCCTTTACAAGGGTTTCTGGCGAAAGCATCGGACGGTACCAAGTGACATAACTAATACTCACAAGTGCAACTGCAATGACATGCAATACCACTGATAACAGAAACGCGCGTTGTATTTTTTTACGTTTACGTTGAAGTTGTTCTGAGTAAATTTCAAACAGCATGTCTCACCTATCCCTACAGTGTTTCTGAAACAATTGAAACCGTCCCTTGATTCCCATCAACCTGCAACATCTGTCCATCTAATATAGTTTGAGTTGCATTTGGAATATTGGCTACTGCGGGAACACCGTACTCCCTCGCAACGACTGCTCCATGCGATAACACTCCACCCCGCTCCATTACCAACCCAGCAGCGTGGAGAAAAAGCGGGGTCCATGCTGGGTCTGTTGAAGGACATACAAGAATATAATCCCGTTCATTAGGAAGAATATCTGTAGGTTCTAATAGAACGCGTGCTTGTCCATTTGCTACACCAGCCGAGACTCCTACACCTGTGTATGTATCCATACTATCCAATGACAACGATGTACCAATACAATCAAGTGAATCGCTGAAAATAACATCCTGCACAGCAATTTGAAGTAGTAATTTCCGTTCTTCCGTACGTTTTGCTATCACATCTCCGAATTCTTCACCCTTAATAAGTTGATCCAATTCGTCTGGTAAAAGATAGAAAATTCCACCGTTGAGATTATAACGACTATCCAATTCAACTAATGCGCGTCGTATCTGTTCATATCCGAGCATGAGATAAAATTTTGCTGTTTCACGAAAAGGCATATACCGTCTTGTAAAATCCAATTCACTTTCAATCTGTTTTCGCAATCCTGTCTTTTTTTCTGTAATCTGAGCAAGTTCTTTTTCTGCTGCCTCACGTTGTTCTACCTGTCGTGTCAAATGTTCTTCTGTTACTTTTTCGCTATTAACTGTATCATGACGAAATGATGCGATTATATGTTTAAGATAGTCATCATTTTCCCGCCACCTCGGCTGCGCTAATTCAAACTCTCCTACTGCCCGATGTCCATAATCATTTAAGAAATCATCCAGTGTCAAATCTCCATTTGCGACCTGTTGTAGCTTCTCATTTGTCTCTACAGTAAGATTCCCAGAGATCCCACTAATCAACCTGTTCATAAGGTTCTTTGCTGTTGTTTTATCCACACATTTTTGAAGTGCAGCTTCAAAACGTTGCAGTGAAAACCCAGCAAGGACTGTGGCAGTAAGTGCCTTCGGTGCAAAATCATCCATTGTCTTCAGACACCATTCCCGAAACTTTGTAACCAATTCCGCATCTGATAGTTCTGAATACCGTAGTGTTTTTTCATTCTCAACACCTTCCTGAAATTCGGGAAATATTTGTGTCTTTAACTCCTGATCAAAGTCGGCACGGAACTTTCTTAACCGCAATTCTGCTTTCGTCATTCGGATGATGTAGACTGGCAGTTTGAACCAAAATGCAGGAGTGCTCCGCTTAATATCGAATGTTGCTTGAGCGGAGACCACCTTATTAGGATTCTTCTTAAAATCAGCAAAATTGTGTGTAAACGGGTAACCCTCAAAGAACAGTTCCGCTTCACGGTTTAAGTTAACGTAAATCCGTCCGCATATTAAGTCGAGAATACTGACGTTATCTAACCATTTGCTTGGATAAAAACCTAAGCTGCGGTATGTTTTACCTAACCCACCTGATCCTGACATAAAAACCCTCATAATCTCCCATGTCATTGGTAATGGAGCTGGTAAGACTTCGGCAAGGTTGTGGTGGCTCCAGATTGTGCCGTATGGGTCTGCAAGTGTCTTTAATATCTGAATCTCTGATTCGCGAAGTTTCGCAATTTCATCGTCTTTGTAATCTACTGACAGTTGTCCTTGTGGGTGCGTTGTGATTGACCTTGCCTGTAACAGAACAAACTCACCATCAGCAAGTGCCCACTCAATATCCATTGGTTGTCCATAAAGAGTTTCTACCTTAATTCCGAGCTGCACGAGTTGATTTAGCTGCGCATCCGTAAGACTCGGAATATTCTGTTCAGCAGATGGAACTTCACTCATACCAGATTCAGTTATCATCTCACGTTTCGTTGCGACTCTCTTTTCCAACACCTCACCTGTTTCACGAGAAATGTGGTAACTATCAGGTGTAATCTCTCCAGATACAACCGATTCTCCTAAACCCCAATTCGACTCAATGATACTAACGTTTCCATCAAAGGGACTAACAGTGAAAAGCACACCAGAAACATCTGCATTACACATTTCTTGTATCACTACAGCCATTGCCAATCCTTCATCCAAAATACCTTGTGTTTGTCTATAGGCAGTTGCACGTTCAGACCATAGCGATGCCCAACATGCTTTCAGTGCATCTAAGAGTTCTTCGGTTTTTACATTCAGAAAGGTGTCTTGTTGACCCGCAAAACTTGCAGTCTCCAAATCTTCTGCTGTCGCACTGGAACGCACAGCAACAGTATCTGTCCGTAATTCTTCTCGCGCTTTCAGTACCGCTTCAATCAGTTCAGGCTCTAACGACACTTCTTTAACACTGGCTGCGTTCTGTTCAGATAGGTGTTCAACAGAAGATCGATATGCATCTGTGGTGACACAGAATCCTGGTGGAACGGTGAATCCTGCTCTCATCAGCTTCCCGAGATTCAGACCTTTCCCACCGACTTTTTGGAGGTTATCCTCATTAATATCCGAAAAGCGTTTGATAAATTGCATAAGTTAAGGTTTGACTGTACAGGTTGGAATAAGTTGAATTAGTATAGCAGCGTCCAAGTGCTGAATGCAAATAGGATTTGCTCGCCTGTGTGTGATGGCACACAAGATGATCTCAGTGTCCGCCTTTATCAGGTCAGTATAGTGAGATAACGTGAAAAGAGACTGGTTGGGAACCAGTCTCAATATTGTCAAATTGTAAAATGATAGTAGGATAGATGGTTATTCATCGCCATGATCGTGGTCATCGTCATCGTGGTCATCGTCCATGTCATCATCATGGTCGTCGTCATCATCATGGTCGTCGTCATGATCATGCCCATCACCTTCTTGTAGTGGCTGTTGATTTATCCAATCTACAAAAAGTTGAATTTGATCTGAAGTCAGCGGAGGACCGCCTGGGGGCATTCTGCCAGATGTGATTTCTTTGATTACTACACTGTTTTCAGCATTTCCCGGTATGAATATTGGTCCGTGTTCACTACCCACTTTGAAACTTTCATAAGTCCTTAAATCCAGACCTTTTGGACCATCTGCAACGTGGCATCCAGCAAGGGCACATCTTTCAGTTAGGATTGGCAAAATGTTCATGTGGAAAGAAGTTTCAATTTCAGCAGGGTCAGGGTGGTCTACAGGTGGGTTAATGACTTCAGTATAATCACGAGTACATCCAAATATGCATAAGAGAAAAACGACTGTTAGTACGGAAAATCTTAATGTGTTCATAATCGTAAAGGAGCACCTCCAACAAAGGTTAAAAAAGAATATGATTGTGTCCTACGGTTGTTATAAATTGTTAGGAAACTAAACGCACGCACATCAGATAATACAATGGAAGAGTAACATTAAACGTTGATACAGTCAAGGAAATTGTTCTCAAAATTCAACTGACATGTGTAATGAATTCACATAATGTTATTGTTGAATCAAGGCAATTGTCATAACTGAACTTACTTGACAGATCTGGCTGATTTACGTAAACTGAAAAGATGTTTCAAAATGCAACTGAAATACTCACAATAATCTTCTCTTCATTGATTCAGTGGTTGTTTTATACAAAACGTCTACCAAAAGAATTCACCCCTAAACGCATTCTCGTTGTCAAACTCGATCACATTGGAGATGTTTTGTTAGCAACACCTGTGTTTTCAAATCTACGTCTGGCATACCCACACGCAGAACTACATGCACTTACTGGAACTTGGAGTCGTGTCATTCTTGAAAACCATCCCGATGTAGATAAGGTCTTAACATACAATTCACCTTCATTTTGCCGATCTGGACAACCAACATCAATTAAAGAAACATTCCAACTCTATCGACAATTACGTAATCAGAAATATGATCTGTTGATAGAACTACGGGGTGATATGCGTGTCGCATGTTTTTCGCTCCTAGATGTCACACCAAAACGAATCAATCGTGCCTCCTTGCAGGTAACAAACAGATTAGGTTCTCAACGATTTAGTAGCACACATGAGACCATCCGAAATCTTGATGTACTCGAACTTGCAGGTATTCCAACACCAATACAAAAGACTACTTTTGCTGTGTCAAAAGAAGATGAAAATTGGGCATCAGATTTTATATATGCACAAGAGATGAATAGTAAGATTGCTCTCATTGGTATTCATCCAGGGTCACCGATTCCATTAAAACGATGGATTCCCGAACGTTACGCTGAATTAGGCGATTGGTTGATTAAACAGAAACATGCACAGGTTGTATTTGTGGGTGTAAAAGATGAAATTCCAATAATTGAGAAAATCCAAAATTTGATGGAAGAAGAATCAACTAATATTGCAGGCAAAACTACCATCCCACAGTTAGCATCCATGTTAAAGAAATGTAAACTCTTTATTGGGAATGATAGCGGTCCAATGCATCTTGCTGCTGCAGTAGGCAGTCCGACAATTGGTCTTTACGGTCCTGGTGATCCAACACGATTTGGTCCTGTCGGAGACAAGTGCAAAACTATTCGAAAGAAACTTGATTGTCCACCGTGCTCAGATAACACTTGTCGATTCGGGGAAGAAGGATGCATGTCTAAAATTCAGGTTGCCGATGTGATACAGTTGATAGAAGAATCTGGATATTTACATTGAAATCCAAAGAAATTAATCATATCAATTTCCAAATGAAGTAAGGTGAAAGTTAATTGTTGACTTTTTTATGCGGATTTGCTATATTGACAATATGAATATTAATTTCAGAGGAAATCATTTTTTAGTAATTAAATGTTATCGGATACTATAGTAAGAAAAGCTGCCCCATTTTGTGCAGCTTAATATTCTGAATGCACTATTTCGTGCAGCAACCACTCTTAAAATGGCGTAATTCTACATATATCGCCTATTTTGTTAATGGCATATAAATTGCATAAAGGAAGTATAGGTTTAGTAATATCATATTCAATTTTTTATCAAAACCAGTTATGTATAAATATTATGAGGTGAAACAATGAGTGTAAAAAGAACGTCAGGTGCTTTAATGACTTCACTCGTGATTCACTTGGTTTTAGCTCTTATTGCGGGACTCTATTTTGTAACGCAAACACAAACATTTAAAGATTTAGTTGGAGTTGAAACACTTGAACCACCAGATCCACCGAAGCCTAAAGTACGAAAACCGATTGTAAAGAAGATCCTTAAACCGATCGTTCCTGTGGAAAGCACTGTTGTTGTTGAACAAGTTCAAGTTCAACCACGTCTAACAACAGCATTTGCACCAAAGGTAACTGAAAATATCCAACAGACGACATTAGAATTTTCTAACCAAGCTATCAAAGTAGATGCACCGATTAATCCGAACGTGCCGAAAGTAGTTAGACCAAACGCACCAGTTCCAGAGGTAGTAACACACACAGACTTACCAGTAACAAATGCACCGAGCGCATTAGCTTTTGCCGGTCCTGCAGCAAGCGCACCTTCCGCTGGACCGACCAATATTTCTCGCGGTATCGCTGGAAGTCCTGTTCAGGTAAAAGTTACATTCCAACGTCCTCCAGGTTTAGCTATGGTTGAAAACGTCGGCGTTGCACGTGATGCACTTGGTGAAGTCGCTGATAGTATCACGCTCGGTAACGTTGAAGTTCCACCATTGCCCAAAGGCGAACCCGGTGGACGCGTCATCGGAAAAGGTCGTGACATTCGCGGTGTGCTTCGGTTCACACGAATTCGACATACCCTTTCTGACTGGTGGGCAGATTCATCCTCGTTGAACGCTCTCACCAAATGGCTAAACGAAAAAACCAAGATCAAAACGGACATGAACGTTGAAGGTGGCTCGCTCAAACTAACCGATGCCAATCTATATAAAACACCACTCGCATTTATGACAGGACACGATCCGGCACTTGTACGCTCACGGAACCTGCTCGGAAAACAGTATGGTGGTGGTAAAATGGATAGCCGTTTGACCGAATCAGAAGCCGCTGGACTCCGTAAATACCTTGTTGAAAGAGGTGGATTCCTTGTCTTTGATGACTGCGGTGTAAATGCACCCGCACAAGCAATGGTCCGTTTGTTTATCGCACAAATGCGATATGTCATGCCTGAATATCAAATTGAACGGATTGACAACGAACACGAAATTTACGACAACTTCTACGAAATGGGTGGTCCTCCAGTTGGATTTGATATTTTCTGGTGGGGAACAAGACCACCGAGACGGAATTACCTTGAAGGGTTCTCTGTCGGTGAAAAATTATCCGTTTTAGTTGTCCGTCGTGATTACATGTGCGCAATGGAAGCTGTCAGTCTACCGACACGTAGTGTACACTATTCGCCTGGTGTCTATCGCTTTATGACAAATGTTGTCGTTTATGCATTGACACACGGTGCCATTTCCGACTATTCCGGTTATGTCCCCGAAGATACTTTGGCGCAGAAAGAACTTCCGACTCGTGCACCTGAAGCAGCCAAAATTGGCGCAACTGAATAAATACCTGTCTTACGTATTATTCAGTCAAAACTAATTATTCAAAATCTCCCGATATTGGTTCATTTGATCTACCAATCATCGGGGGATTTTTTATGCCCATTAACTGTAGGTGTGGTTGTCTGTAGGAGCGACCTCCTGGTCACGATCCACCAAATTCCATATACGCATTTAGCGATGGTAGCTAAACTCCGCTCGCTGTCTACAGCTACAGCAGGTGAATAGCAAAATTACATAGATTTTCAGCTAAAACCGTGCTATCATGAAAAAAACATACAATTAGAGGTAACTAACAAATTGAAACTTGGTGTATCCACTTATTCCTATTGGCACTTCACTCCTGAGCGAGTCCCAATTGAACACGTCATAGAAGAAGCAGCGAAACTTGAACTTGACGGTATTGAAATCTTGCATCAACAAATGGCATCCGAATCCACGCCATATTTACAGAAACTAAAGCGACTTGCATTTATCCATGGACTTGATCTCTATGCACTTTCCATCCATCAAGGCTTTGTTTCTCCAGAGGCACATACACGGCAAAGAAACATCAATCACACGATACATTGCATACGTCTCGCTCATGAACTCGGTATTCCGTCTATTCGACTCAATTCAGGACGATGGGGAACCATTGAATCCTTCACTGAATTGATGAATACAGAAGGAAAAGAGCCAGCACTCCCTAACCATACAGAAGATGAAGCATTTGATTGGGTAATTGAATCAATTGAAAACTGTCTCCCAGATGCTGAGAGATACGGTGTTGTACTTGGACTTGAAAATCATTGGGGGTTAACCTGTACGCCCGAGGGAGTCAACCGTATCCTATCTGCATTCGATTCAGATTGGTTGAAGGTTACCATGGATTGCGGTAATTTCCTCTCTGATCCCTACGAAAAATTGGAACAGATAGCCCCAGAGGCAGTACTTGTCCATGCGAAAACCTATTACGGTGGGGGAGAATGGTATTCTCTTGATCTGGACTATGCTAAAATCGGTGAGATACTAAATAGTGTAGATTTTCAGGGGTATGTTTCCATTGAGTTTGAAGGAAAAGAGGACGCACACACAGGTGTACCAAAAAGTGTAGAGATGCTGCGTAATAGTCTCAACCTATAAGGGAATAATAAGGCGGGTTTGTACCCGCCTATGATGTTCTTTCTTTTCTATTCTATTCCCATGGTGCAACTTCACCTACAGCGGGTGGTTCTGGAAAGCGACTAACCACATCCACCGGTCTACCCAAATCCGAGGATTCAAGTATCCTTTCACATACTTCTAACACATGGCGCGCTTGTGCACCATTGCAACGCGGATTACGGTCATTCCTAATTGCATCAGCAAAATCTGCTACACCTTTCCCCCAATCCAGACCGGTATGGGATTTTGGAGGAGAGGGTTCATCTTGCCAACCAGATTGCGGGATGAATTTCTTAATACCCCTTCCATCGTCATGTGCTTGAAGTGAGAATCCACCTTTTGTACCATGTATCTCATAAGGTGGAAGTTGTGAGGTAACAGTAAAACTATGATAGATAAATCCGTGTGTTCCGTCAACTTGCGGTACATCAAACTCAAGAACAGCAAATCCATGATCCTTCTCTGTTACTTCAAATTCAGTGCCTTGTCGAGGTCCGGTAGTTAAAATTCGTTTAGGCACAGCAACTCTGGCAAATCCGTGAACTGTTTTGACAGGTCCAATCATTGTTGTCATAGCCGTTAAAGGATACGGCGCGACATCTCGGAAGGGACCTGCATGCATTAAAAACGCATCTGCACTCGGATGCCAATGTTCCAAAGGACCACCGAAGTTACCAAGCGTAGAAATTACATCTCCAATTTCCCCATCACGAATCCGTTGCCAAACGTTCTGTTGAACATAGCCGAGTATCGCTGAGGGCGCACATGCCAATTTTAAATCATTAGACTCTGCTGTTTCTACAAGTTCGTTCGCTTCATCGGTTTTAATAGAAATTGGCTTTTCAGAGTAAACATGTTTACCAGCTTTTAGAGCAGCGAGTGAAACAGGATAGTGTGAGATATGTAGAGTTAGGTTAACAATCGCTTCCACATTGGGGTCATTGAAAACTGCCTCAAGTGAAGGATAGACCTTACCTCCATCTCTCTCTGCAAGTGCTAATGCGCGCGCTTCGTCTTGGTCATAATAACCAATCAATTCAATATGATCTGGATATGCTTTGCACCGTGGTTGATATCCTCCTGATGCAATCATTCCACAGCCAACAATCACTGTTCGCAATGGAGTAATGTTAGACATAGTTATTCTCCTTACCTCGTATTTCATTACGCAATTTGTTTAAGCATATCAGATTATTAGTAAATTGCCAATACAAAACTCTTACATCACCTTGATTTTTCCTTGACATCTAAAGGAAAATCAAGGTAAAATTGAGAGTGCTGAAAAGGATAACAAAATGCAAAAAATATATACAACTATTCAGATCACTTCTATTTTCGGACTTATAATCCTAATGGGATGTGCTACGCATAATGCAGCGAGAGTACAGGATTATAATCATTTTGCTATCAAATCCGCACAAGCAGGACTCTGGAATGAAGCCATATTTCGTTGGAATCAGATATTATCCATCGACCCAGATAACGCTGCTACCTATAACAACCTTGGAGTCGGATACGAAGCGATTGGAAAGATAGATGAAGCAAAGTCAGCATATCAACGTGCTACCGAACTTGATCCTGACAGTAAATACTATCGCATAAATTACCGTAGATGCAGGTTGCATATACGGAGAAGTGGAACTGAAAGTAATGAAACAAAACCTGAATCCTCGGAACAACCGATAGAAAATTCACCAAGGAACACTCCTGATGTTCAATAAACTAAAACCTCTCACTCCGCAGTTACGTCAGCAATTGAATCTGCTACGTCAACATATAATTACCTTGGTCTTGGTTGTGATAACCTTATCCATATCTGCCTGTGGTAGCAAAGTAGCTCGTGTTCCTATTCCGATTAAAGTGCAATCTGAGATTGATATTTCTACCTATTCAAACTTTGCCGTGTTGCCGTTTGTAGGTGAGAAAGGTAATTCAAGATTAGATAAAATCCCTGTTGAAATTGGTCCTGAAATTGCACAAATACTAAGGAGTAATCTTACACGACAAAAGCATTTCAAGGTGGTTGATAAACAAGAAACCGAAAGGTTGATGACTGGAGAAAAGATTGAAGAAGAATTGCTTACAAATATAGAACGTTTGAGCGAATTAGGGAAATATTTTGAGGTGAAGGGCATTATAGTTGGAAGTTACAGATTTTTTTCAGATACACGTCCTCAACGTTACTACGGTGAACGATACTCACATAATCAACAAAGGTATGTGATGGACTATCAGGACTATATGCAAAAAACCTATATCCTTTTACTCCGTGTAATGATAATTGATGTTGACACTGAAAAAATAATCTGGGATGAAACATATCAACAAAAGACTGCAGAGGCACACACGCTCGGTTCATTCGTATTCGCACAGATGGCACCACAAGAAACAACCCTAAGAGAATTAAGCAGACGCGCTATGTTCGATTTCACACGTGAGATCTCACCGCACTATGAAGAAGAAGACCGATTTCTGTTGCGGTAGAAACATTCCTAAAAATATAAGATACTGATGCTGTCGTAATGCTGAAACACCAAATTTAAAATTCTATTCGCGATGATTACAAACACATAAGGGTAAACGATGAGTAAACGACAAAAGAACAACACAATAATTATCTTCGTCAATAATAGCATCGCGCTACTTTTACTTTCATTTTGTATGGTAACGTTTATTTCATCAAACGTTTTTGCACAAAGTTTTGGTAAAAACAAGATAACCGCACAACGATTTGATTGGCACATACATCGTACAGAACACTTTGATATTCACTATTATCCCAGTGAAGCGAAACTTGTGCCAGTGATGGCAGCAATAGCTGAAGAAGCCTACGAAAAACATAGTGAAGACTTTGAACACAAACTTGAAGATAGAACACCGCTTATACTATACAAATCACATAAAGATTTTCAGGAAACGAACATCATTCTTCAAGAGTTACATGAGGGCATAGGAGGATTTGCTGAACTTTTTAAACACCGTATTGTTATCCCCTTTACAGGTTCACTTGAAGCTTTCCGTGAAGTCATTTTTCATGAACTAATACACATCTTCCAATTTGATATCCTCTATCAAAAACCGCATGCAAGTATCTATAGCGGAGAGTTCCTCTATTCTCCACCGATCTGGTTTATTGAAGGAATGGCGGATTATTTTGCTGAAGATAACGATGCTATCGGGGAAATGGTGCTACGAGATGCAAGTTTCAACAATAATATACCACCCTTACCACAATTACAGAACTTTAATCGTCTAAGTTCACCTTATCTCGGTTATAAGATGGGACAGTTAGCCGTTGGCTACCTCGTCCAGACGCACGGACGTGAAAAAATCGCTGAAATACTACGTGGATTGCGTCAGAGTCGAACCAAAAATTTAGACCATGTCTTTAAAAATGTCCTTAACGTGAGCCTTAATGAGTTTGATAAAGGATACCGACAGATGGTACGTAAACGATATTGGCCCCTTATTGAAGACAAAGAGTTGCCAAGTATCGTTGCAAAGAAACTTACCGAAGAATCACGATTTTCTCACAATATCAAACCGGTATGGTCTCCCAGCGGAGACCTGATTGCTTACGTCACCGCGAATGATGGATTTTTAGAAATTGTCCTGATGTCAGCAAAAACTGGGAAAAAACTGGATCGAATTACCAAACGTTTCTTCCGCAATAAATATGAGGAAATCAGAACCGGTTCCAGCGGTTTCGATCAAAGTCTGGCATGGTCACCAGATGGCGACCACATTGCGTTTATCGGTAAACATAAGGATGCAAATTATCTTGTAGAAGTCAATATCCTTACACACAGTTTGACACAATATGTTAAACTTGATTTTGATACCGCAAATTCACCCAATTATGATAATACTGGTAAACAAGTTGTTTTCTCTGCTCTACAAGAAGGGCAAACAGACCTTTACATTATCAACCTTGAGGATGAAGTTATCAACCGATTAACCCAAGACCCGTTTCATGACACACATCCATCGTGGCATCCAACCAAAAATGCAATCGTTTACGCCTCAGAACGAGAACGCAAAAATAGACTGGTATTAATTGATATTGATCAACAGACAGAACAGGTACTCACAGATAGCACTACAAACGCGATTAGTCCGGTATGGATGTCTAACGGTGAATCCGTGTTGTTTTGTGCTGACCTGAACGGTGTGTATGACGCATATAAACTCAACCTTAGTGACCAACAGATGACCCGTCTCACAAATCTGATAACAGGTTGTTTCAACCCAAGTTTTTCACCCGATGAAACGCGACTCCTGTTTAGTGCCTATGACAATGGTAAGTATGATATTTGTGTTATGGAATCCGCTAACATTCTTGAAGAGGAAGTTGAGATGCCTCCAGTAGAAACACAACCTGTAGCAACTCTATTAGATACTGATATAAATGAACCTAACTATAGGATTGCTAAACGGAAGTACAGCACAAGATCTTCATTTCGTGTTGACGCGATCTTTCCCGAATTTAGTTATGGGGCAGATGGATTACTCCGTAGCCAGATTCAATTGACAGCAAGTGATATGCTGGGAAATCATCGTGTCGGTGTGAGTGTAATAAATCAAACAGGTGGATACCTTATACCTGACTTTATCGCGCAATACGGATTTTTGACGAATCGTGCTGATGTCGGCGCGGTCATATATAATTATCATCAATACCATTTACTTGGTTCAATACGAAATCAACGGGGTATTTTACAACGTGTCACAGGAGTTGGTGGGTATATGAGTTATCCATTCGACAGGTATCATCGGTTAGATTTACAGTATTCAATGTATACCACTCCATTTTCCTATAATTATCTTACTCGTGATCCATTTGACTATTTTGACCGTGGACTACTTTCGATCGGATCTGTCGCTTTTGTTAAAGATAATACGATGTGGAGAGAATGGGCACCATACAGTGGCACGCGTTACCGTGTTGAAGTTGAACGGTCCTTCCCAACACTTGGAAGTCAATTAGCACTTACAAATGTTGTATTTGATTACAGAAATTATTTCGGTTTAGGGAGACGCACGACTATTGCTACACGATTCTTACTCGGTGGGAGTTTCGGTACTGACAAATCCCTCTTTTATCTCGGTGGAATTGACACCCTTCGTGGTTATAACTACGAAGACTTGGTCGGTTCCCGTCTCGGACTATTCAATGTTGAGTTTCGCATTCCGTTCATAGATGTCCTATATTTCGGTTGGCCCATTCGTTGGTCTATCGGTGGCATCGGTGGCATACTTTTTGCTGATTTTGGTGGAACTTGGTCAGATTTACAATACGGTCCAGACAATCCTTACAATATGTTTAACCGTGAGGGTTTACGTATCCGTCTTGATGACCTAAAAGGTTCTGTAGGTGTGGGGTTAAGACTACGACTTGGTGTGTTATCATTAGATTTCGCAGCAGCTCGTCACACGGATTTACGGAGCGTAAAACCCGGTTATAAATACCATTTCGGTTTAGGACAAGCATTTTAACCAAATCTGCTGCGCATAAGTTCTCACAACCAACAGACATAGGAGATAGGGTTAAATTATACATAATCCATACAAGGAGAAACAATGGATTCAAAAATAAAACGTTTTATTATCTCTATAGGAATATTGGCAGTCATCGGCGGAGCTTTTGCAGCTTGGATCAATATATTCCCAGATTTATTATGGTTCAAGATGGTACAATATCCCGATATATTTACCAAAATCCTAATGACCAAAATTTATTTTGGTGTAATCGTAGGTGGTACATACCTAATAATTCTTTTGGTAAATCTGTTTATTATGTACAAACTGACACCAGCCCACCTAAGTCCTGCTTTCCTTGAGGAAACAGATTTCTCAGGTACAGGTAAATCCCGACAGTTGATTTACGGAGGACTGACGGTTATTGCAATCTTATTTAGTATTTTAATGGGATATACTGCAATAGACCGTTGGGAAGTCTTTTTACGGTATACACACGCGGAAGATCTAAATTTCCAGTCTGCTACACCTATAGTGGTTGAGGATAATATAAATTCAAACGAAATCACTGTTTCAACTTTAGAACTTGAGGCAAAGAAGATCCAAGCTGGTGATCAAGTAAGTGTTCACGTTGAAGGTAATGACCCAATTGTCGCACAAGTAGAAGAGGTATTGACAAGGAGCCTTGAGCAAGAGGGGAAACCAAAGACAATACCAGTAGGTCTACGTTTAGATTCTGCGGTGCAGATAGAGAGTGGACAGAAAGCGTATTTCACATCACTGGCACGTGATCCAATTTTTCATCGAGGTGTTTCTTATTACATTTTCAAAATGCCTTTGGAACGTTACGGCATCGGCACACTTTTTGGTATCTTTTTCTTAGTAACGATTTTCTCGATCATCATTTACTTTTTCCACGGTTTGATAACTGGTGATACAAACCAACTAAAGTTCCAACCACCAACCCGAGTAAAAGCGCATCTGTTCACCTTAGTTGCTCTGACACTGTTATTCCGTGCATGGAACTACCGTTTTGTTATGTTCGATCTGTTATATACATCAAACGATGTGGTGCGTGGTGGAGGAGGATATGCTGCAATAAACGCACGACTACCTATCCTATGGATTATGTTGGTAATAACCGTTTTGTGTGCAATTGTATTCATAATAGGTATTTTCCTACGCCGCAATACTCTTGTCTTCACAGGATTCATTATATTCATAATTGCCGGTTTTCTCGGACAGTTGTATCCAAGACTTGTTCAGACATATCGTGTTGAACCTAACAAACAGGTTTTAGAACAACAGTACATAAACTATAATATCAAAGGAACGCTAAATGCTTACGGTTTAGAAAACAATACGGTTACGGAAGAAGAGTATCCACTAACAGAGAAACTCTCCTATGCTGACATAACGAGTCCAGAAAACGAACCTGTTCTAAATAGTATCCGTCTTTGGGACTGGCGTCCCTTACGCAGAACATTCCGACAACTCCAAGAATTACGGTCACAATATGACTTCTTTGATGTTGATATTGATAGATACAAGGTGAATGACGATATTCAGCAAGTGATGTTGTCCGCACGCGAACTAAACATTGAAGAACTCCCACCTGCCGTCAGAAATGATTGGTATAAGCAAACCTACACTTATACCCACGGATATGGGGCGGTTGTCAGTCCAGTAAACGAAATTGTGAACGGTAATCCAAGTATGTTTATTCGAGGATTACCACCTATTGAGTACGAACCCGAATGGCCTCATAAGTTCAATGATGATCCAGGTCCACGCATCTATTATGGGGAACGGACCAACAGGTATGTCATTGTCCATCCCACCCGTACAGAAACGAAGCTTGAGTTTGACTATCCACAAGAAGGTCAACAGTATGTTGATTATGCATATCAAGGTGATGGCGGTGTGCAACTTTCTTCATTTTGGCGCAAACTGGTCTACATGCTAAAGTTTAATAATGAAATCAAATTTGTTCTACCAGGGGAAATAAAATCTACAAGTAAAGTGTTATATGAGCGGAATATCAAAAGACGGATTCACAAAATCGCTCCTTTTTTACGGTATGACGGTGATCCTTATGCAGTTATTCATGATGGACGACTTGTCTGGATGATTGATGCGTATACTATCACTCATCGATATCCGTATTCCGTTTCAATGCAGGAATTCGTTCAACGAAGAAGACAACAAGGTCCTATGAACCAACGTGACGGTCAACCGTGGGGAAACTACATCCGAAATTCGGTTAAGGTAGTCGTGGATGCATATCATGGTTCAGTTGATTTTTATCTCATAGAACAGGTGCAAGATCCGATTGTAGAATGTTACCGTAAAATTTTCCCAAGTCTATTTAAGCCCTTTGATGAGATGCCTGCTGATTTAAAAACACACATCCGTTATCCGACTACGATGTTCCTCATCCAATCCCGTGTCTATCAAGATTACCACATGAAAGATCCTATAACATTTTATGCTGGTGAAGACCAATGGCAAATTGGTACTGAACTATATGACAATACTGACGCACAAAGCAGACAAGCCGCTACGACGACACAACAAGTCAGTCCGCTTACACCGCAAAGTATAGTAGAGAAAAATTTACCGGGCAATGTCCAACCAGTTGAACCCTACTACGTCATCCTACGTTTACCGGGAGAAGAGAAACCTGAATTCATGTTGATGCTACCGTATACACCTCGGAACAAACCAAACCTTATCGCTTGGCTTTCTGCGAGATGTGATCTACCGCAGTATGGACAACTCCTCGTCTATCGCTTTCCTAAACAGGAATTAGTTTCCGGACCGATGCAGGTTGAAAACTTCATTAGTCAAAAACCAGAGATTTCTCAGCAAATCAGTCTATGGAATACACAAGGTACACGTGTTCTACGCGGCAACCTACTAATTATGCCGATGAACAACGCGCTCCTATATGTTGAACCCATTTATATTCAGTCTGAAGATGAGGAAACAGCAATCCCTGAACTACGACGCGTCGTTGTCAGTTATGAAGAAAATGATAACCTGCATGTCGTATGGGGTGAAAGTCTTGATGTAGCACTTAGAGAGATGTTCGTTAATACGTTGGGGACGCAAAGCGACATATCTACTACAGAAGATGGCACTTCAGAGGCAACTGAACAGCCAGAAGTTGCCACAACAATACGGGGATTAATTGAACAAGCAAGTAGTTATTACAATAACGCACAACAGGCTCAACGCAATGGTGATTGGACAGGATACGGACGCAATCTTCAACTTTTAGAGAATACATTGAAACAACTTGAAGAAAATATCCAAGAGTAATATAATCTATATAGAGAATACGTAGGTAGAAATCGATTAATACGAAGGAGGTGAAACAGATGTCTCTTGATTGGAAACCACGCCACAGAGATATGATTATTGGTGGTATTCCTTGGCTTGCCAGAATTTCTGATAAAGCGAATGCAAAACTACAAGGAATCATCGGGGAATACATATACCCGTGACCACAGGACAAAATGTTCCTGGAGGAACATAACATATCTGCTGACGATTTTGTTGAAATGGTACAGAACAATCCATCAGATGATGAGATGATTGCTGCCATAAAGAAATTGAACGGTTAATATTATACCGTTTCTAACATATAATGTCTCTTTTAGTAGCACAAACTCTTAGTTTGTGTTATACAGCATTATTAACCTAACAACCTTAAATGAGATAACAATTGATAGAAATGGTGTTAGTTGTATATAGATAAACGTTGATGAATATATAATCTTTGGTGGGCAACATGCCCACCCGCAACATTTGGTAATAGTTTTAGCAGTGTGTTTTACAACACACACTGCTTATATCGTTCATTGGAGATAGTTTCCTTGAAACTAAAAGAATTACGCGATCAAATTAATCGCATAGATGACCAACTTCTAAACCTTCTTCAGAGACGAGCTGAGATATCCAAGAAGATTGGCTCCTTAAAGGCGGATACAGCAACTAAAATTCATGTGCCTCATCGTGAATACGAAATACTTGACCGTCTAAAAACCCAAAATCTTAATCTCTTCCCTGAAGAAGCAATAGACAAAATTTGGTCTGAGATCTTTACTGCTTCCCGATCAGTTCAATCACCAAATCGTGTTGCATTTCTTGGACCACCGGGTAGTTTCGGACACACAGCAAGTTTATCGTTTTTTGGTAATCAAGCTGAAATGGTACCAATCACACCGCAGGTAGATATCTTCACTGAAGTAGAAACGGAACGTGCTGATTTTGGTGTGGTAGCAATTCAGAACTCAATATACGGTACTGTCCGAGATGTTTTAGAACGATTCCAACATACAAATATGAATATCTGCGCTGAGATATTCCAACCTATCAGACACCACCTCATGTCAAAGTCACCTCTCTCTGAGATTAAACGTATCTATTCACACAGTCAACCATTTGCACAATGTAGATTGTGGTTGAATAAGTTTTTGAATTCGGTTGAACAAGTTGAAGTTGTGAGTACGTCTGATGCAGCACAACGCGCAGCAAATGAGCCAAACACCGCAGCAATCGCAAGTAAACTCGCAAGCGATCTCTATGATGTTCCTGTGATAGCGGACTCTATCATGGATGATCCAAACAACTCTACCCGATTTCTTGTTGTGGGTGATCAAATAGTTGGTAAAAGCGGGAAAGACCGTACATCTATCTTTTTTGCAGTCAAAGACAAAATCGGTGCATTGTGGGAAATATTAGGAGTCTTTGAAAAACAAGATTTAAATCTTGATTATATTGAATCACTCCCTTCAAAAAGCAAACCTTGGGAATACATCTTTTTTGTCGATATTAACGGTCATATTGATGATGACAACATGCTTTCTGCTCTTGAATTTCTTGAGGATCTTTGTCATGATGTCAAATTCCTCGGTTCTTACCCACGCGGTGCAGAATAGCAGCGGTTAAATTCCTTAAGACCTTTCTCTATTGAAAATATTTCTCAATCCCTGAATAGAGCAATGGCAAACACATTGACCCAACAAATTCAGTCACGCGCCTACCAACTCGGATTTGAACTTGTCGGAATCACCCCTGCTGAAGAGAGTCAGACTATCCAACGTTACAAGGAATGGATTGCAAACGGGTATGCCGGTAAGATGGGTTACCTGGAAAGACACCTACCTCTCAAGGAAGATACCCGAACACTCCTCCAAGAGGCAAAATCTGTTATTAGCCTCGCAATGAACTATTATACACTGGACCCTCCTAAAGAACTTGCTGAGGATCCATCACGCGGGCAGATATCTCGGTATGCATGGGGTGATGACTACCATGATGTTATTCGAGAACGACTTTTATTGCTGGTGGAGTTCATAAAAAACACCGCTGAAACTGAACTTAAAAGTCGCGTCTTTGTAGATTCGGGACCGATTTTAGAAAGAGAATACGCCCAAAGAGCTAAACTTGGTTGGATTGGAAAAAACACCAATCTAATAAACTGGCGTACGGGGTCATGGTACTTTCTCGCAGAAGTTCTTGTGAGTATTGAATTGGACTCTGAGATGGGAACCCTCCGTGGCAGTTGCGGCACCTGCACAAAGTGTATTGAAGCATGTCCGACAGATGCGTTTGTTGAACCGAATTTGCTTGATTCAAGGCTATGTATTTCCTACTTAACGATAGAATTAAAGGACAGCATACCGAAGGAACTCCGTCCTAAGATGGGGAACCTAATCTTTGGGTGCGACATTTGCCAAGAAGTGTGTCCGTGGAATAGTAAAGCAATTCCTACGTCTGAACCTGCATTTCAACCACACGAAGGAAACCTTGCCCCTGAGTTGCTAAAGCTTGTTGGTATGACACAAAGCGAGTTCAGTGAAAAGTTTAAAGGTAGTCCGATTAAACGTGCAAAGCGGAGGGGTTTCTTACGTAATGTTCTCGTGGCTATTGGTAATTGGGGGGCACGTGCTGCCATTCCTGCTTTGAAGAAAGCCTTAGTTGACGAAGAACCTTTAGTTCGTAGTCATGCTGCGTGGGCAATGGGACAAATCGGTGGGAAAACTGCTGAACAAATCTTGCAAACGCAATTGGAGTGTGAGCATGATAACGAAGTAATCTTGGAAATTCAGGATGCACTCCAAGTCATAAACTCATAGAATTAGTATAACTACATCTTAAGATTGATCTTTTGTCTTTAGCGTATAAACTTCCTCCAGAAATCTATCGTAACGTATAGTTCCTTCACCACCCATCTTTTCAGCAATTGGTTTGCCAATTGTCCGTGAAAGTTCAAATCTGCGTGTGGAAGATAGGTCAGCACGACGACCAAGATATTCACGAATCATATCAAAATCGGAATCTGTTACTAACTCAGGTTGTATCCAATCTATGTATAGGTTTTCCTGTGTCGTAATGTTGATAGGTGATGTGGATGCATTTAGGGTTGCGCTGGTAAGTTTTATGTCTGATTGCGCTGTTTTTACAACAAGAGTACCAGCTGCCAAGTCTCCTAAACGTTGCCAATCCTTGTTAATCAACATGACAAACAGACCAACACCGTAGCAGACAGGTAGAAAATCAACCACTCTAACAAGGTTGCGAATTGCTGAATCAGTGAAACTTATAGGGTATCCTCCTTCTTTGATGACACGTAATCCGAGAGCACGTTTGCCGGGTGATTGTCCATTTGTTGTAATCTCAAATACTATATAATAACTCCACAATATTGCAAAGATAATTATTCCACCAAGTGCCCCAAGCCATTTGCCAAACACATCCCCGAGTTGCATTATAAAGTTGATATTTACATAAGTACCGACAAATAAAATAAGTGCGAGTAACAACGTGTCCAGTAAGGCTGCATAAAAACGGGATCCAACGCCTGCTTTCTGATAATTGATTTCAATCTGTTCTGGAGTTTCTACTGAAAGTTGTTCGTTCATAGACCACTTTATGTGTGCGGTGCACGGAATGTGCTTACTACAATGGGACTTCCGTAATTCTCACGATTTCTCAAAAAATTGAGCCTAAAATGTCGTAATTTTCAAGAGTATTGTGGTATCTGCCGCGCTTACAAAGCGCGCCGACCTTATTGTGCGTAAGTTCTGCCTTAAAAAGGTTACCGTACGGTAACCTTTTTTTACATAACGGTAACTTTTGGTGTAATCGTTCTGAGTATAGTGCCTGTTTGGGTTTATTGGTTATTTGAATCGGTTTTTTCATGAGAAAATAATTTAATTTTGGTAACTTTTGCTTCATTTGGAAAAACACCAGTTTTTTGACTGCAATTTCGTATAATTTTTCTAATTTCATAAGAATGTTGGTATGGTAAAATGTTAACATAATTGAGTTACCCGTAACCAAAAATTATATGTGATATATATAATAACATATAAAAATAACGAATGTCAAGTTAAAAATTACATATTTTATGCTTTTTTTGAATTTTTTTCAATTTTGTCGTCAAATTCGTAAAATATTTTATGAATTACCGTTTGGATTAGAAATCTTGAAACAGGATTGATAAGCGACAATTGAATGGTTCTGTATTTCTCTTGAGAATCACAACGATTTTATGATAAAGTATATTATGTTTGTGATGTTTATTCCCATCGTGCCCAAGCATTTGGGGTGATATAGCCTTCATCAGAATAAGGATCATCGCCAGAAACGACAACTACACCACGGTAATTGCGTTGTCCTCTCCATCCGAGCCAAGAAGCTGTTGAACAGTAATGGCTAACGAGAACGCGGCGATATGCATTACTTCGATTCTTTTTTGATCTATGTAAAAGGTAACCATTGAAAAAGAGGACACTTCCAGTTGTCATTTCAATTGGAATTTCTTCAGAATCGTCAAATCCGATTGCTTCGTGGCAACTGTCAAACTCGTCACGTTTATTATGTGGATGACGATCATATATCACACCGGAGCGATGGCTGTTGGGTAAAATCCAGATACATCCATTATCAACGGTGGCATCATCCAATGTGATCCAAGCCCCAACGAGGGATCGGTCTCGTGTTGGTATGGGATGTTCGTCTTGGTGCCAAGGATTACCGGTATGCCCTGGAACTTTACCTAACATCATTGATTGCATGCACTTGACACCACCATCCCAGAATGGGATATGAGCACCGACAATTTCTTTGAGGATTTCACATATTTTTGGATGTTCAACGTAACGTCGAACGAGAGGACTTAATGTATGTGGTTCACCGACACACATAATGCGATCTAAGATTTCAGTCTCAGTAGCATTTTGTGGCATTGTCGGAATTGCATCACACTCATAATCTCCACGGAAGATATTTAGCATTTCTGACTTTAACTCTTCGCATTCATTAGGTGTAATGACATCTGGGACCAATAAATAGCCGTCATTGATGTACTTTTCTGCCCAGCATTCAGAAGGATGATGCGGCATTTAGAAGACTCCTGTGTATTTACGAATCTGTTTCATGATACCATATCTTTAAGGACATGTCATTTCAAATTGAGTGAATAATATATAATCTACTATTGCCTGAACCAGGATTCTTGAATGTAATAGATGCAATGAATTGCGCGACTACTAATGTAGGTATTCTAATCCATGAGTTCATAATATAAGGGTAAAATAATGACTGTAAGTGAATTCATAGAGAAAAAACAGGGAAGTTGGAATGAGTTAGAGGGATTGTTGCGTCAATCACGAAATGCGGAGGCACATCAACTTAACCGCCTCGGTTATCTGTATCGACGGATTACGTCTGATTTGGCGGTTGCGCGTCGCGACTATCCACAAGATCGTTGTGTTACATATCTGAATGAGTTGGCATCCCGTGCCCATTCTACAGTCTATCAGACCTCTCCTCTGAAGCGTGGCACACTTGGGGAATTTCTACGTTTCGGTTTTCCTTCCGTATTCCGAGAAAATCTTTATTTTATACTTGCCTCCTTCCTTCTATTTACGCTTGCATTTGCGGGTGCCTATTTGAGTGCGTTGAAAACCCCTGATTTTGCTGAGAAACTTGTTCCTGATTCTGTGCTAACTCATATCAAAAAGTTGGGAGCAGGTGATTGGAACGATACACCTGCTGAAAATAGAAATCTATTAGCCTCCTTTGTTATGACAAACAACATCCGAGTTGCGTTTTTTGCATTCGCTTGGGGTATTATGTTTATGGTCGGTACTGTCTATATATTAGTGTACAACGGTATCCTTATTGGTGCGATTGCTGGATTGTGTGATGTAAATGGAGTTGCGTTGGCATTATGGTCGTTTGTGTCCCCACACGGTTACATTGAACTGACAACCATTTTTATTGCAGGTGGTGCGGGTATGAAATTAGGATATTCCCTGATTGCTCCCACACTATTAACACGAAAGCAGACATTGGTTAATGCTGCAAAAACAGCTATTCGGTTGCTTGGTGGTTGTGTTTTCTTGCTGATTATCGCGGGTACTATTGAGGGTTTTGTGTCTCCTTCTGAGTTATCAAATCCAGTGAAAATCGGCTTTGGTGCTTTGACAGGAATTGTGCTTTTCACCTATCTTTTTGGTATGAAAAAACCTGTTAGACTGTATTCGCCATAAGATTGTTGAAATATTATTGGTTTCTCGGTTCATACGATATTATCTATATCATAGATTTTGCTTTTAATTCCAGATATTTATTTACTACTGCCATTGTCAATTGGTGTGCGGGTACATCAATAGTGACAACACCTTGTCGACGCAAAATTTCCAAAGTTGCGTGTTTCTCCTGCAATAACCGTTCTGCGATTGCTTTTTGATAGACAGACTTTGAGTTCGTAGACTTCTGATCAGCCAATTCAACGATGCCAGAATCTGTTAGAGTCACACAGACAACAAGGTGATGTTTGGAGAACTGTGCTACGTAGGTAGCGATCCCTTCAGCAGAGTCGTTATCCAGAATGTCGGTGAACAGTATAATGAGTGCGCGTTTCCGCTGCTTTGTTGCGAGATATGTGAATGCGGATTCAAAGTCCGGTTCTACTGGATGCACTGGAAGTGCGTAAATGGTTTCTAACATCGTAAGAAACTGTTTTTTCCCAGGTTTTGGTGCAAGGTATTGATGGACGGTATCTGCAAAAGCCATCATGCCAACTTTATCACCCTTTAACGTAGAGACATAAGCAGCCATTAATGTTGTGTTGATGGCGTAATCCAATTTTAGCATCGCATTTTGCAATAATGTTTCTGAATCAGGAGTATCGGATGTCCCCAACAGGATCGGTGATGCCATTAGTCTGCCCGTATCCAACATAATCATAATATCTTGACTGCGTTCTGTCTCAAATTCACGAACGATCGGTTTGCGGTGTCGTGCTGTGGCTTTCCAATCAATACGTCTAAAGTCGTCATCTGGCAGGTATTCGCGTAATCTCTCCATTTCAGTGCCTTCCCCAAATTGTCGTGAATTTTTTAGTCCCATGCGATATAGCATCCCACGTTTCACCAAGAGTTCATACTGCTTGATTGCTTGTAGATTAGGATATACCTTTATCTCAGTTTCTGCTGCAATATTTTGGTGTCGGACAACTAATCCCAATACTCCCCAACACCGCACATTGATATTCCCGAACTTATAAACTCCTCGCCGCATTGGTGTTAGACGATAAGAGATAGTCTCATTTTCCATAGGTGAGATTTCACATTCGTGGATAACTTTCGTATACAGAAATTCGTTTGGAAAATCGTCTTTGAGTTGCAATTTTGTCCGATGTTGTGTCCTATTGGTAATCTGCAGTGTCACCACATTTTCAATTCCCAACGAAAACTTAGCATTCATTTCTCGGTTAATCTGGATACTTTTGAATAGTGGATTTGATACATAATCTATTGCACCCATAATAGATAGCAAGACAAGGTATGCCCCACCAACATATAGTAGTTGCGGAGAGACGTTGTAAAGCACAATCGGAATTGCTGTTGGTAGTAGAAAGATTAGCGTGCGTTTCGTTATATGCATATTTTTATCGTGGTATCTCGACCTCGGCAAGTAGTCTGTCAATTATATCGTCTGGAGTTAATCCCTCTATCTCAGCATCAGGTTTCAATAGTATACGATGCCTATATACGTGTGGTGCCAAGTATTTGACATCATCAGGGAGAATGTAGTCGCGTCCTTGTAATGCGGCGTAAGTTTTGCTTGCTAATAAGAGTGCGATTGATGCGCGAGGACTCGCACCTAACACCAATTCATTTGACTTTCGCGATGCTTCTGCTAAATTGACAATATAATTGAAAATAGATTCCTCTACTGTGACTGTCTGAATTACATCTTGGCATTGCTGAAGTGAAGTGCTGTCAATAACACTTTCGACTCCAACAGCCTCCAAGCGAATGGCGTTAAACCCTTGGTGATAATTCATCAAGATCTGTGTTTCCACCTCAGTGCCGGGGTAATCCACCCGAAGTTTGAACAGAAACCTATCTAATTGTGCTTCGGGTAATGGGTATGTACCCTCATATTCAATAGGGTTTTGGGTTGCTAAAACTATAAATGGTTGAGGTAGTTCGTGTCGTATGCCGTCAATACTGACTTGTCGTTCTTCCATACATTCTAAGAGTGCGGATTGAGTTTTTGCGGGTGCTCTGTTGATTTCGTCTGAGAGTAAGACGTTGGTAAAGACTGGTCCACGTTTCAGGTTAAATTGATTTGATCCTAAGTCATAGACACTTGTACCGACAATATCTGATGGCATCAGATCGGGAGTGAACTGGATACGACTGAACTTTCCAGAAACTACCATTGCTAAGGTTTTGGCAATTAAGGTTTTCGCTGTGCCGGGAACACCTTCTAATAGTACGTGTCCACCCGTAAATAGGCTGACGACAACGAGTTCAAAGAGTTCTGTTTGTCCGACAATTACTTTTTGTGCTTCTTGCTTTATTCTATCGAAAGTTGTTTGGATTATATTTTCCATAATGTGTTATACCGTGTCTGAAGACTGATGTTGGATTTTCAAGTATTAAGAAATATGAGGTTATACGGAACAAACTATAGTGAACTTTAGAATTAACGGGACATTTTGAGATGTCCGAGGGAACTCCTATTCCCGATTATCAGTGAGTTTCATCGCGATTCGGATATCGCTCCTACAGAATGTAAGATGTCGTAGGTCGCTGTGCTCACTCCGACCTACGAAGACTAATCTCTACCATAGTTTGCGTATAATGGGTCACAATCTAAATGAAGATTAAGTTATTAATTCGGCAATAATCCGACATAGCGTAGCAATGACTGTGATCCTCCTATGAACTGCGACATAAAGGTAATCACCTTGCTTTTAAGAGTTTTCCAGTCCTCACAAAGACGATGGA
>JAPOQK010000016.1 GCA_026710795.1 Candidatus Poribacteria bacterium
ATGAAATTCAATGACATACACAAACAATTCGCCGTCAAATCCTTCGCAAAAATGATGATACGATCAGAAACCCAAAGTAGGTCAAGATAAGAAAAAGACCAAAAAAGAGAAAAATAAAAAAAGCGAAATTCGCGTCACATTCCTTATCCTGACTGGATTCTTAACGTCACAGGTGACGTGCAAAACGTCACAATTTTTAGCACATACGGATAAACAATATAACGGTAAAATAACAGATATAGATTTCGCTTCTCTCTACACGACCTACAAGAGATGATATTGAATTGTGAAAAATATATCCGAAAAAACCGATAACTATGGTAAACCCTGATATGCGACCTGTTTTTACTTGACCATTATCTTAGGCTATGTATAATGGAATTCAACTTCTGATACATGGAGAAAAAATGCACACGCAACGTCCAAATTTACTATATATCCACTCAGATCAACATAATCCGTATGTAACTGGTTGTTATGGAGACAAATTAGTTCAAACACCAAATTTGGACAAACTCGCTGCGGAAGGTGTCCTGTTTGAGAATGTCTATTGTCCTTCCCCCATCTGTGTCCCATCTCGTATGTCTATGCTGAGTGGACGATTCCCGTATGAAAATGCTGTATGGACAAATAGTCATATACTTGACTCTGGTATTCCAACATTTGCGCATGCAATGGGTGCTGCTGGGTATGATCCAGTTCTCATTGGAAGAATGCATGCGTTAGGTCCTGATCAATTACACGGTTATACTGAACGTCTTGTTGGTGATCACGGTCCGAACCATCCGGGAGGCGGTGGTGTTGACCACGGTGAACTAAGTGGCACTGCTGGACCTGCACGTGTTAGTTTAGAGAAATCTGGAGTAGGTCAAAGTGCATACCAAGTTCACGACGAAGATGTAACAGCCTCGACAGTTGATTTTCTAAACCGTCTTGGAGTTCAGAAGAGAGCTGGACTGTTAGATAAACCCTTTTCTCTTTCAGTCGGTTTTATGCTCCCACACCAACCTTTTGTCGCACGTGAAGTGGACTATCAACTCTATGATGGTCGTATGACAATGCCAAACATCAACGAAACTTTTTCTGAAGAATTGCATCCATATATTCGTTGGTGGCGTGATAAGTGTGGAATAACCGAGGTAACGAAGGATGAAATTCTTCGCGCACGCACTGCATATTGGGCATTGGTTACTCGCATGGATATTATGATTGGGGAAATATTAACTGCACTTAGAGAAAACAATCTGGATCAGAATACGATGATATTATATAGTTCGGATCATGGTGAACAGGTTGGTGAACATGGTCTCTGGTGGAAACAAACATTCTATGAGCATTCTGTGAAAGTTCCAGCAATTCTCTCGTGGCGTGGAAACCTGCCAGAAGGTGTCCGCTGTGACAAGGTGATAAGTTCACTTGATTTAAATGCAACTATGCTTGATGCACTTGATGCGGAACCGTTACCTAATTCGCGCGGGAGAAGTGTCCTACCACTATTACAAGATGAGGATACTAAATGGGAAGATATTGCATTCTCAGAATACTGTACTTATGACGGATGCTTTCATCGGATGATTCGCAACGGAGATTGGAAATTAAATTACTATCATTTGCAACCTTCGCAACTCTATAATATATACGATGACCCAGATGAATTACATGACAGATCAAATGATTCAACATGTAGAGAGGTATTGATGGAGTTGACTGAAAAGGTATTAGACGGATGGAATCCAGATCAAATTGCTGTTCAAATGGAAACGAAACGCAAGGAAACACAAGTCCTTAGCAAATGGGCACGAAACACACAACCTGCTGACCAATTCCGGTGGAATTTGTTGCCTGAGATGGATTATTTAGTTAAAAAATAAATGATGCTGTAGATTTATATCAATCAGAATCGATGCAAATATGGAGTTAGCTATAATATAACGGAGCATAGGTATCAACTTAAGAATAATTGCTGGATTTTCTCTTGTAGGAGGGTTTTTGAACCCGATTAGTCAATACACCTTTCGCACTTGCCGGTACTGAAATACCATTGCTAAAGCCTCAGAGAGGCGATAGGTGTATAGAGTAGACACATGCTTCTCTGACTTAGTCCCAGCGGGGCGAAAGGTGTATCCAAATTACTGTTGTGAAATACTAAGTTGACACCTATGGCTATAATATAATGGAGGACCATATAATGACAAATCTTGTGTTGAAATCAGAAGGACAGGAACAACTTAGATGTGAAGGTCAGACTAAAAGCAAAAAACCAATTCCAGAACAACCTAATTGCGCTCCTCCACCTCCCGAAGAAGGAACACATGCAGATGGTACAGTTGTAAATTACCCGCAATGGGCACTCCCGAAAGGAGCGAAAATACGCTTGGGGAAAGGTGGCATGAGTGGAATTCAGTTTTCTCCCGATGGCTCTCAACTCGCGGTGCGTAGCACTATTGGTGTGTGGTTATACGATGTAGAAACATGCAATGAGATCGCATTATTCCCTGAAATACATGGGGTATTTGTTTTTTCACCTGATGGTCGTTTTCTTACAAATGATGAAGGAATGTGGGAAATAGCTACAGGACATAGGATTTCACAACACGATCCTCTTCCCGACGTTGATAAGGCATGGTTTTTGAAAGACCGCACAACGTTTGTCAGTATGGGTAAAGCCAAAGACACAATTAGCATACTAAAAATTGATACCAGACAGGTAACTACTACGAAAATTGGAGAAAGACCTGGTTATGCTCATCAAGAAAACTATGCACTAACAGAAGATAAAATGGTAATTGGAAGCAGGAACGGCTTGCTTGAGTTATGGGACATCAGAACAGGTGAGAAATTATCTACACTCAGAAATCCAACGAATAAGAAAGTACATTTCCGAATGGGAATAAACCCAGATAACCACTCAAATTCACTGACTTTTTCACCTGATGGGACAATACTTGCAAGCGGAAATCTGGATGGAACAGTGCAAATGTGGGATACCACCAGTGGGGAAGAACTGATTATCCTAAATAGGAAAGTGGAAAAAAGGAATATACTTATCCGGACTCCGGATGACAAATTATTGGCAAATGAACCATGGGAAAAGGATAACATCAGTAGACCAACAGCATTAGAATTCTCGCCAAATGGAAATATACTCGCCATTGGAAATAAGAATAGTTCAATTCAACTATGGAATTTTACTACAGGTGAATTAATCTCCACTTTTACGGGACACACCAGTAGTATAAGCAGTTTAGCTTTTTCACCAGATGGTAATACACTTGCAAGTGGGAGTTCAGATAGTACGATCCGGTTTTGGAATGTTAAGACGAAGGAACCTCATCAGTCCGTCATTGCTGGACACGCTTATGAATTTAACGCATCTTTCATGAAAAATAATTATAAACTGGCAAGTGTTTCGTTATTTGGAATAGTCACTGCTTGGGATCTTGAGAATTTCCAAAAAACAACTAACAAAACTAAAACGACTCTTGAAATGGCAAGGAGTTGGGATATGTATGTGTCTCTTGAGTTTTCACCTGATGGAACAAAACTCCTCACACACGGATTAGAGGATGACTCCTCAAAACCTAACTATGATGATTTTGTGCTTAGATTTACTGATGTTAATACAGGACTCGATGTGAAAACTTTTCCTGAAAGTGATGGACGGACTTTTTCACCTGATGGAAAAACTGTAGCTGGAACGGGAAGAAATAAAATATATTTGTTGAATACGGTAACAGGTGAAAAAAATAAGATAATTACTTCAGACCACGATGAGAATTCCGAGGAGCACATACCTCATGTCAGAACTACAGCATTTTCTCCAGACGGAAAAAAGTTGGCAAGTGGAACATCGGGTGGACATTTACAGATGTGGGATGTGGAAACTGGAACTGAGCTAAGTTCTTACTTTGAAGAGCAGCCTCCAGAAAATAATAGTTACCAAGAACCTATCCTAAATATCGCTTTCTCTTCAGACGGTTCTCTACTTGCTATCGGAAGCACGAAACGGATCCGTTTTATAGGAAGAACGGAACATACACAGTTTAAGGAAATCACCTATAATAAAAAAGAATCTGGCGGTACATTCATGTTCTCACCAGATAATACCTTTCTGATTGTAGGCTTAGGGAGTGGTAAAATTGAATTATGGAACATTTCTACCGGAGATAAACTCACTACGCTTGATGGACACTCATTATCCGTGCAAAAACTAATGTTTTCCCCTGATAACAAAACGCTTATGAGTGTTGGTGCTGGTGGTACAATTCTCTTTTGGGATTGGGACAATGTTGTCACGAGTACACGCAAAGAGGAACAAATACGTGAGACTGATATAGATCCTCATACGAAAGCACAATCCACAGAAAATGTGTTGCAATTTGTTGAACATTCATCACATATTGCGAAAAGTTCAAACCATGCTTTAACATTAGCAGAAGTATATCTTGCAAACGAATGGTATGAAGAGGCATTGGAAAGATATAAAAGAAATCTATATATCACGACGTCAAGAACTTTTCCAACTCGAGAAGGAGACTTAAAAGTCATAGCTTCACCAATCTTAGAACGTAAGTTGTTTGCACAGATTACCAAATCTTGCAAAAACGTTAAGGACAAAGACGGTTACATCAATATGTTGAATCAATTGATTGACATAACGCCTGATAAAATCAACATTCAGCTAAATTCATACATTGTTTTAGCAAAGTTTTATGCAGCAAACGGTATGCTTGAGAAGGCAGAAGAGAATATTCGGAAGATTGAATCCATAATTGAAGACATTAACTATGATAATTCGGATATTTCAATATATATCAACATTAGATTAGCAGAATACTATCGCGAAAATGGTCAGTTGGAAAAAGCAGAAGATTATATTCAGAAGTTTGAATCCTTTATAGAAAACATTCCCACTGACAATCCACAAAACGTAATAAATGCGAACTTTGCTTTAGCAGAGTACTATAGTGAATTTGGACTATCTGATAAAGCAGACGAACATATTCAGAAAACGGGGTTAATCACTGAAGACGCGTGGATGGTTCTTGGTCCTTTTGATAATGCCGATGGAATCGGACACGATACAGCATACATTTCTGAAGATATTACTGAGATTGATTTGACAGCAAAATATGATGGACTAAATGGAATGGTGAGTTGGAAACAGTTCAGGGATGAGGAATTAGATGGTTATATTCATCTCGGCGAGGACAATGTAAATTGGCATGTCTCTTATGCATTTACAACCGTTTATTCTCCTGATGAAAGGAAAGTTGAAATCCGATATGATAGTGATGATCAAGGGACAGTATGGTTAAATGGGAAAGAGGTATTTTCGCATACGAAAGCCTTTATGGCAATAGTTGATACCTACACAATTCCAGTGATGCTCAAACAGGGTGAAAACAGTATCCTAACAAAGGTGTGTAATGAAGAGGGTGGATGGGCATTTTATATGCGAATTACTGACTCTGATGGCAAACCTTTTTCTGATTTGAAATATGGGAATCGGTAAGAAATTCGCTTGCCGATATTCCTCAGAAACCTAAAGATAGTTGGAAAAATAGGAGACATATTATGACAACAAGTCCAATCTTAAGTGGCGAACCTTTTAGTCAAGAGAAGACAAGAGAGATTGCTGAACAGTTTTTCCGTGATGGGTTTGTTCATTTACCGGGAGTACTGACTAATGATGAAGTAACTGCACTCCGAGACAAAACGGATGCGTTTTTTGATGATCCAGAACTTGCAGAGAGGACTAACCCCGACCTGGCTGATGTTCGCTATATTCAGATGGGTACACATGCTGCATCCGGTGGAACGTTACCCTTTATTTTACGAAACACGATTGAATTAGATCCTATCTTTCGCGATATGCTACTTCGTGAACCGATTTTGAGTTTAGCTGAAGCTATAGTAGGTGAGAATTGCAAGTTTTGTGGTCAGAATGTACTCCGGAATCTTCCGGGATTGTCCATAAGTACTTGGCATGTTGACGGATCGGTACACTTCCCTGTTACTGATGAAATGCCACGACATGACCAACGCCTAAGAATGCCTGTGATGTGGTTTACTGTGCAAATGGCACTCAGTGATATTGATACACTTGAAGAAGGACCGACACAATATGTCCGCGGTAGCCATTATTCTGGTAGAGGACCAAACACACAAGATAATCCAGAATTTGAAGGGAATAAACCAGAATCAATTTACTGCAAAGCGGGTGATATTTATCTGCAGGATCCTCAATGTTGGCATCGTGGCGCACCAAACCTTTCCAATAAAACGCGTTATATCTTACAATCGCAGTATGCAGCATATTGGGCGTACTGGCGGTTCAGTCTCTGTAACGGAGTTCCTGTCGCTGATGCCGATCTTCAGAATTCGAGTGATCGCTTATTAAGCTTATTAGGACGAAATCGTCCAACAGCATAGAGTAAAAGAATCAAAAGAGGATTTATTCATGTCCAATACCCCTCTACACTTCAAGACAATCATAGAGATAGCGAAGCTTATTGAATCTAAAAAGTTGTCACCTGTTGAATTGACATCTGTAATGTTGGAACGGATCAAACAACACGATGTCAAGTTGAAGAGTTACGTAACAGTTATGTCTGAACAGGCAATGACAGCTGCACAGAAAGCAGAAAAAGAAATTACTGCTGGTGAATACCGTGGTCCCTTACATGGTATTCCTATTGGGGTTAAGGATCTATGCTTTACAAAGGGTGTCCGCACAATGGGTGGGGCAAAAGTCCTGAGAAACCATATTCCAGATTATGATTGCACAGTTGTTGAAAGACTAAAATCTGCGGGTGCAGTATTGCTTGGCAAACTCAATCTCACAGAAGGGGCAATGGGTGGATACAATCCAGAATTTGATATACCTGTAAATCCATGGAATGCTGATCGGTGGACAGGTTCATCGTCAAGTGGATCAGGTGTTGCAACGGCTGCAGGATTGTGTTCTGGTTCAATTGGTAGTGATACGGGTGGTTCAATTCGTTTTCCCTCTGCAGCGTGTGGCATCGTCGGTATAAAACCAACGTATGGTAGAGTCAGTCGATATGGTGTACTCGCACTTGCTGAATCTATGGATCATGTCGGTCCAATGACACGATGTGTTACAGATGCAGGTATTATGCTTGAGGCAATTGCAGGATACGACACTAATGATCCGACTTCGTTGCCTAATCCTGTGCCAGCTATGTTGGGAGGAATAGGTAAAAGTATCAAGGGAGTACGTATAGGATTTGACGAGAATTATGCAACTAAGGATGTTGACACAGAACTATGTGAAGCCGTGTGTACTGGGGTAAAATTACTACAAGAATTAGGTGCCACTATAGCTGAGGTGATTTTACCTGATATGGATGAGTATGCTTTGGCATGGCCTACAATCTGTTCTGCTGAAGCAGTGGCTGCACATGCAGCTACCTATCCTTCAAAACGGGATGATTACGGTCCCTGGTTTCAAGGATGGCTTGATATGGGAGCGAAGGTTACAGGTGCTGAATATGCTGAAGCGAACAAGTTGAGATCGGAATGTACAGGACATCTCACACGCATCTTCCAAGATATTGATGTGTTGGTATGTCCGTCAATGTCAGCACCACCCCATCAAGTTACACCTGAGTTGTTGTATGGACCTAAAGAAACAAGACCAGCACGGTTTCAACGATTCACTGCACCGTTTGATTTTAACGGTGTCCCGACACTTTCTGTTCCATGTGGTATGAATAGCGAAGGTTTACCGTTGAGTATTCAGTTTGTTGGTAAACATCTGTCGGAACCATTGTTGTGTCAAGTTGGACATGCTTATGAGAGTGCAACCGAATGGCATAAACTTTATCCGGATATCTGACTTATCAGCACTACTTTTGTGGTAGGTGATATCCGTCTTTTCCAACCAAAATTCTGAAGAGACTCCCACCTGCCGTGATATAGAGAACTTTACTTAATTCACTACGTCCAAAAGCAACATTAGTGGGTAATTCAGGTGTTGGGATGTATGCCAATTCCTTTCCGTTTGGAGAATATATACAGATACCGAATCGTGTTTTATCACGAACAGCGACATATAGATTACCTTCAACATCAACTTCAAACCCGTCTGGTCCGTGTTCTGGAGCATAGTCTACAAGTGTCTCCCGGTAAGTTGCTGTGCCGTCAGTTTTTAGATCATAGGCAAGCAGTGCCATGCGTCCCGTATAAGTTGGAATGTCCTCAGGCATTTCTCGTAACGAACCACTATCGTTGCTGCCAACATAGAGAGTTTTTTGATCTGGTGAGACTGCTATGCCGTTTGGTTTTCCTGAATCTGCTATGACAAGGTGAACTGAACCATTAGGATCAATACGATAGACACCCATTACTGGTTGTTCGACCGGTTCATACCCAACATAACGTGGATCGGTGAAATATATTCTTCCGTTTTCATCAATCGTTAGGTCATTAGGTGAATTGAATGGCTTACCTTCATATAGACCAGCGATTATGTCACTTTTTCCCGTGTTCATATTGGTTCTGGTAATACGACGTCCGCCAAAATCTGCACCTTCAGCGACAACTAAACGACCTTGCGCATCAAACTTCATTCCGTTAGACATTCCACTTGGTGATCTGAACACAGATGTTTCACCAGTCTCAGGATGAAATCTCATAATATGACCGGCTTGCATATCAGCCTGATGTGTAAAGGTAATATCACTAAAATATACTGTGTTGTCGGGGGCGACAGTTGGTCCCTCTGTAAAGTGTGCATCGCTGTAGACTTCTTCTAACTCAGAGGAATTTGGAATTATATCTTCTACATCTTTATCCATAGTATTAGTCATATTGATCTCCTTTCTAATGTAATTCGATAATTATCTATTGCATAAAGATATGTGGACAGTATCTAATGTTTTATCGTAGTTGTGGTAGTAATTTGTGCTGTTTTTGTGACATCACCTTCTGATGATGCTACAACGCTCACGGTATGTTCGCCAACGGTCCTTGGTATTGTCAATATTACTTCCGATGAAACGCGAGGTGCCAGTGAAACTGATTTATGACTTAATTTTGCCTCGTTATTTCCAGATGACACCAAATTTATCGTGTCGTTTATATTGCCAGAATTTGTAACTGTAAGGACGTATCGGATATCTACATTTGGATTTATAGTCTCATCAGTTATATCTGCTGCACCAGCAACAGAAACACCATAAAAACCTACCTCCGCATTTGTTACATGAGGCATCCGACTAATTTCTATTGCACTGAGAACTCTGTTGTAAAGTCTGACATCATCAACCAAACCTCTCCAAGCTATGTGATTCCCCAGACTTCCCTTTCCAATAACAAATCTATCAGACCCAACAAGTTTTCCTTGTTTTGCAGAACTATTGAATGTAGGTTGATCAAGGACACCGTTGATGTATAGTTTCAGTTTTTGACCACTTTCCCAAGTTAATGCTATGTGTTGCCATTTAGTGGTTTGGCTATTACTTGCACTCTCATAAGTCTGTACACCACCAGATGTTTTTATTGTTGCTTTGATAATGTCCGTACCACTACCCTTTGAACCAGTTGCATCGTAACGTAAAGAGAAAGACTGTTCTTTTTTGTTAGGTCTTTTTGATGAAATAAATCCTCTATCGGTGTTGATATTATCAGATTTTACCCAAAGTGAAATTGTAAAAGCAGAAAGATCATTTAGGAGCTCCGCACCATTTTCAATAGTTGCAGCATGTTTCCATTTTGTTGTTAATGCCCCTCCAATTTTTCCCTTGTTAGGTTGTAAGATAACACTTTCTTTTATTTTTCCATGGTATTTGTTTCCAATAGAATTGAATACATAAGGACCTTTTGCTTCATCCAACGTCCAATAACCGATTAATCCATCCTGAGGGTTATTTGCATTTATTGAGATGTCTAATACCATATTAGGCTGCACGCCATCTAATGATACCCACTTTCCCCAAGTTGCTCCTCCATTAATATCTGCAGTATTCACTTTTACTCTGTTGTTCTTCAGTGTTTCACCGTAGGTGGTGAATTTTGCTATCTCATTCATACCTGTTAAAAACTCACCACTATGTAGAATAGTAGCACCTGTGATAAATCTTGCAAGATATAGACTGTCTGGATCAGTAATTTCAAAAAAGTAATGAGGGTTGTTTGGTGGATATGCGATAGATGACGGATACATCTTGATCTGTGCTTCAGTATCACTATTCGTCTCTATTCGATTAGGGTTGAAGTATCTGTTAACGTCTAACCATCTTGCAGCATATTTTGAGATACCTTTTAATCCTCCATATCCGTGTGGCAGCCCAAATGCATGTCCGAGTTCATGTGCTGTGACTCCAACATTGAAACAACTACTTGATGCGGGAAGGATAATACGTTTTCCTGGGTATGCTAACCCGCATGCGTTCTTTAACAGGACTTTCTTACTAATATCTAATGCGACAAACACAATCGTTTTGTTATATTTGTAGAGATTTTTATCTATTTCCCTAAATGCTTTTGCTGGATTCTTCCAATAACTGGCATCTTCCTGTTTACCTAATACATGATGTACTACAGCATTTCCCGTTTTGTCAGTTTCATAGGTAAAAGTTTTTCTACCAAACCCGTTTTTTTCCATCTCATTTGCGTAAAATTGTTGTGCCTTCTTAATCAGATCGTCCATTTTTTCATTGATATTCGGTTGTGCAACACGGTCGTTTGGTAGGAAGTAAAAGAGCTTGACTATATTATCTTTTGAGGATTCTTGTTGCGCAAAACTGGACAATATTAAAATAAAAAACAGTGTAATGGAAAGCAACGAATGTTTAAATTTCAATGTTTAATCCTCACTGAGTATTCTTAATGGTTATAATGTCAATATGTTACTTTGTGCATTTTCTTATCTGCTATTATTGATATTATCCCATTGGATTAGGACCATTGGAGGTTAAGCTCTGTCTTGCATGTGCATAAACAGCATCCTGAATTTCAAGGATCCGAACTGCATCGACTACTGATGGTTCAAAACTGCTCCCCGTGGTGATTGCATCAAATGCTTTGCCCATAATACTTTTCATTCTTGCCCCATGGGAAATATCCTCGCTGAACTGTACGCCTTCGGTTGTATGTACTTCAATGAGCGGTTCTCCGTTCTTGCCATACTGTTCAAAAACGGATGCTTTTGTTCCGATAAATCTGAAGAAGTGGTCACCCCCGCGCTTTCCTGCAGGATAAGTATACCCTGACTCTATCATTCCAGTACAACCGTTCTCAGATCTTAGAACACCAATACCACTATCTTCAATCACACGACCATACATGGCGTTGGACATTACCGCGCCAACTACCGTTATCTCTTGATCTCCTACAAACTGAAGGAATGTGTCTATACCGTGGGCTGCTTCAACTGCCCAACACCCACCACCGGAGATATTCGGATCGTTGTGCCAATAGGAGGGAGTAGGATCGTAACGGGATGGAGGACCGTTGTTTAATCTACTGTTATATAGAACAAGTTCCCCTAAACTACCGTCATTAATCATCTCTTTCACAAGATTCACTATTTTACTTGCGCGATTTGGCAGCACAAGTGCACTAAACACACCATTTTTTTCAGATGCTTCTGCAATGGGTTTTAGTCTATCAGCACAATCAGCGAATGGTTTATCCAGAAGATATGGGATACGTCGGTCTATACATGCTTGAACGTGAGATGGTATTTCGGTGTGTTTACCTGCAACGAGTGCAGCGTCTGGTTTAATAGCGTCCAGACAATTGCTCGCGGTGTCAAATGCTGGACATTGGAAATGGTTTGCCAATTGTTCGCGTGGTGAATGTTCAGCATCCATGACACCAACGATTTCGTGTCCGAGTGATTGTGCAGTAAGTGCCATACTGCGTCCATGATGACTATAAGAGAGAACTACTATTTTCATTCATAACACCAAATAAGATTTTTGCGAATTGAAAAATATGTTGTATATTGTCAAGAAATTAATTTTGGAAATGTGTATCATGTATTATTCTGAACAGATATTAAGATCATTCAGACTCTGGTAGATTAAGAATGTAACGTATATCATCTTCACATATAAAATCGATTGTAATGCCATTTTGTTTTAGCGTGTCTCGGTAGTTCCACCATTTACTATCCACTGCTTGCAAAATGGGAGGTTTATCTGAGTGTGCGAAGGCAACAGCAATAAATTTACGGTCTGCTGGATCAAAAGCTGCGAGTGCATGGTCTCTTGGAAATTCCTGAAAATCATTTTCTAAACCATCAATAGGAGTAATAGATACAATATCACACATTTTATCTTTATTAATTAAGAGCCACCTGAGAAACCTATCACCTACATCTGCACCATTAGAACGAAGATTCTGCATGTATTCACCAAGAATTCTCCAATCATCATCAAGCACTAATTTCGTCTTGCCAACGATAATCTGCTGAAGTTTCTCGGTACAAATGCGTACACATTTTGCCGATGCTTGCTGGGAATTACCGTTGGCAACCACAACTACGTTTGTATCAACAACAACGGTCACAGACCTTGTTCCTCCTTACGTTTCATTTCTGCCATGGTCTTCTCCATTAAATCACCTGTTGCATCTCCGAAAAAGTTTTCAGGCCAATTCTCTATGTTTCCGTAATCATCAATATTAAGTTTATCTATTTCTGATGTGCCTTCATTCATTTCGCAAAAATAGAAAGCTGTATCCTTATTTGAGATTTTTTCTTCAGCGATTCGTCTCATTAAGCGCACAATAAGATTCTCGCTATGACTCTCAAGTATAATCTGTAAATTACGTTTATTTACGACTTCAATGAGAAGATCTGCTAATTCTGATTGTACCTTAGGATGGAGATGTGCTTCAGGTTGTTCAAGGATTAGGATACTACCTTCAGGAACGTAATAACAGAGAACCAGTACTGGAAGCACTTGTGAGACACCGAAACCGACATCTGTAAGTCGGACTTCGGGTCCGTCCTTATACTTTCTTACAAGAAATTCATAATCCTTTTCTGTAGGTGTGATTGGCTTAAGGCGATAAGAATGTATCAAATCCAAACGTTTCAACCACTTGGGAATTTCCTCTTCAAATGAACGTAGTTGTATTCGACCTGAAAATAGCGCGGTGACCATATCTTCTCCATGCTGACCCACACCTGCTGTATGTTTCCCTTGCCATGCGTAATTACGACGCGGATATTCTCGGAGAGGTCCCAAATAACGGATGCTACGAAACAAATTTTCAAATTGTGTTTGGAGTGTTGAAAAAAGTTGCATTCTGTTAAAGTCTCCATCCTGTATCCCATAGCATCGGAGTGAACGAATGTAACCTATCACTTCATCATCCTTAAAGGCAACATATCCGCCACCTCTTCTACTTTTTATTTCATATTTAGTATTACCAAATTTATAATTGAACAGTATATTAGAATCTGAATTCTGAACATTAAGTAGATTGAAATCATAAGAGAGAATATCTATCTCTTTTTCCTCCATCAAGTTTAGTTTTTCATGCAATTTCCACGATAGAGAGATACCCAGTGTAGAATCACGTTTGTGTTGATAAATTAGATCATCAAATGTTCCCAAGTAAACAAGTGAATTATCGTCTCCAAAATCAATTATTCCGTTCCAATTTTCAGGACGTTCCACGGTCTGCTTTAACATGAGCAGTGTTTGCAATATGCTTGTTTTGCCAGAACTATTCGCACCGAAAAAACCGGTTAATGGAGCAATCTGCAATTTACCTGTATTTTTCCACGATTTGAAGTTTTGTATACTGAGTTCGGTAATCATGAATTATACCTCTGTCTCATATAATACGGTTATTGTAATATGTGATTAACCAACTGCATAGTCATCAGGGTTATTCTTACGCCAATTTGGGAGATATCCTTCCGAGTGACCAAATCCGTAGGAAGGTCCAATTTGGTTTGGACTTGACCAGGGCCAAGCTTGACCGCCGATAAGATGGAATTCACCACCTTTTCCACATAACCAATAGAACATGTGCGCCACATATCGTGCAACACCGTGTCCACCATACGGTGCCATTTGAAAGTCAAATTCCGGTTCTTGTATCCAATCACGTGTCGGAGGGACTGTTCGCCAATAACTGTATTTCAACATGTGCCGTAAACCAATTGCAGTAGATTCACCTCGACGATGGAGGATGCTTTGGGAATGTATTACAAACGAACCTGCAGGACCATCACTTACGAATCCTTTCTCGGATATATCTCTATGTGATGGTGCAATGTGTGAACATGGCAGTAGTTCTGTTGGTCCCATCTCTGGTGGAGTGTCCTGTGGAAAATAAAAAACTTCAACGAAGTTGGTTTCAGGACCAAATACGTGATCTGCATCGTGATGCCAAGGTTGTGCTTCCATCGGACATTCAACCCGATGATTACTCACTAAGACAGGTAGACCAATATTCTTTCCTAATAGTGAACGCAATGCACCTGCGAGTTCTCGATTAAGAAGCACATGTTCAATATACCAATCCTCAAGCATAATGGAACTCGGTTCATGTGTATCACGCATTCTCTCTAAATCAGCATGTGTCATACCATCAGGAATATATACTGGGTTGATGGGTATTTCACCATTGAGATAATCACAAGTTAGTTTGTTAATCTCATCAGGAACAACACCCTTTAGTTGAAGATAACCATCATGACAATACTGTAATACCTGTGTGTCGTTGAGTGTTGGTTCACAATCAAATGTTCTGTTTGTTCTGTCGTGTTTCATTACTTGATACCATTGCTATTTTAAAGTAAGTTAAAAGCTCCAACCTTCTCTTTCCATGAAACCTTGTAACTTTGTGCATTCAATGTTGAAATATTCACATACGTTTGGTATATTTGGGGAATTCGGTTTTTTTGATTCTTCAGTTACAACACAACCGTCAATTACTTTAGCAGCAGCAATTATGAACGGATCAGCACACGGTTTACCCTCATATAGATGTTCGTGTCTAAGTATATCTTTGAAATTTTTTGTTGATAAAATCTGATTAACAAAATTCAGTTCATCTAAACTTGGTTCTCTAAAAATACTTCTATGTTCTTTTACCCAATTAGTTATATGAGCATGACGAGGACGAGTATAGAATTCTAATTCTTTGTAGACTTCTCTCACCGAAGTAATAATCTTAGTATTTTCAACTGCCCGATTGAATTCTATCCAAAATGATGGAAATTGATTTGGATAGTAACTTCCCAGTTCTCTAAAACTATTATTGTCAAAAACATACATCAAAAACGCGTAGCCTTTCGTAACATACGATCCTCAAGGTTCTCCAAATTTCTAACTTTGACATTTAAATGATCCGAGAGTTTCTCTATAGAACATAAATCTTGATAATATTTTTCAAATGCAAGGTTTGTGTATTTGTAACCTAAATATGTTAAATGGGTGTTATAATAATCACCTCCACCCGATCCTTTACTTACACTCTCATTTCGTTTTCGTGATTTATATTGGTTTGCCCATAATTTCACTTTTTGATTATATGTTTTTTGTGGGAGTATACCAATATTAATTAATTTCAATAGAATAACAGGTCTGCTGACATTATAAAATTTTGCCAACTTTCGAATTTCTTCTTCATCGTATTCAGAAAAATTGACACGTTTCTTAAAATCATTTGTTGGCACTAAGAACTCACTTGCGAATTGATTACAAAAACGCTCTAAATCTGCAGATTTTATTTTTATTGATCCTATAATATCGGGTGTGATACCATTCTTACCTGCTAAAATATGTGCTAATTCATGGATTAACGTGAAAATCTGTCTTACAGATGGTCTACTATTATTGAGATAAATCACTGGAAATACTTCATGCATTAGGCAAAATCCATCTACCAAATCATCTTTAAATGCATCCTTAAAGACGAAAACACCTTTTGCCTGGATATGGTAACGCCAATTCTCAAGTGCTGTTTTTTCATTTTCCCAACTCGATTGCCTTTCAACACTTATATCAAGATAGGCTCTACTTTCTCCTGCCAACTTATATGCATTATCATTATTGAAAGTATTATGAGATGTTAATAGTTTAAGTTCTCGAAAGATCAAGTCCTCTGAGGGGTTCCTACTATTATTCAATTCCATTAATGAAAGTTGTCGTGAATAGGCTTGTCGGAATAAAAAGAGCGTTCTTGGATTCAGTTTTTTCACATCAGAACTTCGCAGGGCAATTTTCTCTACAATATCCGGTTCTTCTGGTGGCTCAGAAAAGAAGAACATTGCAACAGGACGCTTGTATTTATTTGCTAACGTTTCCAGTTGTACATAAGTCATTGCGCGATCACCAGATTCACATGCAATGATGAAGGCTTCATCCTTGTTCAATGATTTAGCAGCTGCTTCTTCGGTATAACCGGAACGTTCACGCGCCCATTTGAGAATTTCAGGGTTGATCCCATTAATATATTCTGCCATGATATTAACCTCAATAAGTGTGTTGTATCTCAAATGCTATAGTAAAGTTCAACTTACACTTCACTACTCATTGCACATATAAACTTTAGTTAAATATATGATAACATAACAAGTTGTGTAAATCATTTGTTATGTTTTTATACGTTCTTATCAACTTCTGGTTGCATACCAAGTTTTTCATAAGATTCAGCAGTAGGGAAAATCTTACCCGGATTGCATAATCCAGTAGGGTTGAATATGTCTTTGACATTAGTCATGACCTGCATATCTGCAGGACTAAAGATCAATGGCATATAATCCATTTTTTCAACACCGATGCCATGCTCTCCAGTGATTGTGCCACCTACTTCTGCACATACCGTAAGGATTTCTTTGTTCACATGTTCTACACGTTCACACTGATCTGCATCCCGTTCGTCAAATAGAACAATCGGATGAATATTACCGTCACCTGCATGGAATACATTTGCTATCGCTATTTGATATTTCTCAGATATTTCGGAGATACGACGTAATACTTTTGGTAATCGTGTTCGTGGTACGACTCCGTCTTGAGTGATATAATTTGGTGCAAGTCGTCCGAATGAACCGAACGCACTCTTGCGCGCTTTCCATAATTCTTGACGTTCAGCATCGTCTTTTGCATAATTCACTTCACGAGCATTGTGCTGTTTGAAGATTTCAAGAATTTTATCTGTATGGTTTTGCATTCCCGCTTCTATTCCATCAAGCTCCACGATAAGTATCGCTTCAGCATCAAGTGGAAAACCGAATTGGAATGCCTCCTCCAGTGCACGAATTACGAGTGTATCCATCATTTCAAGGGCTGCGGGGATAATACCTTCACCAATAATTGTTGACACAGCATTTGATGCATCGTCCATTTTGTCAAAAACAGCAAGTGCTGTCTGATATGCCTGTGGATTCCGTGTAAGTCGGACGGTGGCTTTTGTAACAATCCCAAACGTCCCTTCAGAACCGATCAGAACACCGCGAAGGTCATATCCAGGAACTTCCTCAACTTCTCCACCGAAGTCAATTATTTCACCGTCTGGCATAACGACTTCCATGCTGAGAACATGGTCAGATGTAACTCCATATTTTAATGTATGCGGACCCCCAGAATTTTCAGCGATATTCCCACCGATTGTGCATGCTTTTTGGCTTGATGGGTCTGGAGCATAATGGTATCCTTGGTTCTGTACTGCTTGGGATAAAAGAAGATTTACGACTCCCGGTTCAATAACAGCACGTTCGTTTTCAATGTCAATTTCAAGGATACGATTCATACGATTGAGTGCAATTATAATTCCACCTTGAACAGATAGCATTCCACCGCTCAATCCTGTTCCTCCACCACGAGCGATAAATGGTGTATTATATTTGTTTGCTAATTTAACTATATCAGAAACTTGTTGTGTGGTATCAGCAAACACAACAACATCTGGAAGAGCCTTAAATGAGGGTGCTGCATCACACTCATATACAGACAATGCTGTTGGGTCTGTTAGGACATTTCTTGAACCAAGTAGTTCTGAAAGTTCAGCAATTAGTTCTTCTTTTTTTTCCATAGGACTTATCCTTAATCATTCTATGTAATGATATTATTGTAGATTACCACATTTTAGTATGTTTGTCCAATTAGAAACAGGTTATATTGTCAATATCTTTGCCTATCATTGCATGGTTATTTTGTTGTAAGACTTTCCAAGATTTTGTTTAACCATAAGTTTTGACCTGTACTCTGGTTAATATGTATGCTCAATTTCAGTGATATTTATGTGACTTTCTGCACGTCACTGTGACGTTTTGCATCCAGTCAGGATAAGGAATGTGACGCGAATTTTGCTTTTTTTTGCCGCTTTTTTCTGAACCAGGATTTTCAGGATAAGAGGTCTTTTGGTGTTTCAATGTTGTTGTCTGAACCAGGATTATCAGGATAAGAGACAACTTTGTGTTTCAATGTTGTTTTCATAGGATTAGCCTGTCTTTTGTCTAAATCGCGGATTACGCGGATGGAAGAGGCACAAACTAACAGTTTGTGCTACAAAGAGGTGTTGTTGTCATAGGATTGTGTGCTCCTTGATTTTGGTTAAGAAAAAAGGTGCATTTATACACACATGTCGTAGGTCGCTTCGCTCGCTCCGACCTACGAGATAGGGATTATGTTAGAAGCTTTTGCCCATGGTGACGGCACCACCAATGAATTTACCACTACCGACAGTCCGTGGACGTTGGAGACTTAAGATGAAATATGCTGTGCTGTCAATACCGTGATGGTCACGCGTTATTGCTTCGTC
>JAPOQK010000028.1 GCA_026710795.1 Candidatus Poribacteria bacterium
AAGATTCGCAGTTGCAGCGGCGAAGTAGTTCTCTTGAACCGAGGAGGTAATGGTGTGATTTGTTCTCTGGTTACGGACGATTACCTGATAGCCATCAAACGTGGATTTACCTTTCAAATGTCCACTTACAACAAATGCCCATGTTTGCTGTGCGCTTGGTATGGCAGGTGCTGCGGTAGGACTCTCCGTTTGATTTGTCCAGTGTGATCCAACGAAGGCAAAATTGCGTGTTTGCGGTACATTGACGATATAACCTTGTCCACCTTCAATAGGAAATCCGTCGTTGGGTGCATCCTGTGTCCAACCTATGAAACGTTGATTTTCTGCATCAAGTGCGATAACCACAGTCGCTCCAGATATCCCCGCAAGAGATTTTGCGGTCAGCGGTTTGGGTGATGCTAAAGGTAAAGAAAGCATATTCAATCCTTTAGTCAGCGTAACGTTGAAGATGTTGCCAAAATAATCGCTCTCTTCCTTGGCTGCGAGTCTGGCGATAAAGCCGTGTCTACGTCCATCCGCTGAGTCGTAGTGTCCAACGACAGAACCGTCCTGATTGATATTCCATCCCTCCGTGCTAATAGCACCAGGAAACTGCAATTCTTGTAGGTTTAGGGGACTGCCGACGTATGTACGTGGGACATCACCCACCGCTTTGGCTCTACCAACGACAACCCTTGCATTGTTGAGACCGTGCAGAAAAAAGTATTCCAGATTTGTTGCGTTTGGAAGGTCAATAGATAGAAATCTACCCAGCGAACTACGCATGTATGCATGATATATGCCTGTAGCATCGACGTAGCTGCCCACGATATGGCCTGTCCAGCTCACAAAATCGGCGTAAGTTTCCGATGCTCTGGAACGCTCAACTATGGTGTCTCCCGAGAACCCACGGCGAATGCCATCAGCGTCTATAAAATTTCCTGTCAGTGCCCCCGTTGCATCACTAAGACCGTATATCTCTGTTTGAACCGCACCCGGAAAATCGTATCGCTGCAATTCGCCATTCTCTAAAATTACACCGTGGTACAGACCATCGCTATCTTGATAGTGTCCTGCAGCTTTCCCATCATTACCGAGCGCATAAAAATAGGTGCCCTGCGATCCGGGGAAATTATAGGGGGTTAAAACGCCATTGATGAGTGTAAAGCCAACATCTTTTTCATCATTAGCACGCCGCATGTTGCCGGCGTAATCTCCAAAGTCACTACTGGCAGTTATCGCTAAAAACTCTACACCGGGAACATCAATACTCTCAAAAGTATAGTTGAGGTCAGGAGGCGGTCGCACAGCAGTCGGCTGTAAAGGTCTGGCGATAAATCCGTGTGTACGTCCATCAGTTGAGGTATAGTGTCCGACGACAGAACTATCCTGATTGATATTCCAGCCTTCCGTACTAACGCTATCAGGAACCTTAAATTCTTGTAGAGCGACGGGGTTGCCGACGAAGGTGAGCGGGACACCATCCACCGATTTCGCTCTGCCAACGGCAACCAGTGAATCGTTGATCCCGTGCAGAAAGAAGTATTCCATATTTGGTATTTCTGGAATACCCAGAGTTGCGAAACTACCACTAGGTCCACGCAGGTATGCATGATATGTGCCTTCTGCATCTACATAACTACCCACGATATTGTCCAATCCGCTCACAAAATCGGCATAAGTTTCCGATGCTCCGGAGAACTCAACTATTATCTCCCCTGAGAATCCACGACGAACACCAGACGCATCTGTAAAATTACCGGTCAGTGCACCGGTTGAATCACTTATACCGAAGATTTGGGTTTCAACAGCATCAGGAAAATCGTATTGACGCAGTTCCCCATCTTCTCCTAAGATGACACCGTGGTAGAGACCCTCGCTATCTTCGTAGTGTCCTGCAGCGACACCATTATTACCCAGGGCATAGAAATAAGTGTTCTTTGAACCCGGGAAACGTGGGTCGTAAAAACACCGTCAATCAGCGTGAAACCGATCATTTTTTCACCATCAGCACTCGGTGTGTTGCCAGCGTAGTCCTCAAAGTCGCTACTTGCCGTCAAAGCTAAAAAATCTACTCCCGGAACGTTGATCGTCTCAAATGTATAGTTATCACTTGCAGATGTGTTAACTTGGGCAGATGTATTCAATAGGATAAAGGAATTGAAGCACAGGACCAATGTAAACATGTAAAACAAAAACCCTTGCTTTATCAGCGTATACATAAAAAATATTTCCTCCCAACAAAAATATACTATATAAAATACCGTAGTATGAAGGATGCCTTTTGGCTTCAGTAATGTGGGAAAACTATTACATACATCCTGTTACATACTTTCATATTAATAGTATATAACATATTCCAAAAAACACAAGACAAAACTGGGTATGTGAAGTTTTTGGCATGAAATCAGAGTACTGAACATTTCTTTGAGTTGGAGCGTTTTTAATCGCGCAATTTATTGCGCCTCTTACATTCATGTTCTCTGTTTGCAATGCTTTATGGAAGCCCAGCGGGACGACAGGTGTATAAGCAATAGCAGTTTTTCACCTTTTTGCCAAAAACTTTATACACCCGACAAAACTCACAGGTTATTTAGCTTTCGGTTTTTCTGAGGTGATTTTCACAATTCAATATAATCTCTTGTAGGTTGAGTAGAGTTTACGAAACCCATAAATGTCAATTTAAGGAAGGAATGCGTTTGTAGTCGCGCAATTCATTGCGTCTCTTACATTCTACAGAAGCGACCTCCCGGTAGCGACAGAGCAATGGACAAGTCGGGAATCGGAGTTCACTTTTACAATCAAATAGTGTAAAGTTATTTGTAGAAGCTACTATAATATACCTATAAAATACCAATATATATCCAATAAGATATTTCACTTTTTAATTTGACACACACAAAAAGATACTATATAATTAACAAATGTTTAGGATCTAAGTGTGTATCAACGACACAAGTTATACCATTTCTAACATATAATGTCCCTTTTTGTAGAACAAACTGTTAGTTTGTGTCCTACAGCATTACTATACTTACAACCGAAAATGAGACAATTATTAATAGAAATGGTATTAGGTATACAAAGAGGAGGAATAATATTAAATAAACATGGTTTGTAGTGTGTAGTCTCTGTAACACAATAGTTTTTTATTGGCTTGTATTCCACTATTGTTGCAATATATAACAAATTATGAAGATAGGATTGAACGGTACAAAACCGAAAAGGGAGCAAAAAAAAAATTGTAAAAATCGCGTCACATTCCTTGTCCTGACTGAATTCTTTACGTCACAGGTGACGTGCAAAACGTCACAACTTACAGTGGGAGATGTAAATTGGTAGGTTGAGGTTTGTAGGTCTTTTTATGGTTGACAGAGTGTCACAGTTACATCAATAGAATAACTGTGACACCTATCCGTAATATATGGATGGATTCTATTTTAAAATCACGAGACTCCGTGTTTCTTGGAAGGATGGTGTTATCAACTGGTAAAAATAAATACCACTCGCAACTGGTTCCCCAAGGGCATTACGTCCATCCCAATACGCAGCACGATCCTGGTTATTATAGAAGCCAGCGGATTGGTAACCGAGCGAAAGTGTGCGAATTAGCTTACCAGTTGTATCATAAATGGATACCGATACAGGACTGTCTTGCGAGAGTTGATATGGAATCCACGTTTCTGGGTTAAATGGGTTCGGGTAGTTTTGTAACAACTGATTTTGCTGCGGTTTACCGATACTATCAAGATTTACAGACAAAACCGCGTTTGCCAAGTTCTCAGGGGTTACCTTAAAACTCAGTGTTTGTGTTTCAACATTTCCACTCGGACCGATGACGCGTAATTCAAGCACGTCTCCAACCTTGACCACGCTTCTCTGTGCAAGATTCGCAGTTGCAGCGGCGAAGTAGTTCTCTTGAACCGAGGAGGTAATGGTGTGATTTGTTCTCTGGTTACGGACGATTACCTGATAGCCATCAAACGTGGATTTACCTTTCAAATGTCCACTTACAACAAATGCCCA
>JAPOQK010000078.1 GCA_026710795.1 Candidatus Poribacteria bacterium
AAAAATGATGACACGATCAGAAACCCAAGGTAGGTCAAGATAAGAAAAAGACCAAAAAAGAACAAAATAAAAAAAGCGAAATTCGCGTCACATTCCTTATCCTGACTGGATGCAAAACGTCACAGTGACGTGCAAAAAGTCACACATTTTAGCACATACTGATAAACAATGTAACAGTAAAATAACAGATATAATACCATATCTAATAAATAAAGTGCCATTTGCTGAGGACTACTTGTAGGAGTGACCCGGTGAATGCCTAAATGGCATTCATACCGTTGATTTGGGGGAATGCTATATAGCATTCATACCGTTGATTTGCTGGTCGCGATCCACAAAACACCCTAACTAAGGAGAACACAATCCTATGACAACAACATTGAAACACCAAAAGACCTCTTATCCTGTAAATCCTGAAATCCTGAAAATCCTAGTTCAGACAACAACATTGGAAACCCAAAGTTGTCTCTTATCCTGTAAATCCTATAATCCTGATAATCCTGGTTCAGACAAAAATCCTGAAAACCATGCCGGGAATGCTTACTATCATGTCGCGACCGGGAAGTCGCTCCTACAGAATGTAAGATGGCGGACTTCGCAGTGCTCACGCCAATCTACCTTCAACTGATTCATACTTGACAAAAAATAGGCAATTCATTATACTATTTAGTAGGAATAGTCAATACAAAGGTGATAAATGCAATATAAAGGCTTAGCGTTAGATCGGTTTCAGCAGGAAGCAATTGAAGCAATAAATAGCGAGCAATCAGTAATTGTTACAGCTCCTACTGGTGCCGGAAAAACTGTTATTGCTGAGTATTCAGTTGAAAAATGTCTGGAGACAAACAAACGAGTCATCTATACTGCACCGATAAAAGCACTTAGCAATCAAAAATACAGAGATTTTCAATCTGAATATGGTGATAAAATCGGGATTGTCACCGGCGATGTGGTGCTAAATCCTTATGCACAAGTGCTATTGATGACCACCGAAATCTTCCGTAATACAATCTTTGATGACATCTCAAGATTACAGGATGTCTCCTATGTCATCTTTGACGAAATCCACTTTATTAACGATATTGAACGAGGAACTGTCTGGGAAGAAAGTATTATCTTTGCACCGCAACATATCAAATTTGTTTGTCTAAGTGCAACGATTCCAAATATCAACTCATTTGCGGAATGGATGCAAAGTGTCCGTGAAATTGACATAAAAGTCGTTGAAGAGTTAGAACGTCCCGTACCTTTGGAACATCACGTCTACTTTCAGGGATATGGAATAGGTAACTTGAAGGATCTTAAGGATCTACGACAAGTGGCAAAAAAGCAGCAAGGAAGCAAAAGGGTAAAGTCTAAAAAGAGAAACGACCCATTCTCAGACCAGAATTCGGGTGATGTCCAGCAAAATAATAATGAGTCAATACCAAAAGATATTATAAGCACCGATTTAATACCTTACCTATATAAAAAGAGACGACTTCCATGTCTCTATTTCTGTTTCAGTCGTAAGAGATGTGAGAGCAATGCACATTATTTTGCTTCTCTGAATGAACTGAATCTGCTTGATCAAAACAGGCAGCAACAGATTTTAGAACAATTTGATGCGCTCTGTAATCAATATGATATTGTTGAAGAGACGCTCGTTACAAACTTTCGGAAATTGATCGCAGGTGGAATTGCTTATCACCACGCGGGTATGTTACCTACCCTAAAAGAGGTCGTAGAAAGGTTATTTACTTCAGGCTTGATTCAACTTCTATTTACAACTGAAACCTTTGCTGTCGGAATCAATATGCCTGCTTGTTCAGTAGTGTTTGATAGTCTTGAGAAATATGATGGTGTAAGTTTTCGCTATCTCCAGGCGCGTGAATATCACCAAATGGCTGGACGCGCTGGTAGACGGGGCATTGATACTGTCGGTTATGTATATGCTCAAGTTGATCCATATTATGCTACATATAATGATGTTAGCAATGCAGTTTCAGATAAGATTGAACCAATTGCCAGTCAGTTCAATCTCTCCTATTCCAGTATACTCAATCTGTATGAGAAATATGGAGATGACATTTACGATGTCTATACGATGAGTTTGAGCAACCATCAGAATTATAAGCGAATTACCAATCTCAACAATCGGATTACACAACTGGAAGAAGAACGACAATCTCTCCCACCTCCCACCTGTATACACGACAATGTTGACGGCATGAAACAAATTGAGAGTTATCATCGGTTCAAACGGAATAATGCAAAGAAACGTGAAAGCCTACAGTTGGAGTTAGCATCACTAAAATCCCGTACATCTCGAGGAAAATCAAGGAAGAAGGAATACAAGAAAAAGACAGCTGCGATTTACAATAAAATGAAGCGAGTGAATACTGAACTTTCAAAGAACCTTTGTCATGACTGCGATGAACGATCCGAATGCACTGGTCGATATCAAGCAATTCGGAAATCAGAACAGTATCTAAATAACATAAAGCATCAACAGTCAAATATAGAGAATTTTCAGCAGGAACAGATTGCTGCCCGTCTGGATGTCCTTGAAACACTTGGCTATGTTGAAGAACATAAATTGCTACCGCGTGGGAACACCGCATCTCATTTATACGGATATGAACTTCAGTTGACGCAACTTCTTTTTAGAGGATATTTTGAGAGGTTAAGTGAGGATGAAATCAATTGTCTGCTGGTAGCAATTGTGTCTGAACCCCGCAAAGATGGATATTTCAAGCGATTGAAACATAAAAGGATGTTATCAATTCTTGGGGCAGCATGGAATGAAGTCGTTGACATTCAATCCGTAGAAAATGGGCATAATGTCTCTGAAATTACACCTCTCATGGAACTCCGTTTGTGTTCAGCAATGTTAGCATGGAGTCGTGGATGTGAATTTGACTCGTTGACAGATTATGCCGCACTTGATCCAGGGGACTTTGTCCGCACCTTTAGACTTGTCATCGACCAGCTCCGTCAAATCCGAAGGGCTATGACAGGTCACACCGCGCTAATTGATAAGCTTAATCACTGTATTGCGAAAATAAATCGTGATGTTGTTGATGCTGAACGTCAACTGCGAATAGGACAAGATGACTCAATTGAAGAGGAAGAAGATAATAAACTAAAACAGAATGGAGGAGAAACACATGGATAATAAGGATTTTGACTTAGTAGGATCAATTAAAGTCCGATCAGCTAATGAAGATGATGCAACACATTTGCAAACATATTGCTTCCCAGAAAAAACTCAACAAGAGGTCGCTGATGATCTGAATGCAGACTTAGCTGCTGATTATATCACCCGACTTGTCGCTGATTCCAGTGGATATGCAGTGGGGCACATTACAGTAAAACAGCATCCATTGGATGATACAGTAGGGCAAATCAGCCATTTAGCCGTCTCTGGTCCTTTCCGTCTTTTAGGTGTTGCTGACCATCTCATTGAAGCTGCAGAAGCAGCCGCGACTGATATGGGATTAACTACACTTGAAATTGAACTCGTCCCTTCAGAAAAACCTGTCATACAAAGGTATAAGGATTGGGGGTTCTCTGAAAAACCGATCGTTATCCTTCATAAAACGCTAAATGCTGAAGTAGCTGAAGTAGAGGAAGCCACTGAAGAGGATAATGAGTCGGAAGAAGTTGATGCAACATCTGTAGAACAACCACAACTATTGGAAAGCGCGGCATCCTAATAAGACAGACACCAAACTCAGGATATTATAATGAAAAGGTATATTACAGGTGTTTTCCTTCTTGTTGGAATAGCATTCTTAATAGTCGGATGTGGTAACCAGAATGAACACCTTGCCAAAGGCAAAGAGTTAATCAAATCCGACAAGAGACGGAAAGAGGAACGCGCTGTACACGAATTTAAACTCGCTATTGAACAGGAAAAGGATAACGCTGAAGCACATTATTTGCTTGGATTCTATGATTCTCAAGACTTTTACGAACTCAACGAGCCTGAATGGAATCAAGCATCAATCGCTCAGAGAGGACAACACATGTTCAAAGCGTATCAGCAAAAACCGCGTGAATACCTTGAAATTCTTGTTTTTGATACGCTACGAGACGATGATGTAGACGTTCAAAATGCCGCGTTAGAGGCATTGACATTAGTCTACCAAAAAGGTGAACGGAAACTACTTCTCAATCAACTTGAAAAAGCAATTAAGTCCAAGGATAATCGTGACAGACACGATGCACAATGGGTGATGGCAAACATCGGTAGATCCGATCCTAATACTATGGTGCCGATTTTGGTTGAATTGCTTGAACATAAACAGATGGGAACACGATTGAATGCTGTCAAAGCTCTCGGTGAAATAGGCAGTGAAGAGGCAATACCTGTTCTTGCGGCATTAATTGATTCTGGGTCAGCACGACGGGTGCGGGACAGAGAGGTAGCAGAGGTGCGCCAGTTGGCAGTTGCTGCTCTTGGAAAAATTGGCGGAAAGGCAGTTCCTGAACTTGTCAAAATAACACAAAACAAAGGATCTTCGCTCAGAGTTGATGCAATTCGGGCATTATCTTCACTCGGTGACGAAAAAGCTGTACAACCTCTCTTAGATGCCTTGAATGAGAAAAGTAGCAGAGAAATCGTCGTGGAGTTAGGTAATTAGAACCTTCATTTTATAGTGTTCTTTGGTGTGGTAGGAATTAATCGATGGGACGAAAGGGAGCAGTATGCATAAAAAAATACTACTTATATTTATATATGTAGGTGTCCTTTTAACGCTGGGATGTGATAATGTCTATTACGATGAACGCCTGCATATAGAGGTAAAACGACTTGATAGTGATCTCGAAAATCGCTGGTCTACGAGTGGTGTGGTTGTTAATTCTATTGCTGTCAATGGTGCTGCAGAAAAAGCAGATCTTTCAACAGGTGAACTTATTTCTTATGTAATTGGTGAGTATCCCATCTATAGTTCAGCTGACTTTTCACGCGCCGTAAAAAAAGCAATGGATGACGATAACAACATGTTGCTGTATCTCAAAAACAAGCAACCCCTCCGCATAGCAACTCGAAAAAGCGGTGATAAAGTCGGTATAGTAGTAGAGGGCGATGATCCTGTTCGCATAAAGAATATCATTGCTGGTACTCCCGCAGCAAATTCTAAAAACATTCAGATCGGTGATATCGTTGAAAAGATAGTTGATGAACGGAAAATACAAGGACTAAAGGACTATCAGAAAACTATAGATGAGTTTGCAACACAAAATGCATCTGTAACCCTACGCACAACCGAACTTATCGGGGTGAAAATAGCCGCTGTCACCGCCCTCGGAAACTTAGGGGATGCACGGGCAGTGGATGCTTTGATAGACATTCTGAAAAATAACCGTGATCTGGCACTCCGCAAAGCCGCTGCGCGAAGTTTAGAACGACTTGTGGCATTGAGCGAACTCAGCGATCTTTTTCAGCATTTTCAACAGGAGAATGTGAATCAACTCCCCGCAGATATGCTTGACAGATCCCAACTTGAATCCGCAGAAATATTAGGTCTGCTACTTGTAGACCGAACCGCAAATACAGCAACGCTTGAAGCTCCTTTTGGTATCCAATTCAGACACCGTTCTGAGGCACTACATCAGAAAGTCAATGAAGGCAAACTCGTGGAACTCACCGAACAATATATCCAAAAAGACACTGAACCGGACCAGGAAATCCGTCGTGCATGTCTTTCCATTCTTGGTGTCCTCAGACCAACTTCTGCCATTGATCCTCTCTCAAAGGTGCTTAGAGATAAAGACGAAATTCCGGGCATTCGATTCCAAGCGGGTTTAGGACTTAGTCATATTGGGGAACCCGCGGCAGATGCGTTAATTGCTGTTTTCAATGAAGCGGATGCTACAGCTAAGGATATAGCAGCATCAGCCCTTGGCAATATCGGTGGAACGGTTGCGCGCGACTTTCTAATAAATGCCTTAGATACTACCGATGACCCCGCAATACAATTAACACTTGTGGACGCAATCGCAAAAATTGGAGACGAATCCTCACTGAGTGCACTTGATCGACAGAGACAACGTTTTCAAGAAGACGATTCCGCTATTCGTATCTTTATTGATGAGGTATTTAGTAGAATCAGAACACCACAGGAGTAAAATCATTCTATTTGGATTTATGGTGTTATAGACACGGAATTCATTACGTATTGCAGATGAAAATTGGACTGATCTCAGACCTACATACTGAAGCAACCAAGGCAAATAAGGCAATTATCCCCTACCTCATTAACGCTATCAAAGCAGCGAATATTGATGTATTTGTTCTGGCAGGTGATGTAACTCCAAAGTTATCTGAATTTTATGAAATGCTCAGTGAATTTGGCAATGCAGATTTGACATGCAAAAAGTTGTTTGTGCCGGGTAATCACGATATTTGGGTAGCGAAAAATGCGAATATGACGAGTGAACAGAAATGTAGGATCATATCCGAAATATGTCAAGATCACGACTTCCATTCAATTATTAATACTCCATACATTTCAGACGAAATAGGTTTCTGTGGCACCATCGGTTGGTATGATTATACGTTTGCACCTGAAGGATACGATTTTACTGATGAGAAATATGCTGAAAAAAAGCTGATGGGAACGGTCTGGAGTGATAAGCGGTATGCTCAATGGGGAGATACGGATAAGAATGTCACACATCGGTTTGCTAAAGAACTTGGACAGCAAATCGAATCCCTAAGAGACAAGGTTGAACGTATAATCGTAGTCACACATCACGTTCCCTTCCGAGAGTGTATTCGCTACCGTGGAAAATTACCTTGGGACTATTTTCAAGCATTTATGGGAAGTGAAACTATTGGCAAGATATGCTTACAGGAACCGCTTGTTACACACGTCCTCTTTGGACATGCCCATTATGCTGTTGACCAACATGTAGAGAACGTAAAGGCAATCTGTGCACCTATCGGTTATCTTCATGAAAAACCGATAGAAGACTTGCAGGCTTATGTAGATGAACGTTTGACCTGTTTCTCTTTAGCAGAATATTCTGATGAAACAAATAAATGAAATGCCGTAAAGGGAGAACACGATGGATATAACTTTAACAAATAGTAACGATGCTGGTGCTCTTGAATTTCCATGGGGTGCAATAAAATGGCTTTGCAATGATCAGATTGACCCTGATGCTGAGATGACATTCGGTGTGGTCTACATTAATGCTGGTGAAGGGAATCCCACTCATTACCATCCGAACTGTGAGGAACTTATCTATGTGCTCTCGGGGGAATGTGATCACAAGTTAGGAGATGAGACAATTCCACTGAAACCTGGGATGATGCTCCGAATACCGCGCAATGTTAAACACAATGCTGTCAACACCGGATGGCAACCTGTGACGATGATTATCTGCTACTCAGATGCTGATAGACAAACAGTCTTCTGTGATTGATATAACCGGATACAACAAAAGGTATTATTAACTATGTCTAAAGAATCAAAGTGTAAAGTCAAAATCTGCGGTATAACTTCAACTCACGATGCATACCTTGCTGCCGATACAGGTGCAGACTATGCTGGTGTATTGGTTGATGTTGCAGCTTCAGAACGTACTTTGACCACTACAAAAGCGGTAGAGATTGCAAGTGGTAGTCCTATTCCAGCGGTATTGTTGTTATACAATCGCACAACAGCGGACATTCAAGAAGCGGTATTGAAGATTAAACCGTTTGCAGTGCAGCTTCTGGGACAAGAAACACCACAACAGGTTGAGGAACTCAAAAACGTTGTGAAATGCCAACTCTGGAAATCTGTCTATTTACCAGCAGGTACACCTGAGAGTGTAGATATGTCTTCAGTGCGGACAGAGATGCAAGCATACCGTGATGCAGGTGCGGATTATCTTTTATTTGATACGGTGGATATTAGTGTTGACCCTCCACGCTACGGGGGCACTGGTAAAAGATATGATTGGCAAACCGCTGCACAACTAATATCAGACAGTCCTCTACCTGTCTACTTAGCAGGTGGAATTCGTCCGGAGAACGTAAAATCAGCAATTGAAATGATACATCCGTATGGGATAGACCTATGCTCTGGTGTTGAAGCATCAAAAGGTGTCAAAGATAAGGAAAAACTGGAACGTCTTATGGAAGAAGTGAGAAGTGCACTTTGACAGATATGAGTTTTGTTTCGGTAAATTCTTGAAATCAGATGTGATAATAAGGTATACTTTTCTTGGAATAATGATATAGAAATGTGACTATTGAACAAATTACTAATTTTATTAAATCCTAAGGAGATTTATATGAAGATTCGATCATTTCAGTTCACTTTTATCTTTTTGATGATCTGTACGATTTCCGTTATCGGTCCTTCCACTGTTTTTGCTGACGCTCATGAAACCGAGGGTGAAAGAACAAGTCCTGAAGCTGAAGCAGAAGGAATGAGTCCTGAAGCCGAAGCTATGGAAGAGAAACCTCCAATTACAGGATGGTTTCAGGTTGATGTGGATAGTTTAGGCACATATTTCCTTGTTGGGGCAAATCATCCGATTGGGGGTCTATCAATAGCGTCTAATATCTATATCAATGATATTAACAAAGGAAAATACACAGGTGAGTTTGATCTGGGGGTTACTGTCCCTGTAGTGGCTAATGACTCAATGTCGCTCTTACTTCAACCGATGGTAGGTATTGGGTTTGACTATACCAGTTTAGATAATCCCGACGCGTTATACCCGCAGATTTTTGCCTTCCTTAACGCAGGCGATATTTTCTTCTTCCACTGGACCATCAGCACATTTTCGACAATTTTTCATGAAGATAGTACTAATGAATTATACAATCGTAGTTATCTCACCTATTCTTTGAATGAAACAATTGCGATTGGACCTCAGGTTGAATCAGTATTTGTCTATGCCGATGAACTGGATAAACCTTTGTTACTAAATTTAGGCGTACGTCTCAACATTGGCTATGGAAAAGCGAATACACTTGGGTTATATTTTGGATATGAGACAAAGAAAGGTGAGGATGAAACTGGACTTACCGGTAGAATGAACTTTACCCGTTTTTGGTAGTAAGATCGTAGGAATGGGTGTGGTTAAAGCCGCGCCTATTCCACAACATAGAGAAGAAGCGTCCTGTCCTTTGCTCGTGAGAATGCAGGTGCAGTTCTTAACAAATGTCCTCTTTGACGAATCCAATTACGCACCTCCAAATCCGCATCAAACACGTTAAAACTTGCCACGTCTACAATAAACCATAGTCGTTTCCCACCAGAACTTCTCCACTCCCTCTCGAATGCATCCTTGTCCTTCATAAACTCGCCAACGTGAACCGACTCTATTTCGGGTAAGTAATACTTTGCTATTTTGGGTTCTGATAACACTATTTTATCAGATGGTAATCGGTTTGCGTTGACGGCATGTAAAGCTTCTCGCCATCTTGGTCTACCGCCGTTTTCATATCTGAAATAGAGAAAATCTTGTGAGAGTAACGTCACAATAAGTACACATGGCACAAGGACGCGTAATGTACCCTTGCCTTCCGAATTAATCTTATCCCATATCCGATCACATGTAACTGCTGCAAGGATGAAATATGCAGGTGTGCTCCAAAATAGATAATAGCCAGCTACGTTCTGCAGTTGAGATGCAATCAGTAGTAGCCCTAAAGGAACACCCGCGAAGCAAACCAGAAAGAGCGTGGGACGGTCAATAGGTTTTCTGAGGACGGCAAAAAATGCAGTAATTGCTATCGGGATGCTAACCCCTTGAACGATTGTGAGTATTATATAGAGAGGGCTGCGTCCCCATTCATTATGCCCCCAACCAGAAGAGATGTAACCCCATATCTGTGGATGAACAAGCATTAACACAGGTATTGTGAACGGGAGAAAGAATACGATCATATTTATCCACCGTTTTCGGTTACGTTCTCTGTATAACTGAAATATCGCATAGGTTGCCAATGCAGGCACAATCGCTGCTGCTAATAGGTGGGACAGGATTAGACATACACAGGAGATGAGCGCGCATATTGTCAACAGTGTAGAATCTTTTTCAAGGGAACGGTAGAAAAACCAAGCAGTCAACGCTGCAAACAGGAAGGTGAGAATATAGGAACGTGCGTTCTGTGACCAGAACAGATGCCAGTTTGATAATGCTACAAACGTCGCAGCTAACAATCCAATTCTTCTGTTGTATAAGCACTGTCCTAAACTATAAATAATCGGTATGGATATGATACCTGCGATACAAAAGATTAGACGACTGTTCCACTCACCACTACCATCTACCATAAATGATAATCCTTCACATATAAAGAGAGAAAACTTCGCTGCAAGATAAGGAATAGGATTAATTGGTGAATTTGATAGGGTTAGTTCATCAGCATCCATGACAGTGAGAACTTCGTCGATCCAGAAACTCCATTTTCCAAGATGCCAAAACCGAAGGAGTGCACCGATACTGACGATACAAACAAGCAAAACATGCTTATTTTTTAGGCAATTTTGTGATGAAAATTTCAGCATTTTTTGCAGAATTCTATCTCCTCAAAATATGTAAATTCACTGACCACTTACCATTAATCGGAGTAATTCCATCAGGATTGAACATAAGGATAAAACTAAGGATAGTCTTATACCAATGACATATAAACGTTTGGTTATCAGAAAAAGAAGTTTGCTCAAATACATCATTGGCACGCATATTGCTTTAAGGGTAGCAGTGCAACTAAGCACAGATTCTATCACAAGTTGAAGCCAGAATCAAGTATATGTAATCATAACTGGCAGATACAATTTTAAGCACGATGATTATCGTGTTGGAATATAAGTAAATTTAAGGAGATTTAAATGAAAATTAAAGCGTTTTGGTTGCCGCAATTGTTGGCAATAGTATGCATCCTCGCAGTAGGCAGCATTCCGATGGTTTTTGCTGACGCACACGAAGCGGGTGAAGAGATGGAAATGGAAGAGGAATCAAGTATCTCTGGTTGGTTCCGAACCGATACAGATAGTTTAGGAACACAAATTTGGGTTGGTGCAAGCCATCCGGTTGGAAGTATTTCAATAGATAGCGACATATATGTTGTTGATACATTCGGTGAGTTTGACCTTGGTCTTGGCATTCCGGTTGTTGACAGTGATTCATTGTCCCTCAGTTTACTTCCGATGGTAGGTATTGGGTTTGACTATGCTACGGCAAATGGTCCAACGACCTTGATTGCACCGCAATTGTTCACCTATCTCTCTGCTGGTTCCATCTATTTTGAATCTTGGATACAGATGTTTTTAAATTCCCCGTTTGATGAAGAGGGAGCAGATTCGTTCTACACTCGTGATTTTGTCCTTTATTCAATTAACGATACAGTCGCTATCGGTCCTCAAGTTGAAGCAACAATTGATTTGGGTGATGATGGCGGACTCGGTAGTCTTATTGTCGGTGGACGTATCAATCTTGGTTATGGTGAAAACAATACGCTCGGTCTCTTTGTCGGTCTTGAGACCCAGCTTGATGATGATTCTGAAGATACAGGACTAACCGGCAGAATGACGTTTGTTCGTTCTTGGTAAGTAGTGTGATGTAAGAACTGCATCTGTGCTGTTCTTATTATAGCAAAATCATCGCGGGTCCGATCCGAATAATTCTCACGTGATTCGCGATGAAACTATATACCGCAAACGGATTCTACCTCTCAGTTTCTTGAAGTTTTACGAAGAAGCAGTTTTATTGTAATATAGGAGATCTTTCAAATGAACAAAAGAATAATAATTAGTATTCTTGTCCTCACCTGCCTCGTGAGTATCAACGCTTTCGCGCTAAACGGATTAGTAGATACCGATGGTACGCTCGAAAAGGTTGATGATGGCAAGTATATGGCAGACACACTATGGGTGTTGGTCGCTGCATTTCTGGTTTTCTTTATGCAGGCTGGGTTTGCTATGGTGGAGTCTGGTTTCACACGTGCTAAGAATGCAGTGAACATTCTCATGAAAAACCTGATGGACTTCTCTATGGGTTCAATTGCCTACTGGGCAATTGGTTTTGCTATAATGTTCGGTGCAGGTAATGCGTTTATGGGAACAAGCGGTTGGTTTGTGCCCTCTGAATCCCTGACAGCTGGTGCAGAGACCAGTTCCAGTGTATTTAGTGCATTAGAATGGAGTTCTGTTCCGACATACGCAGCGTGGCTTTTCCAGCTTGTTTTTGCTGCAACTGCAGCGACAATTGTCTCTGGTGCGATGGCAGAACGGACACAGTTCAAAAGTTATCTAATTTATAGTGTTTTTATCACAGGTATAATCTATCCGATTGTTGGTCACTGGGTTTGGGGAGGTGGCTGGTTATCAAGTTTAGGTATGTCTGATTTTGCTGGATCAACAGTTGTTCATTCAACAGGTGGTTGGCTTGCGTTGACGGGTGCTATTGTTTTAGGACCGCGTCTTGGAAAATATGATGGTGAAGGTAAACCGAGACCGATTGCTGGTCACAACCTTCCGCTTGCAGCACTTGGTGTCTTTATTTTATGGCTTGGTTGGTTTGGTTTCAATCCTGGTAGTCAGATGGGAGCGGATGCAGCCCCTATTTCCAGCATTGCTATTACCACGAATCTTGCAGCAGCTGCCGGTGCAATCACGGCAATGATTACAGCTTGGATTCTGCTTGGTAAACCTGATGCTGGTATGTCCCTCAATGGTGCACTCGGTGGGTTAGTTACTATTACTGCTGGTTGTGCTTCCGTTAGTCCAACATCCGCTGCTATTATGGGAGCAATTGGTGGTATTGTTGTTGTTCTAAGTGTATTGATGTTCGAAAATTTACGTGTTGATGATCCGGTTGGTGCTATTTCTGTTCACGGAACGTGTGGTGCGTTGGGTACACTTCTGCTTGGCTTTTTTGATAGTTCAAGTGGTGTATTCTTCGGTGGTGGATTTGGACTTCTCTGGGCACAATTTATCGGAGTGGTTGCTGTTTTCGCATGGTGTCTTGTAACAGGCTTTGCTCTGTTCTATGCAATCAAAGTGATTACAGGTCTACGGGTTACACAGGAAGAAGAACAGGCTGGACTTGACTATGAAGAACATGGTGCAAGTGCTTATCCAGACTTTAATGTCTCTTCAATACGTTAATTCATTTTACGAAAACCTTCAATTTTGAGGTTAGTGTTACAAATTTACTTAGGATCGCCCACAGGAAGTTTAACATATCTCTGAGTTATACTTCTTGACGTGTGGGCGTTCCTATGTTACCGTTTAGGATATGTCAGAATCTCGGAATGCTCGGATTACGCGGAAGGTGTTTAGGGTATCATTCTTGAAAATATTGTAGCGCAATCTGTTAGTATGCGTCTATTCGGACACAATCTAACAGATTGTGCTACATTATGTAGCAACTTGGGTTAGAATAAATGTTTTTGTGGTTTTGTTTCTGACATACGATGGCTTGATTCCATTTCAATTTTATCATAAAATGTCATACCAATATTTGTAAGGTATAGATTTTGAGAAACGTAATGTAGTATAGGATTAGGTTAGTCTATTTTCCGTGTAAAGAATAGGATGTGAAGGTTAACAATGATGTTTACCAATTAGTAAAACAAGCATTATCGCTTGTACTTAAAAGGAGGCAAAAGATGCAACGACGAAGTGCATCGCATAATTCAAGAAGGCGTTTTAGTTATCCACTAATTGGAACGCTGATAATAATATTACTGTTATCATGTGTGTCAAGTTTAATACTTGTCCAAGATGTGTTTGCAGATCAACATGAAACAACCGAAGTAGAAGCAGCGGTACCCCCCGATTCTGGGGATACTGCCTGGATGTTAACGGCAACAGCTCTTGTATTGTTCATGACTATCCCAGGACTTGCCCTCTTCTATGGAGGACTTGTACGCGTACAGAACGTACTCTCTGTACTCATGCAGTGTTTTGCCCTGACAGGAATAGTCACTGTATTATGGATTGTCATTGGATATAGTCTTGCTTTCAATACAGCTGGTATGGAGGCAGGCAAAATTACCTTCAACTCATTTGTTGGAGGACTTGGAACGTTTTTCCTTACTGGTATTGGTGTAGATACTTTACTTGATGGCGGTACAATTCCCGAAACCGTTTTTGTTGTCTTCCAAATGACATTTGCGATTATTACACCTGCCCTGATTGCTGGTGCGTTTGCTGAACGGATGAAGTTCTCTGCGATGCTGCTATTCTCTGCAATTTGGTCGTTAATCGTCTATGCACCTCTTTGTCATATGGCATGGTCAGGTGATGGTTCACTCTTTGGCGATATTATAGGAGCACTTGATTTCGCTGGTGGTAACGTAGTGCATATTAATGCAGGAATTGCAGCGTTAGTTGCTGCTATTTTAGTCGGAAAACGGCTGGGTTACCAGACAACTGCAATGCCACCGCATAGTTTGACAATCACAGTAGTCGGTGCGTCAATGCTATGGGTAGGCTGGTTCGGCTTTAATGCTGGTAGTGAACTTGCTGCTGATGGAACTGCTGGGATGGCTATGCTTGTCACACAAGTTTCAACAGCAACTGCTGCAATAACATGGATGTTTATTGAGTGGGGCAAACATGGTAAACCGAGCGTACTCGGTATTGTTACGGGTGCTGTTGGTGGATTGGTTGCGATTACACCTGCGTCTGGAACAGTTGGTCCGATCGGTGCACTTGTTATCGGTTTTGTCTCTGGTGCTGTCTGTTTCTGGGGTGCTACGAGTCTAAAATCCAAACTTGGCTATGACGATTCACTTGATGCATTCGGTGTTCACGGTATCGGTGGTATTGTCGGTGCATTGTTGACAGGTGTGTTTACAGCAGAAGTTTTTGGTGGTGCTGGAATGGATGTCGGAATTGGTTTGCAGGTTTGGAAGCAGTTCCTTAGCATCGTCATTACCATCGTTTGGAGTGGTGTGATTTCGTTTATTATCTTGAAGATCGTGGATGGAATTGTTGGTCTACGCGTTGATGAGGATGATGAACGTATGGGTCTTGACCTGTCACAACACAATGAACGTGGTTATAACCTATAAATAAATTTTCCCGGTTTCAAACGGGTCTACTGATATATGGGCGGATAATTGTATCCGCCCTATTTTTTTTGGGAAATAGCATCAGAAGTGGGAATTATAGGATGATTATCTGAATTAGGATTTTAAATCAAGAAATCAGCACTGTGAATGCTATTGACATTCCGCGTATGATATTCTGCATGACTCCCGTGGGTTACTCCTACATCTGTCTGAATCGCGGAAGGCACAGATTACGCGGATTACGCGGAAGGGGTTTTGATGTTTCAGGATTGTTTTCATAGGGTAAGTGTTTTTGTAGTTTTTGACAAATGTAAGAGGGACAACTGCCATACGTGTATTTGCCGTTGATTTGCCTGAACTCATATTGTAAGTAGAGGTAGTTTCTTCTGTAGGAGCACCCTCCTGGTCGCGACATAAACCCATTGCTGACGAGAATGAATAAAGAAGATCGCGACCGGGAGGTCGCTCCTACAGAATGTAACATGTCGGAGGTCGCTTTGCTCGCTCCGACCTACGAGAGACTCCAATTTGACGAAAGTGTTGAATCTATGCTATAGTATGCAATAACGTTATGATTTTAATAATTAATCAAATTGAGGTATATTGATGTTATATAAAAGTTATGATAATAAATGGGTATTATTGGCTGGACTTGTGATCATCACATGTCTTATCAGTTTACCTATTGCTGCCCAAGATGAACATACAGTTCTCCTATACACATTTGAGAATGGTGACGGTGATACCGTAAAAGATCTCTCTGAAAATGGAAATGATGGAACACTTATGGGATCAAAATGGGATGATGGTAAGTTAGGCGGTGGTCTGGTATTCGGTGGAAACGGTCCAAAAGATTTTGTAGAGATACCTGATAGTGATAGTCTTGATTTAGAAGATGGAATTACTGTGGAGATGTGGGTTTTTCTGAATACTGCTTCAACAGCAGGTGGAACAGGTGCAACTAAAGAGACCACATATAAAGTAGGTCCGCGCAACAATCTAAATGTGGAAATCAGGTTGACAACTACCTCTAACGCTTGGGGTAGTGCCGTTGTTATCGGAAACAAAGCGTTACCATTGAAGACATGGGTGCATTTAGCTGGTACTTACGATGCAGAGTCTGGTGAAGGGAAAGTTTATATTGACGGTGAGTTAGATAATGAAAGTGAGATTGGTGGGAAGATAGTACCTAATAACAGTGTCTTGTGGTTGGGACGCGGTTCTAATCCTTATTTGGACGGTTATATGGATGAATTACGTATCTCAAACATCGCTCGCACCCAAGATGAAATACAGCAATTGATGAATTTAGGCATTGACGGTGTATTAGCAGTTTCACCGAAGGATAAGTTATCAACAACGTGGGGTCAACTCAAATCTAACATTGTTCGATAGCTATTCAATAGATGCAACCTAAAATGATGTAAATATAGCCTATAGCATAGGCGGTACTATCGTTTTGCCAGAGACAATGTAAAATGAAGATAAAAGGTATAATCGTAGTAATCTGTGTAGTTGTTTTGGGTATTGCAGCGTATTTCATATTTCGTCCACATGAGCCTGTATCTGTTATTCCACAGGAATTCGCACAGGTGCCAGAAAAACCGAAACTGGTAGCGGAATTCACTGCAAAGTATCATCTTAGATCAATGTCGGGTTTTGATCGGATTGTGCCAAAAGGTTTTACTTCTGCAAACACTACCGGAGCACGATCAATATATTCTGTTGCATTTTCCCCTGTAGATGCTTCTCTGATAGCGAGTATTAATAGGAACGGCACCATCAACTTATGGGACAGAGACAATACTGAAGCCCCCGTAAAAGTTCTACGACACCCCGAAATATTTGCATCTATAGGTTTCTCACCGGATGGCAAATTGCTTGTGAGTGCTCGTTGGAAGCTTGTCTTATGGGATGTTGCGACCGGTAAGAAAGTCAATACACTTGATACGGCTTTCAATGAATTTGCGTTTGCCCCTGATGGGAAACTTTTGGCGACAATACCTGATGGTGTAAAACTCTGGGATATTCAAGATCCTAAAAAAATTACAGAAGTTGCGACTTTACCTTTTAATAAAGCACATGAAGTTAAAAGTGGTGCTTGTGCTGTAGGCATTTCACCAGATGGCAAATGGATTGCTGTGGGTCGTACCAATGGGATTGTTAACGTTTGGGATTTACAGACAGAGCAACTGGTAAAGACCTTAGAAACATCGCTGTATCAGATGGATTATCTAAAGTTTTCTCCGAACAACACATATATGGTGGCAGGTGGTCTTGAACGGGATATGTATATCCATCATGGTGAAAAGGGTTATATCATGTGGGAGTTGCCAAGTTGGCAGCGTAAGGGTGAGGTGCTACGCGGACATGTTGAAAATATGGCGATTTCCCCGGATGGAAAGCTATGTGCACATGCCAACCATATCTCTCCTTTATTTGGAAGCGGCGTAGAACTTTGGGATATTGGCAGCGGTGCACCGATTACATTTATTGATCCCTTAGAAACAAGAGATGTTGCGTTTTCACACGATGGACGGCTGCTTGCGACCGGAAGTAAGGACGGTGTTATCCGAGTATGGGAACTGACACCTCAACAATTAGAGGGTGTCACGATACCTGCCGATGTCGTGCGAATACTCTACCTCCACCCCGAAGGGAAAATACCGCCACCCAATATTACAAATAAAATAGATAAAACCATAAGAGCAGTTCAAGATTTCTACTCAGATGAAATGGAACGTCACGGGTTCGGTAGAAAAACATTTACGTATGAAACCGATGAAAATGGAAAAGCAAAAGTCTATCTTGTACAAGAAAATCAAACGATATATCCTGATTTTTCAAACGATATTTGGCTCGCAGTTTGGGATGACACATCAGATATTTCCTTTGACGACTATCCGTTACATATTACAAATGCTAGTAGAAAATTTCTATTTCCGACTAAGAAAGGATTCAAAGGCAATATCTCAAGCTTCTATACTATAGGGTTTACCCATGGCAAACTTGTACATGCCTATACAAAAAACCTCAAACGGAAACCACTTGCGCATATTCTGAGAAATGCATTCAGTTTGCCTTATCTTCCTTTTGAGCATAAGCCAAACGCATTGTCCACCCGATTGAAACGTCTTTTTAACCGAGTGAACAATATGATGCCGTGGGGGAATGGGTATGCAAAACTTACCAGATGTGAGGCGGCATGGTTAGACAAAAACCGGTTCTTCAATCCGAACCAACCTTTCTTTGACAAACGTCCTCAGATTGAAATGACTATATCAAACGAAGATAGTTCCGATACAAGACTTTTCAAGTTTGCTATCACAGATGAAGATGGTATACACCAGGCACAACTTTTTGTGCCGATAGATATGGAAAGTCAAAGGTGGAGAAAGAAGTTTCACGATTGCCAAGAACTAAATGGTAAAAAGAAAGCAAGTGCTGTTTTTAGAATAACGGATCCCAGAATAGAGGCTGTCATGTTTCAGATGATTGATATACATGGCAATATCGCACAAAGAGAATTCACAATAGTTACAAAATCCAAAGAACCATCTAAAGATCCTTAGATTGAATCTGTTTGAAAAGAATGGAAACCGATGATAGCCAGAATCAGATAAACGTTAATGCTGTCTGTCCAACTTTAGTAGATACAGAACGGGTTACCCAGTTTGTTAATACTCTAACTGACAATAATGAACAGTTCAAAGATAAGTATGTGGAACTTATACAGAATAGATCGGGTTTAGTTCCGCTTGGCAGACTGGCAACAAGAACAGACTCAAAATGATATTTCTATAAATAGAGTAGACAAGTATTCCTCCGCAACATGCCTATTGTAGACCCCTGCTGAAATAACTGATCCGTAAATATTGCCGATGTAGAAGATACCGCTGAGTGTCCCGAGTGCCCATCCTTTTGCAGATGAAAGTCCGTCCCGTCGGAAACCGTCGTATGCCTGCCAACCTGTGAAACCTACAACAACCAGAGTATTCAATGCATCAATGTACCGTCCTGTGTACAATCGTCCAGCCCCCGGTATAATTGTAGACATCAGTCCTGCTAAAAACGGACTCCGTGTAGGGAGTTTTGCCCCTTGTGATGCATAATTACTATATACTGCTGCTTTTTCGCTTACTTCCAACACATCAGATTTCATCAGTGAATTGAAAGTCTTTTCTGCTTCAAGCCACCTGTTTTGCATCAGATTTGAAAGACCGATCAACTGTTGTGATTCTGCCCGGTATCTATCATCTGTTATTCTTGGTAGTGATTTGTCAAGATGGTGTGCTGATTTCCCATACTGTTCCATGAGAAAATAGGATACTCCAATCTGATAATATGCACTATTTGTTAAGGTTCTATCGGTCGTTTCTTGCAGCAGCTTTTGAAATAACTGTATTGCCTTTTCAGTTTTTCCTCCGAAACGATAACATAGTGCAATTTTATATCTAATTTGTTCACTTTCCTGTGGTTGATAGAATAGGTATCTCTGATATTCTCCTGCGGCGCGTAGATAGTCTCCCTGTTGGATTAAGTAATCAGCAAATTTTAGGATGTTTTCAGGACTGTGGTAGTCTAACGGTTCTTCGGTATTTGCGTAAGATAGAAATGAGATATTTAGGAGTGTAAGGAGTAGAAATCCAGATAACTTTCTATTTAGCATAATCTGAAATTGGATCGATGTACTTTCCTGTATTGAGGTCTCTATGGTAATGTGATGATTGTGAACCGTTGCATCTGATTAATCTGTCTGCGGTTAGTAGTATTCCTCGGAACATACCAAATTCTTGTATACACGCCGTACCGAACCGTGAACAACTGGGTATAAATTGACAGGTGGGTGCGTCTTGACTGGAGATGAATTTCTGATACAGTCGGATTAACCCAGTAGCAGCGAGCTTCAATTCGGAGGATTCTTGTGGATTAAAGCGGATACTCTCTTTGGGAATTTCCTTAGTGATTGGGTTAACTTGACGTATAAACGCAAGGTCTGTTGCCTCATTTGCATGGGAAGGCATTGTGAGGAGAGCAGTAATAAAACACATTGTCCAGAAAAGGACGAACGGATGACAAATACGGTACTTTACCATTTGATTTCTTTAACCTCAACAGAATTAGGAATAATGAATTTTAAAATTGGATCTGGTGTTTCAACATTCACCTGAGGGTTACTATACACAATTCTTTCATGCTGAATCACTTCAGACTTGGCTCCATAGGTATTGGATGTAACAGTCATAGGGATATGGTTAATGCCGATCTTGCTATGGTTCTGATATATTGATCTTGCGATGATAATACCTTTTGGATTTTTTACTTCAGCAGAAATAAGTTTATCATTTTGCATGCCGAGGACGATATCACCGAGTGATTCTTTAGCTTTCTCAGGTGGATTCCAATAGGTATATAGAACTTTGTCAACAATATCGTGTTTGTCTAATGTATACCCAATAGCGGTTAATCCGTATTCAGCTTGGGTAGTCTGAATGATGGATTCTACGAAGGGCAGTGGAATTCGTCCTTTAGAAATAAAACGGAATGCTTGTTTCTCAATAGGATAATAGATTTCCAGAACTTTGTCTTTTACAACCATTATCTGTTTGATTGGTTTGTCTACTTCAACGACAACCTTGGTAGTTTTTACATCGTAGTGGAGTGTGCCTGAGATTTTTTCTGTTTTATTGTTCTCGGTTAGTTCACGGGTGAAATCTAAGGTTAGAGTTTTTAAAGGTGCAGCGTGGAGTGTACTGGTTAAAAAGAATAGAATTAAAAACGCTATTGAAAATTGGAAGTATTTAAACATGAGTTCTTATAAATCAAAACGACAAACATCCACCTCTGTTGGGAACATAATGTTGAGAGAAGAAGATACCGATTGTAATTGGCATCATGTCCTGATCTTCAATTTTAAAGTAAGGTCTATCAACTCGCAATTCGATTTTTAGACGGCTTTTCGTGAGACGGAGCATTGAAATACCACCGACAACATAAGCACCTATGCCATTTTCACTTACTGTATCATGATATTCGTAGTAGTAAGGTTCGTCGCTGAACCATCTATCTTCTCTTTTCTCTTCTATTATTGTATAACTACCGCCAAATATAGAAAAGCCACCGCCAACATACGGGGCAATATTCTTCTTATTAAAGAAGTAACGTCCACCAATTGACCATGAACCGAATGAAAATTCCTCTCCGAAGCTACCTCGAAACTCTGTGCCTATGCCATACTTCGGTGTCTCATAAGACCAACCAAATTCATAACCGGGTTCAGCAAAGTGATCTGTTCCCGGTATAGCTATACCGATAATACCAACATTCCAAAGAGATTCACCGGAGATTTTATTGAGTTTTTCTGCCTCGTGTTCGGTAACGCTTTCCATGTCAATTGTAGAATCAATTGGTTTGTTATTGACGAGTGCATCAACTAATCTTGGTGCTGTCTCAATCATCTCTTCTATATTTGATATCCAAAGCTGTCGCTCGGCGATAATTGTGCCGGGAGGGTTTTCCTGACTCAGATGGACAAGTATCTTTTCACCTAAACTGCGGAATGTAACGCGATAGATACTTCCTGTCGTGGATGTTTCGTTAACAGGATCTCCGATTGAGATACCATGTTTACGAAATTCAGATGCAATCAAAGTCGCTGCACTATGTGCATCAACTTCAGAAATAGCGGGATGTTCCCCAATTAATAGTATGGATGCGTGGACGTGAGTACCTGTGTTGGATGAACTTTGTTGAGCATGGACAGCCAATGGTAATAAGCAGGTTAGTATTGGTATCAATAATGCTTTTATAGGAAATGTTAGATTGATTTTCATTTGTTTCCTCTTCGTATCGGGATATTCCTTACGGAATTGCTGTAATATTTTGATTACATTAGTTGTAAGTTGATGTTGTTTTCATTAATAATTTGCATCCATTATTGTATAACTTGATCTACCTCTTTCATAAATTCTGACTGAACTAAAAAGAAAACGAAAGAGCAACAGCAAATATTTTTTTCCGATAACAACCTCGAGAAAACTAATAATTGCTAAGGTTATTCGAATATATTGTGTAGTTTAATATGTCTTGATAGAAAGACATTAATATGGGAAATTATTGCTCACGCTTCCTATCATAGCCATTCCAGCTATAAAGATGAGAATACCTATCCCTGCACTAACAGCAAAACCTATTGCAGTATAGGTAAGTTGTAGACTTCTTGACTTGTTTTTATATGCCTCCGTGTAAAACATTATGTATTCATTTGATTTATCAACCATACGTGTTGCCGGTGGTGATGGCTGATATATGTATGCGATGATCAGTCCGATTAGGGTGATGAAAAAGCCTACAACAATCCATAGTATTTTAGTAACATCCTGTTCAGCATCTTGTTCACCCTGCATACGAGCTTGGTGTTGGTCATTATTCATTTGTTAGTTCTCCTTAATATAGGAAATATAGGAATTGTTCTAAATAGAAAATAACTGTCTCTTTCAATATGTCTGTGTATCTCCTCGTTAGGTGTTATATCTATCTTGTATGATTTTACCTGAAACGATTGGCAAACGTCAACCTTATTTTAGCGTATAGACAGGGTTTTTCAAAGGTCGATTTTTCGTTTTTTCTATTTTCTCCTTTAGTTTGGACAGTTTTTAGATTACTTGTATGGTATTTTGTGGTAATTGAAACGCCTAAGTATTGATAGTAGTTTACTGATAGACCTGTTGTCCTTGCGGAATCAACACCAAATACGCCAAATCAAAGGTGTGGAATGTGTTTAGAAACACGAGGAAACTACTATCATTATCTCCAAAGGAGCGGTATTGGATTTTATTAATCAACAGCAATTATTGTGCAGAAAAATGATTACATCATTCTCGTTTCAAATTCATATTTAGAAAAAGTCATGTCATATAAGTCTTAACATTCTGCTGTAAAAAGAAAAGATAAAAACGATGTATATTAAAATTAGTACACCGGTAATCAAGAAACCGACTAATGCATATTTTACTTGAAGTGAACGAGATTTTGCTTTATACGCGTCCGTATAAAACAGACTATATTCTTCTGATTTCTCAAACAATCGGGATAGAGGCGGGTCTTGTTGGTAGATATAAGCAGCAAGAAGTCCGATTATGCTTAAGGCTAAACCTGTAACAAACCATATAATTTTATTGGTATCAGATTCTGCATCTTGTTCAGCAGTCATTTGTATTTGTTGACGATTAAGGTCCATATTTGTATTCTCCATTCAGTGTTTGTCCGTTGTGTATAGTCAATTAAATCTCAATTGCGCGTCGTTCAGTAGTTGCCCTGCGTGCGGCATCAATAATTGCGAGATTGTGATATGCTTTCTCGGCACTTAGGGGTAATGGTTTGTTTTCTGCAAGAGCATTAAAGGTTGCAGTAAAATAACCAGCGTGTCCACTGGCATCTTTGAGTCCCTCTTCATCAAGGTCTGTAAGTTCAATTTGTTTCCATCCATCTGCTCTTGTATGTTTTTGTAGTGCATCGCGGACATTGTAACGATGTTTGACACGTAGAGACCCATTTTCTGCATGAACTTCACACCAACCCCAATCTGTCGCAGGAACACTCCATGCACCAGAAACAGTAGTGATTGTTCCGTTTTCATGCTCACATAATAGTATTGCAAAATCGTCTACATCTATGTCAAGAACCATAGTTTTGACACGTGCCTCAACATAACGGACTGGAGATTGTATTAATGTGCACACAGAATAGATTTCATGATAGCTTGTATCACTGATACAACCACCGCCTTTGTTCCTACTTGCGCGCCAAGCAAATGCAGGGTTTGGGTGATTTGCATTAAAATCGGTTGATCTTAACCCCATACCTGAGCTTCGTCCGTAATATGTATCACCGATTTCAGGTAGTAGTGCAATTGCCGTTTGCATCCCAGCGGTGTACAGGTAGTTGTGCACCACTGTGTAAGGCACGTCGTAGTTTTTGATTGCTTCCATAATTGTATCTGCTTCTTCAAGACTTGTCGCCATAGGCTTTTCAGAGATAATTGCCACACCTGCACTTGCTGCTTCTATTACCTGTTCAGCGTGGAGTGAATGCGGTGTAGCAATTGTTACTGCATCAATGTCCCCTTTTGCCAACATATCTCGATAATCTGCATATCTGTGTTTTTCAGGCACATCAAAATCATCCCCGACCTTCTGAAGGTTCTCTGTTACAACATCTGCAAGGGCAGTAATCTTGATGGTTTCAGTCAGTGAATGATAAGCACGCGCATGGGTTTTTTGAACGATTCCGCCGCATCCTATAAGTCCTAAACGTATCGGTTTTTTCATTGTATCCTCCTTTATTTAAGTGTATCACATTTTCTCATCAAAACAAACATTTTTATAGTAGGATTATTTAGTTCTCAGTATTTCTGACCATTTTTCATACATGTGAATGTTTGAAAATATATATGCAGCAAGTCTGATAAATGACTGGTTTAAAATGTCAAACTTTAGAGTTTTTAGAGTCAATCACAATTTCGTCAATTTTTGTATAACGTCCTAAATCCTTATCAGATATGGGTTTACGGCTTTATTATGACTAATATGGTCGGAAATGACTCTAAAACTTTTAGAGATGAACTAAAGTTTTTTCTGAACGCAGGATTTGCTGGAATTATTGTCTGAATTGCTGAAGGCGCGGAGGACACAGAAGGAAGAGGGTTTGATATGTGCAGCGCATGTATATACCTATCGCCTCTCCGAGGCTTTAGCAAATCGCATTATAGCACTATGGATGCGGAAGGTGTATAGAATATGCATCGGAAAAAAACAAAGCACCAACGGTGCGAAAGGTGTATTGACTAATTTGGACTTAGCAAGTCCGATTTTCTTCTTGTAGGAGCGACCTCCTGGTCGCGACCGGGAAATCAACGGTATAAATGCCATTAAGGAATTTCCCGTATGGTATTCTGCATGATTCACCGGGTCGTTCCTACAGAATGTAAGATGTCGGAGGTCGCTGCACTCGCTCCGACCTACGCGTGTCATGTCATACTTTGCAGGTGAGTACAGACATCAATATATACTACTTGTAACAATTACCAACAGAAGATTTTTAAAACTAAATAACCATGTATGTGCTGACATTTTAAGGCAACTGTTTTGGGAAAACTGCTATAATGATATAGTATATCAAACAGAAAGGATTTATATATGAGCAAAGAAGAACAAAAAGATTCAGAAGAGAACAAGTCTGATGAAAAAGATAAGTCAATTTCTGAGGAAAATCTCTCTGTTACCCATCATAGTGTAACGATTGATGGAAAAGAGTTAAAATATACTGCCACAGCCGGCACATTGGTTTTGAAAGCGGAGGACGACAAAGAGGGTGAAAAGCCGAAAGCCTCTATTTTCTTTGTCGCGTATACACTTGATGAAGTTGATAACGCATCTAAACGTCCGATTACATTTTCCTTCAACGGTGGTCCGGGTTCCTCATCGGTGTGGTTTCATTTAGGGGTATTAGGACCACGTCGTGTTAAACCGGATGATGATGGCAACCCTCCTCAACCACCATACGAATTAACAAATAATGAATTCTCTATTCTTGATAAAACAGATCTGGTCTTTATTGATCCGGTAAGCACAGGATTCAGTAGAACAGTACCTGGGGAAGAAGCCAAGCAGTTTCACGGATTTCAAAAGGATATTGAATCGGTCGGTGATTTTATTCTCCTCTATTTAGGACGTTACAAACGATGGCGTTCACCTAAATTCCTTATTGGTGAAAGCTACGGCACAACGCGCGCATGCGGTTTGTCTGGTTATCTTCAAGACCGAAATGGGACGTATCTCAACGGTATAATGTTAGTATCTGTAGCACTAAGCTTTCAGACTATACATTTTGCGGATGGGAACGATTTACCTTATATTCTTTTTCTGCCAACATATACTGCAACTGCTTTCTGGCACAACAAGTTAAGTGAATTGGAAACTACAAAAGAGGATAGCTTCGAAAAGATTTTGGATGAGGTAAGAGAGTTTGCTTTAGGTGATTACTCTGTTGCCTTGATGCAGGGATCCTCCCTATCTGACCGCAAGAAACAAACGATTGTTAAGAAATTGGCGATGTACACCGGACTATCACCCAATTATATTGAAAAAACCGATATACGAATTAAAATAAACCGATTCTGCAAGGAACTTCTACGAGAAGAAGGACGTACAGTCGGACGTAGTGACAGCCGTTTCACAGGAATTGACAGCGATTCAGCAGGCGAGAATTGTGAATATGATCCCAGTCTTGCAGTTATCCAAGGTGCTTATACTGCAACGTTAAATGATTATGTGCGGGGTGATCTTGAGTTTGACAGTGATCTCTCCTATGAGATTTTTAGTGGACGTATGCATACGTGGGATTTTGGTAGCCACCAGAACGAGTATGTGAATGTTGCTGATACGCTTCGTAAGGCGATGACGACAAATCCTTCGTTGAAAGTTTATGTGGCAAATGGTTACTTTGATTTGGCAACACCTTTCTTGGCGACAGAATACACCTTTTCACACCTCGGTTTGGACAAATCTTTACAGGACAACATCAGCATGTCTTACTACCGAGCAGGACACATGATGTATATTGATATGGACGAGTTAGAGAAGATGAAAGCGGATATGGATGCGTATCTTGACGATGTGCTATCCGATATTTAGTTACAAGATACTACCGAATTGATATTATAAACTTCATAAAGTTTGTGTTACAAAGTGGGGTTAGGAAACCGCACCTACTGTGGTTATGAATTTATTAAATAACCATGTATGTGCTGACATTTTAAGACAACTGTTTTGGGAAAACTGCTATAATGGCATAGTATATCAAACAGAAAGGATTTATATATGAGCAAAGAAGAACAAAAAGATTCAGAAGAGAACAAGTCTGATGAAAAAGATAAGTCAATTCTTGAGGATAATCTCTCTGTTACCCATCATAGTGTAACGATTGATGGAAAAGAGCTTAAGTATACAGCCACAGCCGGCACATTGGTTTTGAAAGCGGAGGACGACAAAGAGGGTGAGAAACCGAAAGCCTCAATTTTTTTCGTCGCATATACACTTGATGAAGTTGATGACGCATCTAAACGTCCGATTACATTTTCCTTCAACGGTGGACCAGGTTCCTCATCAGTGTGGTTACATTTAGGTGTATTAGGACCGCGCCGTGTTAAACCAGATGAAGATGGCAATCCACCGCAGCCACCATACGAATTAACGAATAATGAGTTCTCCATACTTGATAAGACCGATCTGGTGTTTATTGATCCTGTAAGCACAGGATTCAGCAGAGCAGTGCCTGGGGAAGAAGCCAAGCAGTTCCACGGATTTCAAAAGGATATTGAATCGGTTGGGAATTTTATTCTGTTGTATTTGGGTCGTTACAAGCGGTGGCGTTCACCTAAATTCCTTATCGGTGAAAGTTATGGGACAACGCGTGCATGCGGTTTGTCTGGATATCTTCAAGACCGAAATGGCACATATCTCAACGGTATTATGTTGGTATCTGTGGTGTTAAACTTTCAGACAATACGTTTTGCGGTTGGGAATGATTTACCTTATATTCTTTTTCTGCCAACTTATGCTGCAACTGCTTTCTGGCACAACAAGCTAAGTGAATTGGAAACTGCAGGAGAGGGTAGTTTTGAAAGAGTTTTGGATGAGGTGAGAGAGTTCGCTTTGGGTGATTACACTGCTGCGTTGATGCAGGGATCATCTCTATCTGACCGTAAAAGGCAAGCGATTGTTAAGAAATTGGCGATGTACACCGGACTCACTCCGGAATATATTGAAAAAACTGATATCCGGATAAAGATAAACCGATTCTGTAAGGAACTGTTACGAGAGGATGGACAAACGGTCGGACGTTTTGACAGCCGCTTCAAAGGTATTGACCGCGATTCAGCAGGTGAGAATTATGAATACGACCCAAGTTCTGCGGTTATTCAAGGTGCTTATACAGCAACATTGAATGATTATGTTCGAGGTGATCTTGAGTTTGAAAGTGATCTTCCTTATGAGATTTTAAGTGGTCGTGTGCATCCGTGGGATTATGGTAGCCATCAGAACGAATACGTGAATGTTGCTGATACACTTCGTAAGGCAATGACGACAAATCCTTCGTTGAAAGTTTATGTTGCGAATGGTTACTTCGATTTGGCAACACCTTTCTTGGCGACAGAATACACCTTTTCACATCTCGGATTGGACAAATCTTTACAGGATAACATCAGCATGTCTTACTACCGAGCAGGACACATGATGTATATTGATATGGACGAGTTAGAGAAGATGAAGGCGGATATGGATGCATATCTTGACGATGTGCTTTCCGATATTTAGTTCATACCCTATTATTGTTTGTTGTGTTCTCTATTGTGTGAACTAGGATTTTCAGGATTTTCCTAAGCAGTATCTTAATCTCAAGATCTATTAAATGTCTATCAATCAAGAATTGCATATATGCAAGATACTACCGATACGTATATCAAATCCAAATGTTGTTATGAGTTATCAGAGAGATTTTGAAAAAAGACTTAACGTTGCTGTGGTTGGGGTCGGTTCTCACGGCTATCGAAATATCCTACCAACGATGACTTTTCTTCCGATTCGATTGAAAGCATTTTGCGATGTTAACATTGATCGTGCTAGAATAACCGCGGAGCAGTATGGGGTTAAGGCTTGTTATGAGAACATGGGAGATATGTTTCGGAATGAAGATTTAGATGCGATATTTCTCTGTGTTCCTCCACGTTTACATCCTGAACTGACGTGCAAAGCGTTAGATGCGGGTGTGCATGTGTGGTTAGAAAAACCTCCAGGTATGTTTGCCAGTGAAGTAGAGGAGATGATCCGTCACCGTAAAGACCGTGTGGTGGTTGTGGGATTCAAAAAGGCGTTTATGCCTGCAACGCAGAAAATTATTGAGATCTTTGACACTGAGGAGTACGGTCCCTTACGGACGCTATTGGGTGTTTATCCGATGACGATTCCGAGTGATGGTGAACGTATTCTTCGTGAAGGTGAACATACGAACTGGCTTCAGAATGGTGTTCATCCACTGTCGCTTCTGTTAGCAATCGGTGGAAAGGTTTCAGCTGTTACGGTTCACCGAGGAAAACGTAGCGGTGGGGTATGTGTTTTAGAATTTGACAGTGGCGCTCTTGGTAATTTTCATCTGGCAGATGGTGCAAGACACGGTCAACCTTCAGAACTCTATCAGTTCTTTGGGAATGGTTGTCATGCTGAAATCCGGAATGGTACACAGGTTTTGTTGCAACGTGGTATTCAGTTTGATTATAGCGGCAGCTCAAGTTTTGCACCTGAAGGTTTTGATGGTGGTGCAATTGTATGGGAGCCGCAATATAGTCTCGGAACGCTTGAAAACAAAGGGCTTTTCATTCAAGGTTTCTATCAAGAGATGCGATATTTCTGTGATTGTATATTGGAAGAGAAACGAGCTGAGAAAGGGTCTCTTGAGTTTGCTTTAGAGGTGATGAAGGTGTATGAGGCTGGATTACGTTCTAAGGGTGATACTGTGGAAATTTTGTGATAAACCGTTGAGGGAATGATGCTAACCAAATTAATTTGTCGTAATTTCAAAAGGTTTGGTGAGATTGAAGTAGAATTAGGAAATCCTGTCGTATTTATCGGTCCAAATAATTCTGGAAAAACAACCGCATTACAAGCACTTGCTTTGTGGGAAATAGGACTAAAACGTTGGAACGAGAATCGTAAGCGAAATTCCAATTCGGAGATGCAACCTGGTGTAGTAATAAACCGTCTAAACCTAACCTCCGTTCCCATACCCCAAGCACGTTTGTTATGGCGTAATCTACGTGTCCGTGATTCACAGAAAAATGTACGTATAGATATTTCCGTTGAAGGTATTACACGCGGTAATGCGTGGAAGTGCGGTTTGGAATTCGATTATGCCAACCAAGAGTCATTCTACTGCCGCCCTCTAAGAACATCAGAAAATAACGGTAAAGTAATCTCAAGAATGAGTATCCCTGAGGAAGCAGGATCTCTATCTGTAGCATATCTTCCTTCAATGTCTGGTCTTGCTTCCAACGAGATTCGTTTAGAGCAAGGCACGATAGGTGTGCGTATCGGTGAAGGACGTACTGCAGAAGTTCTGCGTAACCTTTGTTATCAAGTTTCACAGGATTCTAATAAATGGGAAAGACTTTGTGAACAAATCAAAAATTTGTTCGGTGTGCAACTTGATAAACCAGATTACATTGCAGAACGGGGTGAAATAACGATGACCTATCGTGATGAGTCGGGTATCACTCTTGACCTATCATCATCTGGACGTGGATTACAACAAATATTGTTACTGCTCACTTATATTGCTGTACATCCTGGTTCTGTCTTATTACTTGATGAACCTGATGCACATCTTGAGATATTACGGCAAAGACAAATATACCAAATGCTTTCAGAATTAGCACATGAATATGGTAGTCAGATTGTGGTAGCCAGTCATTCCGAAGTGATTCTGAATGAAGCAGCAAAACGAGACGTTGTTATTGCCTTTCTCGGAAAACCACATCGGATAGATGACCGAGGCAATCAATTATTGAAATCGCTTGGAATGATTGGTTCTGAGCAGTATATTCAAGCAGAACAACTGGGATGGGTTCTCTATCTTGAAGGTGCTACAGACCTTTCAATATTGCGATCTTTAGCACAAAAGCTTAACCATCCTGTCAAGGCTGCATTAGAATCACCTTTTGTACATTATGTCGGCAATCTACCTCGTGAAGCCCGTAAGCATTTTTACGGTTTACGTGAAGCAAAACCAGATTTAGTTGGATTCAGTCTATTTGATCGTGTTGATGGTAAACTACGTGCGCGTCCTGAGTTAACAGAGTATTCTTGGCAATGTCGTGAGATTGAAAATTATATTGTTCCCAACAAACAGGTCCTAATCAATTGGGTTCTCTATATAGTTGAGGAACAGGGTGGAGAAATCTTGTCTGCAGATGAATGTATTTCTATAATGGAAGATAAGATAACTGAAATAGAAAATGCCCGAGAAACGCTTGGACAAGAATCACCTTGGTCAGCAGACACGAAGGTAAGTACTGATTTTCTGGATCCTCTGTTTGCATCATTTTTCGATCACTTCAAGTTACCTAACCTGATGCAAAAAACGAATTATCACACATTAGTCCAATTCGTTGAAACAGACCAAATTGATGCTGAAGTTACTGATGTGTTGGATGCTATTTTAGATGTTGCAAACAAAGCGAAGCCTTTGAGTAATGTGTAGATTGGAGAAATCGTGGAATATAGACGACTTGGGAAAAGTGGACTGAAAGTTTCAGAAATATGTTTAGGGACGATGACATTTGGTCACGGAGCGGATGAAATCGAATCAGAACGGATGGTGCATCTCGCGTGGGATGCTGGTGTGAACTTCTTTGATACAGCTAATTCCTACGCGGAGGGAGAGTCCGAAAGAATTCTCGGCAAGGCACTCAAAGGCAGACGACGTGATGCGGTTGTAGCGACAAAGTTTTTCAATCCGATGGGTGCAGGTCCAAATGATTCTGGTATGTCACGCGTGCACATCATGCAAGCAATAGATGATAGTCTTAAACGACTTCAGATGGATTATGTGGACATCTACTATATACACCACGTTGATACACAAACTCCGTTGGAAGAGATGTTACGTGCATTAGATGACTTGGTTCATCAAGGAAAGGTGCGCTATATAGCATGTAGCAACTATCAGGCATGGCGTTTATCTGAAGCGTTGGGGATTAGTGAAACGAATAACTTAGCACAATTTGTGTGTTATCAACCACTATATAATCTCGTTGTGCGGGACATTGAACAGGAGTTGGTGCCACTATGCGAACATAAAGGTTTAGGAATTGTTGTGTGGAGTCCGTTAGCTGGTGGGTTTCTTACTGGAAAATACAAACCCGGTGAACGTTCGCAAACGGGATCACGGTCAGAAGAAGGTTGGGCATTTCCGCAACGGTATTTTGCCGAAAACTCTGATGAAACATTACAAATACTATTAGAAGTATCAGATGAATTAGGACACATTCCTGCTCGGGTTGCTCTTCGATGGGTGCTTGAACGACCGATAATAACATCTGCCATTGTTGGTGCTCGACACACTGCCCATTTGGAGGATAATCTTGGTGCTGCAGGATGGAAATTAGAAGGAGCAGCACTTGATAGATTAAATGAGGTATCATATCTCCCTGACCGATATCCTGAAGCAATGGAAAAGAATATGCATGAACGTAGGAATAGGGTTATTTAGTTTTAAGAATTTTCATTGTCTATGATTGTGTTACAGAAAGGTTGCTGTGTCAAAAGCGCGTCGGTTGTGATGACTTTCCGACTGACATCAAAGGCTTTGAGGATCTCTATTGAGATCGGTATTTCGTTGGTTTTGTCGCTGCGAGGATTGACTTCAGTGGATGTCGTTTTCCTTCTTCTTGCGTAGGTCTGGAACTTCTGCTAATACTACTTCTAATAAATAAAGTGCCATTTGCTGAGGAGTATTTGTAGGAGCGACCTCCCGGTCGCGACCAGTAAATCAAGAAATCAACGGTATGAACGCCTGTAGGCGTTCCCCCAAATCAACGCCAAATGCGCGTATGGCATTTGTCGGGTATGAATGCCTATCGGCATTCCCCCAAATCAACGCCGAATACGCGTATGGTATTCGTCGGGTCGCTCCTACAGAAGAAAGATTTCCAATCAACAATAACGGTTGAATCCGGTAATGGGATAATAATTATTAGAATTGGTGTAAGATGTCGTAGGTCGCTTTGCTCGCTCCGACCTACGAAGACTAATCTCTACCATAGTTTGCTACAAAAACCATGCTATAACCTCTCACATTCTGTAGGAGCGATCTCCGAATCGCGACAGAACTTAGGAGCAGTGCGGAGTCGGAGTTCCCTCCTACAGTTCAGGAATGTAGCGTTAATTCTAATCTCTACCATAAATAACTCTGGCATGGAAATAAATAATGTGGATATTTTAAAACAGACATGGTAAAATACTTCTGAAGCGAGTAAATCAAAAAAGGTCATCTCAACAAGAGGTAAAAGACATGATAAGTAATTTTGTTTTAAGCGATTATAATATATTTAGAAGAAACGCACATAAAGTCCTTCGCCATATATTCAAATATAACCTACTTTTCCTAATGCTACTATGTCTTGTGTTTTCTGCACAGGCACAAGAACGTTTTGCGGATGAAATCGGGACCGTTGCCGTTCGTGAGGCTACATCAATATCCCCATTAGTTGTTCCATATATTACATGGGGTGGAGAATCAGCACTGTTCCATGCTAACGGTGGACTGACAACCCAGGCAGGGACAATCATGGAGAAACAGGGGTTGAATCTCAAATTGGTACCTGGCGATAATTTCCAACAACAGGTACGCGACTATCTATCGGGTAAAACTCCTATACTACGCGGTACATTCAGGATGATTGCTCAAGCAAGTGAAGTTATTGGGAAAGATCCTCGGACAAAGCCAGTTGTCTTTGGACAACTCACGTGGTCAGCAGGAGACCATTTTGTCGGACGCGCAAATGTCCGAAAAATATCCGACCTAAGCGGAAAAAAGATTGCTATACAGAAGGGCGGACCTCATGTCGGCATGTTATACGATATGTTGAAAACCGCACGCCTCTCAAAAGCAAACGTGCAGATTGTATGGGTGGACGAATTAACAGGTGCAAATGGTCCAGCAGAAAAGTTCCGTAATGACGCAACTATCGCAGGATGTTTTGTGATTACTCCTGATATGATCGGATTGACAGGTGGACCCGATAATACTGGAACAGGAGCGGAAGGTACCGTCAAAGGTGCACACGTCGTCGTCAGTACTGCTACACTCTCACGTTCTATTGCAGATGTCTACGCATGTAGAAAAGATTTTTATGACAAATACAAACCTTTTATAGAGCGATTCTTTGCGGGATATTTGAAAGGTGCTGAAGAGGTGGTCACACTAAAAAAAGCTTATGAAAGAAGCGGATCAGCACAATACAACACATTGCTGACAATGATGCAGAATATTTACGGTAAAGACGTACTGCCGACCCTTGAGGAGGATGCACACGGCTTAATTGCTGATTGTAATTTTGTTGGACAACCCGGTAATGTCGCATTTTTCAATGATCCAAGCAATACCATCACCGGCTTTGAAGGATTCAATAAAGCGGGATTGGATATGGCAGTCAATTGGGGTTTTGCGAGTCAGCGATATGCCCTACTTCCTTCAGACCTAAATTTCAATTCAAAAGCCTTCAAAGACATTCTTTCTACAACTGTAGATGCCCCAACGCAACTCAAACAGACCCGTTTCAAAAAGGAAACTGTCCGAGCAGAAATTGAAGCATTTAACGAAGATGAAGTGCTTGATGAAAAAACACTCATCTCCTTTACTATTCAATTTGATGCGAATCAGGACACATTTAGTGCAACGCAATATAGTGCTGAATTTGACAGAGTCGTAGAACTCGCGTCAAAATATGGAAATGCAGCGATTGCAATCAAAGGACATAGTGACCCTTCAAGAACCCTAAGTATCTTGGTCAGAACTGGACTCTCAAAGGGATTCTTGAAACGAACAGGAACACGCGGAAATTACAGATATTTTTTAAATGGCAAACCCTTTAGTCTTGAAAACACAGCGGAATTGATCCGTCTCATTGACCAAAGAAAGTTTGAAGATGGTAACGGAGTTGAAAACCCTTATCAAGTAATGCGTGCTGCGCTCAAACTCTCAGAACAACGCGGGGAAGCAGTTAAGCAATCAATTATTGATTATGCTCGGAGTAAGAATGCACGTATTGATGCTGACCAGATCGTTCCTGTCGGTGTAGGTATTAAGGAACCTATTATACCAAAACCGACAAGTCCAGCAGAAGCTGCAGAAAACCGGCGTGTTGAATTTGCTCTCATCAAGGTATCAGCAGAAGCTGTCGCTGCCTCCGACTTCGACTTTTAGTCGGTAGGTAGATAGGAGTATCTTGTGAAACATGTAATTGCATCGTGTCTATTTCTTCTATTTTTATTCGCTTCAATTCAGACGGGATTTGCAGAGAGTGATCTTCATACAGACAATATTATCGTTATCCTTGATGCCTCCGGTTCCATGAGAGAAAAGTTTCGCGGAGATCAAACAAAGTCGAAGATGGATGCAGCTAAGGAAGCTTTAAAAGAGGTGCTTGCAAAAGTTCCAGAGAGTACACATATCGGTTTGCTCGTTTTCAGTGGAGAAAACATTACAGATGAATGGGTGTATCCATTGGGACCGAAGGATACAGATAGATTGATGGCGGCAATAGATGTACCACAACCTGGTGGTGGAACACCGCTTGGAAGATATATGCGTGTTGGGGCAAATCGTTTGTTAGAACAGCGAGAAAAACAGTATAACTATGGAAACTATCGATTATTGATTGTTACGGATGGAGAAGCGACAGATAAATCCAAAGTTGCACAGTATACACCTGAAATATTGAATCGGCAGGTACGGGTAGATGTCATCGGTGTTGACATGAAAACCGATCATAATTTGGCGAAAGATGCGGATAGTTATCGCAAGGCAGATAATCCGGGTGAACTTGTGGCAGCGGTATCACAAATCCTCGCAGAAACAGGTGGAACTGGTACTGACATAGATGGTGAAGATGCATTTGAGGACATTGCACCGTTAACAGAAGAGATTGCTTTAGACCTAATTCAACGGATTACGAAACCTGCGAGTAACACTGCAATTGGCACATCACGGGTGAACACCACACGACAACAAGACCAAACACCCTCACCACAACCGCAACAACCCGTACAACAACCTGTACAAAACAGTGGTAGTGGAACCGGCGTATGGATTGTTATTGGTATTATTATCATCGTTCTCGGCATTATTCTGTTTAGACGTGCTGGTAGGTAGCGGTTAATTGTGACATTTAAATGTCATTAAATACATCCTTTGCAAACATAAGATTTCTATTTATGTGAAGGCAATACGGATTGGAACTTTAATATGGAAAGCAAAACAAGACGCAGAGTCGTCATGGTAGCGAGTTGGATGATTATCATCGGTATAGTCGGACTCGTCTATAAGTTTGTCGTTGAACCACGTATTGGTGGCAGACGTGAAAAACTCGTTGAAAAGACAAGCACACAACGATACGACCACGAGATAAAAATCGCACACGATTCCTTTCCGGGGTACGCTATTCTACGTTCCGATGCTGTTAAGAACCTGCTTGATAGACAAGCGATTAAGCTTACCTTTGTTGATGATAAGGCAGATTATGTGCGAAGAACACGCGACCTAAAAAGTGGTAAGGTGCAGATGGCTGTCTTTACGATTGATGCATACCTGAAAGCAGGAAATGTAATCGGGGATTATCCCGGTTCAATCGTTCTCGTCATAGATGAATCCAAAGGTGCAGATGCAATTGTTGCACACAAGCGGGGTGTGCCAAACATCCCAAATTTGAGCAATCCAAAGGCGCGGATTATACTTACACCGGACTCACCGAGTGAAACGCTTGCACGTATTATGATAAATACGATGAGTCTACCAAGTCTACCAGCTAATTGGTCATCAGACGCAAACGGTTCCGAGGATGTCTACAAAAAACTCAAATCTGCTGACCCGGATAAACCTACCGCTTATGTTTTGTGGGAACCTTATGTGACAAAAGCACTCGCAATTGATGGTGTGCATCTGTTGTTAGACAGTTCAAAACTTAAAGGTTATATTGTTGATGTTTTAGTCGTTCAGCGTGAATTCTTAGATTCACAACGTGAGCTTGTTACACATGTTGTGCAGGCATATCTCCGAGCGAACTATGACTATACCAATCAGACCGATGGTTTGCTGTCCTTAATTGAAGCGGATGCAAAGCAATACGGAGATACACTTAGCAGGAACGAGGCAAACCAACTCGTTAAAGGGATTGAATGGAGGAACACCGTTGAGAATTACGCACACTTTGGGGTAATTTCTGGTGCGGAAGCAAAAGACTCTGAGAAACTTGAGACGATGATTGGTAAGATAATGCAAGTACTTGTTAAGACCAAATCCCTACCTGCAGACCCGTTGGCAGGGAACTATGGAAAACTATTCTTTGAAGGTATATTACGTTCACTCCATCATGATAAATTTCATCCCGGTGTTTTAAACGCAGGTGGTACTAATGGATTAGAAGGTATTTTAGTTGATACCGCAGTAATAGAAGAAAAAGTTCGAGAAGACGTTTCCTTAAATCCTTTGACTGACGATAATTGGAACACACTTGCCCCTGTCGCAGCGATGAAAATAGAACCGATCCAATTCGGTAGAGGTAATGCCCGAATACTTCCCGGTAGCAAACGTGCCCTTGCTGATATTGCATCAAACTTAAAGTCGTTTCCGCAGTATTATCTCAGGGTTGTTGGACACACTCGAAAAGAGGGAGACCCCGCGGCAAACAAGGTACTTGCTACACAACGTGCTGAAGCAGCAGCCAAAGCACTTAGGGAACACGGCATCAAGAGCCATCGAATTCGAGCAATTGCGAGTACCCGCTCTTCAACGAAAATGCAAGGTGGGGCAGCACAAAGCGTTACTTTTGAATTATTGGGAAAACCTTATTAGAATCATAGGATAACCTTAGTATTACACAGACAACAGAAACTCAATCTAAAATTCAAACCTAAGGAGGACATGGACATGTCAATCAACATAACTAAAACAGACAAAACCGATCGTCGTTTTTCACGTCGCACCTTCCTTAAGAGTTCAATTGGACTTGCCACCTCCGCGGTTGCAGCAGGTGGATTGCTCCATTCCGCTGAGGCACAGTCTCAGTTCAGTGAATATATCCCTTATGATACTACACGCGATGTTCACTGGGGCTATAGCAATCGTACTGGTAGACGAGAGTTTATTGAACACAATCATCCTGGAATGGATCCAACAGGTGAAAAATTTACATTTGTACGACTCAAATATGCCGGTGGAGATTGGTGGACAAATCTTGTAAACTCTTTCTATTGGCAGTCAGACTTAAAGTTCTCACAGGTACTTGCAGAGAATACCTCAATTGACGTTAACCTTAGAAAGCACCCACAATACGTTGACATTAATGATGAGTGGTTGTACTCATATCCATTTCTCTACATGACTGGACACGGCAGACGCAACCAAATGCAACTTACTGATACGCATATACGCAAGTTGAGAGAATACTTTGAACGAGGTGGGTTCCTCTTAGTTGAGGATTGTGACATTCGATACGTACGATTTTGGCCTCAAGTCAAAGCAATGATGCGGCGGATTTATCCAGACAAGAAATTTGAACCGCTGGATTTGACACACCCTGTTTATCATACCCTCTATAATCATGACGAATATCTTGGTGGTGATAAACTCCTACGGAATTATGATTATGATCAGGCTATTATGGACGAGGACAAAATTATGGTCTACTTCTGTCCGAGTGATCTAAATTGTGCATGGGAAGGAAGAAGATGTGAACCCGGTGGTGAAGAACAGAGACTTTGGGCATTTGAACAAGGAATGAATATCGTAGCGTATGCGCTTACACGATAATGTCACGGATTCTACAATTAACAAATACACTGTAGTCCAGTGTGCTTATTTGTAGAAAAGTTAACATTTGGGTAATTAAACATAGAAAGTTCAGCGCGCTTGCAAAGCGCACCTACCGAGTTTAAATCAAGTAAATTTACAGAATAAATTTCTTAATCTTCATACATGCACACCTACCGTTATTTATTCCAAATAAGAGGTAATAAATGGAATCTTTGAGTCTTATGGTATTGCTATTTGACAGTGCTATCATTTTAATAATTATTATTGTAATGCATAGGGAACTAGGTAAAGTTAATCAAAAGTTAGACGATATACAAAAATCGTTGGAGAAAGACACCGAACAGTAACAATAAAGGTTAATCTTTACTCATATAAGTCGGTAATTTCAGCATTCTGTCTATTTTCCGATTTTCTACTTTTTTACATGTAAGGCGAGTTAGTCCGCAGTAAATCGTCTTAAAGTTTTTCTCTTATACGTTCATAAGCAAGGTTTGCTCCCGCAATATTACCTGAAGCAGGACCAATTTGGAGTTGTGCTATTGTGCCTGTGCCAAACAGATTCTCTATCGGATAGAGTTGTAAATTCGAGTCCAGTTTTGGAAAACCACAGATAAGTTGGACTGGATACTGTCTAATTAACTCCCTCATAAACCCGTACCGACGTAGATTAAATTTATATCCGGTTGCAAGGATGATACGAGATACATTTGCTATTGTACCGCGTGTTGTTTCAACTTGTAAGCTTTGTGCTGAGACGATATTGCAGATATGTGTCTCGGGATAGATATTGATGTTTGGGTTATTCTCCAGTGTTTGCATAACTTCCGGAGTAATGCTGCCTTCCCCTCTGTTCTCTTGAATGATTTGGTAACGTCGCTGAAAATCGGTCTCGTCTGCAAATTCGGTAAGTGCCTTTGGACCTAACCATATCGGAGGAAAATCGAACTGTTCTGTTTTCAACTTTTTGCGTGAAATTAGTACAACATGGTTTCCCTTTTCACTTAGACTTTTTGCAAGCGTTCCTGCTGTCAATCCCCCACCAACTATTACGATTTTACCGCTATCCCTTGACAACTGATATTTATTGACTGTAAATTGAGATGAATGGATAATCCTATCGGGATATTGACGTTGCCACGCAGTGAACTCAGTTGGAATGTATGCACAATCATCAGACCCAATTGCCAGTATTACGCAACCGCTACGAAAACCTATGTTGTTGGTCGAAATCAGACGGAAAGGATATTTACCTGTCCCCTTATCCCATCGTAATTTAGCAACCTCAAATTGATAGTAGATGGAATGTTGTGTGAGTTCAGCGAGTGCATCGTTGCAGTGTTCCCAAAATAGAGCAGTAGAGGGTTGTGAATAGGGAGGTGCTAATTCATGCAGACGGTTGTGTTGTTCGGCATATTCAACGATACCTAATGGGTCAGGGGTGATATGATGCACTGCTGGCGATCGTAGAAATGTCATACCTTGTCGTTCAGTTTTCAGTCTCCATTGTGTGAGTGGTTCTGGATGCCGATCTACGATTGCGATATTTCGGCATGCTGTAGGAACATCGCGTAACAGTCGGAGGGCAATAGAGGTTCCATGAATGCCCCCACCTATAATAGTAATCGGGATGTTACGATGAGCAAGCGTTTTCATACTCAGTCTACAATAATCTAATCGGTATGTGGTCCGGGGAGGTGAATACTTTTTAGCGCATAGGTTTGAGTGTTGAATGTATCGGTAGCACGGTACTGGCTGTATCTATATTGGACAACCCCGATTGAAGGCGCAACCCAGTAAATTGCAGGAGGACTAATCAAACGAATTGATGGATTTTCACTGTCTCCATAAACCACTTCTTCGTATACGACAAAGGTGCTGTAAGTGCCTGCGGGAACAGTAACTTCTTTATCTTTCTGAGCAACAAATCGGGTTGCTGATACAGGTGTTCCAGCGGTTTTATCAAACACAACCCATTGTTTTCCTTCTACCAGTGGAAAATCCCACAGACGACGAGGTGGAAAATGTTTCTGGTGAAATACAGGATTGTCAATCGGTAGGAAAATGTCAAACGCGGATTCTACTAATGCTTGCGGTGTTTTATTTATGTAGGTTGCTAAAATTGGAAACGGGAATCCACTATAAAAGTCGGTGTCTATCCGGAAATAGTATGCATTCGCTGCTAAATGGTCAACCGCTATAAAATTTGGTTCATCTGGTTCTACAGGACTGATAGTGCTAAAGGTCATTTGACGGTGTGTTGTTCCACTGATGTCTCGAGTACCACCAATTCGTACCGTATGTTCCTTCTCAGTATCTACATTGATGTATGTCCATGCGGATCCTGTATCTGTAGGAAAATCAATTGCCTGTAGAGTTCCAGTTGTATCAGGAGGCACTAACTTAGTTCCTCCGTGTGGATCAATAAGTCCCTCTTCTCCGCAACTCACAATAAGTAGAAAGAAAAGTATACTCAAATAACGCGTCAATGATTGTGAAACTGATTTCTGGTCGCTGCTTGCTGACTGCTGTTTGCTATACATTATTTCACCACAGAGAACTTTCCCGTACTTTGGAAACCGTTACCATCGGTAGCACGGAAGAAATATAGACCGGTACAGACCTTTTCACCGTTTTGGTTTGTGCAGTCCCAATTGGATGCATTGTCAATTACCTTGATTCTATTCCCCACAACATCGTAAATTTCAACGGTTAAGCCATTTGGATAAAAGGTTAGATGTTGGTTACCTTGTCCTGCACGAATTGGATTCGGAGAAACTAAAACGGTTCTATTGATGTTATTGGCAACATAGTTGAAGATGCGTCCTTGCCATATTTTATTACCTATGACTCCAGTGGGTGTTTGTCCAGTAATCCTATAGAGATAAACACCTGTCGGTGGAAATCCGTTTGTGCGAAGTGTACCCCGCCATTTTGTAGCAGTTTCTTGCGTTAAAAAGACCGTGTAATTCTCTCTGTTCGGACTTTCGACTGTAAGTTGTGGTGCACTTTGTAACGGATGTGTGCTTTGGACTTCAACATGCCACTCACCTGTACGATGTGGTTGGGTGTTAATAAAGAATGCGGGTGCTCCGTTTGTAATATCCACACTCGGTGTAATGCTCTCTGGCACAATACTCGGTGCCCCCATAATACCTAACATATTAACTGGAACAACTGCATAGTAGTAATGGACATCGTTTGGCTCTGTAAATGCAACATCAATATCTTGGAAAACCGAAGTGTCTTCAAACTGGGTTTGCGACGCAGGGACGCGTCCGACGATATTTATCGTGTCTTCTGCGATGCCATCCCCGTTGCTGTCAACAGCAGCAAGGACTTCATCTGCATTTTGAAAAGGTTGTGGCATATCCGTTTCACCGAGTATTTCGTATCGTTTTCTCACAATTACGACATCCTGAATACCGCTTGGGTTTTCAAGAGTCCATCTGATTTTGGGACCGCTGCTTCCCTGTGAGACTTGAGCATTTGAAAGTTGATCTGTCGGTGGTGCACCTGCCATGACACTCACGGAACCACCAGAAGTGCCACCGGGAATAATAACCTGTTCAACATCGGGATGCATGTTTATGAGAATTAGGACTATCTCTCGTATTTCTCCACCAAAGTCTGTAAATGTCATCTGTGCTTCTTGTGAACGTTGATAGGCGAATGCTTCTCTAACTTCAGTGGTACCATTGCTTTTCTTGACAATGAATTTCGCAGCCCATCCGCGCAAACCAATATTGGTATGTCGTCTGAGTTCTCTCCCAATGTTTATCCGATCAGTATTTGTTAGTTGGCTCATGTCAATCGGAGCGAGGTCAGCACCGTCTATTTTGATAGCAAATTCTGGCGTAATCCCTGATGGTCGGAAGACAATATAGCGCGACGAAAAGTGCTCAGGCATAGATTCGGAATCAAAGCCAATACGTACAGGATATGCATCATGGACATCGTTAGGATGAATTGCAACGGGTGGAAACCTTTCTGCATTTCTATATCCCTTAATCCCGGTACCGGTATTGGCGCGTGTATGGGTGAAATAATTCCATACGGTGAACGTCTTGAAAGTTTCAGCAAGTGTTGTGCCGTTATCTGTAAAGACATCGTAGAAGTTTCCAAACTCTCGATAACTACCATCAGTTGTGTTGTTGTAAAACTGTCGGATGATGTCGTAGCCAAACCTTTCTGACATATAGAGTGCCCATATTACTGAACCGTATTCGTGGTCACCGATACGACTTTCGAGGGAAATATCTGGAATCATAAACCAACGACGTAGTTGGTGAATGTAATAGTTATAGGAATTGGTTTCGTTGATTTCGTCCGGATCGGGAAGCGTGTCTCCATCGTCAATTACGCCACCATCATAGGTCATTACTTCTATCCATGTTGCGGAGGCTTCCATGAACCATGTTGGCATATAGGCATTGTATGCGAACTGAATACCGTGCAGGAATTCATGTGCGCATGTTGTTTCAAGATAACGGATACCTTCTGCTTTTCCAACATAATCATATATGCGTGAATTGATCATGAAATAGGGTGCTACCGTCAATGCAGTGGACAACACGCGACCTTCAAACCAATCTGCTGTTGTGATACCAAGTGCTGGAAAAGTAAAGAGATAAACATCGATTTTGTGGTTTCCACCGTTCTGTGCAGCCCAGAAATCAATGTAAGGCTTCTTGAATTTCATCAAGTCTATCTGAAGGCGATATGAGCGTTCCATAGCATCTGCACAGAGATCAACATAATCGGGTACACCGTTGCGTGGGTGGAAATCTTCAAGTGGTGGGGCATGCGGTCCTACCCGTGTATAATGAAGTCTGAAGTGGGGTGTATCAAAATGTTCTGATAATTCAATATCTCCGAAGAAACTACCGGGAAGTCCGGGACGTAGGAAAATAGGCTTTAGTTCGTCGCGATATGTTGATGGAAGGTTCTGCCAATTCTTTGCTATTGTAACGAAACTGTCTGTAGCACATTCCACTATCTCGTTAGGGGTATATCTCGGTTTGAGACGTGTAAAACTTCGCGCTGTTTCGATTGCACTATGAAGCTCAGGATCAGGTGGCAGGGCTTGTATAACAGGTAGTAATGTAATAAAGAGGATAATAGTGTAAATAGGATATGATTTCATTTTGAGGGTAGTGGTATGTATATATTTTGTGTCTGCATCTTGGTAAGATTTAAGATTGTAATGTAAGGTAACTATTATACAATCAACCTGATGAATTTTCAAGCAGAATAGGATGATTTACGGCAGATAGGTTATGCGAAATGGGTGGGTTTTCCATCAAGACTAACACTGTTCTTTTCTTCCCAATATGCCTTCAAGCCTTCTTTACCTTTCTTTGCTGCCCATCTATTTAGTTGTTCCCTTTCACCGACATAGTCGTAGAGAGGAACTGCCATACCGCATGAGGTTTGAACGAGATCGATGTTCAGGTCAAAGATTTGTCTTGCACCGGGGATTGGAGGAAACAGTGGAAATAGCAGCTGCCATTCTGCATCTTCGGTGTGGATAGCCTTTGCTGTTCCGTAGAGTCGTAGGATCATGGGGTTATCCTCAAATGCGGTGAACATAAGTGTCATTCGAGGGTTTTCCTGAACATGTGCAGCAGTTTCATTTCCGCTCCCTGTCACATTCAACCAAATCACTCGGTTACCATTGATAACCTTCAAGGAATCCATACCTTTTGGTGAAAGGTTGATTCTGCTGTCTGCGGTTGCTGTTGCGACAAAAAAGATCTTCTGACTTTCTATAAACTGCTGTAGTTTTGGGGTGATGTTCTTATATAGTTTTGACATTTCGCTGTCTTTCCAAATGATGGTGTAAACGGTTCAGTCTCGGTTTTTTAGGGTTGCCCAAGTTGTTGCTAATTTGTCGGTAGGTTTTACGGAATGCGGTTCAGCACCTTCAATATCCTGCACAAACTCACCTTCATATAGGCGGACATGATCAATCCATACATCAATTTTTTGAGTCCCCATGATTATACCTGCGCGCGAATTGACATCATCTACAGGCATATCGAAGGTAATGAAGAACTCTTGCCATTCTTCTGTTAGGTTAATTGATTTTGGGGCATATACATTCCACGGTGCACCTTGATGCATAATTCGCATAGTGACATTTCTCGGTTTTCGGCTTTTTGCCCACAAACCGTAGGTGTAGGTAGTGTCTTTCTCCAATGTGAAGGGTTGCTGATAGAGTTGTATGTGTCCTAACGCGTTGCCTTCTTTATTTATTTTGATATACGCTGCGTTTTTCCCCGCAACAGGTTCTGCTTTATTGCCTTCCGTAGTGAAAAGTGCATTGGCACTTTCATGCGTCCAGTGATTCCATCCTACAAGTTGATCGTCAAAATCACCGTTTTTGAGGATGTTTTCTGGAAATTTTTCCGAATATACAGGCAACAGGAAACTAAGCATCAATAAAGGTATAAATAAGTAGATGCTTGATACGTTGTTTCTACTCGTGTTCATCTTCACCTTCCTCAGCATGTTCACTGCTTTCTTCAGCATGTTCGCTGTCACCATGTTCTCCATTGCTATGTTCACCGCTGCCGACTTCAGGATGTGCTGTCCATCCATCAAAGTCTGTAGTTGTTGCTTTGAGATGAACATCTATTTTTTCACCCGGTTTTAGGTCTGATGCGGGAGTCGGACCAAGTTCTTTTCCGGTGGATAAGTGTACTTCAACTCTGACCTGTTTCAAGGTTTCGTCAGTAGTGTTTTCTACTGTTCCTATAAAAGAATTGGTCTCCGCGTCGTAATTCAAAATAAGGCGTGCACCATTTCTGACCTTATCGTAAGTTTCGTCCAATGCAAGTTCTGTGCCTGATTCTTCTTGACCGTCATCAATGGACTTTTCTGCTGTCTGCGTACAACCGAAAATAGCTACTGTCAGAATAAGCATTATCGGACTTAATAAATTATACTTTTTGCTCATGTTGTTCCTAAAGAAAAGATGCTTAATTAGAAAAGATTCTAGCATAAGAATAGAAGAGTGTCAAGAAAAAGGACAGGTTTGCGCCTGCCCTTTAGATAGGAATTCCGGCAGTGACCTACTTTCCCACGGGGTTGCCCCCGAAGTATCATCAGCGCTGAAGGGCTTAACTTCCGTGTTCGGAATGGGAACGGGTGGGTCCCCTTCGCTATAACCACCGGAAAGGTGTATAATAATATTTGACAACTGAATAGATAGTGAGGAACGGTAGAGAAAAATAAATTATCAAGCCCTCGACTTATTAGTACCAGTTAGCTGAACCGCTTACACGGTGTACACATCTGGCCTATCAACCTCCTGATCTCGAAGGAGTCTTACCAACTTATCGTTGTGGGATATCTTATCTTGAGGTAGGTTTCACGCTTATATGCTTTCAGCGTTTCTCCTTTCCGCACATAGCTACCCAGCGATGCCACTGGCGTGACAACTGGTTCACTAGAGGTACGTCCACCCCGGTCTTCTCATACTAGGGGCAGCTCCACTCAAATATCCTTCGCCCGTACCAGATAGGGACCGAACTGGCTTACGCCGTTCTAAACCCAGCTCGCGTGCCACTTTAATCGGAGGACAGCCAAACCCTTGGGACCTGCTGCAGCCCCAGGATGTGACGAGCCGACATCGAGGTGCCGAACCGCCCCGTAGCTGTGAGCGCTCGGGGGCGACTAGCCTGTTATCCCCGGAGTACCTTTTATCCAATGAGTTACGGCCTTTCCACACAGCACCGTAAGATCACTAAGCCCTGCTTTCGCATCTGCTTGACGTGTCCGTCTCGCAGTTAAGCTCCCTTCTGCCTTTACACTCTACGCGCGGTTTCCAATCGCGCTGAGGGAGCCTTAGGGTGGCTCCGTTACGATTTAGGAGCCGACCTTCCCAGCCAAACTACCCGCCTGACACTGTTCTCAGTCCGGATTCACGGACCAAAGTTAGAATTCCAATACAACAAGAGTGGTATTTCAAGGACGACTCCACTGAAGCTGACGCTCCAATTTCCTAGTCTCCCACCTATCCTACACATGCAGCATTAAAACCCAATATCAGGTTATAGTAAAGGTTCACGGGGTCTTTCCGTCTTGGTACGGGTAACCGGCATCTTCACCGGTATTACAATTTCGCCGAGTCTCTCGCCGAGACAGTGCCCATATCGTTACGCCATTCGTGCAGGTCGGAATTTACCCGACGAGGAATTTCGCTACCTTAGGACCGTTATAGTTACGGCCGCCGTTTACCAGGGCTTCAGTTCGGAGCGTCCACTTACGCTTTACTCCTTACCTTAACGTTTTGGCACCGGGCAGGCGTCAGTCCCTATACATCATCTTGCGATTTAGCAGAGACCTGTGTTTTTAGTAAACAGTCGCATGGGCCTTTTCACTGCGGCTTTTTTCGGTTTCGCGTGCGAAACGCGGCAACTACTCAAAGCACCCCTTCTCCCGAAGTTACGGGGTCATTTTGCCGAGTTCCTTAGCGAGAGTTCTCTCGGGCGCCTTAGGATTCTCTCCTCGCTTACCTGTGTCGGTTTGCGGTACGGTCACCGTGGATCGTCCACTCGAGGTTCTTTTCTTGGCAAGCAACCGGAACAGTTTGCATCCTTTCGGAATCCTGTTCACCTCCCGGAGTATATTGCATCGGATTTGCCTGATGCACTCCGTCGGGTTTAACCCAGCATATCCATCAGCTGGTAGTTTCTAATGCTTGCGTCTCCCCTAGTTTCGTCCTTTCCATGGTGGTGCAGGAATATTACGCCTGCTTCCCATCGTCTACGCCTTTCGGCCTCGACTTAGGATCCGACTAACCCTGGGTGGAATTGCCTTCCCCAGGAACCCTTAGGCTTTCGGCGAACAAGCTTCTAACTTGTTTTATCGCTACTCATGCCGGCATAATCACTTCTAATTCGTCCAGAGCGCTTCACAGTTCTCCTTCAGTCCTACTATAGAACGCTCCCCTACCACATACATTGCTGTACATCCACAGCTTCGGTAATACACTTAGCCCCGGAAATTTTCGGTGCAAAATCGCTCAACCAGTGAGTTATTACACACTCTTTAAATGGTTGCCACTTCTACGCCAACATCCTGGCTGTCTCAGCAACAAAACATCCTTTACCACTTAGTGTATATTTAGGGACCTTAGCTGATGGTCTGGGCTGTTTCCCTTTCGTCAATGGAGCTTATCCCCCACTGACTGACTCCCATGCTTTAGACAATGGCATTTGCAGTTTAACTGGAGTTGCTAACCTGGTAGGGCCGCGAGTCCAATTAGAGCTCTACCGCCACTGTCAAACACATAAGGCTAGCCCTAAAGCTATTTCGGGGAGAACCAGCTATCACCAGGTTTGATTAGCCTTTCACTCCGACCCACGGGTCATCCCCCAAGTTTTCAGCCTTGGTGGGTTCAGGCCTCCACATATTTTTACATATGCTTCACCTTGCCTATGGGTAGATCACCTGGTTTCGGGTCTACTCCATGCAACTGCACGCCCTATTCAGACTCGCTTTCGCTACGACTCCACATCAAAAATGTTTAATCTATGCAACACAGAGTAAGTCACCGGCTCATTATGCAAAAGGCACGCGGTCATGCATGTCACTTACGTGACTTAGCACTACCACAGATTGTAGGCTATACGGTTTCAGGAACTTTTCACTTCCCTAACAGGGGAACTTTTCACCGCTTCCTTCACAGTACTTTGTTCACTATCGGTCGCCAGGGAGTATTTAGCCTTAGGAGGTGGTCCTCCTAGATTCCCACAGGTTTGACCTATCCCGTGGTACTTGGGGTACCCATTACGAAGTTCGCCACCGCTTTCATTCACGGGACTTTTACCCTCTCTGGTTGCTCTTTCCAGAGGCATTAAACTAGCGGCACGTTAACTCCTGGAGTGTCTGAACCCACTCCCAATGGACCCCGCAACCCCTGATATACAACGCGTTCAGGCTTGAACATATATCAGGTTTAGGCTGTTCCCTTTTCGCTCGCCGCTACTGGGGGAATCGAGGTTTTCTTTCTTTTCCTCAGGGTACTGAGATGTTTCACTTCTCCTGGTTATCTCTTGTGTTAAACACAAGTAACAGGTATTAACCTGTTCGGTTGCCCGATTCGGGAATCTCCGGATCACAGTTTACTATGCAACTCCCCGAAGCTTTTCGCAGCCGGTCACGCCCTTCATCGTCTCCTGGCACCAAGGCATCCACCGTAAGCCCTTAGTAGCTTGATAAGGTGATATTTTTCTATTCTACCGATTTACCCTCTCTATTCAGTTGTCAAAGAACGCCGCCTATTACTCAGAAATGCAATATTTCCTGATAGGCGATGGAGATGAGCGGAGTTGAACCGCTGACCTACTGCGTGCAAAGCAGTTGCTCTCCCAGCTGAGCTACACCCCCTCGCGCACGGTATATTTACATACCATTATATCTAACAGTGCCAAATTCTGTATTCTGTCAAATAGAAACTTTAGTATAACATAGAATCTAACATAAGTCAAATATATTTTTCAAAGAACGGGATTTAATTACTTTCTATCCCTAAACAGAATTAAAGTATACTACATAATGTGGTGTATGTCAAATATATTTTACAATTATTTCTTAATAAAGTAAGAAAGTCTAATAAAAACGGATGAATTTGACAGGATGTTACATTAAATGGTGTATTTTGGAAATAATTAGACATTTCCTATGTAGGAATGACCTTAGAAGACAGACGTTTTTAGATAGGGCTTACACAATCTGTGATACAGAATGTTCTACTGTCTGGGATGATTGAGTGGTTGTCTGTGATAGTTGTTTATCCATGAAATACCTCCAAATTTATTGTAGTGAGAGATGTTTTAGGGGCATATAAAGGGCTGCATATCCCATAAGTAGATGACACTATCAAAACCACCGCTTGCCAAAAGTGTGCCATCTGGTGAAAAGGCAACAGATTCCACATCACTTTTATGTCCAGAAAATTCTACAACCAGTTGCGCTGTCTCAACATTCCATATCTGTATCTTTGGTTTGTGTCCTGTACCTCCAACTGCAAGTAGCGAACCATCCGATGAGAAAACTAACGACTCGACTCTTACTGTCTCAAGTGTCACAATTTTCTGCCACGTCTTAGTATCCCACAGATGCACGTCTTCTTCAGAGGCAGTTGCAAGGCAAGTACTATCTGTCGAGAAAACAATCGTCTCAACTTTGGAGAGATGTGTGAGTGTTGCGATCTCAGCACCTGTTTCAATATGCCAGATTCTTGCTGTTTTATCTATATGACTATCCGCAGTCGTGGATCCATACATGACTCCATCTTCTTCATGTGTTTCCCATTCAGTACCTCCTGTGCTTACTAAATGTATGCCGTCAGGGGAGAATGCAAGGTTAATAATTGGTCCTGTATGACCAGAAAGTGTGTTAACCAACTTTTTTGTTGGTCTATCCCATAAAGAAACCTTTTTGTCATCTCCTCCTGTAGCCACAATTTTAGCATCAGGTGAAACAGCTGCAGATAATATGCTTACACGAGAGTCTTCATATAAAAAGTCTATTGGTTGTTCCTGATCATTCCAAAAGGTCGCACAATTCCAAAAGTTCCCACCGTTGGATGATCGACTCACTCCAAAGCAATATCCATCGTGTGAATATGATAGTGCTTTTGCTTCTCCAATATCTTGGTCAATTGTCTTGATGTTAATCCCAGATGCTAAATCCCATATCTTAAGGGAAGACATTTGTGTTAGTGCAGCCAAGTGCTTTCCGTCTGGTGAAAAGCTAACGAGCCAACCGTATAATCCTCGTGGGTGACTTGCATGCAGTTTCTTTTTTTGTTTTGCAGAACTCACGTTTTGAATTGATGCAGTTGTGCAATCGGCAATATGACGGACATCAGTTTCTCCATTTGAAAAGCGAGTTGCCATGTATTTATTGTCTGTTGAGAAAGTAATAGATGTCGCAGATTCCTCATGGGTAAATTCCCACACAGCTTCCCCGCTTTCAATATCCCACAATGTTGTAACACCCTTTATATCGCCTACTATACGATCACCTGTGGCAAAATATCGTCCATTCGGAGAAAAGGCAATGCAGTTAATTCCGAGTCTGTTGAAAGTCTCAACAATCCCGGGGTCTAATTCAATAACTACATTATTTTTCTGATGGGTGAAACACCGTTGCACTTCTCCCTTCTCAACATCACATAGTTTTGATGTGCTATCCCAACTACCTGTAGCTAAAAGTAAACCGTCCGGAGAAAAAGCAACGGAAGTTACATAATCTTTGTGAGAAATCGACCAACGTTCATTACAGGTGTTAATATCCCACAGTGTTGCTTTACCATCCCGTGTTCCAGTTGCCAAGGATTTACCATCTGGAGAAAAAGCAACGGAAATGACATAATCTTTATTCTTGAAGGTTGCGAGTTTTGCTCCAGTAGAAACATCCCATAGTGAGGCAATGCCATCCCAATCGCCTGTAGCAACCTGTGTGCTATCTGGAGAAAAAGTAACCCTTGAAAGTAGACCTGTACCTTCAACCACAATTAGTCTAATGAAATCTTCAGTATGTGCATTATAAATCCACAAACCAATACGGGTTGCTACTGCAATCATATTTCCATCGGGGGAGATGGCAGTAGCTTCTACATCACCCCTACCGAATCGAGCAATCGCATCGGATGGTAAAGAGATAAGGTTTTCTTCAGGATAATTCTGCACGAAATTTTTGTATTGCATATTAAACCTTCCATAAAACGGTTTGAAAATAAAAACACGAAATTATCTTAAATCGTAGAGACAGGTTTCTGTACCCACGCATCGTTTTCTTTCCAGGATACGGCGAGGCACAGAGACCGCGCCCTACAATGAAATTTAATTTCTGAGGTGAATATAGTTACAACAGATATTTTTGAGATTCACTGTAGAAAATTCTCAATTTGAATCAATGAACGGTTTCATATCCCACAATAGGACGGTGCCATCGTAACTACCACTTGCCAGATATTTTCCATCCGGTGAATAGGCTAAATCTTGCACATCCGAGGCATGTCCCCAGAAAGTATGGATGTTTTCACCCGTTGACATTTCCCACAAGTGGATAGGTGCTTTGTCTAATCCCCATTTCCACCAAGCACCTGATGCGAGGTGCTTTCCACACGGAGAAAATGCTAATGCCCACGGACGAATACACCCATGAGGTTGAAGGAGTATCATGCGTGTTTCTAACGTTTCTGTGTCCCACAATCGGATTTCATTTATTAACGCATCAGCCATCCAAGTGCCGAGTCCACCAGCAATCCAGTTGCCACAAGGCGAAAAAACGATAGATTGCATGTGTTGATATTTCTTATATTGAAGATTCCCACCATTCATGACTCGCTCAATTTCCTGTGGTTCACCTCTGTATTTAAAGGCATCTTCTAAGGTTTCAGGTAAAGGAAGTGGTGAGATTTGTTCTCCGGTTTCAACATTCCAGAGTAATGCGGTTCCATCCCTGGAGGAGGTAACGAACTGTTTTCCATCAGGATGGAATGCAATTGCCTCAATTGAACTTGTATGTCCTATCAATGTGTGCTGTTTTTTCCATCGTGCGATGTCCCAAACATATAATTCATCTCTCGTTCCTCCACTGACAAGATATTCACCGGTAGGAGAAAACGTCAAGGAATAGATGTCTTTTTTATGTCCTGTTAGTTCGGTAACTAATACTTCAGATTCAATATTCCAGATTTGTATATCGTTGCCTCCTGTATCAATAGCCAAGAGTTGATCATCTGGAGACAACGTCATGCATCTTCTGGAAGAACTGCGTTTGCCTGAAGGTGGGAGTATCCGATCGACTTCCCGTTTATTTATATCCCAAAATATCTTACCAGTACCACCCCAGTTTCCACCTATCAATGTTTTGTTATCCTGCATAAATGCCACCGAATAAGGAATACTTCCATATCCAGAAAAGAACGATTTTGTAGTAGAATCATCTTCATGCCATATTTGGATTTTGCGGTTCCTGCATGTAATTGCGAATTTTTTTCCATCGTTTGAAAACCTTGCCTTACTGTCTGTGTTCCCAACAGTGTTGAAGGTATCCAACTTTACGTGCCGTGAAGCATCCCATATTACTACTTTGTCATTATAGATTTCTGCAACTCGTAGTGTCTCATCAGGTGTATAAGCAAGTCTTATTCGGTTTCCTTCATAAGTTTTGGGGGTCATAGAAAGAGATTCATTTTGAATATCCCATATTTGAACGGTAGATCCAAGGCTTGCACTTGCAAGGTATTGTCCACAAGGTGAAAACAGGAGGGTATGTAATGGGGTAGTGTGTCCCGTGAGGTGTGCTATCTCTTCACTTGTGTTTATATCTGAAACCGTTACTGCTTCCGGTGAAGACACATAAGCGAATAGATTACTGTTGGGTGAAAAAGCGATGGGAAAATATCTGTCATAGGAAGTACCTTCTTTTCTATAATCCGCTAATTTTGGCTTTTCAAGTTTAAAATTTCTGATAGGTGCGTTGAGTTCTGTGTGCCATGCATAGACTGCACTATCTCCAAAGCCGGAAGCAGCGAGAAATTGATCGTCCGGTGAAAAGCGGACATGACGGATCACATTTCGTCTCTCAGTACCTCCCCAGTCTGTTCGTGCAACACACTGTCCGTTCTGGGTATCCCATACCTTGAGAATACCGTCCTGATCCCCTGTTGCAATCCATCGTGAATCATGTGAAAAGGTGGCGACATTCATCATGCCGCGGTCTGTTCCCCATAGTGCGCGAGGGGTAAGTGTCTCCGTATCATATATCCAAAATCCGATTTTGGTTGCAACGGTAAAATATGCGGCATCATGTGAGAATTCTACGTCAAGTCGTAATCCGTGTCCGAATCGCGCTAACGCGCCTTCGGGAAGTTCCCATGTTGTTACATCCGTGTTATGTAGTGATTGCAGTGCTGAGGTAGACAAGTTTTTGTTATCCATAAAGAAGTCTCCTATTATTTTTTATTGAAGTAAGAGGTAGGTAATGCACGCAATATTTCTATGCTGTAGATGATAGAAGTCGAATTTAAGTGCCAATAAACGGTTTCACATCCCAAAGAAGGATTGTGCCATCGTAACTACCACTGGCAAGGAGTTCACCATCTGGGGAGAAGTCGAGTGACCAAACATCCGATCGATGTCCCCAGAAGGTGTGGATATTTTCTCCTGTTTCTACATCCCACAAACGGACAGATATTATTTTTTGTCCCTCTTGCCATTGTGCACCTACAGCAAGATATTTACCACAAGGTGAATACCTGAGTGTCTGAGGTTTCTCACATCCTTTAGGTGGAATAATCACCATACAGGTTTCTAAGGTAGTTGAATCCCATATTCGAATTTCGTTGGGTATCTTGCTTCTTCGTAATATGCCAGCCATGTGAGTATCACAAGGTGACAACCAAATTTTACCCCAAATACGTCGAAAAGTTGTACCTGATAGTTCGTTAAGATGAGTGAGATCTTGAAGTGTTCCTCTATAAATGGAAGGATCTAAGCATTCTGTTGTGTCAAGTTGACCGGTATGCTCTCCACTTTTAAGATCCCATATAAAAATGGAATCTTCATTCGGTACTAAGATAACATGCTTGTCCTTCGGATGAAACAATACTTGCTTATAACTTTGATCCATTGGTAGTGTCACATCGTGCCGTTTTTCCCACCGAGTGGTATCCCAAATGGTAAAACTATCTCCATGGACACTGACGAAGTATTTCCCTGTTCGCGAAAATCCCATTCTAAGAACTTTTGGAGATGGGTTTTGAGATAATTCAGCGACTTGTGAGTTAGACGCAAGATCCCAGATTCTTATAGTATTTTGTCTAATTACATTTGCGATATATTCAGCTGATGGTGAGAACACTATATCAACCTTCATTGACGCACCTAAGAGTTCAGCGATTTGTGTGTCTGATGTAAGGTTCCAGACTCTAATCTGTTTATTTTCCACCACAGCAAGTAATTCCCTACTGTGTGAGGTAGCAACAACACCTACTAAATTGGTAAATGGAGAGCTAAAAGTGCGTTTTACTTGACGCTTAGCAACATCCCATAATCTATATCCTGCGGGATCATGGCAACTTAGCAATGTCCGACTATCTTTTGAAAACCTAATGTCAATTACGCCTCTTGATATATGTGTGGGTAGAGACTTAACCGTTGACGGGTTACCCCGCGTCCAAACCTGTAGTTCTCCGTATATATTTCTCAAAGCGAAATGTGATTTTTCGTTTGAAAATTTACCATTTAATGGCATCCAACATTCAAAGGTATTCACTGTTTTTTGTAATGTTGCATTCCAAATCACCACTTTTCGGTTAGAGAATCCTACAATCCATAAAGTGCCATCTGAGGTATAAGTGGGAATGCCTTTACACATTTGGCTGTTTTCCATATATTCTGTTGGTAGTATTTCCAATGTTTCGTTCTGAACATTCCAAATGTGATATTTGTTTCCATAATTAGTTGCAACAAGATACTTTCCACACGGAGAAAAAACAAGTCTGTTACAGCCTTTCCAAGGTGTGTCGGTGTAATCATCTGGAAATTCAGCAATGGGTTCCCCTGTCTCAGTGTGCATCACGGAGGTAATATGTGGAGCAGATGTATATGCTATAAGACTTCCATCGGGTGAAAGTGCTTGAGGACAAAGTGAATGGGGACCGAAGTTCCATCTATCCAGTTTCGGTGGTACAGTGAAACTGGCAATTGATGTGTCGGTATTTACCTTCCAATCGTAAACAGAAAAGTACCTACCTCTACCTGTTCTATCACGAGAAAAAGGTCCATCATCTAAGCGAATAATTAAATGTGAGAGTGTTAAGTGCTGTCCATCTTGTGAAAAGCGTAGACTGCGCGCTGCTCCCATCACGCCTTCTGGGTTTTTGGGTACACCTATTTTAGCGACACATTGTAGGTTTTGTGTCTCATATATTCTTACATCTCCCTCCCAATCTCCGGTGGCAACCCACTGACCATCGTGAGAAAAGGTGATCTCTGATAGCATTCCTTGTTCGGTATTCCACCATGCGCGAAGTTCCATTGTATTGAGGTCATACCACCAGCAGCCGATAGTTGTTGCAACAACAAGTGCCCCACCGTCGGGGGAAAATGCCATATCACCGCTTATCCAACCCGTTCCTAAACGAGCAGTAGCATCCTCTGGGAGATTCCAAGTAGTTATATCTACGCCATCTGTTTGATACGTATACATCAAAGTTTTCTCCTTTATTATATCGGATGGGAAATGCAAATCACATGGACATTTCCCAATTCGCAAGGATTTCATTTTTGCCATCTCAATTGGTATTGCACAGCATACTTGCTGATCCAATCATGCTATATTCAGAAAGGGTTTCATATCCCAAAGAAGGATAGTGCCATCAAAACTACCACTTGCAAGGAGTTCACCATCTGGAGAAAAAGCTAAATCTTGGACATCTGTTGTATGCCCCCAGAAAGTGTGTATATTTTGCCCGGTTGCGATTTCCCATATTCGTATGGATACTCTATCCAATCCCTTTATCCACCACGACCCAGAGACGAGATATTTTCCACAGGGAGAAAATGTGAGCGCAAAAGGTTTGCTACACGTTTCGGGTAGTAGTATTAGCATACGCGTTTCTAAGGTTGCTGCATCCCGCAACCGGATATGATCCTGTATCCCACAAGCGATAATAGTGCCACAACGAGAGAAAGCGAGTTTGTTAGGAATACACTTATATTGCTTGATTATTTTTTTCTTTAATTGAATATATTGTTGGATCTGTTCTGGATTGCCTCTATAAAGGGAGAAATCTTCTGGAAGTTCTGTAGGGAACACACCGAGCTGTTCACCGCTGACAATATCCCAAAGCATTCCCGCACTCCCTTTTGCTGCAGCAGCGAGTTGTTTTCCATCGGGGTGAAAGGCAGTTGTTAGAATCAATCGGTTGTCTCCTGTAAGTGTGTTGACTTTCTTCCCGGACTGTGTATTCCAGACATTGATATCACCTATAGCTGTATCGATGAAATATTCACCTGTCGGTGAAAAACGCATTTCACGCCAAGATCTAAATCTGTCACTGTCCGCGAGTTCTGTAATGAGTGTTTCAGACACAATATCCCAGATTTCAACTGACCCTCTTGGAAGGTCTCGAAGTGCCAATCGTTCCCCGCAAGGCGACAAGGCACTGACACGGTACCACTGCTGTTTCTCTTCTTCTGTTAGGTTTTCCGTAAGTGTTGTGCGTTGTGCTTGGATATTTGGCGTTGGTAATATTTGTTCTGTTTGTCGCTTTGTAGCATCCCAGTATATATGATACATGCCATACCCATGTCCACTTGCAATTGTCTTGCCTTTTATAGAAAAAGCGACTGAGTAGACAGCAGGTTTATGGTTAGCAGGACTTGAAACTGTACTTGATGGTGAACCAACCGTCCACCCACAGAGCTTACTGCGTGAGAGGATCGTTGCGATATGTGCACCATCGGGTGAAAAATGTACATGATGTCCGCTTATAAAATGATCATGCGGGGGTTTCTCACGTTCAAAAGTATCTATTTTTTCTTTTCTAATAGCATCCCAAATCACAACTTTATATTCGTAAATATCGGCAATGCGTAGTGTGCTATCAGATGTATAGGCAGGGATTACCCTTTTCCCTTCATAAGCAATGATTTCTGTTTCCAAAGTACCGTTGTAAACATTCCATACCAACACTTCATTGTTCCGATTAGCAGTAGCAATATATTGTCCGCATGGAGAAAAAACGAGATAACGATATGAAGATAGTGCCGAGGATTGGCTAAGATGTGCTATGTGTTCACCGGTTTCAATATCGGAAATAGTGAGAGTGTGATGTGGGGTTCCAGCAGACACATATCCGAGCAAGTTCTCTATCGGAGAAAAATAGATAGGAAAATCGTGTCCTCTTGTATCTTCAACGTCAATCGGAAAGTTTTTAATAGGTTCGTCCGTGTTTTTTCGCCACGCGTAGACAACATTTTGCTTATCAAAACAAGATGCTGCTAAGTATTGGTTATCTTGAGAAAAACAGAGCTGCCAAAAATATCCTGACGTTGCTTCTACATTCTTGCGATGGTTTATCTTTGCAAGACACTTTAGCGTTTGTGTGTCCCATACCTTCACCACTCCATCAAGATTACTGGTGGCAATCAACCGGGCATCGCTTGAAAAGACTATGGTATTAACCATTCCACTTTCTGTTTCAAATAAAGCGAGCGGTTTCAGGGATGGTCGAACATACAACCAACAGCCGATGGGGGTTGCGACAGCAATATGTCTCCCGTCAGGTGAAAAGGACATATCCGATACGCGTCCCCTTGCTAATCTACCAATTGCACCTGCAGGAAGGTGCCATGTTGTGGAATCTGTGTTTTCAGGTGGTTTATGTTTAGGAGTTGAGGTAGTATTGTCTTCCATAAATATGACTCCTTATACATCTAATGGATTGTGGGATTCGTTAATTTTATACGTTGAGATGTACTGTGAAGTTGATCGAGAGAAATAACAAGACATGTTTATGAATTGATATAAGGTTTTAAATCCCAGAGGAAAATCACCCCATCATGTCCACCACTTGCAAGAACGGTGCAGTCCTTAGATATTGCAATACACTGAACGTCAGTTGTGTGTCCAGAAAACGTTGCGATATTCTCTCCTGTCGCCACTTTCCATAAACGAATAGGAACTTTCTGCAAATCACCTTGCCACCATGAACCTGAAAAAAGGTACTCTCCACAAGGTGAAAAACTTAACGTGATTGGTCTTTGATTACCTTCGGGTTGCGGAATTGTCATTAAAACACTACCATTTGATGCATCCCACAAAATTATTTCTCCCCACTGACCCCCAGCAATTAAGTCGCCACGAGGTGAGAATGTAATCCCTCTGTCGTAATTGCGGTATTGTCTCCCTCCTGAAGGTGGAGCTAAGGGCAGTTCTGTAATCTGTTTTCCTGCTTCAACGTCCCATAATCTCGCTGTTCTATCTCGTGATATACTTGCGAGTTGTTTCGCGTCGGGACTGAATGCTACCCCTTCAATATATTCCGTATGTCCAGTGAGATGTGCATGCAATTTCCAAGTATCTTTTTCATCACCACTATAGGATTTATTTTTATAATCCCATACATAGATGTTATAATCTCTATCTGTTCTCGCCAACCGGTCTCCTGTTGGTGCGAACGCTTCACTACCTGTAATCTGTGTCAGTTTAATCTCATGTATGGGAATTTCGGTTATTGGTTCACTACTGCCATTTTCCCATACTTTTAAGTAGTCATCGTCTCCACCAGTGGCGATTATTTTTCCTTTAGAGGATAAATAAAGATGAAGTGTCCTGCTTGTGGGCAAATCTGCACCAGTGGGACGTCGTCCTCGTCTACGGGAAACATCCCAGAAAAGTGCTTTCCAACCCCAGTACGTAGCCACAAGCGTTTCTACATCTTCATCCATTGTAAAGGCTAATGAATTGACTGTCCGTGTATGTCCATGAATGCTTGGAAGTGCTTCTTCAGTGGATTTATCTTTATTCCAGAATTTGATTTCACCATCATCAATATATACTAATTGGGTGCCGTCATCTGAAAAACGGACGGAACTCAGTTTGCTCCCTTTTTCGAGTGTATCCATCTTTTCGTTCTTTTCTAAATCCCAGATTTCAATTTTTGGGTTAGTCGGAAAAACCATTGCAGCAATAAGATCATTCTCTGATGAAAAGAATGGGACCATATTGGCGTCTTCAAAGCCAGTATATACTTTTTCCAAGTTACCGTTTTCTACATCCCACACATTAATACTTCCCTCTGAACCACCAGCAGCAAAGAATTGTCCACACTGCGAAAAGCAATGATGTCCCCACCTCTCAGTCCACTCAAGACAATTGATTTGTTTTCCTGTTTCTACCTCCCATACTCCAATGTATTCAGCAGTCCGGTTTTTATGATCATAACACGAACCTGCCAAAATGCTTAAATCGGAAGAAAAGCAACTCGGATATATGGTATTTATGGATTCGGTTTCTGTTTCACTTAATTCAATTTCTATTTCACTTATTTGTGTGCCTGTTCCTGAGCACCAGATGAAAATCTTTCTGTTGTCACCATTGAACGCAACGAGGTGCTCCCCATCTTGAGAAAATACAGGATTTGAAATACCCCATCGGATCTGTTCCTTAGATAACTCCATCTCAGCTATACAAACTCCATTTTGGATGTCCCATACTCTGATTGCTTGGAGATATGTGTATGCAGCAATACATCGACTATCAGGTGAAAATGTAACAGCATCAATGAATCCCCTATCAGTTTCCCACAGTGCAATAGGAGTAAATGTAGGATATTTGTAAATCCAAAGTCCCATAGTTGATCCCGCAGCGAAGTGCTGTCCATCCGGTGAGAATGCCATATCCCGGACGCTGCCTCGCCCTAATCGGGCAATTGCACCTTCAGGAAGTGCCAATTTAGAAACTTCGTTCTCGTGAAAATTAAAGGGAGTGGTTGTTTGTGATTTTGTGGTTTCCATTAAATCTCCTTTTCAAATCTTTATTGTAGACTTAATAATATGCAAGACTTACGCAATTTTCAGGATATTACCAAGAATTATGACAGAATTGATGTAATTTCCATAAGAATTGTAGTTTTCTGCGCGCTTACATGAAGATTAAATATTTAATTTGGTAATTTCTTGTTAGGTATATTCTGAATATGTCAAACGCTCTTCAGTCCCGTAGGGACGCAATGTTTATAGCAGAGGTGTTATCTCTTCTCTTAGTCCCGTAGGGACGATATGTCCTTGCAGCACATGGCAACAAACATATCGTCCCTACCAAATCAACGCTGTGAATGCGCAAAGGGCATTCAGCGGGACTAAAGAGCGTGTCCGCAACGTTTTCTATAAACATATCGTCCCTACGGGACTAAGGAAAATACCGAATTAATAAATTAATCTTCATGTAAGCGCGCCTACCATTTGCACGCAAGTTCTGTAAATTGTATGTTTGATTTACAAATACAGCGTTTTATCAAAACACAATTCATTGCGTGTTATATGTTTTGTTAACACTGTGAAAACAACAATATAAATGTAAGAGATAGATTCTAATGAAATAAACACTTTAAGGCATTGGTGCCTTGTACAACAATATTAGGAATGGGTGGTAAGAAAGTAATTCGTTTTGTTTAAAAACCTGTGGATATGCCAATTTACTGAGGGTGGTGCATAATTGTTTTTCAAACAACGCAACAGAAATCGGTTTATTTCATAATCTTGTAACATTCTGTAGGAGCGACCTCTCGGTCGCGACCAGGAGGTCGCTCCTACAGAAGACTCGGTAGCACGTTATTTATGCACCACCCTCAATTAACTGAACATTACTATAGGTACAGTGGATATGTGAAAATATGGTCAGTAGTATGGAAAACTAATGGTTACTAAACATCTGTTTGCATGCGGGGAAAACATTAGGTGTGAGGAATTAAACATAAGCTGAAGATATTCCTTTATAACAAGGAAATTGTATTGCGAATATTTATAATACTATATTTTACCTAATGAAAATGTTGAGAAGATTGTTAAATTTAGTTGGTTGGATAAGTTTAGAAAAGAATGGGCTTACCTGGAATCGAACCAGGGACCTCGCGCTTATCAGGCGCGCGCTCTAACCTTCTGAGCTATAAGCCCCTGAGAGAAATAAGAAAGTATGTTTTTGAAAGTTAAATAGGAAGTCGTATATGCCTTGTAAAGATCAAGAGCGTTATGAACAAGGAGATTGTGTGAGAATATCCTCGTTATTGCTCCTTAGAAAGGAGGTGATCCAGCCGCAGGTTCCCCTACGGCTACCTTGTTACGACTTCGCCCCGGTCATCAGTCTCACTTTAAACAGCTCCCTCCCGAAGGTTGGGTCACCGTCTTTGAATGCTACCAACTCCCATGGCGTGACGGGCGGTGTGTACAAGGGCCGGGAACGGATTCACCGCGGCATGCTGATCCGCGATTACTAGCGATTCCAACATTCATGCAGTCGAGTTTCAGACTGCAATCCGAACTGGGGTCGGCTTTTTGGGATTTGCTCCACCTCACGGTTTGGCGTCCCTCTGTACCGACCATTGTAGCACGTGTGCAGCCCAGGGCATAAGGGCCATGCGGACTTGACGTCATCCCCACCTTCCT
>JAPOQK010000106.1 GCA_026710795.1 Candidatus Poribacteria bacterium
AACGCCTGGCGGCTTCGGCTTTACTGCCGCCCGCCTCAACAAAATCTAAAACGCGTTTACGTAAGTCTATTGAATATCTCATAATATGGATATTAAATCAAAAATGAAAAACTGTCAACTTATTTCTATAATCTACTATATCGTTTCTTTTGACATATATTTCTCCTTAAAGCTTGAATAGTCTTGAAATTATTTGGTGGTATTATCCAGCGAATACTGTCGGTTTCCTCCGGGACCACCACCGATTGCCCAAGTACCACGAAATAAGGATTGCCGTTTTGTCGGCATCTGTTCTATTATTTCATGACTTAGATTCAATCGATACCATTGAGCCCAAATTGAGTTATAACAATTAAATACAGCACAACGCGGGTTGTCAGGATTTGTCCAGTCGTTGGTAGCATGTATAAGGCTCTCAGTGAAAACAATTGCAGATCCTGGAGGACAACTGTAGTCCTCCATCATATCACGTATGTTATCTTCCCAAGGGGATTCACTGATATTCGGACGACACGGGTCAGGACCTCCATAATTGAAATGCGCCTTATGTGAGCCAGTCAGAAAAGTTGTTCCTCCCTGTCCTGCTTTCACCTCTTCAAGTTCCCAAACCACACGGGTAAGTCCTGCGAATATCTTACTGCCTGCAACCTGATACCGCATTGCATTTGCTTGTTGCGGTGGACGCACAACATGTGGCACTGTAGTGCCTTTTCCATAAGACTTGCTCCATCCAAGTTCTCTAACCGTTGTAAAGGAATTCTCACACCGAAAACCGTAGCAATCATCAAAAATGAAACGTTCATCCGCAACAATTTCACTTAGTATTCCTACAATTGTAGGATGATCCAGTAAATTCTGAAGTGTGCCTTGATAACTATGTTTAGCACCTGCATACACTTCCGCTTTCATCTCCTCAATTTCCGATTCTGTCAATACTGACGGTAATAAAATCCAGCCACGAAGATCAAAGAAAAACTTTTGTTCTGGTGTCATCAACTTCTCACCTGAAGCCAATGGCATAGGTTCATTAGAATGTCGCACTTCTTTTTTCATAAGATAATCCTAAAAGGTCGTATATACATGGAGTGTTCCTACTAACATTACAACGCTTGTTTCAATCCAGGTAAGAAATAATCCTTAACTACTACTTCCCAACTCATTTGAGAAGCAATTTCATAACCTTCCTTAATTATATCCTCTACATCGCGCGGTTTGCGTGGTAACCGTCCAAGCAATTTTGCTGCGATGTCTCTGCTATTTTCAACTTCAATCTGAGTTCTTTCTGCTAAACCGATGTTCGCTACATCATTTAATGATTTATGCGATGAATTTAGTTTCGTATAATCGGCTATAACGACATTAGGTACTTCACGATTATCGGTTGCGCGTTGGATGAAACCACAACACCCGCATACATTGCTAACAACACAAATTGCACCGAAACTTAGCGGTTCCACCTGTGCAATGCCGAAAGGTTCATAAATTGACTGTCCAAATTCTGCATCACTTCCTTTACGAATATCCATAAATTCCATCTCAATTGGCATACGAGTACCACATGCAGCTTGACTCCAACCGAACTGATTTACAAACACAACCTTTATCGCCTTAGACTGTAGATTAAAGGCTGAAACGCCATTGTTCAATTCAATCTCTGCACCAACCAGATCCGGATAACCAATTTTATGAAAAACGGGCCATCCGTATTCTCGTTCCATTTCATGTATATTTTCGTGCGGACGACCTGTCGCTATCTCTGTAGAGAGGATAAACAGGACAGCGGATTTGTCATTAGATGCGAGAAGGTTATCTAAATGTGTTAATACTTGTAAATCACGCCACAAACCTTTACTTTTGACAAGGCGTGTAACATGGGTAAAAACATAATCAGGACGGTAGTCGAGGAGTGTTCTGGCATACTTTTGAAGTCGTGATTTTGACTCTAATTTATCTTCCAAACTTAATTCGAATGCGGGTATGCCGTTATAGACGAGGTTAATTGGGAATGATTCAAAAGGTTGTGCTAAAAATCGGAGTTCATCAACGACGAGGTCACCTACAGCAAAAATCGTATCGCAGAGATGTGCTTTGTCAATCAAAGCATGCTTATAATACCAGAATTGGTCACCAAATACATCTTGGACTAACTTACCTTGTGTTTTTGCTTCTTCTAATGCATTGTAAAAACGTACATCGTGTCCGGGATGTCCTTCAACAATAGGTCTTATTGTTGCGACTTCGTGTGCGTAAAAAACCGTCCGAATATTTGCTGGAGCATTACCATTTTTTCGTTCAATCTGTGTTTTCAGCGCAAGAGGCATGCCCATAAACTCATGTGAGATAATATATATAGGGACTTCTGTTTCTTCTTCCATAAGTACCTGAAGTGCACTATATGCAGGTTCAGCAAGGCGAACATATTCCTCATATTCCCATTCATTTTCATAACGAGTTGAATCAATACCAAAATGTTCATACAGTTGCCACTTGAACTGACTTGTCAGGTCCTCATTACTGTTTGAGACATTGATTAAGAGAACATCTGTGAGAGTGGTAACCTGTTTGTCTTTATTCACAAATTGACGTTGTCCATATACGAGTTCGACATGATAGGTCTTTTCAATGTTGCTCAGCACCTCAGCGTGTGGTGTCGTTCCTATACCTTCTGCAGCGTGATACAATATAGAATCTAATGCGTTGAGATCGGCACCGGAGAAAAGTGGTCCGACAAGAAAAGTCCGTTCAATCGCTTCGTTGTATGTACGGGTTGTTAGTAATCCTTCCAATACTGCTCCGATGCCACCCATTTTTTGGATGGCTTCGTGCGTGACATGGACAACAATACTCAAGATAACACCTCGTCTGATGAATAAGGTTTAAATGCTATAAAATACCATGTAAAGCGCGAATATGTCAAGGTGTTTTTAGTATATTTATGGACATAAATGCTTGACACATCGCAGAATTGAAAGTATAATTGTTTTGTAATACAACACCATAATCCATACATATTCGGAGGGAAATATGCTTGATGAAATCGGAACAATTGCGGGTGAGATTTGGCAATACCTTAATGAAAATGAGGAGGCATCTGTTGGTAAATTGACACAAGAACTCAAACATACCGATCGGATGATATTACTGGGTCTCGGATGGTTAGCCCGCGAAGGACAATTGAATATTGTAAAACGGCAAAGAGCCACCTATTTTCTATTGAATTCAACACCTTCATCTGGAAATGAAGGGAGTTCCTCATAATGAAGCCTATTCGGCAATTGACTGTTGTTCCAACGCTTCCTGAAAACCTTGAACCGCTACGCGAATTGGCATTGAATTTATGGTGGACTTGGGATAACGAAGCAGTTGGTCTGTTTCGTCACCTTGACTCAGAACTATGGGAAGAAACCTACCACAATCCCGTTGCAATGCTCGGAAAAATTTCACAAGAGCAGTTGCAAGCTGCGTCCAAAAATGAAGTGTTTTTAGCACATTTGGAAGTTATACACAAAAAGTTTAAAGCCTACCTTTCTGCCCCGTCGTGGTTTGAAAACTTTTCCAATGACAATTCTCTTACAAATATAAAAATTGCCTATTTTTCTATGGAGTTTGGTTTGACGGAGTGCATGCCGTTGTACTCTGGCGGTTTAGGAGTCCTGGCAGGCGACCATCTCAAATCAACAAGTTATCTTGGACTTCCATTCGTTGGAGTTGGTTTGCTATATCAGCACGGTTATTTTCGGCAAACATTGACTTCAGACGGTTGGCAGATGGCCGATTATCCAACAAATGACTTCTACAATATGCCGATTCAACCTGAACAGAAACCAGATGGCACACCACTTTTGGTTGAGGTTGAATATCCAGAAGGAAATGTGTTTGCAAAGGTTTGGCGTGCTCAGGTGGGACGCGTGCCTTTATATTTGTTAGATACGAATATCCCTGAAAATGAGAAATCAGGATTGCGTGACATCACAGATTACCTTTACGGTGGTGATAAACGCATGCGTATCAAACAGGAAATTCTGCTTGGAATAGGTGGATACCGCGCGTTATTAGCAATTGGTGTACATCCGACTGTGTGCCATATGAATGAAGGACATGCTGCCTTTTTGGCATTAGAACGTATTCGTCAGTTAATGACGGAGACAAACATCACTTTTGAAGCTGCATGTGAGGCAACAGCTGCAGGAAATATCTTCACAACTCACACACCTGTTCCCGCAGGAATTGATTGGTTTCCAACAGAGATGGTAAAACACTATTTCAATAGTTATTATGGTAAACTCGGAATTTCAGAGGAAAAATTTCTCGGTTTAGGAAGAAAGAATCCTTCTGATCTTAGCAGTGAATTCAGCCCTGCGTTAGTTGCACTACGACTTTCAACGATGTCGAATGGAGTAAGTCAGTTACATGGAAGTGTTTCGCGCAATATGTGGAAAGATCTTTGGCAGAATCTTCCTGTTCACGAGGTGCCTATAAAAGCTATAACAAATGGGATTCATACCCGTTCTTGGGTTTCAGAAGATATGCAAAGCCTATTCGATAGGTATCTCGGACCGAAATGGATCGTTGATCTGACTAATCAAGATGTGTGGACACAAATATCACAAATACCGGATGCGGAATTGTGGCGTACACATGAACGGAGACGTGAACGTCTCATAGCATTCGCACTTCAACGAAAGAATCAGAAATTTCGCAAAGTTACAGATCAGAACCTTTCTAAGGAAATTCCCAATAAAGAACCTGATTCAACGGAAAGAATACTCAATTCGGGGGCATTGACTATCGGTTTTGCAAGACGGTTTGCTACCTATAAACGCGCTACCTTATTATTTAACGATGTTGAACGTCTTGATAAAATACTCAATGATCCTGAACGTCCCGTCCAACTCATTTTTGCTGGTAAGGCACACCCACACGATCACGAAGGAAAGGTCTTAATTCAAAAAATACACAAAATTGCTTCCCAACCGAGATTTAGACATAAAATTCTGTTTATTGAGAATTATGACATCTGTGTTGGACGTTATCTTGTTGAAGGCGTGGATGTATGGCTAAATACCCCATTACCACCGAATGAGGCAAGCGGTACTAGCGGGATGAAAGCAGCGGCAAACGGCGCACTAAATTTGAGTATGGCAGATGGTTGGTGGGTTGAAGCAGAACAATTGGGTGGTGGTTGGACAATTGAAGCCACTCCTGAAACTGATGACCCTAAGTCTATCAATACAGCACATGCAAATGCAATTTATGAATTACTTGAAAAGCAAATTGTACCACTCTTTTATGAGAGGGATCCTATTGACGATATACCTTACGGATGGGTTGCACTCATGAAGTCAGCGATGCAGAACTTAGCACCTGTATTTAATACCAAACGGATGGTCGCAGAATATGCAGAACGTCTCTATTTTCCGGCACACCAAAGATGGTTAAAGTTGAATCAGGATAAATCCCGTCGTAGCGTTGCACTTGCGAATTGGAAAGCAAATATCCGTAAACATTGGGGTAATTTGCGGGTTGAGGAACCTAACAATCAAGTTATGAAAGAACCGCTAAAAGGTATATCAGCATTTAACGTTGGAGAAACTGTTTCTGTTCAAGCGGTTGTTCACACTGATGCATTGTTTCCAAAGGAATTGTCTGTCCAAATATATCATGGAGTATTAGATTCTACAGGAATAATCCAGAATGGAGATGTAACCCAAATGAAGTTTCATGAAGACCTTGGTGATGGTAAATATCTGTTTGAAGGGACAATAGGCTTAGATGAAACAGGTTTGCATGGCTATACACTTCGTGTGTTACCATCGCATGAGGATTTACAATCTATTTACGATTTAGGACTCTTAACTTGGGCATGATATTTTGATTATCCAATTGTGTATAATAGACTGTTTCCGTTACGTTTATGTATTTCTGAACGTATAATTTAATGGATAGTTAACCTATCTATGCATTTACAATAGAAAAGACTTGGTTATATACAAAAATGGAAAGAAAAGCAGACATTACACGAGAAACCAAAGAAACCCAAATACGACTTAGTCTCAACCTTGACGGAAGCGGAACGTCCACAATTAATACTGGGGTTGGATTTCTGGATCATATGTTGGAACTTTTTGCGAAACATGGCTTCTTTGATCTTGAAGTTGAAGCAAAAGGTGATTTGCATATTGATGCTCACCACACAACAGAAGATGTTGGTATCTGTCTTGGACAGGCTTTTAACAAAGCAGTAGGTGATAAGGCAGGAATGCGACGTTTCGGTAGTTTTACTGTCCCAATGTATGAATCTCTTGCGAAAGTAGATCTGGACATCTGTGGTCGTCCTTATCTACATTATGAGACTCCACTTGATTTCGGTAAAATTGGTGAGTTTGATATTGAATTGGCAGAAGAATTCTTCCACGGATTTGTAAACAACAGCGGTACAACATTACATATTAATGTCCCGTATGGCACAAATCAACATCATATTATTGAAGCAATTTTTAAAGCAGTTGCGAAAGCACTAGATATTGCTACTCTCATTGATACGCGTATATCAGGTGTGTTATCTACGAAGGGTAGTTTATAAGGATAAGGAGAACACTATGAGCAATGTTATAGCAGTAATACTTGGCGGAGGTCGTGGTACACGGCTATTTCCATTGACTCGTGACCGCGCAAAACCGAGTGTTCCAATTGCAGGTAAATTTAGGTTGGTTGATATACCGATAAGTAACTGCCTACATTCTGGCATGGAACGTATCTATGTCTTAACACAGTTTAACTCTGTCTCCTTAAACAGACACATCGCACAGGCTTACCGATTTGATACCTATCGCCGGGGTTTCGTACAAATATTGGCTGCACAACAGACACTGATGGGTGATGAATGGTATCAAGGAACTGCTGATGCTGTTAAGCACAATCAACCCTATATCCTAAATCCACGATTTTCGGACGATTATGTCCTAATTCTTGCGGGGGACCATCTGTATCGGATGGATTATCGCAAGATGCTTAAGGTACACACTGAATCCAATGCAGATATCACCGTTTCTGTCATACCAGTAAGTAAAGAAGATACAAGCGGTCTCGGTATCCTACAAACGGATACCAATGGTCGTATTACCGATTTTGTAGAAAAACCACAAACTGAGGAAGAACTGCACAAATTACGCGTTGAACCTGACGTGTTTACATCACGTGGAATTAAACCAAAGGGCAGGGAATTCATCGCCTCTATGGGAATTTATATCTTTAATCGTAATGTGCTTCAAGAAGTACTTCAAGATGAGACAAACATGGATTTCGGGAGAGACATCATTCCTAATAGCATTAAAACTCGACCTGTTTCCGCTTACTTTTTTGATGGGTATTGGGAAGATATCGGAACAATCCGTTCTTTCTATTCAGCAAATATTGCACTTACCGACACAACTCCTGAATTCAATTTTTATGATGAGCAATCACCTATTTATACCAACCGTAGACATCTTCCAAGCACCAAGGTAAATAGTAGTAGTATCCGATCATCCATTCTCGCTGAAGGTTCAATCATTGATGATTCAGAACTTGATAGAACAATTGTTGGTATACGGAGTATAATTTCAAACGGAAGTCGTATTTACCAATCCGTTTTGATGGGAGCAGACTTTTATGAGTCCGATGAAATAAAAACAGATAACACAAAATCAGGGATACCAAATGTTGGTATCGGACACAAGTGTTTGATTCAGAATGCAATTATTGACAAAAATGCACGAATTGGTGATAATGCTGTGATTGCAAATACGAAAAATCTTGACAATTATGATGCAGATGACTATTATATACGCGACGGGTTAGTTATTGTACCTAAAGATGCTACGATACTACCTGACACAGTTATTTAAAATTTCACTTTTCTAACGGATAGAGACTTATCTCCACCATTATTTAGTCGAAGGACAAAGGAACATTTCAAATGAAAAAAATATTATTACTCACTATTATCTGTTTCATAGTTATTTCTCCACAACTGATGGCACTTGATACAGACGGCTTGGTTGGTGCTTGGTTGATGGATGATAAAGGAGACACCGTAAGTGATTCTTCTGGAAATGACTTGGATGGAAATATAGCAAAAGGAAACCCAAAATGGGTTGATGGCAAATTTGGCGGAGCAATGCAATTTGGTGGTGCAGATATGGTTACTGTCGCCGATGATGCTGCACTTGATCTCAAATCTTTCACACTCTCCGCGTGGATAAATATACCTAAAATCTCTGGTGCATGGCAAATTATCGCTTCAAAAGAAAACCGTGGACCAACAGGTCGAAACTACGGATTATTCGGTCATATTAATACTGGTGTAGTTCACTACTCTTTTACAACAGGGGGTTGGAAATCCTTTGATGGTAAAACTGTTATAACTAATGGCGCATGGCATCACGTTGTTGCAACTTATGAAAAACCGGATTTCAAACTTTATATTGATGGAGAAGTAGATGCACAAGTCGCTCCAAATACCGATCCTGACAGCCACGACAATTTTCTTTTCATTGGAGGATGCGACATCGGTAATTATTGGATGACGGGGTCAATTGACGAAGTTGTATTATATAACAAAGCTCTTGATGCGGACGACATAAACACACTCATGAATAATAGTTTCACCGATGCCCTTGACGTTCAACCGGGTGGAAAACTGGTTACAACGTGGAGCAAAATTAAACGGAATACTGCATATTAGTATTCCATACCAACACTAATAACCATAAGTTAGTTTGAATGCTATGTTTATGTGCTGGTTATTTAAACTTCAATTCACCGCATTTTTGTAATGCGGTAGTATATGTTAACAGAATAATAAAGGAGAATATTTATGAATAAATTATCACTCATTTTAATTTTGACACTACTTGCAATTTCACCAACTTTGATGGCAGTTACCACTGATGGACTTGTTGGTGCTTGGACATTTGAAGATGGAACAGGCGATAAGGTAATGGATTCTTCCGGAAACGATTTACATGGAGAGGTTACATTAGGTAGTCCTTCATGGGTTGACGGTAAATTTGGTAGTGCCTTGGAGTTTGGTGGATCAGATATGGTTACCGTTGCCGATGCCGATGCACTTGACCTGACATCTTTTACTATTGCAGCATGGATCAATAGTCCGGAAACATCAGGAAGTTGGCATGTTATTGCTGCAAAAGAAGCTCGTAACCCAACGGGTCGTAACTACGGAATCTTTGGTCATGTGAATACCGGTGTTATCCACTATTCCTTCACCGCAGGCGGTTGGAAGTCCTATGATGCACAGACTAATGTTACTGATGGAGCATGGCACCATATCGCTGCAACCTATGCTAAACCGGATTTCAAACTCTATATAGATGGAGAAGTGGACGCTCAAGTAGCACCAAACGCAGATCCTGAAAGCAATACCAGTCCTCTATATATCGGTGGATGTGACATCGGTAACTATTGGATGACAGGTGCAATTGACGAGGTAGTTCTGTATAACAGAGCACTTAGCATGGACGAAATCGCTGGTCTAATAGATGAGGGAATCGCATCCGTAACATCAGTAGAACCAGCTGATAAGTTGGTTACGACTTGGAGTAGAATAAAAGCAAACGCAACAAAGTAACCTAATTTAGGTGCGTTCTACGTTTCTGAACATTTATTTCAGTAATACGCGAACTAACATGAAGCACTCAATATATAACTGTTATATTGAGTGCTTCTCATAAACAGTATATAACCCAAAATTACACTACATTTCTGCTCATATTGAAGGAAGGCATACACTTGTTATGGCTGAATTAAGACAGCAGCTTCTTGTCTTACACTTACACACTCCAGATCTAAATAGCAATGTCGTTGCATGGGCAATGTATGATGGTACAGGTAAAAATCGCTACACTACAGGTGATAGTGAAACACCACCCTATAATTCTGTAATTGAAGCAATGATAGATGGTTGGCGGGTAATACAGTTTCCACAACAATTCCCTGCTTATCCTGACATGGAGTATTACACTTCATATCTAAGATTTGAATACATCTTAGAGAAGTTGGAGGAAATCTAATGATTGATAAACAACATTTCCTAACTACTGAACAGATGGCGAATTTCGTAGCCGATGGTTACCTTCGCTTTGACGACTTTATCCCCGATGAATTAAATAAAGCTGCACATGAAGAAATGGCTTCAGGTGTATCGGTTCGAGGCGGTGGTGGTACTGTTTTAGACGACGTATGGCAGGACGATTCTGCTGTAGGAAAGGTTTTTCGTCTCCCAAAGGTACAAGGAATTATCCACAGTCTTGTAGGTGAAGCACCTTTGTTTGACCATCATGCTGTTCACATTGTACGACCACAGAGTGAACATGGACAGATTTGGCACGCGGATGCGATCATTGATGTTCGGATGCATTTTGACATCCAATTCTTCTATTTTTCACATGACACTCCTCGTGAAATGGGGGGTACAATGATTTTGCCGGGGAGTCACTTTAGACGTGTGTGTGAAACAGACGTTGCACGCTATCAAAACTTCCTTGGACAACACCCAATAGTTTGTAATGCTGGGACGCTTGTTGTCGTTCACCATGGCATGTGGCACTGTGCACAACCGAATTTAACTGAAGATACCCGTTACATGTATAAACTACGACTTAACCCGACTGTACGTCAAATGAAACTTTGGAATACTGATGATGTTGGTTCTGTTGGTGTCGGTGGAATTCTAAGTCGTAACCATAGATGGTATGGTAATGATGTACGGCTTGAAATAGTTAACCGAATTAAACTATGGCGTTTCCTGAGTGGAGATGAATCGTTTGATGTCGGTTATTGGTTATCTCGTCTGGAAAATATGCCTGAGAATATATCTAATGTTGCATAGTTTCTCATGCAATGAAGTATTGATTTCTCAATAAACAAAACACCCCGTGAGAATAAATATCACTTCTCACGGGGTGTATCATTATATTTGCTATAAAAGTTCGTGGATGGCTATCGACCTCTACCGCTTCTACGACTGAAATCACCACGTCTCATACGTTCACGTATAGCACCCTCAAATCTTCTTCGCATCTCCTGACTTCTTTCCATCATTTCTTTTCTCATCTGTTCATTTCTCAATGCGGTTTCTTTTGCTTTCCGAAGGGCATCATTATTATTCGATGCATTTGAATTCTTGTTGTTATTGTCTGACTCTGATCTTGATGATGCACTGCGATTTGAACCTCCAGCTTTTATAGGCTGCCATGTACCACCTTTAAGTGTGATACTCTCTCCATTTTTATCCAATATGATCTGATTCTCCTTGATTTCCTTTACGACTGCATCACCAACCTTATCACCGACCATCGCAGTATAAAAGTTGTTTGAGCGACGTTCTTCTAAAAATGCCTTTGATATAACACCATTCTCATCTGTAGCAGTGCCAATGAAATTATAATCCGGTTCTTTATTCGGTGGTCTCCAACCGAGAGGACGAAAAAGACTATTGTCAACTATTGCTTTGTAAAAGTCAGAATCATCCGTTGATTGAGAATCGTTTGAATTATTCTGTTCAGTTCTATTTGAGTTTTGCTGCCAGTTGCGAAAATTCCCCGTCCGCATAGAGGTTTTGCCTTCGAAATTATCCACATTCGTTGCTATCATACCCCTTCTTTGGGAATTTTGCGCTTGCAGCCGCACCCCAAATACAAGTAGTAAACCTACTGCACAACCTATAACTAAAAAGATGAGGATTTTTGAAAACTTCACAATTTTCTCCTTATGGTCAGTTCAAGTGAGCTATCAACAATTAACTTTCGTGTTTATATAGAGATTAGACTAATATAGTTGAAAAAAGTTCAATTTTTCTTATTTCTCTGTGTTTCACCTATCTAATACACATAATTTTAACACCTAAAATCTTCGTTGTCAAGTTATTGTGGCAATACACCAGGGTTATTCAGTTTTCAGAATCTTATGGTTTCCAATATTAATCCTTTCTGTGTAGGAACGACCCGGTGAATCATGCAGAATACCAAACGCGTATTCTGCCAATGGCATTCATACCCGTCGAATACCATACGCGTATTCGGCGTTGATTTGGGGGAACGCCTACAGGCGTTCATACCGTTGATTTCTTGATTTCCAGGTCGCGATTAAAACACATTTATGTGGAATATAGGTCGCTCATACAGAAGAGGCGTTAACATGTTTTCAAAATTCACCATAAATAAACCTGGAGTAATACAATCTCAGAAGTAATACTATTAAGATGTTAGATTCTAAATGTGGATTTATTTTTCTTGTAGAAGTAGAATCTGATTTGCAGGAACGTCCTCAACTATCTGTATATCCCCACTAACCCAACGCACCTTAATCTTATCAACGCTGTCATGATCACCAATTCCAAAGTGGAGTTTTAATTCTCTTTGTGATAGATATCCGTCACCACTCTGGACTTCACGAATTTGATGTAAATCACCGGTGGTTACCATAACACGCGTCCCTATTGCATCCGAGGAAGTTTGCGTAGCCTTGAGTTTGATTTGTAGCCAGTTATTCCGATTTCCACCGTCGTTTCGCAATAAACGTGGAGGCGTATTTGAGTTGGTTACCAGAATATCAATGTCACCATCTAAATCGTAATCTGCGAAGGTTGCTCCACGACTAACGTCTTCAAGTATCATACCTGGTCCAAGAGAATTGGAAACATCAGTAAATGTCCCATCTTTCTTGTTTAGTAATAATAGGTTTTGCTGTTCGTATGTGCCTTGTAGTCCAAGTTCTGTAAGATTATCTTGTAAATGTCCATTCGCAACAAAAATATCACCAAATCCGTCATTATCAATGTCTACAAAGGCTGTTGCCCAACCAAGATATGGATATGTGATTTTTGCTGTCTTTGTGGTAGAAGTTGCATCCGTAAAAAAGCCGTCCCCGTCGTTATGGTACAGGGTATTTGTTTGATCGGCATAATTGGTAACCGTAAGATCTAACCACCCATCGTTATTCCAATCACCAAACGCAGTACCCATGCCGTTTTCTGCGACACCGTTTTCATTGAGTGCAACACCAATCATAAAACCTACCTCTGAAAACGTCCCATCCCCCATATTGGTAAAGAAGAAGTTTTCTGTTGAGTCGTTTGCGATGTAGATATCAGAATGTCCATCATTGTTATAGTCTCCCCACACAACACCTAACCCTTTTCCCGTAGGATTAAAGATTCCTGCTAACTTCGTAACGTCAGTAAATGTGCCATCACCATTATTCCTATAGAGAGTATCTGTTTGTGCTTTGAAGTTATCTGGTTCACAATATGCTCGGATATCTTTCTCTTTAATTCCACACCAAGGATTCTCATCAAGATTATATTCGAGGTAGTTGACAACATAGAGATCAATATATCCATCTCTGTCATAATCAGCGAATGCACAACTTGTACTCCATCGTGGTTCAGCAACACCAGCTTTTTCTGTGACATCGGTGAAAGTTGCATCACCATTATTTTTATAAAGACGATTTGATCCGTAGTTTGTAACGTAAATATCTAAGTTGCCGTCATTATCGTAATCACCAACTGCACATCCGTGTCCATAGCCTATGTCTCCTACACCAGCTTTCTGTGTTACATCAGTGAATGTACCATCACCGTTGTTTTCATAAAGTCGATTGGTAGGAATTTCTTCAATAATGTCCCCTGGAAGTGGTGCTCCATTTACAAGGTATAGATCCGGATCACCATCTGCGTCATAATCAAAAAAAGCTGCACCTGATCCAAGCATTTCCATACAGTATTTTTGCCCACTCCGTCCATCTATGTGTGTCCAGATAATCCCTGCTTCCTTCGTAACATCAATATATTGAATCAGATTTGATGACACAGTAGGTAATACCAGCAGGAATAATACAAGAATCAAAATATAACCACGACATGTCAAATACATACTCGCGAGTAAATTACTATTCGTTTTCATTATTAGTCTCATTGGACTTGATCTCTTTCAAGATTTGAAGCAATGTGGGGTTATTTGGATCAATCTTTAGCGCAGTATGTAAGGTGTTCAAAGCAAGTTGGTGTTCACCTGCGTGATGGTATGCTAATGCGAGTGTTTGCATGTATTGTGGAATCGCTACTAATCGTACTGCTTTCTCTGCTAAAACAATTATGTGTTGTGGTTCAACACCATCCGTAATCTGTGTTGCGATATTATGCTTTTTGGTATATTTAACATCGAGATAGATTCTTGCTAATCCGTTTAATGCATAGTGTGCATCTGCATCTAAGGTTAGTGTTTCCTGATATGCTTGTATTGCTTCCTTTATTTGATTACGTCGGTGATAGATAGCAGCAATTCCACCTTTTGCAATCGCCAATGTTGTGTCATATTTTAAAGAAGTGGTAAAGACATCAAAAGCATCATTTAGTCGTCCTTGTGCGAAATATACCGCACCTAATCCGGCATAGAGTATTGCCTGTTCCGGTTCAATAGCAATTCCTGCAAGATATGCTTTTTCAGATTCAGACAGTTTTTTTATCCGAAAATACAACTGTCCAAGTTTATAATGTCCCTCTACAAGTTTAGGATTAACTCGAACTGCTGCTTGATATGCTCCAATTGCATCATCTGTTCTCTGATATTTTTCATAGATAAGACCAAGTTGATAGCGTTTATGCGGATTGTTCGGTTCCGCCAGAATTGCTCGTTCACGCATATCAATCTCTTTTGCTATTTTATTTAAATGCTGATATGTTTCCATCACCTTTTTACCTTCATCTGCTTGTTTCAACCTGAACAGTGCCTGTGCAAGATTATAGTATGCCCCGGTATGATCTGATTGTTGTGCAATAACAACACGGAAGGTATCTGCAGCACGCTGATATTCACGTTTTTTGATGAGGGCTAAACCAAGGTTAAAACGGGCAGATGTAAAATTGGGATCATATCGCACTGCACTTTCCAATAGTGGTATGGCTTTATCAAGTTCCCCCTGATTAGAATAGATTGCTCCCAAGTTGCCATTTGGCATTGGGAGTTTAGGATTCAGATTTATCGCGCGTTTGTAGTATTGGATTGCTTGGTCAAGTTGATCAATTGCTTCATAACACGCTGCAAGATTTGTCATTGCTTCCGGTAGGTTTGGTGAAAGATTTAGACTAACATGATATGCATTTATTGCATCCTGAAACATGTTTTTTTGCTGATATGCAGAAGCAAGACCCAACCAAATGCTAACCGCTTTTGGATGATCTTTCGTTAGTTTTTTATAGTTTTCAATTGCCTTGTCAAGACGGGAAGTTCTTACATATAGATGTGCAAGATTTGTTTCTGCTTGCATTAAGCCAGGTGTAATCGTCAAGGCATGATTTAGGGCAGTTTCTGCCTTAGCATAATTACCGAGTTGTAGATGAGTAGTTCCTAAAGCAGCGTGTGCTTTGGCAAAATTGGGATCCTGTTCAATTGCGCGTTGAAAATTTAGCAGGGCAAGATCATATTTCCCTTGTCTTACTTCCTGTATTCCTCGCACATAGAATTCGTTAGATACTTGTGCAAAACTAACATACCCATAGCACAATAAAACAGAAAAGAGAAACAAAACATAAAATCGATGTTTTTGTAACATGGATATCAATCCTCTATGCATTTTTAAGAATGATGTCGTATGTTGCTTATACTAAGGAATGCATGTATGGAATAAGTTGATTTTACTGTGTTGTGTCCATAGCACAGCGAAATCCAATTATCAGTGACCCTGGGTTTCCACCAAAACGGTTAGCACAACGTGTAAAATCTAAATTCTCTGCCCATCCACCACCTTTTAGGACATGTCCGTCCCCAGATTCAGGTCCCAATGGATTCTTATTTGGTGCATATTCGTAATAATCATGAGTATACCAATCAGAAACCCACTCCCACAGGTTACCAGCCATATCAAGTGCACCATAAGGACTTGCCCCTTGTGGAAACTGACCAACAGGAGCAGTGAGTACATACCCATCAATGAGACCCGTGCCATCATTTCCACTGAGTTTAGTAGCATCCCACTCATTGCCCCAGGGCCAGATACGTCCATCTGTACCACGTGCGGCTTTCTCCCATTCTGCCTCGGTGGGTAGTCTTTTTCCTGCCCACTTAGCGTAAGCAGCAGCATCGGACCAATCCAGGACAACTGCTGGTTGGTCTTCTGTATTGTGAGGAGGATAATCTAAATAGTGTTTGGGTTTGTAACCGGTGTCAGAAAGGAATTGCTTGAATTGTTGATTGGTTACCTCAAGTTTATCAATGTAGAATGCGTCCACATATACTGTGCGCTGTGGTCGTTCATTGTCAAACCGAGAGATGTCGCGAAGGGGAAATAACTCTTTATACAGTTCAATGTCAGCATCGCTGGTACCCATTAAAAAATCACCTGATGGCACAAAAACCATCACCGCACCATCTGTGGGTGAAGTAATGGTTTTTATTGGTGATGGGACAACGGTTTGTGATTCCATTCCCTCACTACAGGCAAAAAGTAGCAGCAAGGGAATAGAAAGAATAATAATGAAACAGAATTGCTTATGTTTCATCTTTCTTATTTGATTGCTTTCAAGTCACCCCATGTTGTGGTTAACTTACCATCTGGTTCAACAGAGGTAACTGTTGACTTGAGCCAAATGATAATCTCTGCAGCCACTGCCCCTTTCGGTTCATCACCATTTGCAGTTTGTATGGTAGGGATCAGTCTTCCACGATCGCCATCACGTACGATAATTGGATCAGCGCGTGTTCCCGCTTCATTTTGTGCAAGTGATACCTCAACTTCCCAATCATTTGCAAGTTGATCAATGTGGAAGGGTCGGTCAGACTGGATCGCAGGTAGACTTGGAGAAATATCTTTACCTTCATCGGTGACTATCATTGGTGTATTGTCATCCCACATGACGATACCGGGGATGTCCATCATGTTTTGAAGTCCACCTTCAGCATTACGGTTGCCCAATCCCCAGAACATATAATCCGCATGGTTGAGGATGGCATCTCCATCAGTGCTTTCAATAAACATCTCACCAATTGAACCATCTGGCATAGCATTCCCTTGTGGATAGAGGGTAGGTGGTATATCACCGTAAAGAACACAGATATCCAAGCCATTGTCGTCAGTTACATCTTCCATCCAATTGGCTAACGCATCCATATCCCCATCACTTTTGTACCATGTGTTATTGATACCCGCGTCATTAAGCATGTCAACACATATTTGTGCTTGTTCGTCCGCTGGTGCCTTATCAATCCATTGTGTTGTTCCGGTGTAGATAACCACATCACCTGCACCAAAAGTCAACGTCAAGGGTGATGCAATTAAAGCAACAAGTGTTAATAATAAAATTGTATTTCGCATTAAATTTACCTCCTGGTTTTAATGTTTCCCCAGAGTACAGGGAGTTTTTCTTCGGGTTCAACTGCTTGAGCACCTACAGTCTCAAGATAGTAGTTTAAAATAATCTCTGCAATGACTTCACCTTTTGGATCATCTTGATTTGCAGTTTGATAGACTTGTATGAGTCGCGCACCTGTTTCTGTGTGTCTAATAATACATGGATCACACCGAGTGGCACCATCTGCTTTTCCGGTGTTCGTTGCAAATGCAATTTCTAATTCCCAACCGTTTGCGATTTGATCAATGTGGAAAGGACGATCACATGCATAATCCTTAAGTGTAGGTGTTAGTTTTTCGCCTTCAGGTGTAACCTTCATAGGAGTGTCATCATCCCATTGAAGAATTCCTGGGATATCCATCATATTTTGCAGTCCACCTTCAGCATTTCGGTTACCCAACCCCCAAAAAAAGTAATCAGCACTATTTGAGAAAGTATTACCTGCATCAAGGAATTCTTCTGCAATAGAACCTTCCGGTTTAGCATTGCCTACCGGATAGATCTCTGGAGGAATATCACCGAATAGGACAATAAGATGTTGTCCTTTTTTTACGGTGTGTTTCTCAGTCCATTCAGCAAGTGCATTTGCAGGATCATTGACTACATTACCAATTCCTTTTGCTCCTTCAATCATATCAATTAGGATATCAGCTTCTGCTTGAGCGGCTGGTTGTCCAATCCATTGAGTCGTCTGTGTATAAACAAAAACATCTACCTGTGCATCAGCTTCAGACATACAAAGTATTAACGAAGCAACGCACAAAACGCAAACAAAAATAAAAACTATCCTCATTATTCTTCAAATTCTCCTAAAGTAAGTTAATAAAATAAAATAAATATCATACGCGTAATCACTGCAACTTAGAAAAAACTGCGATGACATATAAAGGTCAGTACTTCTTGTCAACACTGATCTGTAATTGTTGCTTGTTAAATAGGTAATTTAATATAAGGATTATTATTAACAGCTGATGTTAATATATCTAAGAACTATGGATATAGGAGGGTAGTATGAAAAACAATATTGAAAACTATACATTAATATATCATTATTGCTATATACACTTTCCTCCGTATTTCAGTTCTGTGTTCTTCACCATTTCTGTATCTTTGTGAATATCATATTTACCCACTCATACCATCATACAAAATTGTCAAAAAAATGTCAAAATATTTTTCTCTTAGATTGTAAAGAGTAATACCTTCTTTTACTCCAGATTACATTTACCGTTGTGTCAGTTCAATCCACAACCATAGTTGTTTAGAAAGAATCACAACGTATCAGATCACTAACACTACTTAAAATACTTATACCAATTCTAATATTTATTGTCCCATTACTGGATTCAACCATTGTTATTGATTGGAAATCTTTCTTCTGTAGGATCGACCCGGTGAATGCCTAAATGGCATTCATACCGTTGATTTACCGGTCGCGACCAGGAGGTCGCTCCTACAAGTAGTTCTCAGCAAATGGCACTTTATTTATTAGAAATGGTATTACTAAAAGAATAATAAATAAAGGAACCAAATCTCATACATCAAGACAGGTTACAGATAGTATAAAATAGAAATTGGAAGGATATCAGCTGATTACTCGGTAGGTTCTGAGGTTAATGAAAGGAACAGTTCCTCTAAACGTATCTCATCAGTGCGCAACTCATGTATATCCCATCCAGAATCGACAACAGTTTTAGCCACTTCTGGACGAACATCTTTATCGATTTCATATTGAACATAATATGCATTACTATCATGTTCATCGGATTGTTCTATACTAAGAACGTGAGGTATATTGATAAGAGTATCAATTATTATATCAGGTTCTCCACCAGATAACTCAAGCGTTAGTGTTTTGTGGTTAGCATCAATACGGTCATCATTATGTGTAAGACTTGATACAGTGCTACCGTTGGACAATGAGACATCGCCAGTGATTTTACCATTACTGATAATGAGTAGTCTTTCACAAGTCATTCTTGCTTCGGGAAGGATATGTGTGCTGAAGAGTATCGTTCGCTCTTTACCAAGTGATTTTATCAACTCTCGTATTTCAACGATCTGTCGTGGGTCTAAACCTGATGTGGGTTCATCAAGGATTAAAACTTCCGGATCGTGTATGAGTGCTTGTGCTAAACCTACACGTTGCCTGAACCCGCGTGATAGTTGTCCAATAATCTGATTCCTTCGTTCAGATAAACCACACGACTCAATAGCAATATTCAATTTTTCATTAATTTGCTTCCGTGAAACACTTCGAATTTTTGCCATATAAGTAAGGTATTTGCTAACTGTCATTTCATTGTAAAGAGGGATGTTTTCTGGGAGATAACCGATCCGTTTTCGTACTTCGCGCGATTCTTTGAATACATCATACCCCGCAACGGTTGCTTTTCCTTTACTTGCAGGCATAAAACATGTCAAAATCCGCATCGTCGTAGTTTTACCAGCACCATTTGGACCGAGAAAACCAACGATTTGCCCTTTGTCTACGCTAAAGGATATTTCTTTGAGTGCTTGAAATGGACCGTAGTTTTTTGATAGATTATTGACTTCAATCATATTGGTTATCTACAATCAGATGAAAGGGAACAAATAATTGTATAAGGTTATACAATTAATCAACATGGTCTTCGCTTGTACGAGTGATCGTAAATTCTTGATCTCTGGGACGACCAGATAGATATAGATTATTATCTTGATTGACGGCTTCCGATTCTGCAAAGACATCGGGTAGGTCTACGCGGATTGACTTAACTTCAATCCTATCTGGATATACAAATACTTGTCGCCACATCATCGGGTAGCATATAATACCAGATGTGACAATACACAACATACCTTGCTCTCTAAATACACGGTTTAGATGTAAATGTCCACAGAAGAATCCCAAAATCTGTTTTTCAAAAGGGGCGACGACTTCTATTATTTCAGCCGAGTTTGCAATCCTTGAACCAATTCCTTGAAATTCCACACTTGGAAAAGGGAGTTGGTGGGAAAAAATGAGGATTTCTTCACCGTAATCTGCGGCTTTTTTCATTTCACGTTCTACCCAAGCAAGTTGGTTTGTGCTAACATACCCATGCGTCAAGTCTTTGGGAACTTCTTGTGAATCAAGCAGAATAAACCTGATGTTCTCTTTTACAAAACATGTTGATCCCATTCCGTTAATGCCAAATCTTTCCAAATACGAAGTTTTAGATCCAGTTTCAGGGTCAAGATCATGGTTGCCGGGGATATAGTAACAGGGCATATTCATACTTTCACCAAGTATTTGAACAGTATGTAATGCTGTTTCATATTCCTCAACCGACATATCAAAACTATTTCCTCCGCTTACAATATCTCCACCATGAATAACGAATTCGGGTTCAAAAGCGTTAAGTTGTTCGATTAACTTCTCATAAAGCGCAACACTGTTTTTTTGCTGTTGCAACCCACCAGCGTAGTTTTGCGTGGCATTAGGATATAGATGTGTGTCTGTAAAAAATGCGAATTTGAAAGGTGTCATGACATAACTCGTTTTCTTAGAATCGCAATGTAAGTTGGTTTGTCTGAATCAATGTAGCGTTCAATTATCCAACCTGTTCCAACAAGTATATCTTCCAGTTCCGACTTTGAAACGAATAGATAATCAAACCAAGGAGTAGCATATATTTTGTAGCGTATCCGCAATCTCAGTTGTCCACTCATTCTACCGCGCTCACGATTATATTGATGATATGCAAGATGAATAGGATTTTCAGTTCGGTATGGATCCATCGTCTCAGCGATAATTATACCATCATTTGGTGTCATAGAAGAAAACCGTCTCAATAACCATTTTGCCCTCTTATAACTGCCAACAAGACCAAAATTGTGTCCCATCATAATGATAGTGTTGAAAACACCGAATTTTGAATTAAGCTTCGTAATTGGAACAGCCGAAGTGTTTTTAAGTTTCCTTTGTTTGCAAACTTGTATGGCTAATGGTGAATTATCTATTCCCAAAACCTCATGTCCCTGTTGCTGCAAATAGAGAGAATGTCGTCCTGCTCCACAACCGATATCTAAAACCCGTCCACATGCATGTTTTATAGCAGCTTTTTGGTGGTCTTCCCAATCAGAGAATTCAGCAAAATAGGTGGTTGGTCCCATCCGACTTGTGTCAAAATAACCGTCTTCTCTTTCTACGATTTCAACATTATCAACACCATTATAAAAATCATATAGCAGGTGTCCATAAGCATCCTGCCTGTCGGATAACACACCACTACCCTTTGACATAACCTGTGGTTCCGTTGCGTTCTTCTTTATGTGCTTCCCAGTAATTTTCTATACCTTGTCGCCATGTTTGTGTCACTTCTGTCAGTTCAGCGGTGATTTCAGGATGTTCATCCTTCAAATTTGTCGTTTCACCCATATCGGTTTCAAGGTTTGCAAGGTGAACATCGTCTTCGGGTGGTGCACCTTCAACTAATCGACCATTAAGTACTAATTTCCATTTGTCTCGACGCATTGCAGTCTGGTTTCCCATCTCCCAAAAAATATCAGTGTGCGGAGAGAATTGACCATCACATACCATCGGTATTAAGTCTTTCCCATCAAGTTCATATTTGGAGAGATCTCCATCAGCGGCGGATAGAAAAGTCGGAAACACATCCATTGCTGCACCCATTAGTTTTGATTGACTTAATACGTTTCCGGGAGGAATTTCTTTAGGCCATTTCATAATCCCTGGTGAGCGGATACCACCTTCATAGAGGCTGAATTTATGTCCTTTAAGTTTGCCTGCACTTCCACCATAATATGGGTCTTGTGTACCATCTAACCAATTTCGTGTTTCGCGCGATGGTCCGTTGTCACTCTGGAAATAGGAGAAGGTATTTTCAGCAACACCAAGTCGTTCAAGTTCAGCGAAAATCTCACCAACGCTATCATCAACTGCACTTAACATTGCTGCCATAATCTGTCTGTCCCAAGGTAGATTGGGAAACCTATCAACATATTCCTGGGGTGCATGCATTGGGTAGTGTGGGGCATTGTAAGGTACATACAGGAAAAACGGCTTATTTTGCTCAACTGCATTTCGAATATATCTCACTGCATATTCAGTTATCAACTCAGTAAAGTATTCACCGTTTCTGTATATTTCCTCTCCGTTTTCCCATAGGTCATGCGTTTGGTCAAAATCGGGTCGTCCCAATGCCCAATAAAAGATATGTGAATAAAAATCGATGCAACCCGCTAAAAATCCAAACCAATCGTCAAACCCATGATCTTCTGGACGTGAACCTTCTGCAAGTCCAAGATGCCATTTTCCGGACATTGCAGTATAATAACCGAGTTCCTTAAGTGCTGTCGCCAGTGTAGGTACGGAAGGTGGCAACCCCGTTGCTGTTCGGTGTCCTGCTAAGATAGAACGAACACCTGCATGGCACGGATACCGTCCGGTTAATAACGCAGCACGAGATGGTGAACAGACAGGTGAATTGGAGTACCAATCTGTAAAACGGATACCTTCAGAAGCCATTCTATCCAGATGCGGTGTTCTGAAATCTGTAGCACCCATACAGGAAAGGTCACCGTAGCCTTGATCGTCTGTCAAAAAAATAATAAAATTGGGTTGCATTCGGTCTCCTTGATATCTTGTAATGTTTTCTTAACTCTATTTACTGCACACTGGAGAGTGATTTTATTTTTTCCAAAAGCTCCGATCTAAACTCCGATATTGTATTGCTTCAGAGACGTGTACCGCATCTATACTTGGGTTCTCGTCAAGGTCTGCAATTGTGCGCGATACTTTCAAAATACGGTCATACGCTCTTGCACTCAAACCTAACTGATTGATAGCGATACGCAACAAGTCTTGTGCCTGTGATTCAATCTTACAATATTCACGGATCTGCTTGGATTCCATATTAGCATTAGCATGTATAGATGTTCCATCAAAACGTTGATGTTGCAAACGACGTGCAGCTTCCACACGTTTACGAACAATAGGTGACGCTTCTCCTGTCACCTCTGCTGAAAGTTCAGCATATTTCACTGCTGGTACTTCAACTTGGATATCAATCCTATCTAACAGCGGACCAGATATACGTGAAACATACGTCTGTATCTGTTTGTGTGTGCATTTACACTCTCGATTTGGATCGCTAAAGAAACCACAAGGACAAGGGTTCATCGCTGCAACTAACATGAAATTTGCAGGATATGTGAGTGATGCAGCAGCCCTTGAAATTGTCACATGTCCATCTTCTAACGGTTGTCGCATGACTTCAAGCACGTTCCTACGAAATTCTGGAAGTTCATCAAGAAAGAGAACACCGTTATGTGAAAGACTTACCTCTCCCGGACGAGGAACATTCCCTCCACCGATCAATCCAGCATCAGAAATCGTGTGGTGTGGTGAACGAAATGGTCGAGTTGTAACTAACGGAGTATCACTCGGTAGAACACCGATTATACTTTGAATTTTCGTAGTTTCCAAAGATTCATCCGTGGATAACTTCGGTAGGATTGAAGGAATCCGTTTAGCAATCATCGTTTTACCGGACCCAGGGGGTCCGATCATAATTATATTGTGTCCTCCCGCAGCTGCTACCTCAACTGCACGTTTCACATGTTCCTGTCCTTTAACATCAATTAAGTCAAGATATGTTTGTGTATCTTCTGAATTTACTGCATTACTTAGAGTGTATGTTTCTGGTGATATTTCTTTTGCAGAGTTTAGAAAGGCAGCAGCATCAGTTAGACTTTCAACAGGGAAAACACTCAAGTCATCAACAATTGCTGCTTCCTTCGCATTTGCTGCTGGTAGAATCAAGTTCTTTATACCATTCTGTTTTGCTGCTATTGCGATTGGAAGTCCTCCCTGTATACTCCGAATGGTACCATCAAGAGCGAGTTCACCCAAAACCATAGTGCTTTCAAGATTAGCTAAATCCACTTGATTCGTGGCTGCCATAACGCCGATTGCAATAGGGAGATCAAATGCAGAACCTGTTTTTCGAATATCAGCCGGAGCTAAATTGGCAGTAATTCTGCTGGGTGGAAAGTAAAACCCAGAGTTTTTTATTGCAGCTATAACCCTATCTCTGCTCTCTTTGATAGCACTGTCCGGTAAACCGACTGTGCTGAATGCTGGTAAACCATCTGATACATCCACCTCTACCTTGACAACATAAGCATCAATACCTAACACCGCGCTACTGAGAACAGTTGCAAGCATTTATATTCTATCCTAGTTCTCTCCCCAGTTTCCACTCTATGAATCATATCAGAAAAGATATGACATTTTATATGTTATTAAATATAGAAAGTAAATCTTTTTATCGTGTATCTTCGGTGAGTTTATGAAGCAATTGCAGTTGCTTTGGATCGGATATTACGAACAATGCATCCTCAGCCTCTATTCTCCAATTTCCATCAGGATTGTAGATATATTCACCATCTTTACTTCGGATTGCGATAACAACCAATCCTGTTTCTTCTTTGATACGGGCATCTTCTATGGTAATCCCATCAAGTAAAGAATCTGGTTGTATAATAGATTCTGCAAAACGTGTTGTTTTTCTATTAACCTGCATCTTGGCAAAAAAGTCTATTAGATGAGGTTCAAGTATGCCTGAGGCAAGTCTAATTCCACCGATATGGTCTGGTAAAACGACTTCGTCTGCACCTGCAGTCTCTAATTTTGCTAAGGAGTTATTCTCTACTGCTTTGGAAGCGACACGTAGACTTGGATTGAGTTTTTTTGCTGAAATGACAACAAACAGGTTATCTTGGTCACGACTAAGGCATGCCACAAGACCTTTAGCACGTTCCACACCAGCGCGTAGAAGCATATCGTCATCAGTAGCATCTCCGTGAAGGTATAATAAATTATGGGTTTCCGCGATGTGTTCTAAACGATCCTCATCCAATTCAATACAAACGAAATGGGCATCTGCTTTCAACATCTCTTCAACTACATGTATACCAGTGTCACCGATTCCACAGACTATATAATGATTTGATAATTTTTCTACATCTCTTGCCATTTTTCTATGTTTGAAAAAACTCAGTAATTGTCCTTCAAGTAGGTAGGTTGTTGCTAAGGTAATGCTATAGAAAAAAACACCAATACCTCCGAAGATTAAAAACAGCGTGAATACTTGTCCTGGAAAACTTATATCCATATCGTCATAGCCGACTGTAGTCACCGTTATTACGGTCAGCCATACGGAGTCGAAAATACCCCAATCGCGATGTGGATTATCTTTTTCAAGAATTGAAAAACCGATTGTTCCTATGGTAAGAAGACCTAACAATAGACAAACGGCAATAATAATCTTACGTTGGTAAAACATTATCCTCCGTTCTTATGTGTCTTACAAGAAAATATCATAGACATCGGTTAGAAATGGCAGATCTATCAGGAATTGCTGCTTATTCTTCGTTTGTTGTTTCTTCTAACTCAGGTGTTCTGTTATCCTCATTTGATACATCATCTTCACGTTCTTCTTCTGGTGCTGCTAAGTCTTGTTCTGGGGAATCCTTTTGACTATTGACAGCACGGACATATCCCATTCTCAAATCATACAGAGAATTTGCCAAAAAATTTGATTCCGGTGCTGATAAGTTGCCTTTAGTTTTTTCTTCAAGCATTTCTATGGTATCAATCATTCGTTTTGCTAATCCGAGATTGATAATAACGTTGTCAGTTTCAGGGTCCTTAAATCCTTGAAGATATAGATGAGTTGTTGTAACAAGATCCGTAATAAAAGAAATAAAATCTACAGATGGGAGTTGTGTTTCCTCTTGAGTTGTGTTATCTTCCATTTAACTTCTCCTGATCTGACATAAATACTTCAATGAGAATGTATCGTTAGGGCATTAATATATTGTTTATGGATTAGTGATATTATTCTTCAAAAATAATAATTTGTGCAAGTAGACTTCCCGCTTGATTGTTATTATTAGGATTTTCGTTCATAGCCAGAAAAATAACACCGTCTGCAGGGGCAGGATTATCGTATCGTGACCCAACAGCGAATACGCTACTCCCGATTCTTGCAATCAACGCACCAATGTTGGTCCCTGGTAAAAGGTAGCCATCTCCACCTGGTGTTTTTGGGACACCGTCAGCACCACACCATCCCGTTCGATTTTGCAAATCCGGTGACCATGCACCCTCAGCATCAATTACGAGACGTTGACCTTTTTCAATGCGTACATAACTCTCTTGCCAAACAGGGCTCGGACGTGCTGTCCGAATAACAGTGAATGCCATTCAATTTTCCTTTCAATTTTCATATAGGACTGTAAATATATGAAGGAACATCCTATAACAATTATTCCTCAGTGCGTTCACGTATTGTAATATCCAATATTTTATCATACTTTACAATACTATCTAATACCTCTAAACCACTGATTACTTTACCGAGAGTTGTATAGTCTTCATCCAATGCTATTGCATCCTTACAAATAAAGAATTCATCTCCATCAGAAACAGTTTCCCCAGGGGTCTTTGCCAATAGTACGACACCTCTAACAAGCTGATGATCACTTTTTTCAATCGGTATTGTATCATTAGCAAGTTTGGAACCTGCTTGGATGAAAAGCTCCTGAACATCATGAAAATGCTCATTTCTGTAATTCGCACTGTTCGCGTTTTTGATAAAATTCTTTGATGCTAATGGGGCATCGGAGGCATAGAATTCAAACTCTATATTACCTTTCGCAGTTTGTATAACAGCTATTGCATTCGCGGGATCTATATCACGGATAATCTTCCTCTCTGCTTCCGCAGGTTCCTCCGCAGGTTTGATAACTGTCTGTTGTGTTTCAGCCTCAGGTTGTGCAGTTTCTTCTGTAGTGGTTTCTGATGTCTCTTTGTTTTGTTGTGAACAACTGAAAAGAAAAAGCAGAGACAGACATGACAATACGATAAGTAAGATGGGATATTGCTTAACTTTCTGATGACTTAACATACTTTGACTTTGCCTCCAATCGGATTTTAGTGATGACATCACCCATTACTAAGTTATCAACGACTTCCATACCTTGTATAACGCTACCGAATGTAGTATAACCTCCATCAAGATGAGGTTGTGGTTTCAGACAAATGTAGAACTGACTTCCCGCAGAATTCGGTCTATCTGGTCGCGCCATTGCTATAGTACCTCTTAGATGTTTCCGTTGGTTTGGATTCGTATACTCGTCAACAATAGTCCAACCTGGACCACCATATCCATCTCCATTCGGACATCCTCCTTGAACGACACTCAAACCTGGTGTTTTCAATATCCTATGAAATATCAATCCATCGTAGAACTTTAGGTCAATCAATTTTATGAAGTTTTCGACTGTTTTGGGGGCAGATTCTGGATAGAACTCTACAACGAATGTCCCTTTAACAGTTTTGACGACAGCAACCTGTTCCTGTGGGGATTCCTCCCCTCCAAAAGGCAATAGTGCACAACCTGTTATGATTTGAAATATAGCAATTAATACTAATAGATATGCAAAAGTCTTCATCAATTTTCCTTTGTTGTTCATCGTGATTTGATACGTGCCCATGTTGTCGTTAACTTGTCGTCAGTAGGAGTAACATTAGCACTCGGATTATCCATATCCAACATCAGTTCCTCTTGGGTTAACGCATAATCATAGATCTTTATCTCATCAAGGGCACCATTGACAAATCGTTGGTTTCCACCACGAGCACCAATAAAAAGCGGTTCATTGTTAGATGTCAGCTTTCCTTTGCATTCCAATTCTTTATTGAGTTCACCATCAATATACAACTTAATTGTGGTACCATCCCAAGTGCCTGCAAGGAAGTGCCATGTTTCATCCTGTATGTTATCGCCAATATTATGTTCACGACAATTATCAGGTAAATCGAAGAATTGAAGAAGCGAGCCTCCACGATACCATGCAGCAAGCGTAAATAATCCAGCTTTCCAAGAGTTTCCTTTTTCAACACCTGTCTGAACATCTGAACCTGCTCCACCAGCGCTTGGACGCAAATTTGCCCAGAATTCAACCGTAATACCATCAACAACATGCAAACTATCGTGATCTTCAACTTCTCCCCACGATGCTCCATCTAACTCAATCGCTTTTCCAAACATACCATCAACTAATTTATGGTTGCCATTGAACTCTGCATCATTATTGTATCCTGACAAATCACTTACCACATCCCCATTTATTTCATCAAAGGATAAGTGCAGGATTAGGTCTTCAGCCGAACATATACCAGTCAGCAAGATAGTTCCGAAGATAATAATGTACATACTAAAACAAGTAATAAAACTGTATCTTTTCGTCAAAAAGTTCACATCTACACTCCATTCAAAGTTTTTTATAGCGTTACTTAAACGTTTATTGTATTGTCAGATATTTCACCAATATAATCAAAATTTCCTACGCAGTCATTTACATATTAAGGATACCAAAAGTTTTTGAAAAAGTCAAGTGGTTTATTAGATATAACATGAGTTTGGTATATCAGAAGTGAATGAGATTGTAGGTTGAGTTGAAGAACGAAACTCGTAGTTGTCAGTTTAAGAAAAAATTTCTTGATTTTTTCTTCTGGAAGGGCTTCTAAGTCCGACATCTTACATTCTGTAGGAGCGCGGCGAATGTCAACAGGGCATTCACAACGTTGATTTATGGGGTTCGCTCCGCTCTACTCAACCTACATCTACATTTGTGTCTAATTATCAAACTCACGTTTGCATTAACTAAACCAGCTTTGATGTTTGCTTATTTTCTCGATTCTGACAAAAAACTGAAAACTGAAAACTGACCACTGAAAACTGAAACATACATGAAACATACATGAAACGTATTGTTCCGAACCCCACGTCTCCCTTCCAACCTCCCAAACCACGTGTTATAATACTATCACTATGAAAAACACAACCACATACAACCCCAACATAACCGTGTTCGTAGGTCGGAGCGAGCAAAGCGACCTCCGACATCTTACATTCTGTAGAGGCGACCTCCGACATCTTACATTTTGTAGAAGGAACCTCCGACAAATAGCCAAAAACAAAAGATACAGTTTTTCAAGTTTTTTTTTACACAGTAAACCGATAAGAATAACCCATAAACCCAGACAGGAACTAAAACCAGACCACAACACAGTAAAGATACAGTTATGTAAAAAAAGGCACAAAACTGTATCTTTTTAATACGGAGGAAAACAACACGATTCGTAGGTCGGAGCGAGCGAAGCGACCTCCGACAGGATATTAGACAATTCAAAAAACAGACAAAAATCAAGCAGAACAAAGGTTACCGTTTTTGATTTTTTTTACATTCAAAAAAAGTTATAAAAACAATCCATAAACCCAGACAGGAACTAAAACCAGTGAAAAATCCCAAAAGGTACCGTTATGCAGAAATTAGGCACAAAACGGTAACTTTTAAATCGGAGGATAATTCCAATGAAATTATAAGACAAAAACAAACAATTCGCAGTCAAATCTGATATCTGAAATTCTGTGCATGATGTTTCCATTGTTATTTTTATGCAAGAAACTTTACATACCTTAACAAAAAGGTGCACTTGTCAAAAACCACATTTTCAACTACAATGTGCATGTGTATACCTTAGAACCTATTACATCCCAAAACGTAAATGTATGGGATTCTTTAATCCAACAAAGCACAAATACCACCGCATTCCAAAGTGCTACATGGCGAAATACGCTTACGAATTCTTTCAAACAACTTGATCCGGTATATCTACTTGTCAAGGAAGATAACAAGTTGATCGGTGGAATACCTGCGTTTGTTTTTCAACCGATACCGGGTATCCGTTTATGGCAATCAATACCGTGGAACCTGTTTGGGGGACCCCAAATCATTGATTCGGTAAAAGTTAACCAAATCAAATTGATTTCTGCAATTGTGTCCTATATTGAAACTAAAGCAACAGAAAATGGGTGGTGTGAATTGTATTGGACGTTTTCACCAGATGAAACCCAAACATACGGTGACTTTCTCACAGAACTCGGATATGAATCGACCGAAAGGTTTACACATATATTAAAGACCAATGAAAATATCGATTCTATTTGGACTGCATATAATAAACGAGTACGTGGAGCAGTCCGTAAGGCAGAAAAATCAGGTGTACAAGTCACCGTCACTGAAAAAATCGAAGACTTGACTGATTTCTATGATATGTACCTAATGACCGTTAAACGTTTAGGTGGGACACCGAAACCACGCAAGCTTATGGAGATGCTCCTTCAGCAAGGTATTGCTAAACTTGCAATTGCTTCTTATGAAGAAAGAATAATAGCCGGACTACTCTATCTATATTATAATCACACTGTGACTTTATGGTGTGAGGCATCATTACCTGAGTTTTTACAATATCGTCCAAATAATGCTATTTTTCATCATATTATCACATGGGCATGTAAGGAAGGTTATGAATGGGTTGATTTTGGAGCATCACCTCCAGAAAATGAAGGGTTAATTGCACACAAAGAACAATATCGTGCCAAAAAGACTAACTTTAGTAGTTATACTAAAGTTATTTCACCATACAAACGTTCACTATGGACACGGAGTGAAAGCGTACTGCGGAAAATATATACATGGCTGCAGTAATAGAAATATTAGCATAATACCTCAATGTTAACAGTAATAGGAGAAATGATGGAACGTAAACCTAATTTAATTTTCGTATTTGGAGACCAGCACCGTCAATGTGATGTCGGATGTGCAGGCAATCCACAAGTACAAACTCCCGCTATGGATCAACTTGCACAGGAAGGCATGTTTTTTCCAAACACCTTTACCAACGTCCCGATATGCGTGCCTGCGCGCGGATCTTTGATGACAGGGAAACATCCCTTAAGCCACAAAGCAGTTTCCAACGACTTACCACTTCCATTGACAGAAACAGGTATCGCACAGGTATATAAAGATATTGGATACGAAACAGGATATATCGGCAAATGGCATCTCGGAGGGGTTCCAAGAGATAAGTTTATTACACCTGAGATGCGGTTCGGTTTTGACCATTGGGTTGGATGGAATTGCCATCATAACTATTTCAACGCACCTTATCACGATTCCGATGGGAACAAAATGCAGATTGAGGGTTATGAACCAGATTTTCAAACCGATCAAGCTATACAATACTGCCGCGACCACGCTGATGAACCTTTTTGTCTATATGTCAGTTGGGGACCACCGCACAATCCTTATGAACATGTCCCAGAAAAATATAAAGAGATGTATCCACCCGAGGATATCCAGTTGCGTCCAAACGCTGTAGATACACCCGCAATACGTAAGGATATATCAGGTTACTACGCACATATCACTGCATTAGACGATAACTTAGGTCGCTTGATGACAGCCCTTGATGAAATCGGGATTGCTGAAGATACTATCCTTGTATATACATCTGATCATGGGGATATGCTTGGTAGCCACGGACACAACAGAAAAGAACGTCCGTGGGACGAATCAAGCCGTATACCATTTATGATCCGTTATCCACGCAAAATTCCAACAGGGGTTACCCGCGATACCTTACTAAGCCTTGTTGATTTTATGCCATCAATGCTATCTTTGTGTGATTTGCCAATTCCTGAAGGTGTTGAAGGTATTGACCTTTCAGATGCAATGCTTGGAAAGGAAATTGACGAACCGCAATCCGTTTTGCTTGAATTGCCTATGCATGGGGGAGAGGGTAACAATTTCGGTCTCACCGAATGGCGAGGAGTCCGCACTCACCGTTATACCTATGCGCGCCATTACGATGGAACAGGTTGGCTTCTCTACGATAACGATAATGACCCGTTTCAGATGAACAACCTAATTGATGATGCGAACTCACAATCAATTCGGGATGAGTTAGAGGAAGAACTTCACCAATGGTTAAAACGAATAAACGATCCTTGCATCGCTGGTATAGACCACATCCGACAACTCGGTTTAGCTGAATTGTGGAATCTCAGTGAGCAGCGATTGGGTGGAAGAAAACCGCGTTGGGCATAAGGAAGAAGCATGAAAAAACGGGTGATGGTTATCGGATGGGATTGTGCTGCCCCTGAATTGGTATTTGATGCATTCAAAGACGACATGCCAAATACACAACGGTTGATGCAGGAAGGTGTCTATGGACAATTGGAAAGCACTATCCCACCTATCACCGTACCTGCGTGGATGTGTATGATGACAAGTCGTGATCCGGGTGAACTCGGTATCTACGGCTTTCGTAACCGTCAAGATTATACTTATGATACACTCACCATTCCCAATTCAGATGCCATCAAAGTACCAACACTCTGGGAACTGCTTGGACAAGAACAAAAACGTTCTGTCGTTTTAGGTGTGCCACTCACCTATCCTGCCAAACAGTTCCCCGGATGGATGGTTACCAGTTTTCTAACACCAGTTGATCCAAACTATCCTTTGACAGAAACCAATCTGCAGTGGACATTTCCACCACGACTGAAACGAGAAATTGCGCAAATTGCACGAGACTACATGATTGATATACCACATTTTCGCACGGATAAACGTGCTGAGTTGGAAATGCAGTTACTGAAAATGACACGTGCGCGTTTCAAATTCGCAAGGTATCTACTTGAAAAAAAATCGTGGGACTTCTTTATGATGGTGGAAATGGGTTCTGACCGACTTCATCACGCATTTTGGCGTTATTGGGACAAAACACATCCTAAATATGAACCGAATTCACCATTTACAAATACGATGCGGAACTACTATCGCACACTTGATGAAAAACTTGGGAAAATGTTGTCCTGTGTTGATGAGGAAACGACTGTTATAATTGTTTCTGATCATGGTGCGAAAAGGATGGATGGTGGTATATGTGTCAATGAATGGCTAAGGAAACACGGTTATCTGACACTTAAGACCGAGCCGAAAGATATAACACGGTTTACTCCTGATATGGTAGATTGGGATCAGACAATGGCATGGGGAGAAGGGGGCTATTATGGTCGGATCTTTCTCAACGTTGTTGGTAGAGAACCAAATGGTATTGTCAAAGCAGAGGATTATGAAATCGTTCGTGATGAGTTAAAAACGCAACTTGAGGGAATTACAGACGAATCGGGGCAGAATATCAATACGCGGGTATTTAAACCGCAGGAGATATATCGTGAGTGTAACAACATTCCACCAGATCTTATTGTCTACTTCGGCGATCTCTATTGGCGTTCTGTCGGAAGTGTTGGATACAATAGCATCTATACTTATGAAAACGATACCGGTCCTGACGATTGTAACCATGCTGAAATGGGTATGTTTATCATCAATGGGAACAGACACCTGCACGGACTTCACCGGACGAAAAGCATATACGACATTGCCCCGACTGTGCTAAAAGAATTTGGCATTGACATCCCAGATGCAATGCAAGGCGTTCCAATTTAGATATAAGAATTGATAATCACACGATATAGTGATAGAATTACATAATAAAAACTGAAATAGGTATGATTATGAGAACTTTTGAGACTCAAGGTCCTGTAACACCTGTTCGGAACTACGTGGTTAGACGAAAGATGGAAATCTCAGATTTCGTTAACCGCGTAAAACAGGGACGTTATATCGTAATTTTTGCTCCACGACAGACTGGCAAGACTACTTTTTTTAGATGGGCATTAAATGCTCTCACAGGTGAAGACTCAATCTATTTTCCAATTCAACTGGATTTTGAAGAGTATAAAAACGTCAGTTCTTCCGACTTTTATAACTACCTATACCAAGATATTCGTAAAGAAATTGAGGAAGTCTTCAAAAAACGGGACATGCAGCTATCTGATCAACTTTCCCAATTTCTTGAGAACATAGAAATTATCAATCACGTTGCGTTGAGACATTTTTTTGAAAAACTTGCGGTAATATTAGAAAACCAACGAATCATTATCATTATTGACGAGTTTGATGGGATCCCACAAGATGCAGTGTCTGATTTTCTTCACTCGTTACGTCGTATCTATCTATCTGATCCAGAAACACGATGTATCCATAGTCTTGGAATCGTTGGGGTGAAAAGCATTGCACAACTCAACTATGATCGGTCCATCTCACCATTTAACATACAAGACGAATTTGCCTTACCGAACTTTACTCTGGAACAAGTTCGTGAACTCTTTGCTCAATATATGCAAGAAGTCGGGCATAATATTACTCCTGATGTAATTGAAGCAATCCACAAACATACGGCTGGTCAACCGTTTCTCGTGAATAGATTAGCACAAATTCTCACTGATGAACTAAATATCCCAGTAACTGATACGCTTCAAATGCAGCACTTTACACAAGCACACACGCGACTCCTTCGTGAACGGAATACTAACATAGATCATCTTATAAGTAATATACGGCGAGATCCGAGTTTTGAAGGTATACTGATGAATATTGTTTCCTATGATAAAGGTATAGGATTCAATCTGGATAATGAACTTATTGATGAACTCACAACTTACGGAATAATTGCAGAAGGTTCTGACGGTATGTGTGAAATTGTCAACCCAATATATCACCATCGTATCATGCAGACGTTTCAACCACTTATTAACGGATTGGAGAATGAATACTTTTCTGATGAAACAGCAAATACTTTCTTAGATTATCTAACCTCAGAGGGTCAGATTCAGATGCAACCGCTTCTTGATAATTTTCAGGATTTTATTACACGCGCTGGACATCGTCTTCTTCAAGTACCACAAACTCCACAGGAATTTGTCGGTCAGTATCTACTTTTCACATATCTTGATCAGTTTGTACGTTTAGTACGTGGTAATATGTATCTTGAAGTTCAAACTGGACGTGGAAGAATGGACTTGCTCATTCTCCACAATCAACGAAAGTATATCGTTGAAACCAAAATATGGGAAGGAGAGAGACACTATCAAGCAGGTAAGAAACAACTCGCTACCTATCTAAAATTGGAAGGTGCTGATGAAGGTTATTACATTGTATTTGACCACCGTAGTGAACCTGTTCCACTGGTAGAAACTGAAATTCATGACGAACTCCGGATTCGCAGTTATGTAATTCCTGTTATACAAGAAGTCCCATCACAAATGAATTAATGGGATTATAACTTTACATATCAGATACGGAAAAGGTCGTAACCGCTTTAACAATCGCCTCAGAAACAACTTCCGCAGCGAGGATACCGACAGTATTCACGTTGCAGTCGATATGTAACCTTGTAGCAAGAGTGAAGAGTGTATCTCCATCAAACATAGTGTGCGATGGACGAATGGCACGCGCCATTCCGTCATGTGCCATCTCAGCAACTCGTGTTGCTTCTGTAACAGAAAGTACTGCATTTGTCGCAACAACACCAATAGTCGTATTTGTCCCGGGAACAATATTCGCATCTAAAAGGCGTTCCGTGACGTCTACGAAACTACCGTCTTTTTTTCCACCAGCGACTATCTCACCTGTTGAAGGATCAATAACATTACCAAGTGAATTCACAACCATGAGAGCAGCAACTGTTAGACCGTTATCAAGATTTATACACGCAGAACCTACACCACCCGGAGATGGAATAACACCATGTGCTTTACCGACGGTTGCACCAGTGCCTGCACCGACAGCACCCATTGCTACAGGTTCAGATGTTGCATTGAGACATGCTTGATACCCCATCTGTTTATTAGGACGAACATTAGCATCACCGACATGTAAGTCAAAGATGACTGCAGCAGGAACAATAGGTACACGAACAGACCCAACAGGAAATCCTATACCATACTCTTCAAGATATTGGACAACACCTCCAGCAGCATCCAACCCAAAAGCACTTCCACCAGTCAGTAAGACGGCATGTGCTTTTTGAATTAAACGACCCGGACGAATAGATTCTGTTTCTCGTGTGCCGGGTGCAGCACCACGAACATCAACACCTGCAGTTACTCCCTCCGGACAGAGGATAACGGTGCACCCTGTACGTGCAGTCATATCTGTTTCGTGTCCGACCTGTATTCCCTCAATCGCAGTGAGTGTCCCATTTGGTATTGTCATACATAAACTATAACGGAATCAGTCATAATCTTCAAGACTAATTGTATCCAGATTGTATAGATTACAACTGCTTAAGCTGCTATAATTCATTCAGTATAATACGATAAAGGAATTAAGCATCATGAAACATATTTGCCTGTTTTTTATATTACTAATAATTTATGCTGGCTGTTCCCCTCCAGAACCTGTAGAAATTCCTGACCAAAACTTAGCTGCTGCCATTCGGGAAGTTCTCAATTTGGATGAAGATACACCCATCCGCGAAAAGGATCTGAAAAAAATTGAAAAACTTAATGCAAGCAACAGTCAAATAAGCGACTTAACCGGCTTAGAAAAAATGACGGGATTAACGGAGTTATTACTTAGAATACATCAGATTGTGGACATTACACCACTTAAAGGGTTAGAGCAGCTGACACATTTAGACCTCAGTGGTAATAAAATAGGTGATATTACACCGATAGCCGAATTGACAAATCTAACGCACCTCACACTCGTATCAAGCGGTATTCAAGACATCCAACCGCTATCAAAATTAACGCAGCTGACAGACCTATTCCTCAATTCTAATAATATTAATGACATTACACCACTCAAAGAATTAACAAAGCTTGAATCGTTAAATCTGTCCTGGAACCAAATCACTGATCTTTCACCTCTTGCAGATTTGACACTACTTAAGGAATTAAACCTTAATTTCATGCCAATCAAAGACCTAACACCTATTGAAAATATGACACAACTAACGAAATTATTGTTGTATGGCACCAAAATCAGCGAAATCTCACCTATTGCTGGATTAACACAACTCAAGGAATTAAGGATTTCATCAACTGAAATTCATGATATTACCCCGCTAACAGAGTTAAAAAAACTCACTACCTTAAGCCTTCACAGTAATAAAATCAATGATTTGACTCCACTCACAGGTCTAACTCAACTGATAGACTTAAACCTTGCAGACAATCTCATAGATGACCTGACACCCCTTGCAGGACTCACACAGTTGAACGAACTGGAATTAAGCAATAATATAATTAGTGATTTTTCCCCACTTGCAGGATTGGGACAACTGACAAAATTATCGCTTGCACGGAATCAAATCATAAAGATCGAATTCATCAGTGGATTTAATAAACTTAGACAATTAAATCTGAGGAATAATAACATTCGAGATTTAACATCTTTTGTTGTGTCGCTTGAAAATTTGCCTGAACTTACATACCTCTCCTTGGATAATAACAATATAACAGACATCTCTCCTCTCGGAAAATTGACGCAAATTATAAGTTTGAACCTTAGTAATAATGAGATCAAAGACATCGCACCACTTGCAAAATTGACACAACTTCAGGATTTAAAACTATCAAACAATATGATAAATGATGTCACACCTCTCAGAGGATTAACACAACTTAATCGTTTATCTATTTATTATAATCAAATCACCGACATCACATCACTTAGTGGTTTTAAATCCCTCCAGCTCCTTTTCCTACAAAGGAACAATATTAGTGATATTTCTCCGCTTACTGGATTAAGTTCCCTTAAAGCATTATTACTCAGTAATAATCAGATAACTGACATGAATCCGATTTTAGATATGAAAGAACTTTCGACCTTATCGCTTGATAATAATCTTATTACAGATATATCGCCGCTTAAAGGACATATAAATCTTGAAGATCTCCAATTAAGTAATAATCATATTACCGACATCACGCCACTTGCTGGATTAACAGAACTTACAGAATTATATCTAAATTCTAATAAGATCAATGATATCACCTCACTCGCTGGATTAACAAAACTAACCCGTTTGGAAATCAATGACAATCAAATTGACAATATTGCACCCATAAAGGAATTAACACAACTTACAGACCTATCACTTAACAACAATCAAATCACCGACATTACATCACTTAGTGGAAAAAAAGAACTCAAACAGCTATCACTATCTAACAACAAAATTATTGATCTGACTCAGTTAGTAGGATTGAATCAATTAGAAAGATTACGTCTCGAAAATAATATGATTAGTGATTTTTCTCCTCTAACAAGTTTAAATAATCTGAGCGTCTTGTTTTTGGATAACAATCGAATCAGTGACTTAACATTACCTATGAAATTTAAAACCTTATCAGCTTTATCACTGATAAACAATAATATTGAGGACTACACACCACTTTCAGAATTAACGACTCTCACGGAAATTATAGTTGGAGGGAACAATTTCAGGGATCTGTCACATCTCACTTCTGTATTGACTGAATTACCACGTTTATTCTTCCTGAATATCACAGAAAGCGAAATTTCTGATATATCTCCACTTGCACAGTTGACAGAATTAAGACAATTAAGACTTACTAAAAACAAAATTACTGACATTACTCCTATTTCACAATTATCTGAACTTTATGTCTTATTGTTGAATGAAAATCAAATTTCTGACATCACTCCACTAAAAGGATTAACGCAACTGAGTTATTTAGAACTTAAAAACAATCAGATTCGGGATATTAGTGCTGTAGAGTCCTTGAAGAATTTGAGTCGTTTGCTTGTCAAGGATAACCCAATCCGTGATATGTCCCCGATTCAACGGTTACGCAAACATAATCCAAAGTTAGAGGTAGATATTGATGGCACCTACAAATAAGAAATATAGTATCATGAAGCATATTTACCTGTCTTTTATTCTTCTCATTGTGTTCATAGGCTGTTCCCCTCCAGAACCGGTGGATATTCCCGATCCAAATTTAGCTGCTGCCATTCGGGAAGAGTTAGATTTGTCACCTGATGAACCTATTATGGATAATAAACTAAAAGAACTAACAATGCTGATAGTTTCAGGCAGAAAGATAAAAGACTTAACATGTTTAGAAAAAGCGAAGGGTCTAACATCTTTATTACTTAACAGTAATCAAATCAATGACCTTACACCCATCTCAGAATTGAGTAAACTTGAAAAATTAGGACTTAATGATAATGAAATACAGGATATCACACCGCTATCAAATTTAAAGAAGTTGAATTCTATCAGTCTTTCTTACAATCAAATTACAGACTTCACTACCCTTTCAAAATTCAAGAAGCTTAAATGGTTAAGTCTCAACAGTAACAATATTAACGATCTCACATTTCTTGCTGGATTGAAGAAGCTTATTTCCCTAAATCTTTCTCGGAATCAAATTACGGACATCACTCCACTTGCTAAATTGGAACAATTGAGTACGATAGATCTGGAACATAATGAAATCAACGACCTATCACCGCTCTCTGGGTTGACTCATCTAAGAAATTTACGGCTTTTGAATAATCAAATTCGCGACCTAACACCGCTCAACGGACTAAAGCAACTTTGGTCATTAAATCTTGATCTAAATCTCATATCAGACATATCAGGCCTTGGGAACTTGTGGAGGTTGGATAAACTGAACCTTTCTAACAATGAAATTATTAACATAACATCACTCACTAACCTGACTGGACTATCAGAATTAAAACTTGAACGTAATGAAATCAGTAATCTAACACCAATCAAAGGTTTGACAAAATTACGAGAGTTATCGCTAACCAGCAATGAAATCAACGATCTGAAACCACTTGCCAGTTTAACCTCGTTGACACACTTAGAACTTAACCGGAATGAGATCAGCGACCTCACACCCATCAGTGCTTTGACAGAACTTCAATTTCTATATCTTAATTATAATGACATCAAAAATGTCTCTCCACTAACAGGATTGACAAAACTAAAACGTTTACAACTTAAATATAACGGAATTACTGACATTACACCATTAACTGACTTAACACAAATGGAATATTTAGAAGTTGGAAACAATCAAATTGATGATATGAGTTTGGTTGAAGATATTAAACAAACTCGTAGACAAAAATACAACGAGAAACAGGCGAGTCTACCTCCAAAAGACAATCCGATTCAAGACACGTCACTTACTTCACAACCTCAGATAATATCTGACCCAAACTTAGCCGATATAGTGAGAAAAGCACTCGGATTAAGTCCAAACGATCCTATTTCTGAAGAAAGACTCAAACAATTAAAATCACTATGGGCTTCCAACAAAGGAATAACTGACTTAACAGGATTGGATAAAGCGACAGGTTTAGAGAAGTTATATCTCTCTTTGAATCAAATTAAAGATGTCACGCCACTTGAAGGGTTGACAAACCTGACATCTCTAAATCTGACAAAAAATCAAATTAGTGACCTCAAACCACTCTCAGGTTTGACACAGTTAAATATCTTAAATCTGGAAAATAACCGAGTTAGCAACCTAAAACCGATCACAGAATTGAAACGACTGTGGTATCTATCACTCGGAGGTAATGAGATACAAAACATCAACCCACTCATGGAATTAAATCGGCTAAGAGAGTTAAATCTGCGTATACGAATCTCCTTTGATGGAAGAATTGGTAATAGAATCACCGACATTAGTCCTCTGAAAGAATTGAAACAACTTAAAACCTTATCAATCAGCAGCGGTGAAATCAGTGACATCACACCGCTTGCAAGTTTAAAGAACTTAACATGGTTGATGATTGACAAAAATCAAATCACCGACATTACACCACTTGCTGAACTGAGACTTCTTACACACTTATTTCTTGGTGAGAATCAGATAATTGACATCACTCCTCTCTCGAAATTACAACAGCTTGATTACTTATCTCTTGGAGAAAATCCAATAAACGACCTGACTCCTCTCGGTGAGTTGAAACATCTTACCGACTTATTATTCCGTAATATTCATACCCGCGATCTATCCCCATTAAAAGAACTGAAACATCTTAGCTCATTACATATTAGCAAGTTTCAAATCAACGGTATTACGCCGATCGCTGAATTAAAACAACTGACCAGTTTATCATTTAATGAATGTCAGTTCGGGGATCTAACACTACTTTCAGAATTGAATCGACTCACGCGATTAGGACTATTAAGCAATCAAATCAAGGACATTAAAAATCTCCTTCCTCTTTTCACCAAAATAAACCGTCTTACCAATTTATCGCTAAACGATAATGAAATACAGGACATCACTCCTCTTGCTGGTTTGACACAAATGACAAGTTTATCACTCGGCAAAAATAAAATCCGAGACATAAGTCCACTTGCAGGAATGACAAAACTAAAATTGTTATATATGTCAGATAACCAAATTCGTGACATCAGTCCCATTGAAAACTTGAAGCAGTTAGATGCTCTACATATTAAGGGCAACCCAATTCAGAATCTGTCCTCAATTCGTAGAATTCGTAAACAGAATCCAGAGTTGCATTTGGACATTGAAATTGATTAGTAATCATTTTGAGGTAAAGAATGGATCGCAAACAAGAGATTATCCATACAATTAACTGTATCACAAGGAAGGCATGAACATGGCAAAATTAGCTATAAATGGTGGTGAACCTGTTGTCAAACACGGGTTAGGTAAAGGTTGGCCCATTCATGATGAAACAGAAGAGAACGCACTGTTAGAAGTTCTACGTAGCGGTGCGTGGAACAGACGCGAGAAAGTTGATGAAGTCGGTGAGAAGTTTGCATCCTACCACGATGCAAAATACGGTATTCCTCTTGCAAATGGAACGGTAGCATTGCAGTGTGCCTTAAAAGCAGCTGGTATCACTGCTGGTGATGAGGTCATCGTTCCCGCACTCACATTTGTTGCTACAGGGACATCAGCAGTATGTGTCAATGCAGTGCCTGTTATCGTTGACATAGACCCACTCACCTATAACATCGCACCTGAGGCTATAGAAGCAGCGATTACACCGCGAACACGGGCAGTTATCCCAGTCCATAATGGTGGCTATCCTGCTGATATGGACGCAATTATGGAGATTGCAGAGAAACACGATCTCAAGGTAATTGAGGATTGCGCACATGCACACGGTTCCCAATGGCGCGGAAAAGGTGTCGGATCAATAGGGCATCTCGGTACATTCAGTTTCCAGATAGGAAAAACGTTGACGTGTGGTGAAGGTGGTATGGTACTAACAAATGACGAGGATCTTGCAAACAGGGCAGGACAAGTCGCTAACCTCAACATGCGTATGACAAACCTACAGGCTGCGTTATTGTTATGTCAACTTGAACGTCTTGATGAACAGGTAGAGACCCGCGAACGTAATATGGCTTATCTTGTTAAAGGAATGGAAGAGATACAGGGAATCGATCCAATCCCGCGTGATGAACGGGTCACACGGTGGTGTTTCTACTACTGGGATTTCCGTTTTGTGTCGGATGAATTCGGAGGAATTTCACGCGGACGTTTCTTGGAAGCACTCAGCGCAGAAGGTGTTCCGTGTGGTGTCGGTGCTCACGGACAACCCATCTATAACGAAGGACCTTTCGGTAGTCCTGAGCAATTTGACCTATTTGGATTACCACGCGAACAGCTCGGTGACCGTGCCATTGATTACAGCAAAGTCCACTGTCCAGAAGCAGAACGCGTATATCATGAGGAAGTCTGCAGTTTCGGACATGCCATGTTTTTAGGTGAGACTGACGACATGCAACTTATTTTGGACGCATTCCAGAAGATTCGCTCAAATGTAGATGAGTTGTAAATCATGGTGTTGAATACTGTCCTACGCTTACTGGAACTTCAAAGGAACGTCTAATGTTGCTGGGAACGAACACTCTGTCTCATTACAAGGTTGATAGTCAAGTTTTAATATGATTGTTGAGTCTTCGTTAATCGTAGTATTTGGTTTCTGTTTGAGTTGAATAGAAATCGTAAATGTCTTTTCATATACGTTTACGGGATCTGGACTAAACTCGAAATGCACCGATTTACCTTTGGGATATTGGACATCGGAAACCACAACTGGCGCGTCATCTGCAACAGCGATAGTCGTTGGAATTAGGTTGTCCTGACCTGCTGGATTAGCGTTGATGTGCCAACCAGTAGCTATTTTTACCTGCATCTCCACTTCAATATGATTATCATTGATCGGTTTTATGATTTTTGCTGTTGCTGTTACAAGTGATTGTGTTGGGTTGCTATTACCTATATCTTCAAGCGGAGAGTTTGGGAGAATAGATACGTCAAGTTCCGACTTGCCTTTCGGTGTTGAAATATCACCTTTTTCATCTAAATTAAGATAACCATTGAGTGCATATAGCATGTGCATGAAAGATGACGGTGTTTCTTCCATAGATCTTGTAAAGCTGCGCAATGTCTTTTCTACATAATCTCGGTAACTTGCATCAAGCATTAATAGATTATTAACTGCCACTGCGTTACCTGAAGGCACAGCAGAATCGTGTGGTTTTTTGGTGCGAACAATCAACTGTTTTGCATCTGCTTTTGTATAAAAGAAAGCTCCGTTTTTTGTATCCCAAAAGAGATCTATCATCTTATCGGTTAATGTCTTCGCTGATTCCAACCAACGTCCTTCGCCAGTCGCACTGTGCAATCCTATCAGACCACGCACAAAAAATGCATAATCATCAAGATATCCATCATAACTTGCAACATCAGCAGTATATGTATGCCACAATTCTCCATTCTGCTTTGTTAAAGTATCAAGAATAAACTGGGCTGCATTGGACGCTGCGGTCAGATACTTTTCATCACCTAACACCTCATACCCATAAGCAAGGGCATCTATCATCAAGCCGTTCCAACTGACAATAATCTTTGTATCAAGCAGTGGATACTCACGTTTTGAACGCGCAGTCAAAAGTGTATCTCTTGAAGATTTTAGTGATGGTAATAATGCTTCCGATTCTGATCCATTTAGCACAAACAACACATTCTTTCCCTCAAAATTTGGTCCTTTATCCACACCGTATACAGCATTGAACTGTTCTACATCTTTCTTAGATACAACTTTCTTTATTTCATCCTCAGTCCAAACGTAATATTTTCCTTCCTCAGCGTCTGTTTCCGCATCTAATGCTGCATAGAAACCACCCTCAGGTGATGTCATCTCACGCGCTACAAAACTGAATATCTCCTCAGCAACGCGTCGATACTGCGGTTTTTCTGTCATCTGATATGCTTGAAGATAAATCTTTGCCAATTGTGCATTGTCGTACAACATTTTCTCAAAGTGAGGAACAAGCCACTTCGCGTCAACAGAATATCTATGGAATCCGCCACCGATTTGGTCATACATTCCACCATAAGCCATCATATCTAAAGTGTGGGTTATCATTTTTAGAAGTGATTCGTCGGATGTGTATTTATACTCCCTAAGCAGAAATTCCAGATTTGCCGGACTTGGAAATTTGGGTGCAGTCCCAAATCCACCATAAGCATTACTATAGGTCGTTTTCAAATGCGCGACACCATCATCAATAAGTGAACGTTTGATTTCTGTTGTAGTAAGAGATGTGAACGCTTTGTTAGTTACCGTATCTATAATGTTGGTGATATTGTTTGCTGTTTCAATTACCTCTGCTTCACGGGTGGTCCAAGCCTCATGAACAGCAAACAGAATTGTAGGAAAGCCAGGTCTATTTGGCATATCTGTAGGAGGAAAATATGTACCAGCAAAGAATGGTTTCAAATCCGGAGTAAGGAATACAGAGTTGGGCCATCCACCACGTTTTAGCAATATTTGCGTTGCAGTCATATAAATTTCGTCAAGATCCGGACGTTCCTCCCTGTCAATTTTTATGTTGATATAGTCCTTATTCATCTGTGCTGCGATCTCAGGATTTGAAAAAACTTCTCGTTCCATTACATGACACCAGTAGCATGTAGAATATCCTACTGACAGAAAAATTATCTTGTTCTCTTTCTTGGCACGATCCAATGCTTCATCTCCCCACGGATACCATTCTACTGGGTTGTGTGCATGTAGCAGGAGATAGGGACTGGTTTCATTGATAAGTCTATTTGTCCACTTCCAAGTACCGTCTGGATTTTTTAGTGTGCTTTCATCTGCATTCCCCAGACAGGTGATACTTAACAAAATTAGGCATAAAAGAATGTTTCGTATTATATTCTTCATATTAATTATCTTTACTTTCAGGAAATTTGACACGTTCATATATTTCATGCAGTGGTAATTCACACTGGATAGAAGCAATCGGAAGAACATCATCAAGTTCACGAAAGGAAGTATAACCCCATTCATCCTGTTTACGGAGATACCTTTCAACATAGACCCTGTCTTGTGAAACAAGGATGTATTCTTTCAAGGATTCAAGTTGTTGGTAGTGCCATAGTTTTTCACCTCTATCATAAGCCTCAGTGCTGGGAGAGAGCACCTCTACGATAACTATAGGGTTGAGGAGTGTGTCAAAAACATCGTCTTCAAAACGTGGTTCATCACAAACGACACCGACATCAGGATAAAAATAGGAATTTGTTAATTGAATACTAATACGCATGTCGTTAGCGAATACTGCACATCCAGTTCCTTTCAAGAGCGCGCGTAGTTCACCTGACAAATTATTAGTAATCAGATTATGCGAAAAACTTGCACCAGCCATAGCAACTATTTTTCCGTTGACGTACTCACTTCTGACTGTATCAGCATCAGGTATTGCTTTTCGTTCTAATGTTATATATTCTTCTGGACTTAGGTATGTTTGAACTGCACTAATTGCCATTATTTCTCCATTTGTGTATTTTGATTTTTCATTATAACGCAGGGATGTGAATATGTCAAGATTATTGGGTAAATCGCACAGAACCCTTCAGTTATCACAATATTAATCCTTCCTCTGTAGGAGCGATTTTCTGGTTGCGATCTTTACGACAAATACCTATGTATTGAAGAAAACCGATTGAATTTGTGTCATATTTATGTGACGTTTTGCACGTCACTGTGACGTTTTGAATCCAGTCAGAATAAGGAATGTGACGCGATTTCCGCTTTTTTTTTCTCCATTTTGGTTCTATTTTATTTAACATATAAGTGTAAATTTAAAAAATACACCTGTTTTGGTGGAATCAATGCACTTGAACATAATTGTCTCATCTATAATCTGAAAATAATATGTAATACTAATTATAACATAAGAAAATAGTGGATGTCAAGTTAAAATATGCTTTTATGTTATTTTATGTATATTTAATGCGTGTTTTTTTAGTGCGAAAACTTTACACACCCGGGTAAGTCGTAGGTTATTTGGTTTTTGGTATTTTTATAGTAAAATTCGTAATTACTTATACACTTTGGTAGATTCGGTTTCCTAACCGGACATGTGTAAATAGTGCGGTTAGAAACCGCACCTACTAGGGAGTGTGAACATATTTTGGATTTCACTATAATTATTACCTATGATGGCTTAGGCTTGTTGCGTTTTTGGGTTTGGTAACAATATGTTTTATGTATATTTAGGTTAGTTATGTGGTTAATGTGGGATTTTGCGGTTATTCAGCAGTCTGTAGGTTTGAACGAACATAGCGAACTTTGACATAAGTAACTCAATGGAATCATACATGTAGAAGATCCTTTGATCGTTCATATCTACGCTTGTCATGTCGTGTGTTGCAATCAATCCTTGACCTATGATTAAAACCCCTTTCGTAAGCATCAACAGAAAATTATTAAAACTAATTAAACCTAATAAACCGTAAGTGTAAAAGATTGATTCCAAAGTATAGTAGTTCGTGAAAAATTTTAGCTATACCGGACATAATCCAAATGTTCCTCAGTAAACACTGATATATGTGCAGTTAGAATTGAACATTGTGATAAAAACATTATACAATGATCAAATATAAGCTGGAAATTCACATCGGAATATGCTGTACTTAATTTCACTGTTTTAGAACATGATTATAGAAAAGAAAGATTTTCAAATATCTTTTTTAGAACGTCATTTTAGCAATCCTCAATACTCATTAGGACTAATTCTATATTACCACAAAATATCCAATCTGTTAGAAAACCAATATTATTAGAGGAATTTCCATTATGAATAGAAGAATCCAACTCCCAGCTGTAATTGTAATTTATGAAAAGCAAAGAAAAAACATAATTCAACAGATGATCCAACCTGAAACCCAATTGGAAGTAAGCATTGAAAATTACAAAAAGAATCGTATAGAAGGACACATCCTTAGACCAATTAACAGTCGTAAAGAACAAATACTACTTATATATAATAAAACTAAATCTGTTGATGGTTTCAATAAAATTCTACAGATAAAGCAAGATGATTTACTTGGCAACTCTAACGATTTCATCGATTTATCAGAGAGGAAATGGATTAAACATCCAAAAATTCCAAAACGAACTATCAACTACAAAAACCGTGTACAGAAAGTTCTTGACTCTTGGCAAGATACATTTTCATACAAGTCAGAAGACAGAGATAAAGATATAAAAGGGCTGCGTCCGCCTCAAATTGGTGCTGTGCATGCAGCACATACGCATTGGACTGTTTCTAACGAGGCAGGTACAATAGTTATGCCGACTGGTACAGGCAAGACAGAAACTATGCTTTCCATTCTTGTTTCAAAACAGTGTGAGAAATTACTTGTTGTCGTTCCAACTGATGTTCTTAGAACACAAATTGCTAATAAATTCCTAACACTTGGTATCCTAAAAGACTTTAATATTGTATCAACTAGGGGACTTTATCCAATTGTAGGTATATTACAACATAGGCCAAAAAACTGTGATGATGTTGATTATTTCTTTGAAAAGTGCAATGTGATTGTAACGACAATGCAAATTACCGGACAATGCGGTATTGATGTTCAAGAACGTATGGCTAACCATTGTCCATACCTGTTTATTGATGAGGCACATCATATTTCTGCGAAAACATGGAAGGAATTTAAGCAGAAGTTTTCTGAGAGAAGAATACTCCAGTTTACAGCCACCCCTTTTAGGAATGACAAACAGCCCGTTGATGGTGATATTATATATAATTATCCTTTAAAGATTGCCCAAGAGGAAGGATATTTCAAACCTATCCATTTCACACCAGTTCGGGAATATACAAAGGTTGATGAAGCAATTGCCAATATGGCAGTCAAACAACTTCGTGAAGATCTGAAAAAATATGACCACATAATTATGGCACGTGTAGGAAGAATAGAAAAAGCCAAAGAAGTTTTGTCCATATATGCTAAGTTTGCAGAATTCAATCCAGTCCTAATTCATTCGGGTATAAAATTAACTAAAAGAAATGAGATACGAGAAAGAATAATCAACAAAGAATCAAGGATTGTTGTTTGCGTTGATATGTTTGGTGAGGGATTTGATTTACCGGAAATGAAAATTGCTGCTTTACACGATATTAGAAAGAGTCTTGCCGTTACACTCCAACTCGCTGGAAGGTTTACTCGTACTGGGGAAAAATTAGGTAATGCAACTTTCATTGCGAATATCACAGACGTTAAAGTAAAAGACAAACTTGAGAAACTATATTATAACAATTCTGATTGGAACGTTTTGTTGAGGGATGCTAGTGAAGAAATCATACAAGAGAAGATTGATTTGCATGAATTTATCAATGGGTTTCAGGATTCATTATCAGACATTACATTGAAAAGAATTCGACCAGCAATGAGTACCGTTATATATAAGACAACGTGCAAGAATTGGAAACCTGAAAATTACAAAAAAGGAATATACGGTTCAGAATCTTATGAGAGGATTGAGCATGCAATTAATAATCAAAAACGGACTTTGGTTATTGTTACTGGTAAAAAAATACCAGTTGACTGGGCACAATCAATAGACATATATAATTGGCATTGGGAATTATATATACTATTTTGGGACAAGAGTCAAAACCTATTGTTCATTCATACTTCCGATAAAAATGGCTATTATGAAAAATTGGCGAAAGCTATCTGTGATGAAGTTGAACTGATAAAGGGAGGTCCTGTGTTTCGCTGTTTCGCTGGAATCAATCATTTAAAACTACAAAATGTTGGACTCATAGAACTACTTGGAAGGTTAATCCGTTATACAATGAGGGCTGGTGTAGATATTGAACCAGGATTGACTCAAATACAGAGGCAACGTGCTTCAAAGTCGAATATTTTTGGATTCGGGTTCGAAAATGGATATAGAACATCTATTGGTTGTTCCTACAAAGGAAGAATATGGTCGCGAAAGAAAACTAATCTCAATAGTCTGAGAAAATGGTGTAGTAATATAGGACAAAAAGTTTTAGATGATACGATAGATCCAGACGAAGTTCTGAAAGGCACTTTAGTTCCAAGAATTATTTCACAAAAACCCGATAAGATGCCGATTGGTATAGAATGGCCGGAGAAAATTATCAAAGAAGACGAGACAACTTTTAGTTTTTTAGTTGATAATAAAGAATTACATCTATACCAAACTGATATAATAATAATTGACCCTTCAGTAAATGGAGATATTAAATTTGCCCTTTTATCAGAAAATGCAAAAATTGAGTTACAACTGATTGTTTCTAAGAATAATTTCAAATTTGCTGTAATTGGAAATAAGAAAGTCATGGTTAGAAAAAATGCATACTCCGTTGATATAATTGAGTTTTTTTATAATGATCCACCCAAAATATGGTTTGTTGATGGATCACTTTTAGAAGGTAATATTTATACAGAATTGAATAAAGAGTATGATCCTTACCTGCAAGAAGATATTCAGACTTGGAACTGGAAAGGAATAAAAATTAAGAAAGAATCTCAAGGTAAAATCAAACAGAACGATTCAATACAATACAAGGCTATTGAGGAGTTAAAAAAGAAAAAATATGATATAATTTTCGATGATGATGGTCCAGGTGAAGCAGCAGATATAATCTGTGTCCGTGATTGTAAAAAGTCAATAAATGTTGAGTTTTATCATTGCAAGTTTTCCTTGGAAGAAACTCCAGGAGCTAGAATCGCAGATTTTTATACTGTTTGTGGTCAGGCACAGAAAAGTATAAATTGGAAAGAGAAACCTACAGAATTATTTGACCATTTGCTTAGACGAGATGCTATATGGAATGAGGAAAATGGCATAAGTCGTATTGAGGTAGGCACTCCAGAAGAACTATTGAAGTTTAAGGAAATGACTAGAGAAGTTCCTATTGAATTGAGCATTTTCATTATTCAACCAGGTCTATCAAGATCAAAAGCAACCAATGATATACTGAGGTTATTAAGTGTTACTGATAATTATTTGAGGGGGACCTACCAGTTAGATTTTGGTGTAATCGCTAGTAATTAACATGTAATTATATCTGTTATTGCACAAGTGCTTTCTGTGCAATGGTGCGTCCTCTATCTGTGAGGGTAAGTTGGGCTGCCTTTTGGGAAACATATCGGTTGTTTAGCGCATATTTTACAACCTGCGATGCAAATGTTGGTTCCCATTGGAGATGTTCGTGCAGGTGCGCGATCTCCGATTCAGTATGTGCTTCTGGAAGTCCTTCGTGATTAAAGAGATGAATCACGAGCATCGTCTGGGCAAACTCCCACTTCTGACGGATGTGTCTACGTGCAATTGCAAGAAGTCCACGATTTGGCACTAAAATAAAAATAAAGGCAAAAACAAGAAGTGTAACAGTCGCTATTAAACCTGCTATAGACACATCCAACACGTAAGCAATCATATAACCAATAACTGCGTTCACACATCCTATTACGACACTGAGGATAAGCATACGTGGGAGACTGTCGGTCATGAGATATGCTGTAGCAGGAGGACCAGCGATGAGTGCAACAACCAAAATTGAACCAACCGCATCAAATGCGCCTACTGTTGTCATTGAAACTAACGTCATCAATCCGTAATGAATAATAGCAGGTGTGAATCCTAATGTCGTAGCTAAACTCGTGTCAAAAGTGATTAATTTTAATTCTTTGTAGAAAATTATTATAAATATAAGGTTCAAAATCAGCAAACCACTCATAACATAAAGAGATGTAGGACCTATATCATAGCCAAACACTTTTAAACGATTAAGCGGGGCATAAGCAAGTTCACCAAGCAGGACTGCATCTATATCCAGATGGACACTACTGGCGTGCTTTGAAATGAGAATAACACCAATACTGAAAAGTGCAGGAAAAGTCAATCCGATCGCAGCATCCTCTTTTACAAGTTTCGTTTTCTGCAACAACTCAACGAAGACAACGGTGAGTACACCAGTCGCACCAGCAGCAAGAATCAATAACGGTGATGAAAGACTATGTGTAAGGAAAAAGGCGAGAACAATACCCGGAAGTATTGCGTGACTAATCGCGTCGCTCATCAAGGTCATACGACGTAGTACCAAAAATACACCCGGCAAAGCACAAGCAGATGCAGTCGCAACAGCGATAAGTATAATGTCAAGATTTAGATTTGGCATCGATTCTACTTGCTTTCCTTCTGAGGATTTTTCAATAAACGACTCACAGCAAGTTTTAGACTACGCCTATTTCGGAGTTGCCTAATTCCATCAAATATTATCCCTCGTTTAGGTGCAAATGCAATCGAAATTCCTACAAATAAGGTGGCACAAAGTATAATCATTGGTCCAGTAGGCAGACCAGTTGTACTACTACTGATAATTGTTCCACTCACACCAGCAAATGCACCGAATCCAGCAGAGAATAACACCATCAAGTTAAGCTTGTTTGTCCATTGACGCGCAGCAACTGCGGGAGCAACTAACATAGCACTCATAAGCACTGCCCCCACCGCTTGTAGACCAAGAACTATTGCAATTACCAGTAGGCTCGTCAGCAAAATATCAAGTAAACGGATTGGAAATCCAAGAGATGCAGCAAATCCTTCATCAAAAATAAGCAGCTTCAACTCTTTCCATAAGATAACCATGATTATAATTGCCAATCCACCGAGAATGCCGATTGTTAGGACATCACGTTCCAAAATTGTCGCTGCTTGTCCAAAGATAAAGGTATCTAAACCAGCTTGATTTGCATTTCCTGTGCGTTGTATCAGTGAAAACAACACTAATCCGAACCCAAAAAAAGTAGATAGAATAAGGGCAAGTGCACTATCATATTTGATACGGGAGAGTCTTACGATGCTTAATATAACGAGGGCACCTAACCATCCTGCGACTGCAGCACCAAGAATCAGTATCAATGGTGTCTTGCTACCTGTCAAAATAAATGCAAGTGCTATACCGGGTAATGCGGCATGCGAAATAGCATCTCCAAGTAGACTTTGTCGTCTTAATACAGCATAAGTACCAAGTGCACCACTAACTGTTCCAAGCAGTGCAGCACCCAATGCAACAACTATTAATGTATAATCAATGTGGGTAAGGAAGAGAAAATTAGCCATAATGTCTTTGATGGTATATGCATGTAAATTGTTGTATACAGATAGTATCTACACAATTTATCTGTTTTTAATGAATGCAATACGTCCACCGTAAGTCTCACGTAAATTTTCAGTAGTGAATGTGTCCTCAACAGGACCGCTGGCAATTCTACGAATGTTCAATAGTGTTACCCAATCAAAATAATCGGTAACAGTTTGCAAGTCATGGTGTACGACGACAACCGTTTTGCCGTTTTCACGAAGTTCTTGAAGTAATGAGACAATTGCGCGTTCGGTGGTAGCATCAACACCTTGGAATGGTTCATCCATCAGATATATTGTTGCATCTTGCACAAGTGCACGGGCAAGAAAGATACGTTGCTGTTGACCACCAGAGAGTTGACTGATCTGTCGTGTAGTATAATTCTCCATGCCAACTTTTTCAAGGGCATGCAAGGCGAGTTCGCGATCACGTTTTTTAGGTCGCTTGATCCATCCAAGTGCACCATATCTTCCCATCATAACCACATCAAGCACATTTGTCGGAAAATCCCAGTCAACGCTGCCACGTTGGGGAACGTATCCTACAATACGTCGTTGTGTAACATAAGGTTTATTGTATATTAGCACATTGCCAGCGGCTGGACGGACTAACCCTAAAATTGCCTTAATTAGTGTTGTTTTTCCTGCACCATTTGGACCTACAATTGCTAACAGCACACCCGGGGGTACATCAAGGTCTATATCCCATAATACAGGTGTCTCCTGATATGCAACGGTCAAATCGGTTACTTCAATGGCTTTTGAATTAAGTGCTTGCATTTTAGTCTTCCTCATTGGAAGTGGCTTCATCTAACAATGCCTTTACAATCGTATCTATGTTGTGCCGCACCATGCCGATATATGTGCCTTCAGGTGTGCCAGCACGTCCCATAGCGTCAGAAAAGAGTTCTCCTCCAATTTGCACATCAAATCCTTTGGATTTGACCGCCGCTTTCACTGCCTCAAGGCTTCGTGAAGGAACGGATGATTCTACAAAGATTGCTGGGATACGACGTTCCGCTATAAATGTTGCTAATTCTTGAACATCAGAGATCGCTGCTTCTGAAAGGGTACTTATTCCCTGCAACCCTTTCACTTCAAAACCATAAGTGTTACCGAAGTAGTTAAATGCATCATGAGCAGTAACGAGAACACGTTGTGCAGGAGGAACGCGTCCAGCCTGAGTCTTGACATATTGATGTAGTTCCATGAGTTCTTTAAGGTAATGCTGTGCATTGGTTTGATAAACTGTCTTGTTATCTGTATCTAACTTACTAAGGGAGTCGCGTACATTTTCCACTACTTTCATCCAAAGTATAACGTCAAACCATACATGAGGATCGTACTGTCCTTCAAATTCTGGTGGGGATAACAAAAGTGCTTTGTCAATACCATCAGTTACTGCAACTGCTTTAGTTTCACCAGACATTTTGGAAAGTATATCCCCCATTTTTGCTTCAAGATGCAGTCCGTTATAGAAGATAATATGCGCTGAATTCAGTCTTTCAATATCCTTTGCTGTAGGTTTATACAGATGCGGATCAACCCCGGGACCCATCATACCTACTGCCTCAACATTCTCTCCACCAACATTCTTGACGACATCGGTAATCATTCCAATCGTAGTTACGACGAATATTTTACCAGATGTTGATGTGTCACGTTGTTGCTTTATATCACAACCAATATTCGTTAGAATGATTATTACTAATAATATAATTGATAATCTGTTCATACTTCAAACACCAATAAAGAAATGTTCTAAAACTTTACCCACAATATAACCTACACCAGCCACACCAAGACCAACGGCAAACATATCAATACCACTCCGAAATAAACCGCGTCCTGTGAAAAGGCTTCGTGCGGCACCGACAGCAAAGTGTGAAAACATCGCAAGCGAAAAAGAGATCAATATAGCATTAAAACCTGAAGTAAAAAGAAAAGGGGCAACTGGAATAAAAGCACCAATTGCAGTTGCAAGTCCGGTAATCCAACCTTCCCTGATAGGGGTAGTATGTGATTCCCCGATCTTAAGTTCCGATTGGATTTTTTCTTCTAATGCCCTTTCCGGGTCACGCATCACTTCCTTTGCAATGAGTTGTGCATGCGCCTTTGGCATACCACGTGAGGCATATATGAGAGTGAGTTCCTGCTCCTCAAGGTCAGGCATCAGACGAATTTCTTCTCTTTCCACCTCAATTTCATGTTCATAGACCTCTTGTACGCTTTTAGCTGCAAGATACCCAGAAGCACCCATAGACAGAGAATCTGCTACTGTTCCAACAATACCGGTTATCAGTATAGTAGAGGGATTCTCTGTGGCTGCAATTACACCTGCAACTAAACCGAAGTTGGCTGTCAATCCGTCATTGAAACCGTATATAATGTTACCCAACATACCACCGGATTCGGTTTTGTGCCAAGGTTCATCACTTGAACCTGTAAGTACCTGCAAACTTTCCGTGTGCATTGCAGATTCTTTTGCAAGGACAAGTGCTGTTTCTTTTGCATCCTCCAATATGCTGTTTTTATGAAGCATTAGGTAATCTTTTACCTCACTTGCTTCTTCATCCAGCATCCGATTTAGTGGAAATTTGTTCCCAAACTTACGTGCATACCAAGACCAGAACCTTGCTTTGAATGTTGGTCCTTGCTTTTTTAACTTTACTTCATAAGAAGTTAACATTTCCTCCCAACGTGCAACATGTCGACTTTCAACATCAGCAAGCTCAAGTAATATATCTTTCCGATCAGGGTCCGGTTCGAGTTCTGCGAATACGCCATAGAGGTGACTTGCATCTACTTCATCTTGTAGATGGTGTCTCCATATTTTTATTGTTTTTGCATCAGGTTTAATCTTCTTCTGTTCATTCATAATTGGCACCCTCATCGGTAATAAGCGCGCATTCAATGCGCGCTTATGCAATATCTATTGTATCTACTTTATTTACAAATATATTTTTTGCTACCTCCCGTCCGATTACGGCTTGCTGCCCAGCAATATCAATAGTAAAGGGACCATCAAAAGGTGCAACCTCCAAAACTTGGAATGCTGTTCCAGGATAGAGATTGAAACTTCCAAGATGACGCAGCAATGCTGAATCGTCATCACTCACCTCAGCAACAACACACGATTGTCCATTTTGAATATCGGTCATAGGAATGGATTGTGTTTCAGGCACAACACCGTTCTTATCTGGTATAGGTGAACCGTGTGGGTCAGCAGTTGGGTACCCCAGAAACTCATCCATTCTTGCTTCCACGTCTTCTGAGATAACGTGTTCCAGTTTCTCTGCTTCTTCATGGACACCATCCCATGGCACACCCAGTGCTTTATTCAAATATAGTTCTAATAGACGATGATGTCTAATGATTTCAAGCGCAACGGCTTTACCAGCATCCGTGAGTGTAACACCTTGGTACCGTTGATGACTGACAAGGTTCATACTTTTAAGCTTCTTGATCATTCCAGTAGCAGATGCAGGTTTAACATCAAGGTATTCTGCTAATATCCCAGTAGAAACTTTGCCACCTTTCTCTTGTAACTTATAGATGGACTTAAGGTAGTCCTCAGCTGCTTGTGTTAGCATTGTCTTTCCTATCCGCAGGTTACACTCATGTGTGCAACCCAAAATAGCGGTAAATGGTTGGAACAAACCATGTGATTTAGGTTAAATATGCCATAATATTTAAACATCTCAACAAATTATTTTAGGCATAACTAAATTATATATTAGCGTCAATTTTAAGTCAACTATTTTAATCGTTAACGCAGGGATATTTAGTTTTAAGAATTCTTTTTTATTGAAGTTTACTTACTGTTTATACTTTGAATTGGAATGGATAGATATTTAATGGATTCACCTTATATTGTCTGAACCAGTCTTCGTAGGTCGGAGTGAGCACAGCGAAGTCCGACATCTTACATTCTGTAGGAGCACTCTCACAGTCGCGATTTCTTATCCTGAAAATCTTGTAATCCCGGGGAATGCTATATAGCATTCATACCGTTGATTTCTTGATTTGTAAATCCTGGTTCAGACAAATACAATTTAATATACTAACCCAAGTTTCTACCTACAAAATCTTAGACAGGCGGATACTGTTTTAATCAAAAAAGGGCATTATTCTTGAAAAGAATGTAGCAACTTGAGTTATCATAGGCAATTGAATTTGACATTAGAGATTTCTTATCCTGCAAATCCTATAATCCTGTAAATCCTGGTTCAGACAAATATTAATATACGAATAAAATACCAATATATATCCAATAAAACATTTCACTTTTTAATTTGACATCCACAAAAAGATACTATATAATTAACGGATGTTTAGAATACAGGATTATATCGGTAACACGAGTTGATATACGTTAGAAGGAGGTATAAACACAAATTCACCAAGTGTGTAGTGCTTGGTTATTGTGACTAAGGAACTGTATATGGGTTTTCTAAGTTTCATATCTTACTCTTACGAATTATGAAGGTAGGTCAAGATAAGAAAAAGAACAAAAAGGAGCTCCAAAAAAAAAGCGAAATTCGCGTCACATTCCTTATCCTGACTGAATTCTTTAAGTCACAGGTGACGTGCAAAACGTCACACTTTATAGCACATACTGATAAACAATGTAAGGGTAAATTAACAGATATAGATTAAGCTTCTCTCTATACGATCTACAAGAGATTATGTCATAGATTAATATTGTAGGTTGGGTTGAGGCACGAAATCCAACCTACAAGTCTTATATCAAACTCACATTAAAACTAAACAAATCTATAATTAGATTGACATATACCCAAAGATTTGTTAAAATAATATATACAAAAATGAACACGAAAAATCTAATGTAGCCTGTATCAACACTGAAGAAGTGCCTTTAGTGAATTTTGAAATTAATTAAACATTTTACATGTAACATGAGATGCCAAAAATGTGTGTCCATCAAAATTATTAACTGTAGCAATGTAGAATTATTTCTAAACTTTACCATTGTTTTCTGTGAATGTAACTATACATTAAAAAATATAAATATCCACGCTACGAAGTAAAATAAACAAGTATTGAGGTATTACAATAAAAATGAAAACCTTCGGTTTTACAATAATATTCATAATCGTTACAGTAATCAGTTCGTGTACATCTTTAACCAATCAATCGATAGAGACAAACCAACCAAAAGACATTGAAATAAACCAATCAAAAGACATTGAAATACTAAGTTCTTTTGAAAGGACAATTAGTAATATTGTCGAACAGAGCAAACCCGCTGTTGTGAGTGTCAAAGTTATAAAAGATGAATTAAAAGATAATAAGAAAATTGAGACATCAGGTGGTGGATCCGGCTTTATTATTCGAAATGATGGTTATATCCTAACCAATGAACATGTAGTACGTGGTTCAAAAAAGATTACTGTTAGGTTATTAGATGGTAAGACGTATGATGCGAGATTGGTCGGGGGTGACCAAAACACTGATATAGCAGTAATTAAAATAGACCGAAGAAAGGAACTTCCTTTTCTCAAACTTGCGGACTCATCTGATGTTCGGGTAGGACAATTTGCTATCGCGATCGGTGATCCTATCGGATATAGGTATACAGTGACCGCCGGTATCGTAGGTGGTAAAAACCGTTGTTTTCACGAGAAAAACAATCTCTTTCAATATCATCAAAATTACATCCAAACTGATGCTTGGATTAATCCCGGTAGTAGTGGTGGTCCTTTGCTAAATATAGAAGGGGTAGTCATCGGTATCAATTCCCTAAACCCAGGGGAGGGCTCAACTTTAGCAATTGATTGCGGTCTTGCGAAAAAAATAAGCCAACAACTGATTAATCATGGAAGTATAATTCGTGGTCATCTGGATGCTGAAATGCGTAGTGTTGCACAAGGTATTAAACTAACAAATGTAAAACAGAATACTACTGCATCTCAGTGTGGGTTAAAACAGAATGATATCATCGTCGAATTTGATGGAAAAAAGGTTACGGGTATCAACGATTTTGAAATGACTATTATAGAATGTCAAATCGGACAACAATACCCAATTAAGGTATTACGACAAAAACAAGAAATCTCGTTGGATCTGACAATTGATGAGATGCGTCCTGAATTGGTAGGAAGGTCTATAAGGACCGAGTCAGTTACTTGGAAAACAATCGGGTTAGCTACACGTCAGTGGGTATTTGGAAGTTATCAAAGATACGCATATTTGAATGAGGATGATCGTGGCATAATCGTGGAAAAGGTAAAGAAGAATTCTCCAGGAGTTGAAGCAAAAATACCACGAGGGGCACTCATTACTGCTGTCAATGGGCAAAAAATCCAAGATGTTGAAACACTTGAAACTTATCTGGATAATGAGAAAGACATTTCAGAAATAACACTTGATTTCATAAGTACTCAAGGCACACAAAAAGCAACGATCAAGTTAATAAATTAACAACATACCTCAACAATTTTACGCAGTCTAACATAACTTGATTATATATAAATTCTACAATTGAACAAAATGAATAGTATGGTGTCTTATATCACGTGAACCTGTAGGTGTTGAATTAGTGTTTCTCAGCATGTTAAGAGTAATACAATGTTAACACCTGAATAATATAAAGGGGAATTTTATGTATAAAAAGTTATGTATGTACTTAATTTTATTCATTATTTTGGGATTATTCTCTGCTTGTGTATTACAAAACAAACCCATGACCAGTATAGAATTATTGGGTGAAATTGAGAATGGATTTGTAAACATTGCAGCACAGACTAAACCCGCAATTGTCGGTATTGTTGTTGAACATACAGAAAGAAGATTAAATAAATGGGGATCAGGTTTCTTTTTTCGTGAAGACGGTTATATTATGACAAATGACCATATCGTCCACGGTGGGAAACGATTCCAAATAAAGACTTTGGATGGTAGTACACTTGATGCAAAATTAGTTGGAACAGATATAATTACAGATGTTGCTGTTTTAAAGGTTGACAGTGAGAACAAATTTCCAATTCTTCCATTAGCTGATTCAGGAAAAGTGCGGGTAGGACAATTTGCAATCGCCATTGGGAACCCGTTTCAGCTTGACTATACTGTAACAACGGGTGTGGTTAGTGGGAAAAGTCGCAATGTTTTTGGTGGAATGCCTATCATACGATACCAAAATTTCATACAAACAGATGCCTGGATAAATACCGGTAGCAGCGGAGGTCCACTTTTAAACATCTATGGAGAAGTGATAGGAATAAACGCACTAATTAGGAAGGTAGAGAATACTCCAGGTCCAGTGAGGGCGGGTGCAGGTTTTGCTATTCCAAGTAACCTTGCAAATATCATTGGAGGCAAACTAATTGCAAATGGTAAGATTATTCGCGGTTACCTCGGTATTAGTATGCAAGAGGTTGCACGAGGAATTCGGGTTGAAAGAGTACTATTAGGAACACCCGCAGACAAAGCAGGTCTACAGTGGCGCGATATCATCTATGAATACAACGGAACAAAGGTAAAAGATACACTTGATTTCCAGATGCTTATTGCTGAATCTACAGTCGGTAAAGAATCGGTCATCAAGGTTTTACGACGTGGACAAGAGAAAACGCTCAGGGTAACTATTGTTGAGATGCCACCAGAAAGGGCAGGTTTGCCTTTTGAAGATGATTCTGTTTCATGGAATTTACTTGGATTATCTGTCCGAAAGTTGGAAAAGGGTGATTACGAAAGGTACACATACCTCACAGACAATGATCGTGGTGTAATTGTTGAAAGAGTTAAAGAAAATGCTCCTGGGTTCAATGCAAAGATACCGCGCGGTGCACTTATAATCGCAATTAATGAGAAAAAAATAACTGACGTTCAAACACTTGAGGCACTGATTCAGCAGAATCAAAAGGAAGAAAAAGAACTTATTCTTGAGGTAAAAAGCAGCCACGGAACAGAAAAATTAACGCTTCAGTTAAAAAAATAGCATTATATGAATGTTAAAAACATTCGAGCCAATCTTAAAAATAGATTGCGGACAAAGATATGTAATGGAAAACATAATTGAAACTCAGAAAACGTTGACCCTTAAAGACATTTTCAGTCCGGGTGGTATCATCTCGACGAATCTATCGGGTTACGAGTATCGTGAGGAACAACTTCTAATGGCGAACGCGGTCGCTCGCGCATTCGCTGCATCAGAACATCTGGTTGTTGAAGCAGGAACTGGAGTTGGTAAAAGCTTCGCATATCTTATCCCAGTTATCTCGCATGCGGTCAAAAATGAGCAAACTGTAGTTATTTCCACGAATACTATTAGTTTGCAGGAGCAACTTGTCACCAAAGATATCCCCTTTTTGCATCAAGTGCTTCCAAGAGATTTTAAGGCAGTCCTTGCAAAAGGACGACGTAACTACCTCTCACGCAGACGCTTAGAAAGTCTACTCACTTATGAATATGGATTATTTGACTCTTTAGAAGAAGTAGATCAAGTAAAGCAAATTGTTGAGTGGACGGAAACTACAGAGGATGGAAGTCGCGCAGATTTGCCGATGGAACCCAATAACCTAATCTGGGATAAAGTGGCATCTGACCGTGATAATTGCCTTAGACGCAAATGTCCTACTTACGATGTATGTTTCTATTTCAAGGCACGGAACGAGATGCACCAGGCAGACATACTCATAGTAAACCACCATCTACTTTTCAGTGACCTCACACTCAGACAAAAGGATCCTTCAATCGGTATTCTACCTGAGTATGACTACCTTGTTATTGACGAAGCACATCATCTGGAAGCAACTGCGACTCATCATACCAGCCTTGAAATCAGCAGCACCAGAGTCAAATGGCTATTAGATGCTCTTCATAACGAAAGAAATGATGCTGGCATAACAGCCCGTTTCGATTCTGAAAATCTAATCGGTGAAGTGGTTCATGCACGTGAAAATGCCAACCAGTTTTTTAGGGTAGTAGAAGATTACTTCGCTGATTCAGATAGTTATTCAAAGACTCAACGTATCGATGAAGATAATATAGACAAAGTCTTTGTTGAAGGTAATACTTTGGATACTCCTTTGTTGAATATTGAAAATACACTCAAGGAGCTTCGTGAAAATGCTGATACGGATGACGATGAACAGGAATTGTCTTCATACTATAACCAATGCAGACGACTTAGAGATGAATTAGACCTGATGATACGGCAGTCAGATCCTGACTATATCTATTGGGCGGAATCCTCATCTTGGGGACGAATACCAAGGATTCATCTAAACGCTACACCTGTAAATATCAGTGAGATGTTAAGAGAAAACCTTTTTGATGTAAAAGAATGTGTAGTGATGACAAGTGCAACACTCGCTACAAACCAGAACTTTGACTATTATAAAAAACGCATTGGACTTGATATGTGTAGGGAACTGCTTGTGCACTCTCCATTTAACTTTAAAGAACAGGTAAAAATTCATATACCAAATGAAATGCCAGATCCGAATAGTATCGAGTTTATCCCTGCTGCTATTCGTGAAATCAAACACTATATTGAAATGACACACGGAAAAGCATTTGTCTTATTTACCAGTTATAAGATGATGGATGAAGTCTATGACGAAGTCGAACCCTATCTTGCTGAAATCGGTATTGAGGTGTACAAACAGGGTGATGGTATTTCAAGAACAGATATGCTACGTGCATTTAGAGAGGATACGAATTCAGTTCTGTTTGGCACTTCCAGTTTCTGGGAAGGGGTTGATGTTAGAGGGGAAGCATTGAGTAATGTTGTGATAACTAAATTGCCGTTTGAAGTGCCAACACATCCTATTATGGAGGCACGCGTTAAACAGATTAAAGAACAAGGTGGAAATGAATTTATGGACTTCAGTTTACCCGAAGCAATTTTGCGACTAAAACAGGGATTCGGAAGGCTTATTCGGACACAAACTGATAATGGAATAGTTGTTATTCTGGATTCGCGTATCAAGACACGTAGTTATGGAAAACTCTTTTTAGAATCATTACCTCCTTGTGAGATTGTTGCATGATAATGTATATAGTTGATTTGTAAACCGTTCCAAATCCACCCATTTTATAACATGGATATTGTATAGTGTAAAGTAGGTCTGTTACTTATTACAAGGTGTGGTCTCGGGGGTATGTCTTTGACATTCCTCAGAGACCACATCCTATAATAGTTAACTGATGACAAAGATTACTCTACACACACCAGCAAAACTATAAGGTAGATTTAGTAATGATAACACGCACGTCATATATACCTGAATCCTGTTATACGCGAATTACATTACTATTTAATAACGTTGCGGTGAAGGTTGTGCAACTCGAATCCCTCTGCTGTGAGTAAATGGAAATTGAAACTCAATTGTTTGATATCGTTGTGCTCCGCCAGGTGGAGGAGCTTTTTCAATTCGAAGAACCACACTAAGTTCAAGGGCATTGAGTTTTACTTGTCTGAAAGGAACAAAACCTTCTGCAGATTCACCAGGTTTAACCCCAATGCGATGAGCACCTACATGCCTTTCAACTATTGGCATACGTTTTTCTAAAAGAATCTCCCGTGCTTTTGCCAAACCGTTTGTTACATATAACCCTGAAGCACGTGACATATAAGTAAAACGTTCCACCAGATCATCATAATCCAAACTTGGATAGAAGTTATCACCTTGATCAGTCACTTCACACTTCTTGACATTAAAAATGATGTGTTCATTACGATTATTCGTTATTTTCACATAATACACATCAGTTTTATCACCTTGTCGTAGGGCTTCAGTTTCGTAAAATGGAGAAAATGCATTACCCCGATTATACTTCCGGTCCAAATCAGTTCTTCGCCAATAACAGATGGAGACGGTTATGCCATCTATTGTTTTTGTGAGGAAAGGTTGTCTTGCCTGTATATCAAAAGTTTTTGGTAAGTCAGCTAAGAATACGACATCAACTTCTTTCCTATCTTCGTCTGCAGTAGGTAGCTCTATTTGAGGTTGCACCTCAATCCAATCTTTCAAGAAGTTATTCCAATCTTCAACAGTATATGCATATTCTGGAGAAGCGAATACATAGGTTAAGGCTTTTGCATTTGCGTCTTTCTTCTCAACTAAACGAAAACCCACAGTTTGAAGTCCATGCTTTTCTATTATTGGATTTGCCAGTGGGGAAGCAGGAATAGCAGGTACTACCACCTCTGCAGAAGGATTGGTGTCTAATTCCATTTGTGCGTCAACGATATTTTTCACAGGTTGTATCGGAGACAAACTTTGTAAAGACTGACCACAGCCTAAAACACTCAATCCTAACAGAAAAAGCATCCCAATATTCAATTGTATGTATTTCATTCGTAGTCCTTTAGATTGTATGCTACGGTGTGGATTCCTTTCCACATACTCGCAAGCTTTAATTTGCTTCGTAAACCAATTCATAAATAAAATTGCCTCCTTGTCTACCATTTCTCAATAGCAACGTAGTTTAGATGTTAGTAGATATAGATATACTTAACATACCATACCTACAAAATTTCGTCAACAAGATATATTTAAGAATTAGACTTAATGAAGAGATTATCTGAGAATGCCTATATTGCCAATTTCATGTACTACTAAATCTGATTGTTTTGCTGCGATGTAGTAGATATAGATACCTGATGCAAGTGGTGTGCCATTTAGGTTTTTGCCGTCCCATTGAAATTTACCAGATGCCAAAACATCTTGATATGTTTTGCTATAAACCTTTTCACCATGAATCGTGAAAATATCAAGTGAAACGCTATCCGCTGATTGAGACGCAGGGAGTTGGTAGGTAATAGTCATTTCAGTTGATGTTAGACGCATAGGATTTGGATAAACACGTGTATGTATTTTTGCGAATGGTTCAGGATCAAGTTGTTCCACTAATAATTTGTAGGACTCTACACTGCTGAATACATTATCTGAAGTCACCATGAGATACAATGTCTGTCTTGTAGCGGGTTGATATTGGATTTGGTATCCTATCACATCTGCAGCTTTTTCACCCGATGATAACATCTCACCTGTTTCAGTTAGAAGATGCAATCTATAATTCATGGTCTCTGGAAAATCCGACAGTGTAGCGCGTATCGTTTTGCCAGCAACAGCTTCAAATCGATAATAATCTTGGATGTCAGAAGCATCATATAGGAAGGAGTAGTAAGGTTGATTGTAAAAAATTGGGAATGCTGTTTCAATGGTATTGTTTGGTTCATAGGTATCTCCAAAGGAGACTAACATCTGCATTCTCAGACCTTCGGCACTTATATTGGTAATAGAAATACCTGACGGTGTTCCATTACTTGCACTACTGTTCGGCAGAGTTCCGGGTGTGAATGCAGTTTGGTCATCATTCGCGGAATAGGCTGCACCTTCAGTAACAGTATTAATGTCAATAAATCCATGATCGTCAGGATGGATACCGATGTGTTCAGGATCATTCGGGTCTTCAAGCCAAATCTGGTAAGCTGCATCAAAACTACCTGAACGTCTGACCTGTGTTTCATCAATATGCCAGATGAGAATACCTGATTCTGGAAGATATCTGTCATAGAGTGCACCTGAGTTTTTATATCGGTTCTCAATAAGGAAAAATTCTCTATTAATCACTTCGGTAGGTAATTCGGAATCACTACCAAAGGTAGTAAATGCTTGTCGAGTTAACGGAATATCTATTTTGAAGAGTTTGTCAGTTTTCGGTGGCAGTTCAAAGCTCGGAACAGTAATCTGACCAGATTTCGTGATGTTAACAGGTTCAATCCAACCAATGCGTCCGTTTTCCGGACGCGCATCAAAATCCCATTTCAAATAACCAATGATATGACTTGGTTCTAAACCGTTACCTATAGTTATATTTGTTGGTCCCTGATACGGACCGAATGCCCCCATTAATCCCCATTTATGGTCACGTGCATCTGTGAAGTTTGTCCCATAGACATCTGGGGCTCCAAAGTCGTGGAAGAATTCGTGGAAATATATACCTAAATGTGGCTTATCAAAGTCAGGTTCTTCAGCAACAACAATAGCTGTATCAACTCTCACCCCATCAAGGATTATGTTGACATTTGGTGTTAAGATAGACCAAATATCGTATTCTGGATCGACTTCATTAATTTCCTTGCTAGAAGCTTCGTCATTACCAGCATGTATAATAAATAGATGGTCAACAATACCATCTTTATCGCGGTCGTATTTTGAAAAATCTACAGTCGTATCCACAGCACGACACGCCTCCCTAATGAGTTCCTGATATCGTGATACTATAATCTGTCCTTCACCGTAATAGCGCATCGGTTTCTGAGCGCGTATCCATTCGTTACCTTCTGGTAGAACACCACCAACGGGTCCTGGTTGCACATCCATCTGTCCGTAAGAATTTTCACGGAAATAGGTTTTTAAGGACACACCTTCATCTGCAAATAGATATTCATTAAACTCCGCACTACTTCTTTTACCCGGTTGATCACTGAAATCAATTTTGAGTGCAAGCACATATTCAATTCCATCAGGTTGTAAAACACTGAGTTCCCTTGCATTACAACATCCATCCAGTGCTTGAAGATAGTTTGATAGACCGAGTTCAGAACTTTGTCCTGGAGATTTTTTTGGGGTCATTTGACCTGTGTTAGGATCAATATCGAAATAAAGGTAAGGATTAGGAGGAGCGGCGAGACTAAGTGCAGCCAACGATAGAAGACACCCTATACATATCAACCCAACAGTAAAATATGTTCTAATCAAATTCACCACCACATTTTCTGCATAAGATGTAAAACTGGATGTCGTCAGAATGTGCATGTTGTTTGATGAGATCAACTGCTTGGTCTGGAAGTTCTTCTTCACATTTTTGACATTTATAGAGTGACCCTTCATGTTTAGGAAATTCTCTGATGTCACCCCAGATATCGTTAAGCCAGTATTTGAATTCCCACGGAAATTCGGTTTCAACTGCCTTTGATATCTCAACAGCATGGCTAATTAATTTTTTGCATTCTTCAAAGGTAGCTGGTTCATAAGGATGTGGTTGTGTAAGTGTAGGAATTGGTTTGCCTTCAGATGCAGTTTCTGGATTGTATCGCCGGGAACGTGTAAGCAATATTTGGTCTAACCGTGTCCCCGGTTCTCTACCTTTTGACCATACACGGTAATATCCTGGTCGTTTGACTCGAAAGTAGCCAGGGACTGACTTACCTTGAGGGTGTGTTGAAGTATCCCACAACCAACGGTTCCAGTTATTTTCACCCCGAACAGACCATATTTTGATTGCATTCGGTCCTCCTTTTTCATCCCAGGGGTACGGTTCAACATCTTCAATACCAACCCAATATGAGTCTTGACTCCCCGACTTATAGAATGTCCGAATCCACACATACCATTTTCCTCTTTTTGGTATATAGACTTCATAGATAGCACGAGCATTTCTTGCGCTATCAATAGCCCTTCTGTTGGATGCTCCCTCGTCTTCTACAATATTTACTCCATCGTCAAAATGCATCGCTGTTTCTGCCTCAATGATAAGAGTATTTCTTGGGATGCGTATAAAGTCTTGCCTTTCGTCTTTCTTTTCAGATTCGCGTTCTTTCTCGTCTTGCTCTTTTTCTTCTTCTGGTATTGCGTGTTCCGGTTCAGTATAACTATTTCCAAACCGTTGACATGCCCGTTCAAATTGCTTTTCCGACATGTTTGCATCGTAGAAACAATCTCTGACACCTTTTTTCCAGAGATCAATTAGCAAAAACATTGCTTTTAGATTACCATCAGGTCGTTTACGAGTCCCGACAACAATCAACATACCTGTATCTCGTGAACGACTGACAAGGCAATAGTGAATGGGAAATTCAGGTGGGTTGCCTCTACGGCTTCGAACGATGAGCGGACTAAAATATTTGCATCCGTTGTCGCATCCAGGGATTTTTGCCCGTTTAGCACTACAGCATTCTGGACAAATAATCATATTGCTAAGTGCAGGACATGCCCGTTTCCCATTATTGGAACTGCATGTGCGACACCTTTGTGTTCTGATTCGTTTCTTCTTGGAAGGTAGTCTCTGATAGCGCATGGCTTAGTGGCTTTCGTTGCATATCTGTATTTACGGTTGCTTTCCGTACTCTGTTGGTATGTTTTGCAGCGTAACAAACAACGTCTTAGGCAGACTCAACTACTCATAATAGTTAATTCGGTCGGTTAACAAGGTCAGCAAGGTATTCTGCGATTTTGTCTGTAACTTGTTCGGCATCTACATCTGCAAAGTTAAAGAGTTCCTTAAGCATAGGTGAGATTGCCCCTGTGTCGAGTAACGCGTTTGCAAGTCGTCCCATGCTACTTCGGTTGATGCCACCTTTTCCATCATTATTCCCCATATCCAGAATCTTGATGCTATCAATTTTCTCCGCAGGACGCATGAGTTGTTCAACAATATCTGGTGCTTCATCAATAAGTTCAAGTATTGCCTCTTGAACAAGTACACGTTGTTCAGCAACATTACGAGCTTCATATTCTGCCATTTCACCTTGTGCCTTAGCACGTGCCTCCGATAGTACTGCATCTGCAAGACGTTCAATCGGTTGTGCTTGCGCTTCTGCACCGATGATAGCTACATCACGTTGCCATTCAGCTTCTTTCGTCTGTTCAGTAGCAGTTACATTAACTTCCGCACCAATACGTTCTGCTTCCGCAACCAGCATCTCTTTCTCTGCAAGTGCGGTAACCTGCTGTTTGGTTGCTACTTCAATCTTCCTGTCTTCATCAGTGAGTGCAACACGCAGTTCTTGGTTGATGCGTGATTGTTCTACTGTTAACATCTTCGCTATTTCGGTGAGTTCAACATGCTTGTTCTGGTCAATTTGAGCAGTTTCTACAACAAGGTTTTTCTCAATCTCGCGCTGTTGTACCTGTTGTTCTTGTGCGAACTTCGCTGTTAGCACGGTCAAATCTCGCTCGACATCTCGCAACTCAACACCTTCTTGTTGTGTGATACGTGCTTTTTCAACGAAGAGTTCTTTTTCAAACTCACGTACTTGTACCTGTTGTTCTTGTTCAATCTTACTTAGTTCAACCTGTAAAATCTTTGCGATCTCAGTCAGTTCAACCTGTCGGTTCTGGTCAATTTGAGCAGTTTCTACAACAAGGTTTTTCTCAATCTCGCGCTGTTGTACCTGTTGCTCTTGTGCTAACTTAGCAGTCTGGACTGTAAGATCTCGTTCAATATCACGTAACTGTACACCCTCTTCTTGTGTGATACGTGCTTTTTCAACGAAGAGTTCTTTTTCAATTTCGCGAACAGCAATTGTTTGTTCCTGTTCTATTTTCTCCATTTGAACAGTGAGGAATTGTTGTATTTCAGCAAGTTGTACAACTTTGTTCTGTTCGATTTGTGCGGTTTCCACAACGAGATTCTTTTCAATTTCACGTTCTTGTACCTGTTGTTCTTGAGCGAATTTAGCGGTCTGGACAGTCAACTCTTGTTCAACTTCACGCAATTGCACACCTTCTTCCTGTGCAACACGTGCGCGTTCAACTTCAAGTTTCATTTCGTATTCACGTTCTTGAACACTCTGATCCATCTCATATTGGAATTTGATTGTTTCCGCTTCACGGTCGGCAGCATAGATAGCGATGTTTTTCTGTTGATCCGACTCACCCCATGCCCTTATCTGTTCCTGTTCAAATTTTTCAAGATCCGCAGTAGCATGTATAGTAACAATGGCAACTTCTTTTTCTTGTTCAATACGTTCTTTTTCACGTTCTGCCTCAGCGGTAATTTCTGTGATGGCACGTATACCGACAGCATCAAAACGGTTAGTTTCGTCTAATGTTCCGATCGGTGTTTGATCAACTCGTATAATAGAAACAGTATCAAGAGTTAATCCATTTTGGAGTTTCAGGTTATCACCACAGGCATCTTCAACATTATCAGCAAATTCTGTGCGTTTCTGAAGTAGGTCTTGAATTTCACTCTCTGCAGCGACACTTCTTAATGCACCATCCAACATAGGTTCAATTAATTCACGGATAGTTTCTGGTGTCATAGATTTATCACCGAGTGCTTGTGCAGCAGTCAAAATTTCATCTTCATCTGGATATACCTTAAGGTAAAAGACGACTTCAACATCTGCCCGGTTAAAGTCGTTTGTAATTAAGGAATCAGATTGTTCTCGAAGCACTTCAATACGCATTGTATTGAGAGAGATCTCTTTTATTTCATGGATAATTGTGTTTACCCATAGACCACTGGTAATCCGTATCTTTTCTTTTGCACCACCTGTTCGAACTAAAGCGATATCTGCTTTTGGTATTCTATATCTGATAACAGAACCCACAAAAGCTGCTAAACCGGCAAAGAAAACAACAGATATTACACCCATCCACCTAAGGACATTAGTTTGGTTATCATCGCTAATCCACTGATTATATGCAAAATAGCCAATGACACTAACAACAATAATTAAAAAGATAACAGCAAGAATGAGACGCATTAATTTCTCCTATGGTAATACATCACTGTTAAAGCGTTTCTATTGGAAGATAATTTCATTGTTTAAGTTTATTCTGCTATGCCGCCCCTTCAAGGGTTGGCGTGGGGAGGTTTGCCATGCAAGGTTAGCTAAATAACATAGAATATTTTCCATAAGTGGTCTAGCGACAGCAGTCCGGTGAGCATCCCTCGTATCTATCGCAAAACCGACGTAGTACCCCTCTCCCCATGGTAACAAAATACTGACAGCATCTCCATTATCTTCTCTGACAGCTAACTTACGGTAACTTGGGTCATTCGTAACCCAATGGTCGTCAGTTACTAAATTGTCAACATCAATTTTGTGGGGCCACGTAAACATTCCTGTCCTTTGTCCATCTTCTGTAATATTAACGTTAGAATCGTTTGAATTGGTTATAGTAATTGGATGTCGATCAACAGGCATCCAATCACCACGCCATACAGGTTCAGGATTATGAACTCCGTCTGCAGGAACAATGTTATTGTCCATAGCGGATGCCCATACAATGCCACCTTTTCTTACGAAATCTTTGATTGCTTCATCAGCATCTTCAACGAAGTACTCTCCATCATGTCCAGGACCATTCCAAGTGAACCAAATTATATCAAAGTTAGAAAGGACTATGCTGGAAAGTTTTATCGCATTATTTGGGTCCCCTCTATTGTCCGGATTATCGTTTATTTTTACTGTTGTATATTGAAATTCTAAACCTTCAAGGATTGTAAGAGATTCCAAAACTGCTGGTTCACCTGATAAATTGTCACCAATAACAATTAACACTCGGAAAACACCTAAAGGTACAATTTTTATAGAAGAGATTATATCTGAAAACGATTGTGAATGTGCTAAGGCACGAAGATTTCGAATAGAACGTTGGAATTCGCGTGAACCAAGGTTAATATTTATCCTACGTCCTTCAAAGTTAACATGTTCATAGAAAATGATATGACACCCACTAAATGGGAAATTTGGTCCGCGTTGAATACGAATAGAGGAAATCACATCATTCATGCCGATTTCAAACATGGAACTAACATCACGAAGTATAACACTTCGTTGACCGCTGAAATCCATATCTCGGAATACCTCAATAATGATAGGAACTGATCCATATTCCGGTGGCGTTGGATGCGCTGCTGGACTAAAACTGATTGATGATATTGCATCACCGAAGTTGTAGGGTATCTCATGAATGTTCGGATAAAAACCTGGTGCTAATACTAAACGTCTACCTTGAAAATTAGTATGTTCATGAAAAATTGCTTTGTAATTTGGAGACGCGTTGAAACTTGGTCCCTTATATATCTTAATTGAAGATATAATATCTTGGACACCAATTTCACTAGTATTTGTTTCGGAGTCTATGAGCGTTATTTTACGTCCTTGATAATTGACGTGTTCAAAGACTTCAACAACTAACCTCGGTCTACTTGACATAGTTCTGTCCTTCACTGAAGGTCGTCATATTTATAATACCTGGCTGTTGGTAATTTATTAGACATTATATAAATTTAAATTACAGTTGATTTCTGGCATAATAAAGAAAATTATGCTTTGGAGATTAACTCATGAACAAATATGATGAAATCAAGGATGATCCGGGTAAGTTCCAAAAACTAACGGGTTTTACGAC
>JAPOQK010000108.1 GCA_026710795.1 Candidatus Poribacteria bacterium
ATTGAGGCATTCAATGGGACCATCCCGCAAGCACTCATGATGATTAATGGGAATATGGTGAATGATAGCACGCGCCATGAAGAATACGGGAGTTTTGTGAATTACGTATTAGGAAAATGGCGCGAACCGATGGAACGGATGGAGTATATCTATCTCAATGTCCTGTCTCGGTTGCCAACGGCTAAAGAAAAAACCTACTTCAGACGCTATTTAGAGCGTAGTCTTTACCGAAACAAGAATTTGGCTTACGAAGACCTCTATTGGGTCTTACTCAATTCAGCTGAATTCTCGCTTAACCATTAACTATAGCCCTTGCTACTCAACGGGTCCTATACTTTTTAACATCCGTTCTGCATTCTAAAACGCAATAAGTAATTTTGAATTTGTAAAACCTTGAAAAAAGTGCTTTGGCTCTTATATTTATTGATTTCCTTCTTGATTTAATTTACTAAACATGATATAATATAGGTAATTATAGTAAAGTTTAGAATTAATTGGACACTCTGTACCGGCGAGGTTAGGAAATCTCGCCCACCGGGAGATGAAAGTGTCTATTTATTTTTTTCGATTCAGTATAAATAAGGAGACTGAAGACATCCCTACAGTGGAAACCAAATTGCTTTTTTCTCGTTTTCAGTTCTATATGGCTGAGGTGTGCTACAAGTATAACCATCGCGATACTGAAATATTTTGGAAGTTTTTGAAGGAGTGTGTATAATATGCCTCATCAAACTGATTTGTTTTCCGAAGAAGATGCTTTCAGGAGTTCTGATAAGCGTGGTCTCGGTGAACCTTTACCAGAAGGCAAAGCCCTGCCTTTCGTAAAGTGGGCTGGAGGCAAACGCTCAATTATTGGCAAAATCAGCGGATATCTGCCACCGAATATTGAAACGTATCATGAACCTTTTGTGGGCGGAGGAGCTGTTTTTTTTGCCTTTCAGCACCTGATAAAGATAGCAACACTTGCGGATCTGAATGAAGAACTGATCCTGGCATACGATATTGTTGCGAATGATACAGAGAACCTTATTAAGGCTTTGCTGATACATGAGTCCAAACATGGCACGGAAGACGGTTACTATCTTAAGATTCGGGATGGAGAAGAACCCGGAAATCCTGTAGATCGTGCATCTCGTTTTTTATATCTCAATAAAACTTGTTATAACGGATTATATCGAGTAAACAAGAGTGGCAAATTCAATGTGCCAGAAGGCAAATACACGAATCCTAAAATTTGCGATGAAGTGAATTTGAGAAATGTTTCAGATGTTTTGAAAAAGGTAAAAATAAAAATTGGGCAATTTGATAAAACCATTTCACCCCAGAAAGGTGATTTCGTCTATTGTGATCCTCCTTACGATGGAACTTTTTCAGGTTACCAATCTGATGGATTCGGAGACGCTGATCAAAAGCGTTTGAAGGAGGCTGTGGACGCATGGACAGAACAAGGGGCTTTGGTTATGGTTTCTAATTCAGATACAGAACTTATTAGGGAGTTATACAAGGGGCATCGTTATCACGTCCATTCCATTACGGCACAAAGGAATATCAGTTCTAATGGAAAAACACGTGGACAGATTCCTGAAGTATTGATAACAACTTATGAGTAACGGACAACGAGCAAATCTAAGTGGAAAGCGTTTGGAAAATCATATTGCATCAGTTCTTGATGACTTTGAGTATAGTAAAGTGCTACCCAAGCATTTCTTTGATTTAAAGAGTCGTGTAGGAAATCCTATATATGCTCGTCAATGCTATGTTGGAACTTCCATTTACAATAGAAGACGTCGCGTGGATATTATTCTACACCACCCAGAAAAATGGGCTGATTGCCTTATCATTCAATGTAAATGGCAATCAAAAACAGGAAGCGTTGATGAAAAATATCCTTTTGAGGTGCTTTCTATTGATAAAAATTCTTATTCTACAATTATTGTTTTAGATGGTGGAGGTTATTCATCTGTATCAGGCGAGTGGTTACGTTCTCAGGCAGGAAAAGGCAACCTGATTCAAGTTTGTAATTTGGGTGAATTTGATCGTTTTGCAACAGCAAATCTATAAATTTCCAAACCCAAAACTACTTATTGCGATTTCATTTGTGTCAAGAAAAAAACGCAAAACCTGTGATAATCATTCGTTTAACATTATCAATAACTGGAGGGTTCACTATGAAATCCCGTGCAGTGTTTTTGAAAGGCTTTTGCCTTGCATGTATACTTACGCTATTCAGCGTCTGTTATATGGAGCAACATCCAATTGAGGCACAAGGTATTAACCACTTTCAGTTTAAAGTTTTTGTAGAAATAAACTGTAAGGACATACAAACAAAAACCTTAATAGAAAGCTGGATCAAACGAGAACTCCGAAGTCTACCAGACGTTAGTGTTATACATAATCATAGAAATGCTGGTGCAGTAATAAGCATAGCTGTTGTGGAAACTCCATTCGGTGAAATCAAAAGATTTTCAATAGGATATTCTTACTACCTTCTATATTTTGATGATAATACCCCATGCTGTTCTGTACCTGTGTTAGCAGTTGCGGCAGGAACAACATCACTTCATTTAGAGGGAGTATGTAAGCAAATAATAGCCTCTTTTGATATTAATCTCCTTGAACCAGCCAGAAAATCTGTTCAAGGATTTAATCAATAAACTAACCACGCGGAACTTTTGCTCTGCCAACCAGCAAGGAATAAACGATGAACATTGTTGTTATTGATCTCTGGCGTAGACTTGAAGAAATGATGACCGGTTTAGCACCAGTTTATGATCCAACCGATTCATCATGGCGGGGTTGGCAGGTTAAATACCGTAACCTACAATTTATTGTGCATGCTGTTGAAGATACACACTTTCTAATAGAGATAGACGAAAACGGAACTCAGAAGTCGTGTACGCAAACAGATAACCCCGAAGAGGTGATCCAAGCCGCAAGAGAATTTAAGTCCACATACCTATCAGATCCGTGATATGTGGGCTTTTGCCCACCCACCTTGATATTTGAATATACTGTGAAACCCAATTTAACCCATCCTGAAACTATTTATTCCGTAAAAGTAAGTAATAGGAGATGTTACAGATGAATCACGCAAAATCACTTACAGACGAAGCAATAGTACTGCTGAAGGACGCAATCATACATGTTCTAAGGAACGCACGTGAGAGCGGGCATGCGGATGAAACTGATGCGGACGGGAATGCGTACATCAAAGCTACGAATATAGGTAAAGAAATGGGCACATACATGAGAAGTACTCCGCCCTGTCACTCGCTCGGTCGGATACATAGGTTAATTCTTGACATGTTATGGGACGAAGGGCGCGTTGAGCCTTTGTGCAGTGAGTCAGACAGAAAGATAGGTTGGCGACTCACCGATGATTAAGAAATGTTATATCCAATTTAACCCATCCCAAAACTACTTATTGCGTATTTTATTGCAGACGTTGGGTAATATCTGGGTTGCAAGTAGATAGAATGGGAAAATCACAAACTAACCGGTTATATATGCACAGGCTAACAGCCTATGCTACATGAAATGCAAGAGAAGCACAGCCTAACAGGCTATGCTACATGAAATACAACCAAAAGGAGAATTCTATTATGAACAGCCGTAACCTGTTCATCACTATTTGTATAATTACGCTCGGCATTGCCGCGCTTGCGATGTCGCAGACCTATTTTGAGGATAATTTCGATGATCCGAAAGAATCTGAAAAGAAATGGGTCGCCCTTTTTGGGGAATGGGAACTCAAGGACGATGAATACCATCAACTCCAAAATTCCCCTAACTGTATGAGTGTCGTCGCTGATGAATTCTGGGAGGACGACTGGGACAATTACACCTTTGAGGTTCGAGGGAGCAAAACCAGTGGTGCCGAGGGGTTCCTGATTATGTTCCGG
>JAPOQK010000110.1 GCA_026710795.1 Candidatus Poribacteria bacterium
ATTCAGGATTAGGCGGGTTTCTCTCTAAACTCAAGACCAAAGCAGAAACGCTTGGAATACCTGTCACAGAAGCATCGCAATTCTATGCGAGTAGCAAAACCTGTAGCAGTTGTGGATATAAAAAGAAAGACCTAACGCTTTCAGAAAGAACGTATCATTGCAGTCAATGTGATCTTTCTATAGATAGAGATGTCAACGCTGCAATCAACCTAAGAAATGTCGCGGTAGGGCATACCGAGACAAAAAACGCTTGTGGAGTCCAAGTAAGACCTCACACCGAGGCACGAGAGACGGAAGCAGGAAAAGCCGTTTGGAAGCAACAAGTGCTGCCAATATAAGAGCTAAGAATCCCCACGCTTTAGCTGGGGAAGTATGTCAAGTATAAATACAAGTAAGATCATGCAATAGAGTTGCCGTTGTAGCACTCACAATCCTGAAAAACTGGTAAACTATGGTTTAGACAACCTATAACGGAGTAAAATTTATGACATTAAAATGGGGTGTTTTCGGCGCGGGTAGCGTTGCACAACGACGTGCTATGCCTGCTATTCACAAAGCAACAAATGCCGAACTACACGCGCTCTTCTCACGAGACGCAGCACGTGCCAAACAACTCGCAACGGAACATAACGCTACAAAATCATATAGCAATGTTGACGACTTACTCACCGACAGTGAGCTTGATGCAATCTATATTTCAACACCTGTTAATCTCCACTGTGAACAGGTCATCGCTGCTGCAGAACAAGGTTTGCATGTCCTCTGCGACAAACCGATGGCACTCACACCACAAGAATGTGAACGGATGATCGCTGCATGCAAAGCAAACGATGTACACCTTCAAGTATGTTACTTATTCCGATTCCACTCTTGCTTTCAGAAAATAAGGGAATGGGTTGACGAAGGTCGTCTCGGCAAGATAGTCCATGGTAGGATGCCTTTCCTGAAAAAATACCAATTGTCTGCTGATGAATGGCGAGCGATACCTGACCAAGGTGGCGGTGGGTGTCTGATGGACTTGGGACCACACAGTGTTGATTTACTACGTTATCTCATCGGTGAAGTGACGGAGGTATCGGCATTTTGTAATAGTGCAATCCATAATTATCAGGTAGAAGAAACGGGTGGTATCCTTATGCAGTTTCAGAACGGAGCACAAGGTTTCACGGATCTCAGTTTCTCTGTTGCACAGTGTGACATCGTCCTTGAACTTTACGGGACAAATGGTTCCGTTACCGTTATAAACGACGATGGGTGGAAAATACACACATACTTTGATGGAGAAAAACAGGTCACCGCATCGCAATTCGAAGACCTATATCAACACCAATTTGAGCATTTCGCAGAATGTGTAAGGACAGGTATTGCACCACTCGCAAGTGGTGATGATGGTCTAAGAGCAAATGTTATCTTAGATGCAGCGTACCAATCTGCTCGTACTGGTAAAGTGATTCAATGCTGACATCCACAGACCAATTCCACAGAACACCGTTATATTTCTTTATCAAGATCTGCCAGTTCCAAAATGTGCCAATTTGGCACATTTATTTTGTACGTATCAAAAAGTGGGACAAATTGTCATAGTTTTTACAGGTTGAAAATACTACCAAACCCCGTTAACTGAGAGTACGTCTGTATTCTTTGAATTGGCACATATCTTGCTATATATTATGATTGTATTGTATTTAAACTACCTAATCTCGGGTTTTATAAAGCCAAACAAAACCCGATATACGTAAATTACTCATTAGGAGGAAATAGTAAATATGGCACTTGTACCCCTTGGCGATCGTATCCTCGTGAGACGTTCCGAAGAGGATGAACAGAAAACCAGTGGCGGAATCATCATTCCTGACACTGCTAAAGAAAAGCCTCAAGAAGGCGAAGTTGTTGCAGTCGGTAAAGGTCGAATACTTGATAGTGGCGAACGGCAGGCTGTTGATGTTGAAGCCGGTGATAAGGTCTTGTTCGCAAAATACGGCGGTACCGAAGTTACATACGATAATATTGAATTTCTCATCTTGCGCGAAGATGATATCTTAGCCAAGGTTAACTAAATAAGTGAAGGAGTTATACACATGGCAGCAAAACAGTTAGCGTTTGATGAAGAAGCACGGAATTCTATTAAACAAGGCGTTGACAAGTTAGCAGAAGCAGTCAAAGTCACATTAGGTCCAAAGGGACGCAACGTTGTTCTTGATAAGAAATTCGGGGCTCCTACTATCACAAAAGATGGTGTGACGGTCGCTAAAGAAATTGAATTGGAAGATGCCTACGAAAATATGGGTGCTCAGATGGTCAAAGAAGTCGCATCCAAAACCAGTGATGTCGCTGGTGATGGAACAACAACTGCTACCATTTTGGCACAGTCTATTTACCGCGAAGGTTTGAAAAACGTCGCCGCTGGACACAATCCAATGGCTCTCAAACGCGGTATTGAAAAAGCCGTTGGCACAGTAGTTAATGCTATTCAAGGACTCAGCAAAGAGGTATCTGAGAAAACGGAAATCGCACAAGTCGCTGCTATCTCCGCAAATAACGATAATGCAATCGGTGACCTCATTGCAGATGCTATGGATAGAGTCGGAAAAGATGGTGTTATCACTGTGGAAGAAGCTAAAAGCCTTGATACGAATCTTGATGTCGTTGAAGGTATGCAGTTTGATAGAGGTTACTTATCACCTTATTTCGTGACAGATCCCGACAGGATGGAAGCCGTCCTTGAAGACGCTGTGATCCTTATTCACGAAAAGAAAATCAGCACTATGAAAGACCTTGTTCCTGTTCTTGAACAGGTCGCACAACAAGGAAAACCACTGTTGATTATCGCTGAAGACGTTGAAGGTGAAGCTCTCGCAACTACCGTGGTTAACAAAATACGCGGAGCACTCCGTTGTGCCGCTGTCAAAGCACCAGGATACGGTGATCGTCGCAAAGCTATGCTGGAAGACATCGCTGTCCTAACAAACGGTCGTGTCATTTCTGAAGACCTCGGTATCAAACTTGAAAGCGTTACCGCAAACGATCTCGGTTCTGCAAAACGTATTGTTATTGACAAAGATAATACAACAGTTGTTGAAGGTGCTGGTAGCACGGAATCTATTCAGGGTCGCATTGATCAGATCAGACGGCAGATAGAAGATACTACCTCCGATTATGACCGTGAAAAATTGCAGGAACGTCTTGCAAAACTCGCTGGTGGTGTCGCTGTCATTAACGTCGGCGCAGCAACTGAAGTTGAAATGAAAGAGAAGAAAGCACGCGTTGAAGACGCTATGCACGCAACACGCGCCGCTGTTGAAGAAGGCGTTGTTGTCGGTGGTGGTGTCGCACTCGTTAGAGCACAAAACACGCTCAACGAACTCACGCTTGATGATGCTACCGAACAGGTCGGTGTCTCTATTGTCGCTCGTGCGCTTGAAGATCCTCTCCGTCAAATCGCCAAAAATGCTGGAAAAGAAGACTCAGTCATTATCGCCAAAGTCAAAGACGATGGCGGAAATATTGGATACGACGCACGCGAAGAACGCTTCATTGACATGTTTGAAGCCGGTATCCCCGATCCGACAAAGGTCGTACGAGTCGCTCTGCAGAATGCAGCCAGTATTGCAGCATTAATGATTACCACTGAGACGCTTATCGCTGAAATTCCTGAGAAGGAAGCTCCAGCACCTCCAATGCCTCCAGGCGGTGACATGTACTAAATATAGAGGATATCTCATAAATAGTGAACTGGATCAACCAGTGGATAGGGTTTATGAGAACAATCTCATTAAAGAAAAGGGCGGATATTCAATCCGCCCTTATTCATATTATTATAGGGTTTCTTCTGTAGGAGCGACCTCCTGGTCGCGATATAATCACCTTATTCGCGACCAGAAGGTCGCTCCTACAAGAAATGTCCAGCAAAATTTCTTAAGTTGACACCTATGTGTCAATATCCTTGGCAACCAACTATCCCAAATACAAATCACATGCCCTTAATACATCCTCCACACCTATGGTATGCATACAAGGGGATGTGCCATCCGGTAAAGCTTGACAAGCATATTCAAATCCCAAATTGAGACACGGACTACACGGTAAATTTGACTCAAGACATATTGACCTATTTGTCCAAGGACCCCACTGTTTCGAATTCGTCGGTCCGTGGATAGCGACTACGGGTGTTCCTGCAGCTGCAGCAAGATGCATCGGTCCACAATTCCCACTAACAACCAAATCTGCCATAGCAAACAAAGCAGCAAGTTGATTCACCTGTGTTTGACCAGCAAGACAAACTGTCTCACACTTCGTCCGTTCAGCAATCCACTCAGATACTGCAACCTCATTCGGCGCACCTGTCAGAACGATTCGCGCATTGTATTGCTCGGATAATGTATCCGCTAACACAACATATTTCTCAAGAAGCCACCTACGACGCGGCTCTCCGCGTCTACCTGCTTCAGGATGTAGCACAATCAGAAGGTCAGATGGATGCACATGTTTTTGTGCTAACAGGTTCCGACACCACTCCTCTTCTGTTTCACCAATCCAAACATCAAGTTTCAAATCATCGGTATTACAACCTAATTCATGTGCAACGCTAAGAAAATTAAGCACTTCATGTTTGCCTGGGGTATGCGGAACAATATCGTTAAACAGATAGTGCCGATATTGATGTGCAGCACTGAATCCAATAAGGCGAGAGGCACCAGTAGTATAAGCGAGAAGTGCACTAAAACGAGACCAATGTTCCAGATCAATCACCCAGTCAAAACGTTCACGACGAAGCATTTGAATTAACTGATAAAGTGGATAGTGGAACGGAATCTTTTGGTCAATGTAGGGACACCGTTCCAAATATGAGAGATTTGTAGGTGAGGCTAAAAACGAAAGCTCGGCATTCGGTAAGCGAAGACGTATGGCACGTATGGTAGGAACGGCTAATATCGTATCACCCAATGCCGAGAGTTGGATAAATAATATCTTATTCGGTACACCTGTGGAGGACTTGCTTGATCTTTGATACTGAAACTCTCGGTTTTGTGCTTCAACTTCCCTATCTAAAAAGGATCTAAAGTTTTTGATTATGGACAACAATATGCAGATCGGAATACCGACATATCTGTCAAAGAATTTTAGTACTCTATTTGACTGCATTCAATTCATTATCGTGAGGAATCAGCATAACTGTATATTATATCTCGGCAATCTGCGTGGCACTTAACAAATAATTCCGTAAAGTGCCACGCAGTTCTGTATCTATCAATTGTGAATATGCGGTTGTTTATTTTGTTGTTGAATATATAGCAAAATATCTTTTTTATCTATTTTGCGTACATTAAATTTTAAGTTCTGAAAAAACGGTACCAAGTCAACCCCTGCTGCTTGACTAACATAGTAGACAATAAAACTGGTAGGCATTTTCCCAGCCAATTTTTGATGTAGTTGGTCAGCCTCCATCAATTCAAAAACTTTGATGTAAAGATCCTTTCCAAACCTTTTTCGAAGTTCAGACACAACGGTATAAGCGTAACTATACCGCCAATGTGTCAATGGCGTAGATTCTATATGTCCACCCCAATTTTCTAATTCATTTATACCGTTCAAATCAAGCTTCAAACTACGTTCAAGACTTTCAAATTTAGGGTGTCCGCTTCCTTTCGCATACTCCATCTGCATCAGCACAGCGACACCTTCGTTAAACCATGTAGGTAAGAAATAGATATTGGTAAATGCATGCGTTAATTCATGTACACGCACTTCAACCTTATCGTACATTCTCATAGGAAAATGCATGGTAATGCCAGTAACAGTCTTGATATTGTTCCCGTATTTATACTGAGTTCCAGTAACCGCCAAACGGTTTGTACCTCTATAGAGGTCATATAAGGTTACGTGAATTTTATGTGTCGGTTTAAAACCGTAAATATTATGCAATTCATCGTATAGACTTTCCATGTAGCTAAGTGCACTACCGGTAAACGTTTCGCGTTCTTTTTCCTCATCAAAGTCGTCCTTAGCCAGCAAATCTTCCGCGAATGTCAATGTATAGTGCTCACTTTCACCATGAGGTTTGCCTTCAAGTGGGTTCGCATCAATATCAATATTTCCTTTTGACGCAGTAAGCATGAGATGTTTTGGATCACGCCTTTCATCAAGTCGTTTCTGTCTCTTCTCTCCTGCTTCTTGCAATGCAGCACAACCATACAAAAATGCTCCAATTGCAATAAAAAGTATAACTATATATATTTTCACTGTCAATGCACCTAAAGTTCGGTTTCTATAATTCATCATTATACTCCTTTATCTATAGATGTAATATAGTTATTAGATTATAGTGAGTTTGTAGTAACTCGGTTCATCATATAACTTTTACTTGAAAAGTGTTGATTTCATTGTTTCTTAGAAATGTTCTGTAGTCTCGTTTCTTGATTATTGATTGTAATAGCCATCTATTATTAGATGATAACAGGATATTATGACAACGGGACCGCTTTTGTCTTATCTCCAATCCGCCGCATCGTAATTTCCTGTTCAACTGTTGGGTCTGGTAACCCTGTTTCAGCCAATCGTCGTTTCAAAAATTCATCCATATCATTTTTTAGTTGTGCAACGATATCTTTCGCTTCCTCAGCTAAATTGTATATCTCATCCGGGTCATCTTCAAGATCATAGAGTTCAATATCGGGTTTATTGTAAACATCTGGTGTGCCACCTGTCTCGACAATTAGTTTCCACTTGCGTGTCTGCCAACCACGCTTTTTCATCCATCCGCATTCGGTCAAATAGATCGCATCACACGAACCGTCATTAGAACCATTTTCAACCAACGTGCGGAGACTTGTTCCCTCTATCTTTTCACGGTCAGCCAGTGAGGTGTGTGATGCATAATCCAGAATCGTTGGGGCAATGTCCTTCAACGTTACAATCCCTTCAAGCCGTTGCCCTTTTGGTACAATATTTGGACAGTGTAGGATCAACGGTATATGGCAATTTGTTTGATACAACCCGTGATGGTCATACCAAAGTTCATGTTCATCAAGTTCCTCACCATGATCAGCCGTAATAACCAAAAGCGTTTCATCCATGAGTTTGCAGTCGCGCAGATATTGAAATAGTTGTGCTAAGGAGGCATCCATATAAGCAATGGAAGCATCATATTGCGAGTTCACATATCTACGGTCTGTCCATAGCCTTTTTTTCTCAATATTGTCTGAGTCATCCGGATCTGGCTTACACATCCACTGACGAAAATAGTCTGTGAACGGTTCACAAGCATAAACATCATCCATGCTCCGATTATTCGGATCACATTCATCACCACTATAAAACATCCGCTCAAACGGAAGTGGGGGCAGGTATGGTGTATGTGGATCCCAATAATGTAGAAATGCAAACCACGGCTTATCTTGCGATTGGGCAAGTTCCAACAGTTCTATCGCTGTCTGATTTACTGCTTCTGCCTTACGAGCATTTTGATAACGACTTTCCCAGCTATAACCACGGTATTGATTATCTGGAAAACCGCGCTGAAACCATCGTCCTAAATTATCGGCTGCCACCGTAAAATAACCTGATTCGCTAAGCAATTCTGGAAATGTTTTGATATTCTCATCAAGGTTTAATTGACCACCTTGTGTTATAATTTGGTGTGTCAGGACATCTTTCCCGGTAAACATCGTTGTATGTGCTGGGTGAGTAGGAATATGGGGACTGATACAACTTTCAAACAGAGTAGCATCTTCTACAACAGCATCAAGATGTGGTGTCGTTAGGTGGGAATTTCCATAACAACTCATACTTGACGCACGGAGTGTATCTAATGAAAAAAGAATGATATTACGCAATATATACCTCCAAGACGATTTGTCAGTTTTACTATAACGCTGTCTATTAGAGTCATTCAGTTTTCGCTAATTCATAGGAATTTGTTGAAAAATAGCGACCAGGAGGTCGCTCCTATCAAAATAAGAATTAAAATTGAAATCAAAAAGATTTGGAAAACTGAATGGCTCTGAGCTGTCTATGAAATAAGGTTGACGTTAATCTGCTGCCACATCAACGGATGCTATCTGAGCACTACGAATCGCTTCTGCAAGATAGGTGATCCCTTCTGGAACATCATCTACATGACAGTACGCGTACGCCAAGCGAATCGCTTTCACAGGGTCACCAGCATAGTGGAATGCACTACCGCTACTATAGCCAATACCTTTTGCCGATGCTAACTCATTTAACTTTTTCATATCGGTTGTTTCAGGTAGGTCAATCCAGAGGAATAGTCCACCGCGTGGTCTCGTCCACGTACAGAGATCACTGACATGCTCATCAAGTGTGTCCACTACCGCCTTGCATTTAGCACCCACAGCAGCGTTCGTTTTTTCCAGATGGGCATCAAGATGTTCCGTGAAAAATTCTGCAACGATAGCACTCGCAAGTGCACTCGTACCACCATCCCATCGGTTGTGATGAATCATCCCATAATATGGTTGGTTAGCAACAAAGTAACCTTGTCTCACACCTGCACCCAATATCTTTGAAAATGTTGCGATAAAAATTACCCGATTTGATGTGTCTAACTTGAAAAGGGACGCAGGTGTCGGATTCGGCACAAAATCAATATCTCCGTAACAGTCATCTTCAACGATAAGCGTGTCGTATTCCTCAGCAAGTTCGAGCATACGGTGCCGTCGTTCAAGTGACAAGATGGCACCGGTTGGGTTTTGATGGTTGGAAGTGGTGTAGATGAGAGAAGGTGTGACATTTTGTCGTTTAAGTTCCTTTAACTTCTCCTCCAGCGCGTCTGTATCCATTCCATCAATATAATCCATTGGGATACCGACAATATTTGCTTTGAGGTGCCGCATAATTCCGAGCGTGCCACTGTAGGTATATTCCTCTGTCAATACTGTATCACCCGGTTTAATAAACGTTCCCAAGACCAATTCAAGTGCTTGCATTGAGCCGGATGTAATTGAGGTGTTATCCACTGGTAGTGGCACACCTTCCCTACGCTCAAAACGCATTGATGCCAACTCGCGTAACCCTTTGTAGCCAGACTCTCCCGGATAATTGACCAGTTGCCCTCCTAATTTGCGAAGTGCCTTGGCACTTGCCTCAATCAACGCCTCGGTGGGGAAAGTATAAGGATCCGGTCTTCCCCCTGTAAACGCAAAATCTTTCATATAGGTCTCCTTTGCTGATTCGAATTTAACATTATTATAACAATAGACTTGAAAAATAACAACCTCATTTACACGAACCAGAGACATTTGTATACCTTAGGTCGGAGATCACTACGCTCGTTCCAACCTACGAAGAACTTAAATTGGTATTTATGAGTTTCGTTCCTCAACCCAACCTGCAATAGTTGTTGAGAATAATAAAAAGATTTGGAAAATTGAATGGTTCTGGGTAGATGCCACTTTTACTTGATATTTCGCAACGTTAATGTGATAATTAGACTATCAAAACGCATTTATACGATTGAACGTCTATGCAGATATCAGCAACCTTATACTTATCCTGCAACACCTATATTTACTTGCGACTCTGAATTTCAGGATGTACGAAATGAAATCCAAAGTTAGTAAATCACTCTCCAATGCCCTCATTCTTTCAATAGGCATTCATGTCGTTTTGGTTTTTTTCGTCATCGGTCTACATCAAAGCGAACCTCGTTCAATCACCGATATAACATACCTTGAAATCTCTGAGGTGCGTTCCCAACGTGCTTTACGACCCTTAAAACGAAACAAATATATTCCGCCTAAAATTACACCAATAACACATAAACAAATTGAGGTAAATGTCAATCATCCTGTGGAATCTGTTCCTACACCACAGCCAATAGCACACCGGAATCCTGTAACACCGGTCAATGGTTTATCACTTCCAGATTCTGATACTTTGGGTGTTGGCAATTCATTAATTGATTCTACAACGCCTTCGGTTAATGAGGGTATTGATAATCAAACCAGAATAGGAAATATCAAACCACCCGGTGTGTTTCGCAACAAAATACAGCAATCTGTCAAACCGACGATTGACGATACGCTTCCTCAGGTCAGTGATCTTCCGTTACCACATGTTATTCTTGAACGAATTGGGCAGCACATAGTGTCAAACCGTACCACTGATTCTGTGGATATTGTCTTTGTTATTGATGCCAGTGGTAGTATGCAGGATAACATCAACGCTGTTCGGATTCATCTCAACCGTATGACAGAATTGTTTGATGAAGCGAACATAGATTTTACACTTGGTATCGTTGTTTTTCGTGACAAGATATTCGGTGTGGATTTTGAAGTGTTTCCACAAACCCGTTCTGTGCCACAAACAAAAAGACTTCTTGCACAAGTGAAGTGTCAAGGAGGAGAAAAGGCTCTGGATGCACTTATTCGGGCTGCTGACGAAGTTGATTTTAGGCAGAATGCAGATGTCCACTTTATCCTAATTACAGATGAATATGTTAGTGGTAACTATTCAGCGAAAGATGTATTAAACAAAATTAGTCGTGCAAAAATCAAAGTGGATGTCATAGGACGCGATGAAAAATTTCAAAAATTCATCGCACAAAGTACTGGAGGTTTGTGGCTACCTATATCAAGTTTAGGTACTCATTAAATCAACACCATGTTTCTCCAGCGTTATTTATAATCCCACAGCATGTATGAATGAATCAAACTCACAAAAAACCACTCTACAAAATCCCCAATCGACACAAGATTTATATTATGCGATAGGTGTCACAATCCTTTTCCTTGTCGTTGGTGGGTATGGGGCAATACACCATGAAATGTGGCGAGACGAAGTCCAAGCGTGGTTACTTGCGAGGGATAGTGCATCCATCCTTGAACTCTTCGCAAATATGAAATACGAGGGACACCCAGCATTATGGCACCTATGCCTTATGCCATTAACCCGATTAAACGCTTCTCCTATACTGATGCAAGTATTTCATCTCTTAATTGCTGCCACAACGGTTTTCCTTTTTACACGATATGCCCCATTCAACAAAGTCCAAAAATTCCTGTTCTCCTTCGGATATTTCGCACTCTACGAATATGCAATCGTTGCCCGAAATTATGCCATCGGTGTGCTTCTGATTGTTATCTTCTGTGTGCTATATCGGGAACGTTATAAGCGATTTGTGTGGATCGGTATCGTTCTTATTTTGCTTTCTCACACCAGCGTACATGCATTAATTGTAGCAATAGCCATTGGGTTTGGTCTCTTGTGTGAATATCTGTATTTCTATTGTTGTAGAGAAGAAGCACTCACGGAAAATAGACAACATATCTGGATAGGATTTGTCCTCATCGGATTAGGGATCATAACCGCTGTGCTTCAACTCAATCCTCCCTCAGATACAGGATTTGCGGTTGGATGGAATTTCAACTTTACCCTTCAACGCATGAACAACATCATCAGAATCCTTACCAATGCTTTCCTTCCATTTACAAAACCCACTATGGGATTTTGGGGTAGCAGTCGGCTAAACGATTTTGAGTTTTTTCGGTTAATTCGTTTGACGCTCTGTTATCTACTTGTATTCTGGTGTGTGCTAAGGTTCTGGAAACGTCCAACAGCACTCCTTATCTATTTGACTGCTACCGTTGGACTTCTTGCATTCTTCTATGTCAAATATGGGGGTAGTATCCGTCATCACGGGTTTCTATTTTTCACATTCATTATGACAAGTTGGATTTACTATGACTGTCCTGAGATAAAACTACCATTATACCGAGTCAGTGAGTTAGCACAGCGTACTTTTAGTTTCGTTTTCACATGTATTTTGATTTTTCATTATCTCGGTGGTATCACCGCTATTTCAATGGAAAAACGGCATATATTCTCCAATGGCAAACGAACCGCTGAATATATAAGGACGGAAGGTATGCAAGATTTACCCATGGTAGGAGACACGGATTTTGCTGTCAGCACGGTTGTTGGGTATTTAGAGAAGGAGAAGGTCTACTATCCAAAAGGCTGCAGATTCGGTTCTTTTGTCAGATGGGATAATTTGAGAACACACGGTGTTTTTAATGAAGGTATCATCATTGATGCTAAAACCCTAAGCAAACGATATTCACAGGACACACTTATAATCATGAATCGCAATTTTGGTGAGGGATTGATTGAAAAGTACCAACTCACACAATTGGAATTTTTCACAGGTTCAACAATCGGTGATGAAGGATTCCGTCTTTACCTCCTAAAGATGCAATGAAACCTATTTGTTTTGTGAAATTGAACCTATATTTGAATAACATATATAGTAGATTTTAGAATTACTTGAACATATCTATAATTTCGGTAAGTTCTTTCTCTGAGTTATATTTTCTGAGCCGCTTTATATTAGCGAAGTCGTGTTCAATCGGATTGTAATCTGGGGAATAAGGCGGTAAAAACAA
>JAPOQK010000065.1 GCA_026710795.1 Candidatus Poribacteria bacterium
TCCATCGTCTTTGTGAGGACTGGAAAACTCTTAAAAGCAAGGTGATTACCTTTATGTCGCAGTTCATAGGAGGATCACAGTCATTGCTACGCTATGTCGGATTATTGCCGAATTAATAACTTAATCTTCATTTAGATTGTGTTAAAATAAACGCAACTAATAGTTTACGCTACAATATTATCAAGAATAATGCCTTTTTTCATTAAAACAGTATCCGCATGTCTAAAATTTTGAAGGTAGCAACTTGGGTTATATTAGACAATTCAAAAATAGCCAAAAAACAGACGACAACACAGCAAATACAAAAGATACCGTTTTGGAAAATTTTAAAGTTACAAAAACCGATAAAAATAACCCATAAACCCAGACAAAAACTACAACCAGACCACAACACCAAAAAGATACCGTAATGTAAAAAAAAGACACCATACGGTATCTTTTAAACAGAGAAAAATATAATAACAAAACAAGAAAAACAACACACTGTCAAATCTGATGTTAGAAGTTCTATGCATGGTGTTACATTGTTATCTCTATACAAAAAACGATACAAAGATATATACCAAAATATACTTGCAAATAAATACCAAATATTGTATCCTATAATATAGTATAGAAGGAAACCAAGCACTACTTTTCAACGTTAATATCAAGGAGTCGTAACTTTGGACGCGAGAACACTATCTTTGCCGATTAGCACGCTTGATTACAAACTACCTGCCACCGTCCAAGTGGGTTCTCCTGTATCTGATGTCATTGACATTATGCAAGCTGAAGGTTTTGGATGTATCCTTGTCGTTGATGATGAACAAAGGTTAGTTGGAATTATCACAGATCGAGACCTACTTGTTCATTTATGTGGAAAAAGGTTAGACCCTACCACTGTTCTCGTTGAAGAAATAATGTCCGCTAACCCAGAATCGTTACGGGCAAGTGATCCTATTGCCTTTGCTTTGAATCTAATGCATCTCGGACATTTTCGGCATGTTCCGCTCTGTATATGGGATGATCAGCAACAAGCATTTCCAGTTGGATTGATTTCAACACGAGACATTTTAGATCATGTCGCTATATTCATTGAGAATCAGGGGAGCGTATAATCATGTTATATGACCATGCAATTGATGAAGAATTAGGACAAATGGATATAGATGCAGAAGCGTCTCTAAAAGCGTTAGAAGTCAGTGAAATACAAGTACCACTCCGAAGTTTGATGCGGTCATGCATTACGATTGATATTGCTGCAAGCACACAAGACGCAATTGATTTGCTAATTGAACATCATATTGGTGCTGCTTCTGTTGTGGAAGATGATGTGCTGCGTGGAATATTTGGCGAACGTGATGTATTGCGCAAAATTCTCAATAAACAGATTGGTGATCTAACACAAATACCTGTAACCCAATACATGAAAGTTGACCCGATAACAGCAAGTCCAGATGATATGTTGGATACAGCAGTGATGTATATGGCAAACGGTGGTTTTCGACATTTACCGATAATTAATGAAAATCAACATCCTATCGGAATGGTTTCGATTCGGGATGTTATCTCTTATCTCGTTGATTTTTTCCCTCAAGAGGTGTTGACATTGCCACCAAACCCAGTACGAGATGCGTTGAAAGCACGAGAAGGAGCATGACAAATGGACGAGGTCTTTTATAGGTGGACTATGTGGTGCCACCCCTACCATATTGAAAACAAAGGCTGAACACTGATGCGTAAGCAAGTAGAGCAAATTCAAGCGGCGACAGTTCTGTTTGCTGGGGACTCTGGCGACGGTTCCCAAACAATCGGAACGCAAATGACAGAAACCTCCGCAATTGTTGGAAACGATGTCGCTACCTTACCAGATTATCCTGCTGAAATTCAAGCACCCGCTGGCTCGCTCGCCGGTGTCTCCGGATTCCAATTACACTTCTCCAGTGAAACTATCCATACCCCTGGTGATACTTGTGATGTCCTTGTAGTGATGAATCCTGCTGCATTGAAAGTCCATCTTCATAAATTAAAGGATAATGGCATACTTATTGTCAACTCGGATAATTTCGCACGAAAAAATTTAAGACTGGCTGGTTATACTGACAACCCTTTAGAGGACGAAACACTTACAAAATACCAAGTTTTTCCTGTAGAATTGACACGACTAACACGTAAAGTGCTTGAAGACACCGATCTCAGTTTCAGCCAACAGGATAAATGTAAGAACTTTTTTGCACTCGGTATGATCCTCTGGTTATATAATCGTCCAATGGATTACACCATAAGATGGATTAAAACGAAGTTAGCAATCAAACGTCCAGAATTCATAGAACCGAATATATTAGCACTCCGAGCAGGAAATAACTATTGCGACATGACTGAACAATTTACGACTTCATACGAGGTAAAATCCGCCGAATTTGCTCCCGGAAAATACCGAAATATTGAAGGTAATATGTCTACTGTTCTTGGGCTCGTTGCTGCTGCAAAACAATCTGGATTAAAGTTGGTATACGGAAGTTACCCAATTACTCCTGCAAGTGATATCCTTCACTACTTAGCCAATTATCGTAACTTCGGAATCGTAACAATGCAGATGGAGGATGAAATCGCAGCTGTTGGTGTTGCAATTGGGGCTGCATTTAGTGGTGCTCTCGGAGTGACAGGAAGCAGCGGTCCAGGACTGGCACTAAAATCTGAAGCTATTAACCTCGCTATGATTGCCGAGTTACCTATCGTTGTATGCAATATCCAAAGAGCAGGACCCTCTACCGGAATGCCAACAAAAACTGAACAAGCGGACCTATTGCAGATGTTTTATGGTAGAAATGGAGAATCCCCTGTTCCTATTCTTGCAGCATGTCGTCCAACTGACTGTTTTGACACAGTTTATGAAGCCTGCCGAATTGCTGTGAAATATAGAACTCCAGTCATCTTTCTGTCCGAATTATACATTGCTCTTGGAGCAGAACCTTGGCTGATTCCAAATGTAGAAGATCTACCCAATATTCAACCGAACTTCCAGACTGCTGACAACGGTTTTGAACCTTATCTAAGAGATCCAGAAACCCTTGCAAGACCTTGGGCAAGACCCGGTACTCCCGGACTTGAACACCGTATTGGTGGATTGGAAAAGTCTGATATATCAGGTAACGTGAGTTATGATGCCGAAAATCACGAAAAAATGGTTAACATCAGAGCGGAAAAAGTTAAACGCATCGCTAACGATTTTCCTCCAACCGAAGTCTTTGGTGAACAAGAAGGCGATTTGCTTATGCTTGGGTGGGGAGGTACATTTGGGGCAATTCGTACGGTTGTTGAAAATAAATTGGATGAAGGTTGTTCCATTGGACATGTTCATTTACGACATCTCAATCCGTTCCCAAATGATTTAGGTGAGATTCTCAACCGATTCAAAACCGTTTTAATTCCAGAATTAAACTCAGGACATCTGTTACAATTGATACGCAACGAGTATCTAATTGATGCAGTGGGACTCAATAAAGTTCAAGGTCAACCATTCCATGTTTTTGAACTGGAATCTAAAATTCAAGCATACATATAACATAATTTCATACCGAGATTAAACAAACAAAAATTCACTTTATTATTAGTCTTGATTACTGTGCAGAAAGGTTGGCACACTTATGAAAAACAAAAAATCTTCAGGCATTCCGCTTGGGGTGCCTACCCTCTCATCAAACGATTTTAAATCCGATCAAGATGTACGGTGGTGTCCACGTTGTGGTGATTATTCTATTCTTGCACAGACTCGAAGAATTATGCCAGAATTGGGTATTCCAAAAGAGGACATCGTATTTATCTCTGGGATTGGATGTTCAAGTCGGTTTCCATATTATATGAATACCTATGGGTTTCATACAATCCATGGAAGAGCACCAACAATCGCTTCAGGTGTAAAAATGGCGAATCCTGACCTATCGGTTTGGGTTGTTACTGGTGATGGAGACGCACTATCTATTGGTGGAAATCATTTCATACATCTAATGCGACGCAACTTTGATATCAACGTGCTTCTCTTCAACAACAGAATCTATGGTCTGACTAAAGGACAATATTCACCTACATCAGAACAAGGGAAAAACACAAAATCGAGTCCGTTCGGTTCTCTTGAAGCACCCTTTAATCCGATTAGTCTGGCTTTAGCTGCGGGTGCTACCTTTGTTGCACGGTCTCTTGATACAGATTCTACTCACCTGCAATCCACAATTAAAGCTGCATTTGAACATAAAGGCACATCCTTTATTGAAATATATCAGGACTGTTATGTCTTTAATGCTAAGGCTTTTGAACTATACACGGATAAGTCAACGAAAGGGGACAATACTGTTCGACTTGAGCATGGTGAACCACTTCTCTTCGGCAACGATGGTGAGAAGGGAATTCAACTTAATAACTTCCAACCAGAAGTCACTACCGTGACAAACGGCACAGAGAATCTAATTGTTCATGATCAGTATGCCGAGAACACCACATTAGCAAACTTCCTTGCCAGAATGAGTGATATGCCTGAAATGCCACATCCAATCGGAATTTTCCGTAGCGTTCCTCAAAATTGTTACGAGGATATGATGACTGACCAGATTGCGTTGGCAAAACAGCAGAGAGGAGAAGGAAATCTTGAAGATCTTCTTAATGCTGGTGATACGTGGGTCGTGGAGTAACAAAACCCTTACAAATTATAACACATTCAGAAACATCTGTAACACAGAACGTTTAAGAAATATAGATGATTTTCTGTGGTCCAGTTTGTTACAGGATTCTGCCTATACAAAATATAAATGTTTGATGTAGACTATGCTGGTTAATGTCTGTTGAGGATTCGTTTTGTATCAGTTTTGATAAGAATGGTATATTATCCTTGTGTGAGGAGGAAATAATGAAGAATAAGTGGCATCTACGTTTTATACAGATATTTGGTTGTATTGCCCTCTGTAGTATCCTTGCATGGGCACAGAAAGATAATGAACCAATTAAGCAAGGTGTAACTGTATCAGAAGGTATAACTTTGTCTGACCTTGGTGTTACAGAAGAACAGAAAAACCAAATTGAAGCAATGTGGAAACTAAAACGTCAAAAACATGTCCAAGCTGTTACAGACCTGAAGACATTCAACCGATTGATAAAAGATACATTAATTGGAGATAAAGAGATTCGGGAAACGTTGAAGAAAATACGTCTGAAACGGAAAACAATGCACAAACAGATTGAGGAAGCTGAAGAAGCATTGATAAAGACCTTGGCACCAAGAGCACAACTTCATCTGACGGTATTAGGAATTTTGGATAACGGTTTACCACGTAGGACAGCAAAGACAACTGAGAAAAAGGAAGAAGTACAAAAAAATAGCGATGTTCCAAATCCTGTTGATGAGCCATCGGACAGAACACCACAATAAAAATGGTGGAGGATACCAGACTTGAACTGGTGACCTCTTGCATGCCATGCAAGCGCTCTCCCAACTGAGCTAATCCCCCACTTGTTTCAATATAAATAATAACACATAACTACTTCAAAAGCAAGTAATTTTTACCGGCTAAAGGACTATATAGTGCTAAGAATCTTCTGTTGATGCTGGTTACCAGGAATTTTAATCGTACATAACAAGTGAATTGACTTACGATATACAGTTTAATGACGATGTTTACTCAGAAATTTGTTTTATTTGAATGAAAATTTTAGGTATTGACACCTCAACCCCCATTGGCAGTGTTGCCTTGATAGATGGTGAAAACATCGTCGCTGAACATACCCTCAATATAGTCCAAGCACACTCATCCAGACTCATGCCAGCAATTGACACCGTTCTGAAATGGGGTGAAATCACACCAGATTCTTTAGATGGTTGCGCAGTTGGTATCGGACCTGGATCGTTTACAGGTATCAGAATAGGTGTCGCAACAGCAAATTCTCTCTGTTATGCTGTTGACAAACCTATTGTTGGCATTTCAACTTTAGAAGCAATTGCATATAATCTGCGGTGGACTGACGGTGTTATATGTCCGATTCTTGATGCACGGCGGAAGGAAATATATGGCAGTGTTTTCCATGGGGGTACTGAATGGCAACGCCTTACTGAAGACCTATGTTTACCAATTGAATCCTTCCTTGACGAACTAATTAACCATATTCCTAATAATCACGCTACCATTTTCGTTGGGGACGGTCTTATCACATACGGAGATACTATCAAAGAACGGCTTGGTAATAAGGCACATTTCGCAGATGCTATCTTCAATGTTCCGCGCGGCACATCAATTGCGAATCTCGGTGTTCAACGTCTGAATCAGGATGATAGTGATAGTTATTGGACTTTAGTACCGAATTATGTTAGGGTTAGGTTGTATTAGTCAAAGGAAATCAGGTAACAACACACTAACTAATTGTATTTCACTATTATCAATTTACCTTCCTTGAAATGAACCGTATTTTCAAAAACACATCATCCCTGTTTAGTGCCCATCTTATTGGTCGTTTTGGTTCTCTGGTAATCACACTCTGGCTTATGCCCCGGATTTTTACAGAGAACGAATTAGGTGGTTATTTTGTTGCAATTGCTATAACCAACCTAATCGCGAGTCTGACCGAACTCGGTATTCAGAACCCGTTGATTAGGGAAATGACGTTGCAATTGGATCAGACGCGCCACTATCTCGGCAACGCGCTCCTTGTCCGTCTGATTATGTCGATTGTGGCTTATGCACTCATGATTATTAGCGGCATATCTCTTGGATACACCACAATAATCATCACGATGATAGTGTATTTAGGGTTAGCGGAAATTGTCAATTCTATTGCTCAACTATACAGATGTGTCTTCCGCGCGCACGAAGATATGAAATATGAGGCATTGACGGTAGTGGCAGAACGTGCAACCTTCTGTATTGTAGGGGGAATTGCAATTCTACATGGTTATGAACTTGTAAACGTATGTCAAGTGGCACTAATCGCAAGCGGAATTAACATGTTGTTGAGTATAGGATTTACCAGATACCGTTTTACATCGTTACGTTTTAAGCCTAATCGTGAAGTTATCAAAGTACTAATGCAGCAAGCACTTCCATTCGCTGTTGGCAACCTATTCCACCTCATCTATTTTCGAGTTGATGCGATTATGTTGTCAAAACTCAGTCCGTTTGGTGTCGTTGCAAATACTTGGTATGGATTACCGTATACGTTTGTCAATGCTTTTACAACGTTACCGGGAGCATTTATGATGGGTGCTATGTTTCCCGTGCTATCTCGTGTCTATGAAAATGAACGAGATAGATTATCCAGCACATATACATTTGGTGTAAGGTGGATGGTAATATGTGCGGTTCCTTTGACAGTAGGACTTACAATCATATCACCTGAAATTTCACGCGTGTTGTTCTCAACCTATAACCAAGATACCATTGAGAAGATTGCAGATGCCATGAGATGGTTGAGCGTATCTGGCGGTATGATATTCTTAACAACCGTTGTCTTAACAATACTACGTGCGGCAGATAAACGACGTGTATTTACTATTCTAATGGGAACGACTGCACTTCTTAATATCGGATTGAACCTATTCCTGATACCGCGTTTCAGTCACGTCGGTGCTGCTGTTGCAATGGTTGTAAGCGAGGTATATCTATTAATAATCGGGTTTCGATACATATCAAAACACATTGCTAAACTCACGGAAATAAGTTATATCTTCAAGTCTATCCTTCTGTCGACTGTAATGGGAATCGGTTTAGTACTGTTGAAAGGAATATTGACAATTTGGATTTTAATTCCCTTGTCAATTCTATTTTATGGCGGTGGAATTGCCGTTTTAGGTGAAATCCGAACACAGTATGAATATGATTAGTTTGTAGAATGGAAAGAGGTTTTAATAATACTGATACCATTTCCTTCACTGTATTATTTGCTACTTGATAAATGTTGATTTGAAATATCACTATCACATATTTGTGATATTATTGACTATAAAACTAAGGAGAAAGGAATGCTAAGAAACATATTTAAAGGTGGTGATAAAACCCCTGTTGCACCAGATGTAGAAAATGAAAAAGATAGTTGGTTCAACCGCCTAAAATCTGGTTTAGCTAAGACGCGAAGCCGTTTTATATCAGAACTTTCAGGCTTGCTGAGAACGGGTAGAAAAATTGATGAAGATCTTATGGATGAGATAGAAGAAATACTTATCCAAGCTGATGTAGGAGTTGACACAACACTCAAATTGATGGATAACGTTAGAGAAACCGTTAAAGAAAAAGGCTTGGGTGATTCATCAGAATTAGGGACAGTCATTAAGGACGAAATTATGAATCTACTCGGTGAAGATAAGCCGATGTCTCTTGAAGGTGAAACCCCCTATACCATTTTAGTTCTTGGTGTGAATGGTGCTGGAAAAACTACCACAATAGGAAAACTCGCAAGTCGATTTAATTTAAAAGGAAAACAAGTTCTTGTTGCTGCAGGAGATACATTTCGTGCTGCTGCAGAAGATCAATTGGCAATATGGTGTGAACGGGCAGGAGCAGAACTAATACGCGGTGGAGAAAGTGCTGAACCTGCATCTGTAGTATATGATGCGATTCAGGCAGCGAAACATCGTGAAGCAGATGTGTTAATTGTGGATACAGCAGGTAGACTCCATACCAAGAAACCATTGATGGATGAGTTATCAAAAATAGGACGTGTGATGGGACAAGCACATGCAGGAGCCCCAAACGAGGTATTGCTTGTCATTGACGGCACTGTGGGACAGAATGCCCTAATGCAAGCCAAGATATTCAATGAAGCTGTTCCTATTACTGGTGTCGTAGTTACAAAACTGGATGGTACTGCTAAGGGTGGAATTGTAATAGCAGTAAAAGCTGAACTTGGCGCGCCAGTTAAATTGATTGGTATAGGTGAGAAACTTGATGATTTGAGGGATTTCGCAGGTGCAGATTTTGTTGAGGCACTCTTTGCAACAGAAGAACCTACCTCAGAGATGTAACCCACAGCAAATCTATACTGTGGGTTACCACACGGCTACACACAGACTGAAATTTGGTTGTAGAGAAGTTAGTATCAGTTCTTCAAGATTATTGACAAATGATAATATTTGCTATACATCTGACTCCTTCAAGTAAGATTTTAGATGTTTGCGTAGATTACGATGTGCATGGAATAGATGCGCTTTAACAGTTCCATCAGATCTACCGACCACAGCAGCGATGTCTTTGAGGGATAATCCATCCCAGTGTCTTAGGATAAAGATTTGACGTTGCTTCGGCGGTAATTGTCGTATTGCCTTACGAATCTGAACTCTAAGTTCCTTATTTTCAGCAGCTTTCGCGGGAGAATCTGAACGTAAATCAGGGAAATTTGCCATAGGCAATTCGTCACCTTCCTCAGATTCATATACCATCACTTCTGATCGCGCTTTTTTTCTCAGGAAATCAATACATAGGTTGAAGGTAATTCGGTATAGCCAACTATAAAACTGGCATTGCCCTTTGAAATCACCTAAACCTTGGTATGCCCGTATGAATGCATCTTGGGTTATGTCAAGTGCATCTTCATGGTTAGGAACAAAACGCTGAACTAACCGGTAGGTACGTTTTTGATAACGTGTAAATAGAGTATCAAACACTTCCGTGTCACCCTGCTGAAACTGTTCAATTAGTTGTGCATCATCATTATTACAAGCAGGAGGAATACTATCGTGGCTTTGGGACTGCATGTTCTCCTCTTTTGTGTCAGTGGTTGCAACTGAAACCAGTTAACCTTTGATAGAATTGAAGTCACCGATTTTTTTGCTTTTGGACTTTACGGAACCATCGTTTATATCTGTCACTATCTTTCAACATTTGTCGGAGTATAACTAATTCCTCATCCTCATCTTCACATGGAGCATTATCAAGCAATGTTAACAATTCTTCATAGACAACTTTGTCTTCCTCAATAAGAGAAGAGAGTAAGTTTTCAAAATGTTCACCATGTCCGAGTAATGAGAAGATCTGATTTGTATGTCGGATTTCCTCTGAGGCAGCTTGATTAAGGTATGCGGCAAGTTCATGTTCATTACGTTTTTCCGCGATTTGTGCAAGAATAAGTCGGATCCCAACGAGTTTTAGTTTTGCTTGTGCAAGTTCGTCAAGATCTGTTTCAAACTTTTCTTGTATACTATCATCATCACGTGGGTGTAACTGTGCATAACTTGGCCACACTGGCTTTGCCATTACCTGTTTCAACTTTTTTAGGCTTTCAATCAGATTCTCTTGTTCCACAGGAGACAGTTGACCAAAAGTATGATCCCAAAAATCTACTGCATAATCAAACCGTTCTTTAAACAATTCAGTGGATTGTGGTGTAAGTTGAATGCGAGCGCGCCTCCGATCCTCTTCACATTTACGACGGACAACCCAACCGTGTTTCTCAAGTCGACCGACCAAACCTGAGACTGTATTATGTGCAAGACCTAAATGCTCACCTAATTCGTTTACATACATGCCGGATTCCCGACCGTACCAGTGAAGGTGTTGCAGTGCATTAAACTGAACAATTGTCAAACGATTGGGGACAACATCCTGAATAAACCTGGATTTGACTGCCGCCTGTGCATGACGCATCACTCGCATCACGACATCAATTTCTTGGTTAAATTCCCGGTTTTTCGACATTTGCAAATACGTCCTATATGAGAGTTATTTTCCGTCGTATACGACATAAATTATATAATAATATTTAATGGTTGTCAAATTAAAATGCAAATACTTGATATTCTTGGCTTTTAATTGCTACCAACCAGACGTTGAGCTTTCATTTTCCGTTTACGTTTCGTTTTCGATTTCGATTTCGTCCTTTTTGGGGTAACCAGATTTTCAACCAATTCCTGTTGTTGATTCTGATTTACCTCAATAACTTTTTTCTGCTGTTCTTCCTCATATTCCGCATAAGTACCATCAAATAAGTGTGTATTTGTACCTTCTTTTGAAACTTCAAAAACCAACATTTTGGTTGCTAAACTGTTCAATAGAAACCTATCATGAGAAATAATAAATATCGTTGCGGGATACTGAGCCAGTGCTTTCTCAAGTGCTTCTCGAGCAGGAATGTCAAGATGATTCGTCGGTTCATCAAGCAACAGAACATTCGCGTTTTCTAATAATAACTTCGCCAACTGAACACGACTCTGTTCTCCACCACTCAGGTTTCCAATTTGTTTGAAAACATCGTCCCCGGTAAATAGAAACTTTGCTAAATAACCTCGTATCTCCTGTTGAGTCTTCTGTGGACAAAGTTCCCAAACCTCCTCAAGCACCTCATTTTCTTGATTGAGACCTTCTAATTCCTGAGTATAATAGCCAAATTTAAGGGTCGGACCCACCCAAAGTTCACCTTTAGTAGGTTTTTCCTGACCTAAAATCATTCTGAATAACGTGGTTTTTCCTGTTCCGTTCGGTCCCAATATGCCAATAACATCTCCTCGGTCTACCTCAAAGGTAAGATCTGTGAATAAAACTTTTTCGTCAAACTGTTTACTAACGTTATGGCATCGTAAAATGTCATTTCCACCACGTGTCTCTTGTGTGAAGTTGAGCTTCACAGTTGGTGCATCAGGTTTCGGTTTTCCAACCGTTTCCAACCGTTCCAGTTTTTTTTGTCTTCCTTGTGCCTCACGCGTTCGCTGTCCGGCTATATTACGTTCAATGAACTCCTTTTCCTGTGCCACAAATGCTTGTTGCATTTTGAATGCGCGCTGGTCAACGATTCGCTCAATGTTTTTGATTTCTAAGTACTTAGAATAGTTGCCTCGATAGATGTTAATTTTACTTGATTCAAGTTCCCATATTTTTTGTGCGATTTTGTCTAAAAAATATCTATCGTGGGACACTACAAGAACACCACCTTTGAATTCGGTATTCAGATAATTCTCTAACCACTCTATTCCGTTAATGTCAAGATGGTTCGTTGGTTCATCAAAGAGCAATAAATCAGGTTCCTCTAAAAGTAACTTTGCCAAAGTTGCCCGACTCTTTTGACCTCCACTAAGTACACTTATTGGTAGATTGAAATCCTGTTCGGTAAAACCTAATCCACCAAGTATGCGATTGATCCTATGTTCGTAGTTATACCCACCGAGTCGGTCATGCTGTTCCTGTATCCGTGCGTATTCCTGCAATAACTGAGGTGTTTCACTGGTTTCCATCTCCTCAGCCAGCATGAGCATTTTGTCTTCAAGGGCAGACTGTTCATGGAATACCTTTAGCATTTCCTGGCGTAACGTACAATCTCGTTGTAAATCAGGTTCTTGACTTAAGTAACCAATACGTCTACCCTTTGCCAAAACAACATTTCCTTTAAAATCGGTGAGGATAGAACTTATCACTTTTAATAACGTAGTTTTTCCAGATCCGTTACGACCAATTAACCCAATTCTGTCACCGGGAGCAATTGCGACAGATATGTCATCAAGAATTATATCAGGATCATATCGTTTTGTTATGTGATTTAATGTTACTAAGGACATAGTATCTATCTCTGTGAACTATATTAAAACTACTGATATCCGCTTATAGAAATCATAAGGTAATTGATTGCCAATTTGTGCTACGTGTAATCATCTCTTGGTATAATTCTGCATTTACTACATTAGGATAACGTATATTAAATTGTCTAAATCGCCAAAATGCAATTGACAGTGCAGCATAATGAATAAAACCATCCAAGCTATCCCATTCATCTTCTGTTAAAGGACGCAATGAATTGTAGGAATATAAGAAACCGTGGACTGCGGGAATATCCAATTGATGTTGGTTTGTATAACAACACCCAATTATTGTCATTGCAACATCAATTAGTAATATATCGTGACAAGCTTCCTCAAAATCAAGAATTGTCACCATTTTTTCACCATCAAATAGGGTGTTATCCAAAAAAAGGTCCCCGTGTAATAGTCCTTTAGGTAGCGTTTTTTCTAACTCAGGTTTGATCCATTCCAGTTCTGATTTCAGCCATGTGAGAAACGGATGTGAGTGAAATTGTGTTTCCTTCACTTCATCCAGAAAAGGTGTAATTTGTATCATCCCCATTGGAAAACGTGGTAATCCTGTCAACGGTGATATCCTATGTAATTGTGCTAAAGCACTACCTATCTGTTCCAGCACATTTTGCGAAGGATTCGGTGTCTTACCATCTAAAAACGGATATATCATCACATTGTAGTCTTGGGTGACATAAAGCATTTCACCACTTTTTAGTAAGACTGGATATACAGTTGGGTATGAATGCTGCTGGAGATGGATCAACAGTTTCATCTGCATTTGGAGTTCTGTTATATTTTTCTCATCGCATATTTTTAGTAAGAATGTACCTTTTGTTGTAGTTAACTTGAAATTACTGTTTCCAAATCCGCCAGAGATATTCTCTAATAAAAGTGTATTACCAACTGGATAATGGGATACAATGTCGGTAAGTTCTTCTGATGATAGTTTTGTATATTGTGCCATATAGTGTAATGTGATTTTATTACTTTAACTGTTCAGTGGATTGGATCAACGATTTATATTCAGGTAATTCTCGTATATTATCAAATGCGGATTCCATTTTTGCTGCGTCTTGTGCTGTTTTATCTGTACGAATTGCTTCTCTTAGATGAACTAAAGTCTTATCTATTAAGGTTGTTTTCGAGGTGAATAAATGTACCTCATCTGCTTTCACAGCATAAGCAACTGCGAGGTTATAATGTGCCTTTGCAAAATTTGTATCCAGTTGTGTGGCTCGTTCCCATGCAAGTATTGCCTGATTAAGTTCACCCATATTACCATAGACTGATCCAAGATTATAATACGGAATTGCCCATCCCGGTTCAATCTGAATAGCCAATTGTAACTCAGTTATAGCTTGTGAGAGATTACCTACCTTAGCATATTCTAATCCCCATTGATAATGTGCTCTTGCTGCTTCACTGGGTTCAGGAACATCAGTTTTTTGTGAATATGGTATGCTCTTCGGTCCACATCCTATGAGCAGTAACATAAAACAAGATAATAACATATATCTCATAACACACCTCGGTTTGAATGTAACAGTATATAGTGTCCGTTCTCTATTTTGTAGGGACATCCCATAACATGATGGTCCCATCATATGATAGTCACTTTCATGATTTTGCCTGTCCAGCGTAACGCTTGAAACATCTTGACCCATCCGATTTTGGGTAGCTTGATACGTTTACCTTCTACTTGAACAGATTGATTATTTGTCGTAAAAGAATCCTTTTTACCACGTTTCTTAAACATCGGAAATTTGGCACGTTTGGATACCCAATTCGCAATCGCAGCTGAGAGATTCACAAAGATGCTTTTGTTCGCAACAACTTGATCTTGTGTCTTTGTCCAAGCATAAGTTTTCTTAGCAACATTAAATCTTTCATTCAACTTGGATGTAGAGAGAAACTCATCATTCTCTAATCCTGACTTAAAATCTGCTAAGGCATAA
>JAPOQK010000109.1 GCA_026710795.1 Candidatus Poribacteria bacterium
GGCAAAGGTCCCCATTTACCCTCTGCGTCAAGTTCGCCATCGAAGTAGACGCGGACCTCTTCATCGTTGCTGCTGTAGGCAACTGCGAGGTGAAACCATTCATCCAAGATGTCTTTGTCCGCCGTGAAATCCGAATCGGGCCACCCCGGATGTCGGACTGGGGCATTAGAGTGGATAGCCATCTCCATCTTGTTGTCCGGACGGAATTGATAATGGACATATCCGGCAGCCCAACCGTCACGATTGAAGAAGCATCTCCACAATCCAACCCTACCTGTCGAATTGAACCATTTCATGAGCGTAAAGTCCTCAAGCGGTCCAATCTCTGGTACAGTGACCCAAGCATCCTTACCGTTGAGTTCAATGGCGTTACCAAATTTACCCTTTGCCCATTTCGCACCACCGACAAGGTTACCGTCGTTGCCATTGTCGGATGAATCTTTGGCGACTTTTCCACCTGTTTCATCAAACAACCACGCGCCGACGATAGTGTTCGGGTCGATTTCAGCGTTGCTGACTTGCGCACACATGAAACCTACCATTATTAAACTAATTGTAAAACGAATCATCTCGGTTCTCCTTTGTTTGTGGATTATTGATTCCTGAAAACTGACTGAGGAAATTTCTGAGTTAAATTTTATCACAAATCGTTGGAGAATTGAACATAATTTTGCTAACTTCTGTTGGAGAGTAGAAGATGTGATGGACGACTTGATCCTGAGGTGAGATAGAGGTTACGAACGGGTTACCCGTCCTACTATTTTCTATTAATTTAAATTTGTCATATTCTGTGTGAAAATTTTAAAAAATTGGTTGACAAACTTTCCAAGACATGTTATAATAGTTAACGCTTGTGCGATACATCAAATGCAACTGAATGCGGAGAATTCCCGCTACATTAGCCCAACAATGTATGCCTTACCGTAACTGCGTTGTAGGAAACTACAGGGTGGGAAGCAACGAGAAAAAGGCGAGAGAAAAGGGAAGGCAATTTTCTTTCTAGCAACAGTCAGAAAACTCTTAGTAAACGTCAGGCAAAATCTGAAAAGGATAAACGAAAGTTGAACAAATCGCAAGCCCCTATAGAATTAGATACACAGCCTTGCGGTGATAAACCAAAAGTGTAGTGCTAAAGTGGTGTTCTGTGTTCATGCACCACAAATGAAAGTATCGGAGCGTATTATTTTCAGATTGGGATAACAAGCACAAACTGCCATCGGTAGACACAGGGGTATAGATTGATCCTAATTCAGATAACAAAGTCAGTTGACAGGAAGGTGTATAGAATCTAAACGCTCTCAAGAGGTAGTAATGAAACACGTAATAATTGTGATAATGACGATCTTATCAGGTTGTTATGCTCCTAGTAATACCAACTACGGTTTTACTGAAAAAGAGTTGAATGATTTAGAAATTACCACACTAACGAGGCAACAAAAAGAAGCCGAACAGATTGGTAATCGCTTTGTCAATAAACCTGTAGAAAAACTATTAGAGGTAATACCAGACATCGAAGCGGAACAGTATCTAAAAGATAAATTCCGCTACAAAATAAGATATGAAGTTCTAACTGTCCCATCTGAAATTATCAAAGACCACAGATCAAAGGCTTTTATGAACATATATCTATTCTCCGATGAAACAGGGGATATAATACACTATAAGACTGAACGAATCAGCTACTAAATCATTACCTACACCTCGAGAACACAAGATTGAGGAGATTGGAAAAAGCCGAAATAAGCGGACACCCTAATTGATAATTTACCAATAATGTCTAAGTATAAGCGAGTCGCCCCGCCAGTTGTATAACAACCAGCGAGGCTATACTCACCAAACCGAGTATTTTATCACCATAGGGCAAAACGCCACCATAGGATAACGACTTGCTTATTATACAGCAACTCTATCAAGAGTCCTGCCCAAATCGGCAAAGCCCAATCAGTGTCAACCTTTATCTATAATTTCCAAGCATTAGAATATATCAAGGAGAGTATAAATCGTGATAACCTCACGTATACCCCAAGACGACACCTTCACAATTTCCAATATAAGAAAATGTGAAGAATATGTGTTGAAAATGCAGAAACGATTAGACGAAGCGGTTGCCAATAACGATTACAAATGCATAAAGACCCTAACCAACATCCTGATAAAGCGTTCACACGCAGTAAAAGTTTTAGCGGTATGGCGTATAACCTATCGCGACACAGGCAAAAACACTGCTGGAATAGACGGAATATCAATACCAAACGGAACAAGGGAATCAACTGATTATATTCGCCACAGACTACTAAACGCTATCAATATTAGTAAAAAACCTGATACGATCCGAAGGGTATACATACCAAAGGCTAACGGCAAGAAAAGACCTTTGGGCATTCCGACTATACACGACCGCATTATTCAAGAGATCATCAGAATAACGTTAGAACCCATTGCCGAGTATCATTTTCACGATAATTCCTATGGCTTCAGACCAAAACGCAGATGCCAAGATGCTATAGACCACCTACACAAAGGACTTGCCAGATACGACAGAAAACGCTATATTTTAGAGGGTGATATAAAGTCATGTTTTGACCATATCAATCACGACCATATAGCGAAAACCCTGTATAAATGGCACATACCCAACAAGGTAGTAAGTATTATCAACAGAATGCTAAAGGCAAGGATACTTGATAAGACATTACTGAACAGTAATGAAGGAACACCACAAGGCGGTGTAATATCGCCATTATTGGCTAACATTGCTTTGACTGATTTTGACAACTTTGTTGCTGAACGATTTGGGACTATCTCATATCACGGGGGAAAACACAGGCAAAGTCCAATGATTAGATATGCCGATGACTTTGTAATTTTATGCCGTTCAAGATACAACGCTGAAATGATAAAGTCGGAAATAATGGACTACTTATCTGAACATGTGGGGCTTACTATATCTGATGAAAAGACCTGTATAACCCACATCAGACGGGGATTTGATTTTCTTGGTTTCACGCTGAAAAAGCACAGAAAACTTGGAGTCAAACAACCCGAAGGAATAAAGGATTATACACTACTTATCACACCATCACGTGAAAAGGTAATAAGTATCCTACAAAACTGCAAAGAAGTGATTGACAAGCACAAAGAATCGGATCAAAAACTTCTTATAAAACTGTTGAACTCTAAACTTCGGGGCTGGTGTCTATTTTACAAACACGTAAATAGCAAAACAACCTTTGCTAAAATTGACTACGCAATGTGGAACAAAACACTACGCTGGGGTCTAAGGAGACACAGCAATAAAAGCAGAAAGTGGGTTCTTAGTAAATACTTCACGCCCAAAGGAAAATCACTTTACTTTGAAACTGAAGATTTTGCCTTACACAGACTAATGGATATACCGATTGAAAGGTATGTGAAAGTAGTAAAAGGAAAACGGGTCTACAACAAGGCAGATAACGATTACTGGATAAACCGTGAGAAGAAGTTGATGTATCGGACATTGTATAATGGAATTAGAAAATCATTATACAGAAAGCAGAAGGGAATCTGCCCACAATGCAAAATCCCCTTCAGCATATCCGATAAAATGGACGCTCATCACATTATCCCAAAGGCATTAGGCGGAACAGATAAACAAAGCAACCTAAGTTTACTTCACGCTGAATGCCATCGTGATACACACCGAAGTGTGGGATCGTTAGGCAAAAGGGCAGGAAGTTCCTACCCAAACCTTTCTACAGATTTGTAAACCCTGCACAGCAGGCGGGAATTTGTTTTCATCAGCATTTCTCCTGCCTGCTTCAGTGTAATAAATCACAATATCGTTTATGTTAGCGTTCTAATGGGAAACCCAAAAGAATTTGCAGATTTACAGGTGAACCAATGAAAGATCGAATTGTGTTCTTTGGCTTAGGTGTGCTTATATCTACGCTTGCGGTCATTGCGATAAACGTAAGCAACCAATCTGCCCACAGCAGAGAGGAAATAAGCGTCTTTGATTCGGTTATAATAAAAGGTCAATTGTTAGTAGAAGGTCAACTGTCAGTAGGCGATGGAGAAAATCAAATACTCCTGAAAAACACTAACGATGGCTCTAATATAATACTCAAATCAAACGACTCATCTGTTTCCATAGTCACAAACAAACAACACTCCGCTATCATAATAACTCCTAACATAGAGGATTTTAAGAATAACGGAGCATCGTTGATCTCAGGAAAACGTGCCAATGGGACAACAGATACATACTTTAGACTGGCTGATGACGATGGACTGAAAATTATAGAAACAGATAAATAATTTTCATAACCAAGCCTGAAAAATCGGCAAAAAACATTTGGTTTTCTTGAAAATTTATCGTATAATTATAAAATGATTGATACGATAAAAAAATAAATGCTATCAACTGTAATATAAGGATTTACTCAATGAAACTAAGATTCGGTAAAACCATGGTTGATACCAATCACATAGAAATAGTAGTAGAAAGATTTGACTCATGTTCCATAAGATTCATATCAGGAGAGAAACTAACGATACACTGCTCAGATCAACCACTAGACGCAGTATTTGATGGAACACCGGCAGAACTGACGCAATATATTCAGAAAGCGGATAACATCGTCTCTGAAGAAATTCTCAAGTCTGCCACGAAATCATAATGACAAATCCTTCGGCAACCTGAAATCTATGTGAGTAGTCGTTATTGTTGACAGGGAAAGCCGTGTGCGGTGAAAGTCGCACGCACGGTTTGGAGAGGGGTGAGTAGCCGTGAGGCTACTTGCCTACTCTACATGCGCGAAATTGCAGTGGGTGAACTTTAGTGCGCTTTTGATCGAATCAATCTGGAATTGATGCATGTATCCTATATGCGCCGAGTGGACTTTTAAGTGCGGAAAGATTTTGGTAACATTTATTTTTCAAATTAGGTTATAATGTTTGCGGTTTACCTTTAATTCGTAGGTGTTGTGCGTAAGTATTACCCTACATGATCGGGGGTATAAGTGGTATCTCGACGTAAA
>JAPOQK010000083.1 GCA_026710795.1 Candidatus Poribacteria bacterium
ATTTACCACTACCGACAGTCCGTGGACGTTGGAGACTTAAGATGAAATATGCTGTGCTGTCAATACCGTGATGGTCACGCGTTATTGCTTCGTCGTCTTTGTCTGTGCCGTCCGTGTTTTCTAAGTATTCACACGTTAGGAATTCATCGGTGACTTCAATGGGACGGTATGCCTCTTTCAACTCTTGATCCGGGGGATGTACAAGTCTGTTACGAAAGAAGAAGATTGAGGGTTTACCTGTTTCGTCAACTTTTAGTCTCTCTTTGACTACATCTATCTGTTTGGCACGAGACTTTTTTGGTTGTTCTACGCGGTAACCTGCATTTTTTAGTTGTTCTACCGCATCTTGATCCGCACTATCTACTGCAGCATAGGCGACATGTCTATCCTCATCTTGATTATCCTCTATCATCTTGATAAATTCGGGTTGTGTGAGTTTGGTTTTGTATATCTCTTTGTAGGCGTAGATTCGTTCGTCTTTAGTGAGAGTCCACCAGATACAACTTGACGGGTTGCGGTATCCCCAGTCAATACTGAGATAACGGGGCCATTCTTTGGGAATGTCAAAGTTGTCAACGATGTGGATATCGGGTTGAAATTCCTCAAATACTAATCCTTCGCCTGATACCCACAGACCTTCGTAACCTCGTTTATACCGTAGTCCTTCCAAGTCTTGTAGTCTATCTACTCGTCGCTTACCTTCTTCGGTTATTTCACCTGTCTGTTGATTGTAGATTTCAGGATTATCTCGGAAAGTCATCTCAAAGAACTGTAGTTTTCCTGCTTGGGTTTGCCGTCGAATCCAGTGATTTGGTGTGCTTGGATTGCAATCACCGAGTAGGAATGCAATGGGTGCTGTGCCTGCACGTTCTGAAACTCTTGCTCTGAGATGATCCCATGAGTCAAATTCTACTAATTCTGCTTGGTTGACGAATGCGCCATCGTAGAAGTCGGATAGCATGTTCTCAATCTTATCTAAGCCGTTGATGTAAATTCTTGAACCGTTCCAGTATTCGAAGAATTCGGGTAACTCTCCACCGTATTTTATGATGGGTGTGGGATTTTGGGATTTGTAGGTTGAGGGTTTAAAGCCGAGATATTTTTCGTAGGTTGGTATGATATTTCGGTAGACTCTGTTGAGATAGCGGTGTATGAATGTTAGTCTTGCACCGGGATACTGTCGTGCTAACATGTCCATGTATGCGACGCAGCTATAGGTTTTACCTGCATCGTAAGTGCCGCTTGCTATTTTGATGGGTTCGTGGGATTTGAAGAGGTCACGCATCTGTCCATAAGGTTGGAATCCGTTTGGATTGTATGTGATAATGGGTGGTCTGGTTTTTGATGAGGTGATGATACCGGGTGCTGGTTTGGTTTGCACCTTCTTTTCCTTTTTGTCAGTGTTATCATCAGTTTCCACACCTTCTACATTTTCCTCTTTTTTGGGTGGTGGGAGTGCCTCTTGGTATTCTTTGGTTACTGAATTCAGATGGTTGAGTTCCTGCGGTTTTTGGTCTTCTGGTTGGTCGGTTTGTTCTGATTGTTGCTTCTTTGAATTCTTGTCTGCCATGCGGACACTGGAGTCGTATCCTTGGGTTTCAATGTTGTAACGCCTCATGAACGTATTACATTGGTTAATGATTTTCATGGTGTTGGTTATGCATGGGGTCAGATTGTTGGCTTCCTTAGCAGGTATAACACCTTCCTTTACATGGTTCCATATCTCATTTTGTGCGTTCAACAGATGGGTGAGTAAGTTACCCATTTGTTCTAACATTGGCTCAAATTTGGGATTAATCTGGTTTTGGGTTGTTTCGGTTGTCATGATTATGCTCCTGTTGTTCTTTCAGAATATATATGCTTTGCAGTCCGTAGGTCGCTCCTACAGAATATAAAAAGTGCAATGAAATCATACATGTCGGAGGTCGCTATGCTCGCTCCGACCTACGAGGTTATGATGTTATAGTTTAACGGATGGTGGTATGGGAAGTGAAATTAATCAAGGGAGTGGAACAATAGATATCCAATAGGTTTTATGGGGTTTTCGGAATTGTCTGAACCAGGATTTACAAGATTATAGGATTTACAGGATGATAAGTTTGGTATTTTGAAGTTCCTTTTCAAGAGGAAACCCTGTATCTGTTGATATGGGATAAATAGTCGCAAACACGAAATCTTGAAAATCCTGGTTCAGAAAAAAGGAGCAAAAAAAAAGCGAAATTCGCGTCACATTCCTTATCCTGACTGGATGCAAAACGTCACAGTGACGTGCAAAAAGTCACAATTTTTAGCACATACGGATAAACAATGTAGTGGTAAATTAATATGTTAGAAATGGTATAATATTTGTCTGAATCTCGGATTATGCGGAAGGGATTTTGGTGTGTTGATGTGATTAATAGGTCATAACAACGGTACAGTTATTTTACCAAGCACGCGCGGGAGCCATAAACTTAGGTCCGGGATATAGGTTACAAGTATCAGTGCAATCAGTAACAAAGCGATAAACAGCAGTACAGACCTGTAAAGTAGCACCACAGATTTATCAAACTTTATACTTGATATAAACAGGTTCATACCTACAGGTGGTGTAAGATAACCGATTTCAAGATTGGTTAGTACGATAATCCCAAGATGCGTTTTGTCAATCCCAAGTTGGTCAGCAATCGGCAGGAGTAAAGGAACAACAATGACGATAGCGGAAAATATGTCCATCATACATCCAACGATCAGGAGAAAAATATTGAGACCGATAAGTGTTATGATTTTGTTTTCTGTTATGGATTGAATCCAATCAAGGACAATAATAGGAACTTCAAGATTATTGAGATACCCCGTTAATCCTAAAGCAATGCCAAGGATGATAAGTATTGCTCCTACAAGGAGCATGCTCTCTTTGACAAGACGCGGTAGTGTTTTTATGGAAATGGAACGGTGGATGCATATTTCTACAATACAGACATAAATTACTGTCAGTGCTGCGACTTCATCCAGACTAATACCTTTGAAGATCCCGCCTAATACGAGAACCGGCAACAACAGTTCCCATTTTGCTTCCCAAAATGTGCGTGCAAAATCAGGCAAACTAAACGGTGTCGTTTCTGCATGTTTGAAGAGACTCCAACCACTGCAGTAGGAACCAAGAATAACAAGAATGAGTATCCCCGGAATAATCCCAGCAAAGAACATCGCGGCTATTGGCACATTCGCAACAATAGCATAGAGTATTAGTGGAATGCTTGGAGGGAAAAGAAGTCCAATACTGCCAGATGCTGTTATCAGACCGAGTGAAAAATTCTCATTATAGGTTTGCCGTAGAATAGGATAGACCAAACCACCGAGTGCGATTATGGTTACACCGGATGCACCGGTAAAGGTGGTAAAGAAAGCACATGTAGTGAGGACAACGACAGCAATTCCACCCGGTAACCAGCCAACACTTGCCCGCGCAAACGCAACTAACCGTTGGGGTGCATTACCTTCTGCAATAATATATCCCGCAAGAGTAAAGAGCGGGATAATCGGTATTGTGGTATTTTTAATAATACTATTAAAGTCTATTAGGATTGATGTAAGTGGTAGACCTGCAGTGGCATATCCGATAATTGATGCTCCACCGAGTAAGATAAAGAGTGAACCACCTAAAAGGGCAAAACCTACTAAGACAATGCCGATTAATAATCCCATTAGTTTGCTTCTCCTTCGGCTTCCTCATCCGTATCTTCACTTCCTGTTAAATTGATACATATCTGAAGTATCAAGTGAATTCCAATGAGAACAAACCCAAACGGAATAATGGTCTTTGCCCACCATAACGGTATATTGCCTATCAGTGTAACAGTACTCTGTTGTTCTTCAATCAGAAATACAAAGCCGAAATAGGCTAAAATACTTACGACTGACAGACTCAATACATCAATAATATAGATACTGTAACGTGTGACGTTGGTTGGTAAAATTCTGGTGAGTACATCAATACTAATATGTCGTCTTTCGGAAGACGCGAGTGCTGCACCAAGAAAACACAGCCAGAGGGTCAAGTTCTGAAGCATCCTGTGTTTCCACATAAAACTCGTTTTAAAGACATATCGTAAAACAATTTCAAGCACCGCAAGTCCAATCATCATAGCAACAATCAGACATAATAAACCCGTTTCAGTTTTGCCGAGAAAAGTATTGATGCGCTGTAAACTGTTTCTGATAGAAGATGCCATAGGATGCTCTGCTACTCTTCCTGTGCCAATACCTGAATACCCGCGGAAGGGAAGACTGCAACTTTTGCATTTGCAGGTAGTTTCTCGGTAAATAGTTGAATCAGCTGTTCAAGATCTCGGAAGAGAATACCGTTGGAATGCTTTTTGTAAAAGTCATCTACTAAAAAATGTTCTGACCAAACGTGTATCTGATCGAGATTTCCGAGTTTAGGTTCTGGTAGTTCTGGCGGGATTCTTTCTGCTCTCTGTTCAAGAAAACGAGAGTAATCTATTTGATCGAATAACCCATGATAGCAGATACCATCACACGCGGGGTTAAGCACCATCTTATACGCTTTTTCGAAGTGACTTGATGCCCACAACGCTTTTCCAGTTTGAATAGGATCACTATCAAGCGGATAACAATTTAGGACGACCAGATCCGTCTCCTTACGGGACTGCGACGGTATCTCTGTTCCATAAGTTTCCAATGCAAAATGTGCCCCGGTGCGATGTGCCTGAACATAGTCTCCAACAAACAGACCACAAATCTCTCGTCGGGTATTAAGAACGGTATTAGCGATAACATCAAGACCGATGACAGCAGCGACCTCCTCCGCAAAATCGCGATGGTCAGGAGTACTCCCCTTCTTTTCAATGACAGCATGTCCACGACTCGGTGAAAAGGTGTGGAAATAGAACATTGTGGCAAACCCAGAAATTCCGGGAACAATCAACTTCGCGCCACCTCCAAACCCAACCGCACCGTGCGGATAGATACCTCCCAAACATACTTTGAAATCCGCATCAGCAACAACCTTATTGATATAAATCGGCATTCCATTGTCAAGGCTTCCATAACCACGTAGGTCACCACTCATAAAGTCGTGGCTTGTGACCTCATATTCGGTAGCGATGTCATCACCAACTTTTTTCGCAATTTCTTCCTCTGTGACAGGTCGGTGTGATCCTCCGCCAACAACAAAACGGATTTCTGACTTTGGTACACCTGCTTCGGTGAGTTCACGCAGCAGAAACGGAATGACTTTGGCTGCAGGGGTGGGTCGGCTTAGGTCATCAACGACAATGGCAGCACTCTTTTTTCCTTTTGCGAGTTCCGCAATACGGGGAGTACCAATCGGTTCAGCAATGGCACGTTCAATTTGTTTGTCAGAGAGGGCAGGTGCATCTTTCGGTCCAAGAATTTCCACTTCCCAACCTTTCGGAAAATTCAGTGTGAGGGGTTCATCTCCATACCAAGCACGTGAATGGACTGTTGCAGTGTTGTTCATAATTTCTTTTCCTTTTACAGAACGTCTCAGTTATCACCTTAATGCTGTTTAAGCAGATGTTAATACTTGAAAATCTGTTAACGTCAATTTAGTGTTGGAGTCTCTTGTAGGTCGGAGCGAGCAAAGCAACCTCCGACATCGGAACCTCAATGCAATCATACGTGTCGGAGGTCGCAAGCTCGCTCCGACCTACGTATATTTTTCAGACGCGCTGAAGGTATAGAATTGTCCTTAAGTTGACACCTGTGGTGTTAAAACTTGAATGCCTGCCACGGGTAAAATTGCCACTTTAGCATGGGCAGGAAGTTTCTCTGTCATTAGTTTAATCAGTTGTTGTAAGTCACGGAAAAGCAAAGATGAAGGATATTCTTTGTAAAAGTCATCTCTATCAAAATGTTCAGACCAAACATGAAGTTGAGATTGTCTCCCAAGTTTTGGTTCAGGTGTTGGTATTGAAGGTAACCTATCTACTTTCTGCTGCATATAGCGTTTGTAATCAAGTCGGTCAAAAAGTCCGTGAAAACAGGAGCCGTCAGTTGCCGGGTAAAGTGCAATCGTATACGCGTTTTCAAAATAGGAAAATGCGGCAAGTGCCTTATCAAGTTGAATTGCATCGGCATCAAGTGGATAGCAGTTAATCACGACCAAATCACTCTCGGTACGAGTTGTCTCCGATATTTCCGTTCTGTAAGTCTCATTTGCAAAATGTGCACCTTTACGGTGTGCCTTTATAAAGTCACCCACGAACAATCCAGCAATTTCACGACGGCTATTTAGTACGACATTTACGATAGCATCAAGTCCAAGCAACCCCGCTGCCAACTCAATAGTATCGCGTCGATCAGGTTCATCACTCTGTCCTTCAATCACAGCAGGACCACGACCTTGAGGAAAGGTATGGAAATAATACATCGTGGAGAAACCTGCCGTACCGGGAACAATAAGCTTCGCACCACCGCTGAAACCTACGGAACTATGTGGATAAATACCACCAAGGCATATTTTGAAATCTGAATCTGCTACAACTCGATTGATATACACAGGTGTGCCGTTCTCAAGTTTTCCTAATGCGCGAAGATCCGCGCTTAGGAAGTTATGATTAGTTACTTCATATTCTGCTGCTATGTCTGCTCCAACCTTCTTTGCCATCTCTTCCTTGGTAATGGGACGGTGTGCCCCAACACCAACAACAAATCGTATCTCTGATTTGGGGACACCAGCTGTGGTAAGTTCACGCAATAGATGTGGAATAACTTTATAGGAAGGAGTTGGACGGCTTAGGTCGTCAACAATGATGGCAGCACTCTTTTTTCCTTTAGCAAGTTCAGCAATACGGGGAGTACCAATCGGTTCTGCGAATGCCAGTTCAATTTGTGAATCGGAAAGTGTAGGTGCATCCTGTTGGTTCAGCATCTCCACTTCCCAACCAGTAGGAAAATTCAGCGTCAGTTCGTTATCTCCATACCATGCACCGGAGAGAACCGTAGCTTTGCTGTTCATGATCCCTCTCCCGATTCAGTTTTTTCTTGTTGATAACGCAGTACTGCTGCGATAAATTCTCGAAATAACGGGTGTGGTGTAAGAGGTTTGGATTGAAATTCAGGATGGAATTGCGAACCAACCATCCAAGGATGATCAATCACCTCAGCTATTTCAACAAGGCTTCCATCAGGTGATACACCACTAAAAGCAAGTCCTGCTTCAGTTAATTGTGAACGGAAATCGTTATTCAACTCATAACGATGTCGGTGTCGTTCTAAAATTATGGGTTGTTGATATGCAGCATAACTCTTGGTATTTTCCTTGAGAACGCATGGATAATGTCCAAGTCTCATCGTTGCGCCTTTGTCTGCTATTGCGCGTTGTTCTAACATCAAATCAATGACAGGATACGGGGTTTTTTCATCAACTTCAGTGCTATTAGCATTTTTTAGGTTCGCCATGTGTCGAGCAAATTCAATTACAAGACACTGCATACCGAGGCACAATCCAAAGTAAGGAATACGATTTTCGCGGGCGTATTTTGCTGCTAATATCATGCCTTCAATACCGCGATCACCGAATCCACCAGGAACCAAAATGCCATCAATATTCTCAAACGATTTATCAATATTCGGATAATCTGTCAACGATTCAGCTTCTACCCATTCAATATGAACATCTGCCTCATTGGCTATACCGCCATGTTTTATAGCCTCTTGAACGCTGATATATGCATCGCTTCCAGTTGTATATTTCCCCACAATTGCAATGTTAGTGGTGTGTTTAGGATTTTTTAGTTTGTCCACCATCGCAATCCACTCTGCATCCATCGTTGCGCGTCGTTCAAGACCTAATTTTTTTGAAACAAGATGTCCCATGCCTTGTTGTTCAAAATTCAGAGGTATTTCATCAACGCATTTTGTATCCAAACCCTCCAGGATAAATTCCTCACTGATACCGCAGAGGAGTGAAATTTTCCTACGAACACTATCATTAAGGTGTTGACTTGTACGGCATAATAATAAATCGGGGTGAATACCAAATTCTTGGAGTTTCCTGATACTGTGTTGGGTAGGTTTACTCTTGCTTTCACCGTTGGGTAAAGTGTAAATGAGTGAAACGTGGAGAAACAATGAATCCCCCCGTCCTACCTCCATCGCCATTTGTCTGATAGCTTCAATAAAGGGCAGCATTTCAAAATCACCAACGGTACCACCAATTTCGGTGATGACGACATCCACATCTGTATCCTTGCCAATCTGGTAGATACGTCGTTTTATTTCATCTGTAATATGTGGAATGAGTTGAACCGTCTGACCGAGGTAATCCCCGCGCCGTTCTTTTTGAATCACTTCATTATAAACAGAACCTGTCGTAAAGTTTGACTGTTGATTTAGGTCAACCCCGAAGAAACGTTCATAATTACCAACGTCTAAATCAGTCTCAGCACCGTCGTGTGTTACAAATACCTCACCGTGTTGAAAAGGGTTCATCACTCCCGCATCAACATTAAGATAAGGATCAATTTTTACCACATTCACTTTGAAACCACGGTTGATGAGTAATCTACCCAGAGATGCGGTTGTGATTCCTTTGCCTATTCCTGAGATGACGCCTCCTGTTACAAAGATATATTTTGTCATTTGCTTTCAATGCCTCTCTTTTTAAAAATCTGTTTTACCCGTTCCAAGTCTTCAGGCACATCTACGCCAATAAGGGGGGTGTCGGTTTCAACGACATGGATGGGAATACCATGTTCCAAAAAACGTAACTGCTCTAAGCCTTCAGCAATCTCATAAGGGGTACGTTCCCAAGATGTGAAGGCGAAGAGTTGTTCTTTTCGGAATGCATATAGTCCAATATGTCTATATACCAGCGTTTCTTCAACAAAATTATGTTGTTTATTAATCGGTGTGCTGGGTATAGGACCTCTTGAGAAGTACAACGCATCCCCGTCAAAATTAGTAACAACTTTAACGATGTTCCTGTCAAGATAATCTTCAATTGTAAATATCCGCTCTTTCAAGGTGCAAACTTGCACAGAAGGTCTATTAACAAACGGTCTAAGCATCAGATCTATCTGTTCCGGTTCAAGCAACGGTTCATCACCTTGAATGTCAACAACCACATCACATGTCAGTTGTTTCGCGACGACAGCAACTCTGTCTGTTCCTGTAGCACACTCACCTGTCATCTGAACGTTCCCGCCAAAATCTTGAACAGCATCATAGATTCGTCTATCATCCGTGGCAACAATCACTTGACTGAGCATTTTTGCTTTGCTTGCCCGCTCATATACATGCTGCACCATCGGCTTTCCCAGAATATCTGCCAACGCTTTCCCTTCAAAACGGCTTGAAGCGTATCGAGCTGGGATAATTCCTATACTTTTCAAATGTAACTTCTCTCTTTGCGTGGTAATTTGCTATACATCATCACTCCAATCATTGTAAAAAATTCTCTTGTGATTTATCTGATGTTCTTGAATTACTTTATCTTAATATCCCTTAATATTCAAGGAAAACTATCGCGAGGACATGTAACATTTTGTGCCAACATTCCATCATTACCATTGTAGCACGGGTCTTTGGGAATACCGTATGAAAATAAAAAATATAGTCGGTAGTATCTTGTATTTGTAAGATATTAAATCTGTTCATTGTCTGAACCAGGATTTACAAGATTATAGGATTTGCAGGATAAGAGGGTTTTGAATAGGGAATGTAATTGAGGGGTGGATACGTTTTGTCAGAATCTCGGAGGAAAGTGTCGGACGTCGCTGCGCTCACTCCGACCTACGAAGACCTTAAATTGACAGTTATGGTGTTGAGGAACGAAACCTGATCTACAATATTTTCAGAATATTTACGCATGTGATATGCCACACAAGAAAACCAAAAACAGAAGAAACTGGTATACTTTAAGAAAAAAGTTGACATCTATTAACTTATTCTATACAATTCCACTTAGAATTACAATGTTTTAGGTAAGTGTGGATGGATACCATCCTAAACGTAAGTATAAGTACCGAAGGAGGTATACATGGCAGAAGGAATTAAAATGGGTTTAGTCGGATGTGGGGGTATGTCCGGTGCCCACATGAACGGTTATCGTGAGATGTGGTCCAAAGAGTTGAGAGATTATGATATAGTCGCTGCGTGTGATATAGATAAGGGTAGAGCAGAGGCGCGCGCAAATCAGGCGCACGAATTCCAAGGTGGTACAAAACCTGCCGTCTATACAGACCTTGACGAAATGCTTGCCAAACATCCCGATTTAGAGGCTGTTGATATCTGTGCACTACATAGTGCCCATCATGTCCTTGCGGTACCAGCATTGGAAGCAGGAAAACATGTTATCATAGAGAAACCTTTTGGAATTACAATGCGTGCATGCAAACTCATGATGGAAGCAGCCGAACGCAACGATAGAATCATATCCGTAGCAGAAAACTATCGCTTGGCACGGATACAACGAACACGGAGCTGGGCAATAGCACAAGGACGCATCGGTGAACCACGAATGTTCTTCTGGGTTGAGGTTGGCGAGGCATTAGGAAAATGGGGTTGGCGTAACTTCAAGATGGATGCTGGTGGTGGTTGGGCATTGGATGGCGGTGTGCATTTCACCGACCTAATGCGCTATATTCTCGGTATGGAAGCAGAAGAAGTTTATGCCATCAACAAAGCCTACGAACCTTACCGCTATGACAACGTGGGTGAACGTGAAGGTGGTTATTCGGTTGATGTGGAAGACGCTATGATCGCTACCATTAAGTTTGAACAAGGCGTTACGGCTCAATGGACCTGGGTTGGGTCTGCCCCTGGACACGGCTTCGGTCAACATACTGTTTACGGCAGTGAAGGTGCCCTTGATTGGGGTAGAGGTTTAGTGCCACGCGGCGGTGAGGCAATAGCAAATGGCGATTTGGAAAAGGAATTCATGGATAGCCTCAGCGATGACGAGAAGGAATACTACTTCCCAGCTGGAATGGGTGATACGGTTGCTATTGAATTGAAATACTTCGCAGATGCAATCCGCAACGGAGGAAAACCCGAAGTGGATGCAGTTGAAGGGATGAAATCCGAAGCAATCTGTATGGCTGTCTATGAATCCGGATATTGGGGACGTCCAGTAACAATTTCTGAAATAGAGAATTGTGAATTGGAAGGCTATCAGAAGGAAATTAACGACCACATAGGGATATAATAGTAATCTCCTAAAGTGTTTTATTTAAACAAGGTTGATTACGACATTCCTCAGATACTGGTAGATGCGGTTCTAAACCCGCATCTACCATTTGAAATATCATTAATTTAACACAGATGGCTATAGTATAGAATACAAACGATTTCATTAATTACTTTAGAGCGAGGTATCTGTACCTCGCTATTCCTTTTAGTGCCAAACATCAACTATCATTCAATATTTTAACCTAACTTGACACCTGTTTTGCTAACACTGTTGTAGGAAAGATACTAATACCATTTCTAATAAATAAAGTGCCATTTGCTGAGGACTACTTGTAGGAGCGACCTCCTGGTCGCGACCGGCAAATCAAGAAATCAACGGTATGAACGCCTGTTGGCGTTCCCCGGGTATGAATGCAATTTAGGCATTCACCCAAATCAACGGTATGAATGCCATTTAGGCATTCCCCGGGTCGCTCCTACAGAAGAAAGATTTCCAATCAATAACAATGGTTAAATCCAGTAATGGGATAATAAATATTAGAATTGGTATAACACTGCCGAATATCAGACGCGTATTCACATTGATTTGGGTTCGTAAAAGACAACTTAAGAATCAGCAGAAAATTGTTGTTTTGAAGATAATAGCACTTCTCAATTGAAGCAAATATGTAACAATTTAAGCTAAAACACACAAAATAATTAAACAAAGGGAAAATATGCCAAAACCAACAGACATCCGTATACTTGATGTTCAATTTGATTTTGAAGAACATCAATATCGGACACCACTCAAGTTCGGTGGTGTGCCGACTGATCATTGCGTGCTCTTTAACGTATGGATGCGTGTCCAAACGCATGATGGAAAAGAAGCAGAAGGAATTGGCTCTACACCACTTGGCAATGTTTGGGCATTTCCACCCCGTTACGTTCCGTTTGACCAGAGTCTCGCTGCGATGAAAAATCTCGCAAAATTAGCCGTTGAGAAAACACGAGAATGCACGCTCTGTGCACACCCGCTTGAACTATCTGATGTGCTTGAACCCATTTTTTTACAAATTGCAGACGAGTTGTCTCAGGAGATGCAGCTCAAATCACCGATACCGATGCTTTGCACTGTTGTTACGACAAGTCCAATTGACGCTGCCATTCATGATGGGTTTGGAAAAGCAAACGGTATCAATAGTTACAACGGATTAGACGCAGACTATATTCAAACAGATCTATCGCATTTTCTGGATAGTGATTTTGCAGGTAAATACCTGGATCAATATACGACACGACATCCCCAACCCAACATGCCTATCTATCACCTTGTCGGTGCATTAGATCCACTTACGGATGAAGATATTACAGAACGACTCGACGATGGATTACCTGAAACCTTACCAGAATGGATTGTCGCAGATGGATTAACCCACTTAAAGATCAAACTGAATGGAGACGATTTGGAGTGGGACGTTGCCCGCGTCCTCGCTATTGACCATATCACTGCGGAAACACAGGCAACACGGGGTATTAATACTTGGCACTATTCCGCGGATTTCAACGAAACATGTCAAGATGTGGAATACCTATTGGAATTTCTCAATCGGATACAGGAAGGGGATGGACACGCTTTTGAACGGCTTGCTTATATTGAGCAACCTACAGATAGGGATCTTAAAGCACATCCTGAAAACAAAATGCACAAAGCTGCTGAGATAAAACCTGTAGTGATTGACGAATCACTCACCGACTTTGAAACCTTGTTATTAGCGCGCGAACAAGGGTATTCAGGGGTTGCTCTTAAAGCATGTAAAGGGCAATCACAAGCATTACTGATGGGAGCCGCTGCCCAAGAATACGGGATGTTTCTCGCTGTTCAAGATCTGACATGTCCAGGTGCATCGTTCTTACATTCCGCAGGACTCGCCGCACGTATACGCGGGGTAACGGCTATTGAGGGAAATGCACGGCAATTCTGTCCAAGGGCAAATGACGGTTGGAGAGAAGAATATCCAGAAATTTTCAACATTACGGATGGCACTTTAGGAACACAAATATTAACCGGTCCAGGACTTGGGTATTGATATGGCTATTAATTCGCAAAAACTGATGAAACCTTCTTGATTTCTCCCCATCGTGTTTGCTTCTTTCCTTTAGGAGAGACAGATAACGCATCACCTTTAATCCAATCTACTTCATATCCATCCACGGCTGGATTTGTCAATTCGGTTAGGTTTTTTGTGGTGAGATGATATTTATAGATATGGTATTCAAGTAATTCCACAAAATTAAGTTTGTTTAGCTCAATTTCTCGCATGGATATAACAACGGATTCACCATCATCCATCCAGTCAACACCCATAGGTTTCCAATTCTTTGGAACATCTAACTCAACGATATTTTCACCGTCCCGATCACATATCATATATCTGTGAGCCAGATGGATCTCAACTTTAATCTTACCTACTTGCTGTACTTCATATTCAGATTGCTCATACAGTATCTGTTTACCATCAGGTGACCATCTGGGTCTTGTCCGTATAATCCGCTGTCCATCCTCTGGATCTGGCAAAAGTTGTCGGGCATTTTTTCCATCCGCATCCATTATCCAAAGATTTGCACCAGTAGCACCTCCAAATGGATGTGTTGAATAGACAATATGTCTACCATCAGGTGACCAATTTGATGAACCTGCACTCACCGGAGCAATTTCCTTAATTTCACCACTTTCTAAGTCTAACGTACTTATGCTACGTTTGATATGATGCCTTGAGAATAGCACCTGCTTACCATCAGGTGAAAATGATGGATAAATCGCAGTTCCGTTATCGGTTTTTGTAAGCTGCCTGATATTTGTGCCATCAGCGTTCATAATCGCAATGTAACTACCTCGTGGACCAACTTTGATATCAAAATTGTAATCACCAAATACAATCTGTCTTCCATCTGGTGACCAACGTGGATTTCCGGGAACTGATTTACCAATCAGTAGTTTTATGTTGCTGCCATCATCTTCCATGACATACAGTCCCGTAAAACCCCCAGCAATTGATCTAAATACAATTTTAGCATCAACAACTGTGACCAGCAGTATAAAGCAGAAACAGCAAAGGCTCGTAAACAATGTCCGCATTAATGTTCTCCTTAAGCAAACTTATGAGATGGGATCAGAATGCCTCGGTTCGTTAACCTCTGTATCGGTGACAGTGATATTGGTGACCACATTCCTCTGTTCTGGATGCCGAACAGGAAAATCCTTGATAACTTCATTGATGAAGCCTTTTATTGTCATCTTAACATGGTCAAACGGAATACATTCTAAAACGATGATTGCACGATGTTTCGACGGTGCTATATTGTAGGTCAGTCCATACTGTATACCGAGTTGTATTAACTCTGGTTCAACATTGATTGAAATCTGTCTACGTTCCTGTTCTGTTATGAAATAACTATCTACGATAAAATGTGTGTGAATCCACGCTTCTTTTTCTTCAATGATCTTCATAATTTGCATTGTAACATGAAAAACAGTGGGAGTCAATTGGACTGAAAGGTTATAATACCTATTAGTACTGTTTCTTGATTTGTGGACGTGGACGTACCACCCGAAACCCGATATTGTGTGTGGAATCCAGGGGATAAAACATAGACCTTAAAGCCGACCGTAGGAATGTACTACCGGTATCCCACGCACCACCACGAATAACGCGCGCACGTAATATATCGCGGAAACGAAGGTTCAACGGATCTTGCTTAACATCCTTACCGTTCCGTTGGTAAAAGGATGAATCATATTCATCAAGACACCATTCCCATACGTTCCCAGCAAGATCAACAATACCGTTAGGAGAATCCCCTTCTTGAAATTGACCAACAGGTGTAGGTTTGTTATAGCGGCGTGCGAAATTAGCATGCTGTCGTACTTTGGGAGGATCGTTCCCCCACGGATATTTTCGTCCTTCTGTACCACGAGCTGCCCGTTCCCACTGTGCCTCTGTCGGCAAACTTGCACCGATCCACTCAGCAAAGGCTTGTGCATCAAACCAAGTTACGCCTACGACAGGTTGTGTATCGGCATTGTAGTTATTATCCTTCAATGTCTCTTCACCGTTGTTTCCTCGTGGTACAGGACGATTTGTTGCCTCAATAAAAGCGCGGTATTGTGCATTAGTGATTTCGTATCGTGAAATTTGGTAGGCGGAGAGATGGACAGTATGCTGTGGCACTTCAGCATCAAAAGCGTGTTTTTCCAGCAGTGAACTTCGCAACTTTGCATCGTTGAATGCAGTTTCTGCTTCCTTGGGTGTAGATCCCATTAGGAATTCTCCCGCAGGTATTTCAACCCATTTTATGGTGTTGAGTGTTTTTTCAGCGGCAAGTGTTAAATCGGCAGTAACAAGACTGCTCAAAGAGCAAAAAAAGATTACCAGAATCGTAATACAGATGCATCGCATAACCAGAATATCACTCAATTGTCATTGCATTTCTCTTCAAAATTGAAGTTTCTTAAAGAGAATCTTGTCCATACTTCATCTAAATTATCACCTTCACTTGAAGAACCTCCATACGATCCTAACTTATAATCTACCCCGGTGGCAGCACTTAATCTACGGGCGATTTCAAAAATGTCTTTTACTTGACGTTGACTATCTGGTTTGTCAACACTGCACCGTAACAGATTTGGAGGTTCAGAACTTTTTTCATCGTACTTCAGATAAGCGTAATCCTTCAATATACTTTTGAGAATAGCAGGTGGGTCTAATTCCTTCCGAACGGTTTGAACTATCTCTATTGCCGCCTGTTGCAAAGTTTTTTCAAGTTCTTCTCGAGTAATTTCGCCAAGTTCGTCATCTTCAAGTGTAGCCAGAAATATTCCTTTCCCTAGATCAATTGGTAGACCGTTTTCTTGTTTATGCTGATCGCCATTTAAAGCATACCGAACCCTTCCAAAGCGAACAGTGCCAAAACCATTCCTTATAGGCATTTCTAACCTAAGAAACTTAATGAAATCATTGGTCCGCACCTTTTTCAAGTCAATGTTAAGAAGATCATACATATTCATAATAGTTTCTCCTATGACTGAGGCAAATCTAATAGAGAGAACTCTACTTCAAAACGGTGTTTTATACAAAACGGAGGTATGTAACCCCGAACTAACATTTCTGCATCACGTTGTGCAAATGTAAGTGCTATTAACTGAAGTTCAACTTGAGACGAAAGACCACTTTCTTGGTTAGATGGTTGAGGGGTTTGACTATTTAGTAGATTTTCCATATATTCTAAGTCTACAATCCCTTTCAAAGGTTGTGGCAAAATATGCACAACCTCTTTGACTGGATCAAATAAATTAAGTCCATGTGGTAATGAATCATCAATTTCTATTTCATAAATATAAGCAGGGATATCTGTAGTCGGTTCTCTCTTACTACTAAATACTGCATAATGCCACGCCACTGCATAAGATCGAGTTAACGAAATATAAGGACTGTTTGCTGTGCTTTTTGAAATATGATCAATTAAAGTTTCGGTTGTTGGTGTAGTTTCTGGTGCCCTCGCTGAAAAACCCGTTTTCCGGGAGTCATTGGCATGCCAATGTGTTCCAACGCCAGCACCTTTATAAAATGTAGCCATAAATTGACAGATCGGAAATAGAAAAGTTCTAATTACAAAATTAACAAATTATTTGTTTATTTCTGTTTTACTTTAATTGCATTTTACCATGTCTATAGGAATATGTCAATTTTGATAAGTCAACTTTGTATAAGCGCGATTTTCATCTTGATATCAATAGCAAATTCTGCTATATTAAGAGGAACGAAATCTGTCGGATCAAGGGACACCTATACTTAACCCAATGAACAATACGAACTCACACAAACTGGTCGTCGGTTCTGTAGTTGCCGAACCCGGCACACAGGTCGAAGGACATTTATCTGTTGGCATGCTACCGGATGGCACGCAAATTCGTGTGCCTATTGTCCTAATCAATGGAAAACAACCGGGAAAAACCCTTTATATACAAGCAATAAGCGATGGAAATGAACTAAACGGTATCGCTGTTATTCATGAAATATTAAACCAGATTGTACCTGAAAAGTTAACGGGTCAACTCATAGTAGTACCAATTGTCAACGTTCATGCATTCCATGCAAAACAGGCATATAGTCCCGTTGACAACGTTAAGATGAATCGTTGTTTTCCCGGACGATCCGATGGCACATCAAGCGAACGTATCGCATATCAGTTGTTTGAAAAAGCAGTCAGAAACGCTGATTATTGCATTGACCTGCATCAGGGTGGTGTTCAACCGATGATTGATGAAGTGCGTGTGCGTGTTGGGAAGAAACATAAATGCCACAGTGCCTGTCTTGCTTTAGCACGGGTATTCGGTATAGGTTATATCCTTGACCAAAAAGGACCGAAGGGGCAACTTGCACAAGCTGCACCAGACATTGGAATACCGACAATTGACCCTGAACTCGGTGGAACGTACGGATGGGATACAAACAGCATCAGCAAAGGTGTGCAGGGTATACTAAACGTCCTGAAACAGTATCAATTTATTGAGGGCACACCTGATATTCCTGAACAACAGATCGTTGTAAACAAGTTTATTCCAATTATTAGCAACAAAGGTGGATTTATCTACTACAATGCGAATTTGTCTGAACGACTTGAGCCACGCCAACCAATTGCTGAAATTCGTGATGTATTCGGACATATAACTGAAGTTATTCGTTCCCCTGAAGAAGGTATATTTTGGTCACATCCTATCTACCCAATGGTAGCAAGTGGTGGTATTATCGGGAAAATAGGGACTCCAGTTAGTTATCTTTAATCGCAGTTGTCAGTAGTCGATTAAGTTAAAAACTGGCAAACAGAGTCTTATTATGTGAGTCGTAATTGCAATTAGGAAAAATGTATGCATAAAAATAATCGCGAAAACTTTATAGAACAGATGGATTCTGGTAGTGTTGCAATTTTTGCAAATGCCCCCGCTGCAATGCGGAACCACGACACAGAACATATTTATAATCCCGACCCAAATTTTTACTACCTTACAGGTTTTGAAGAACCGGAGTCAATTTGTGTTATCGCACCAGACCATCCGAAACATCAGTTTATCCTGTTTGTGCTTCCAAAAGACGAAAAAGCAGAAATCTGGAACGGAAAACGGGTCGGTGTTAAAGATGCTTGTGCACAATACGGTGCAGACAAGGCATATTCAATAAACAAGTTCGATAAAAAGATAGAAAAATATCTACAAGACGCTGATCGTTTATATTACACGCTTGGTTCTAATCCACATGTTGATGCTGAAATACTTACCCGTTTTAAACAGGGAGTTCGATCACGTATTCGCTCTGGTAAGGGTATTAATACCCTCGTTGATCCCAGTCCGATCCTCAGTGAAATGCGACTCATAAAAAATGAAACAGAATTGGATCGTATAAGGCAAGCAGCAAATATCACTGTTGACGGACACGTCGCAGCAATGGTTGCCGCACAGCCAGGTATGTATGAGTACGAATTGGAGGGTATTGTAGATGCGACCTTCCGTAGTAACGGTGCTAACGGTACGGCTTTTCCAACTATTGTCGCAAGTGGAGGAAACGCTACAACACTCCATTATACAACTAACAACTGTCAGATAAAAGATAATACACTCGTTCTCATTGATGCTGGTGCAGATTATCAACGTTATTGCGGAGATGTAACCCGAACATTTCCTGTCAACGGCACTTTTACTGAAACGCAAAGAAAGGTCTATCAGCTCGTCTTGGATGCACATTATGCCATTATTGACACTATCCGTCCGGGTGTCTCTATTGACGAACCGCATCAAAAATCTATTGAGTTGTTGACAGAGGGGATGCTTAGCTTGGGTCTACTAAAGGGTAAAACGAAGAAATTAATCAAAAAGGACAAGTATAAGCAGTTTTATATGTATCGTATCGGTCACATGCTTGGTTTAGATGTGCACGATGTGAATTGTGTTCGAGACGCAGAGGGTGAGTACAAAACATTTGAACCCGGTATGGTAATGACAATTGAACCGGGACTATATATCGCAGAAGGCACGAAAAAGGTCCCACCTGAATATCTCGGCATTGGTATCCGTATTGAAGACGATATCCTTGTTACAGAGTCTGGTGTTGAAGTCCTAACTGATTCCGTTCCCAAGGAAATTGATGCAATTGAGGAACTAATGAACCAAGGGTAGACTCATTATTGGTCTGGATTGAGTTCCTGTGTTTGACCACTATGATGTTCCGCAAGTGCTTCAGAGGCAAGTTCAGATAATTCACCTTGAGAATTATCAAATAATCTATCCCATATTTTTTCAGAACGGAGTTCAGCAAGTAACCAATTTGCCAGTGCATCTTGTTCCTTTGGAGAGAGTTTGGATACTTCTGAAAAAGCTTGTTGAAGTCTTGTTGTCATTGATATTCCTCCATACAATATGTGATGTGTGATTACATTCATTAAGGCACCACAGATTCTATATTTTTACAAGTTGATTATGTGATGTTCTATAATGGATGTGCATTTTGGTGTCTAAGAGAATTATACCACGTTAAAGTAAAAAGCACAACGTAACAGGCAAAGGAAGGTGTAATAATTGTCATATAGGTTCAATATGCGATAACTGTAGAACATATTGACTTGCACCGATAATTAAAACTTGAAACACAGCAAAACGTGTGTTATAATTCTATTCACGGAGAAGGTAGATGGCGAAAAAAGTTGCCGGAATGAACAAATACCAAAGGAAAGCACACCGCCGACGCGAAGACAGATTGCGCGGTGACGGTATAGAATACTATCTCTCACTCGCCTACTCCGATAACCCTGAAGACAGAGCACAAGCAATGGAAAACCTCTGTCCCTGTCATGTGCGGAAACGAATTGATGCTGTGTGGGTAGCATTATACAAGGGATTGGTTGACCCCGAGCTGCGTGTCCGACGTGCTGCATGGCACACACTTGACGATGGCGGTAATCCGAATGACCCAAGACTTCAACCACTCCTTCAGAAGATTGTCAAGACAGAAACAGATCCGACTTTACGCCAACGGGCACTTGACCTTATCAAGGCAACCCTAAAATTAGAGGAAGAAAGACAAGCACGCTTAGCCAAGAAAACCCATACCTTTTCCGGACGATGTGACTGGTGTGGAACATCAAATGTACCGGTCAGTTATGATTACGAGACTGAGATTGATACTGATGGCACGAAACGTTTCGCTTTGGTCTGTGAAACATGTGAACCTGTTTAAACTCCAAATAATAAATAATTTGTAAAAAAATGAAGAAATATTATATCCAATACTACAAAATATGTAGTAACATCTGCGCAAGGTGAACTTATATGATTCCAGATGATGTTTATGTGCACAAAACAGTAGAGGGTGATGTTGAGGCATTCAACGAATTGGTCAATCGTCACCATACAAAAATATATGGACTTGCTTACCGCATGCTTGGTAATGCCGAAGACGCTGAAGATGCAACCCAAGAAACGTTCTTAGAGGCATATAAGTCAATAAAAACGTTTCGTTTCCAATCGCAATTTGGAACGTGGTTGTATAAAGTCGGTCTCAATACTTGCAATCAGTATATCCGAAAAGCTAAATCTCGTAACAGAATGCTGGATGCTTACACCGATAATACAGCAGCGTGTGGTATGACTGAGGAACGCGAAGTTCCTGATCGGTTGGCAATTAAGACTGAACAGAGTCAAGTCGTTCAAGCAGCAATTGACCGTCTACCTCCGAAGCAACGTGAGGTTATCACGTTATTTTATATGCAACATCTCAAATATAAGGAAATCGCTGAAATCCTTAACTGCTCTCTTGGAACTGTCGCATCAAGGTTAAATAAGGCAACGCAAAATCTAAAAGTGAAGTTAGAAAAATACTACCTTTGAGAAATTACAGTTATTCCGTTAACAATTTCTTTTTTTATGAAAGCGAGGATTGTTATATGAATTGTAAACAGACTCGTGAAAACTTGGTTTTACACACTCAAGACTCCACATTGAAAGGTGCAGACCGCCGTAAATTCTTGCAACATCTGCGTGGTTGTCATGAATGCCAAATTGAATATGAAGGGTTGTGGCAGACCGCCTCAGTGTTAGGGAGTCTTGAACCACCTGAACCCCCTGCTGAATTACTCGGTAATATTCAAAATAAGATTCGGAAAGTGCATAAACAGAGACAAACTGCATTTTTCGCACACCCCATTTCATGGCTATTCGGGAAATGCAAATTGGACCTCTCTCCAAAGTATGTGAATGGTGTCGCACTACTTTGCTACATAGCTGCATCAATCTTTTTGGTGAAATTTGCTTTCTTTTCCGATGAACAACCACAAGATTTCGGTTTTACAGCGTTTGAAGAGACACGGCTCGAATATGTACGTATTTCCCCATCGCAATTGGCATCCGTGAAGTACGGAACTGCAAAAACTGATGAAAAACAAACCGCACAAGATCTAAGCAACGACCTTGTAAGTCATGAAGACCAATTCGTTGGTATTCAGACATCAAAGATGTGGAATTCGCTTCCAATTAATCGTGGAACAGAGGCTATTGATGTGCATCTTTCAAACATAGCAGACATAAAACTCACGCTATTTTGGAGTGACATCAAAACAGATCTGTAAGGGGGAAGGACATTAATCAGAAAGTTCATATATAGAGTAATTGATAAGTAAGAGGCACAATTTGTTGTGCCTCTTTTCTTTTTCTAATGCTTGCTTTAGAGCACGAGTGTTAGTGGTATTCGCACTTTTTTATCTGACATGTGGTGTTATTGTAAGTTATAGCAATTTTAATAATTATTGTCCCATTACCGGATTCAACCATTGTTGTTGATTTCAAAGGCATTTTGCTATAAAATATATACATATCTTCACAAGATAAACACAATAGGATCGGATAACGAATTGACACAAAACCTACTTGAAGTCTCTAACTTAAAAACAGTATTTCCTACGGATGGTGGAATTGTCCATGCCGTAAACGATGTCAGTTTTTCAATTCAACGCGGTAAAACCGTTGGTATTGTCGGAGAAAGCGGATGTGGAAAAAGTGTTACCGGACTTTCACTACTCCAACTTGTTCCAACTCCCGGCAGGATCGCAGCAGGTGCAATAATGTTTTACCGCGAGGAAACGGATGAACCTTTAGATATAGCTCAAGCATCTCCAAGAAGCGAGTTGATGCGTAAGATACGGGGAAATGAAATCGCTATTATCTTCCAAGAACCGATGACTTCGTTAAATCCTGTATATACCGTCGGAGACCAGATCGCTGAGGCAATTGTATTACACCAAGAGGGAAAACGTTCACTTTTAGACCGTATAGTGATGCAAAAGACACCAAAATGGGCACGCGAACGCGCTATTGAAATGCTTTCACGCGTTGGTATCCCCGCACCAGAACAAAGAGTTGATGAATATCCACATCAACTATCCGGAGGGATGCGTCAACGTGTGATGATTGCCATGGCACTTTGTTGCGCACCCACACTCCTTATTGCAGATGAACCAACTACTGCACTTGATGTCACAATCCAAGCACAAGTGCTTACCCTAATGCAGGATCTGCAAACGGAATTTGGAATGGCAATTATGCTAATTACACACGACTTAGGGATTATCGCTGACATGGCAGATGAAGTAGTTGTTATGTATGCCGGACGAGTTGTTGAAACTGGGACTGTTGATGACATCTTCTATAATCCTCTACACCCTTACACTCGCGGCTTACTCAACTCTATCCCAAATCTGAAAGGAAGTCAGGATATAACACTACCATCTATCTCCGGTACAGTACCACATCCGTTGGCACTTCCTATCGGATGCTCTTTTCAACCGAGATGTGCAGAACAGATGTCTGTGTGCGAACAGATGCCAGAACTCAACATTATTGATGACACTCAGAATATGCAAACAGAAAACGGGTGCCATGCAGTGAGATGTTGGCTTTGTGAGGAAAAAACCGATGCCGAAATTGCTTGAGGTGAAAGACCTACGAAAATACTTTCCAATACGACAAGGCATCCTCAGACGCACTATCGGACATGTAAAGGCGGTAGATGGATTAAGTTTTGATGTAGAACGCGGGGAAACCCTCGGATTAGTCGGTGAAAGCGGATGTGGAAAAACAACTGCAAGCAGGTGTCTCCTCAGATTGATCACTCCTACGAGTGGTAATTTCACTTTTGGCGATGAACAGATCAATTTGGCAAAATTGACGAATAAACAGATGCGTCCATTTCGTCGACGTATCCAAATGATATTTCAAGATCCACAGTCCTCTCTTAATCCGAGGATGACAGTAGCAAATATCGTTGGGGAACCGTTACGCGTTAATCGCACCGTCCAAAAAAATGAACTTCAAGACCGGATTGTTGAACTATTGGAATCAGTCGGTTTGAAATCGCAGGATATGCGGCGTTATCCACATGCATTTAGTGGTGGACAGAGGCAACGGATCGGCATTGCCCGGGCATTAGCACTCAATCCAGAATTGATTGTTGCTGATGAACCTGTGTCAGCACTTGATGTCTCAGTACAAGCACAAATACTAAATCTACTTGCAGAGTTGCGTGAAAAGTTCCAACTCTCCTATATCTTTATCGCACATGATTTGAGCGTTGTTAGGCATATCAGTGACCGTGTAGCAGTGATGTATCTCGGTAAAATTGTGGAGATAAGCGATTCCGAGACACTCTATCAATCCCCTAAACACCCGTATACAGAGGCGTTAATATCTGCTGTGCCACTACCGGATCCGAAGGAACAACGCAAGCGCGAACTAATTCGTCTTGAGGGAGATGTACCCGACCCATCTCAACCACCAACAGGTTGTTATTTTCATCCACGGTGCCGTTACGCAACCGATATCTGTAAAGAGGAAACCCCTGAACTTCGCGAAATTACAACCGGTGTCAAAGTCGCATGCCATTTGAGTGAAACATTGGAATTGCAGGGAGTATAGCAATGTCAAAAATAGATCAGATTTCTCCTGAACAACTCGCGTCCTGCAGAAAACAGTTGGAACGACGGTGGAAAAGCAGGAAAATTGATGAGGCATTATTAGAACACGCATGGCAGGTAGTGTATGAGATAGCAACATTTCTTTATGATGAGTTGGGTGCTACAAAAGTTGCTGTCTTCGGATCACTTACGGAACCTATTGGTTTCACAAAGTCGTCCGATATTGATATTGCAGTGTGGGGCATTTCGGATGATACACATACAAAGGCGTACGACAAAGTATTGGACATGAATACGGGATTTAAAATAGACCTGATTAATATTGATATGATGAAAGGATCTTTCCGCGAAAGAGTCCAACAGCAAGCGATCCCTATAAAAAAAGAGGAACATCCCACAATATGGAAAACAATATACCAACACAAACAGCGAAATGTCTTTCCTATAAAGGAAACAGAAATATACGAAATGAACAGAAAAAAACTCACACAACGGATCAATGATGAACTTGTGAAGATAGAGGATACACTCGCAAGAATCCAACGAGGGTTGGAGAAACTAAAAGTGGTTCACGTTGATGTAGCAGAATTCATTGAAAATACAATCGCAACCGATCTTGCAAATATCTATAGTGGAATAGAACGGATTTTTGAGCGTATTGCCAATGAGGTAGATGGGTCCCTACCACGTAGTAGATGGCACAAAAACCTACTTGAACAGATGACAAGACAACGTCCTGAAAGACCACCTGTGATTTCAGATAATACAGCACTACAATTAGAAAAACTTTTAAATTTCCGACACAAAGTAAATAATATTTATGGAAAAGAATTGGTGTATGAAAACACATTAGTGCATGCAGAAACAATAGACGAATTGTTTGAAAAAATATCTCATGACCTAAAAACTTTCACCGATTCACTCACACATAGTAAGGAAGATATAAAGGAGTAAATAACATGGCAGCAGACACAGACCTCGGATTTTTTGCAACAGACGCTACATTTGAAGATTGTGCTGCAATCGTAACAGGTTCCAGTCGTGGAATCGGACGCGCAATCGCTATTGAACTAGCACGTCAAGGTGCGGACGTACTCATCAACTATAACCAGAATCGTGATGCAGCCGAAGCCGTGAAACTTGAAGTAGAATCATTCGATAGAAAAGCGGTAATCATTCAAGCAGACATCAGTGACTTAGAAACACACGCCAAACTGCTTGACACCGCACACGATGCATTCGGGAAAGTAAATATCCTTATTAACAATGCAGGCATCACCCGTATTGCCGACATTCTTGAGGAGACACCAGACCAGTTTGATCTGCTGATAAACACAAACCTAAAAGCACCTCATTTTCTTACACAACGCGTCGCAAATTATATGGTAGAGCACGAAATACGCGGATGCATCATCTATACCCTGTCTATTTCTGATTCAATGGCATCCGACAACCGAACCGCCTACTGTATTTCAAAAGCAGGATTAGAGATGAGCATGCGGGCTTACGCTGGTAGGTTAGCAATGCACGGAATTAAGGTCAATGGTATTGCTGCAGGTGTGATTAATACGGATCTGTCGCGTGTCCGCATACCAGATTATGAAGAGGCGGCGGATAAAGGCTATATATTCATGGTGCGACCCGGAACACCTGAAGATGTAGCACATGCGACTGTTGCGGCAATGCGACTTTATGACACTGGGGTTGTCCTACCCGCATCCGGTGGCGTGATGACACCTCTACTGAACCTAAGGTCTATGTCGGAATTAGACATGAACAGATCCTAATCTGTATCCCATATACCAATATCTCGCAATATAGACTTCTTTATCTTACACACCATCGTATATGCAGGGTCAAACACATTTCCCATATCGTATTCAACTGTTTGACCTAATAGGATATGCGCAGCGCGTTTCTCTAATCCGAGTTCTCCAAGCCACCGAAGGAGTTCTGTAGTGGCATGCTGCACAGCCTGATCCAACGGACGCGCATTTCCCGCGGTGAGGATATATTCCTCGTTTTCAGCGCGGGGCAAATTGATAGATTTTTCTTTTATCACCTCAACAGTGAACTGCACATCAAAAGATATTTCAATGCCAGTACCAACAATTTCACCATCACCTTGAACAGCATGACCATCACCGAGATGAAAAAGTGCGCCAGAGACGAAAACAGGTAAATAAACGGTAACTCCCTCCTTAAACCCACGATAGTCCATATTACCACCGTGTGTTGAGGATGTCGCTGTAGAGATAGCCTGTCCCCGAGGTGGAGCAACACCGAAGCAACCCACCATTGGTTCAAGCGGAAGTGTAAGATTGCCTAACTGTGTCTCGGGTGAAATCAAGGTTGCTGTCCATGCTTCCACATCCACATGCCATTCAGCACGATCCGCTTCCAGCATTTCGGACGCAACGTAATGAGGATCAAGCACATTTGGCGCAACAACCGTCGCAGTTCTCCCGATTTTACGATTCGGTAGTAGTTTGTCAAAGCGTACAACAAGTGTATCTCCAGGTTCTGCTGTATCAATGTAGAACGGTCCTGTTTGTGGATTACCGCCCGGTGTTACCTGTGTATCAGTAGCATCATACCCAGCATTATCAACTGTTGTCGTAAAAACAGTATCACTACTCTTGATATGAAGCACCGGTTCATGTGCGCCTATTGCAGTATGGTAGACAGTCGGTTCAAAATGATGTATTGCCATTATAAGTGTCCTTTTCTATAGAAGGTCTTTGTTTTCACATCCCTTGTCTTTGGGGTGTCATATAAGTTCAATGATTGCTTACGTGTCTACACCATAATATACCATATCAAAGGTGTTGCGTCTACACTATCACTTATCCAGTCTAACGAATAATCATGACTCGAATGATTCCTCAAGCACGTGTTCTTCTCAGACGCAAATGGAATTGACACTCTTCGTTTTTACATGTTAATATTACTATATTACTATATTACTATATTGACCTACGAATTCATCCTGTTTACACAAACTTATGAAGGAGCATCATGAAGCAAGTTATTTTCAGAACATGCATTTATTTATTGACCTTTACACTTATTACAACATCTGTTGACGCACAGCACGATTGGACAGAACAAATTGCAGCATTCAAACCGATGGTAGTAAATATTGAAACAGCCTCTGAAGTCGTCTTTGAAACAGAAACGAAAGGGACGAGTTTTGCCACAGGCTTTGTTGTTGATGCAGAACGTGGAATCATCGCTACAAACCAACATGTGACTGGTACCAGTCCAGCGAATATCAAAATCAATTTTCACGATGGAAGTTTCACCGAAGCACATATTCTGTACTATGATCCTACCCACGATTTCGGATTCTATAAGATTGATCCGGCAGAAGTAGAATTTGAACTGCAAGCCGTTGAACTTGGAATATGGAGTGAACTTTCTCTCGGTGATGAATTATTACTGATTGGCAACAACGAGAAAGAGGAATATTCTATCAAATTTGGAAGGATTGCTAACCTAAATGTTAACAAAGGAAATAGACATTCCAGTTACATTCATACCACGTTTGACCGAACAGGCGGATCAAGTGGAAGCCCTGTGTGGAACACCACTGGCGAGGTAATCGCTATCCATGCCCGCGGAACAGATACATCCAGTTTTGAACTACCTATTGATTATCTCATTGATGCACTGGAGTTAATTCAGAACGAAATGCCGATACAACGGGGTGAAATCGGTGTTGATCTGGAACTCGTATCTATTGGAGAAGCCATAAAACACTTTAACTTTCCTGATGCTCTACGAAAAGAGATCGGTCCATCCAAAGCAGGCACACCAAAGGTCATTCAAGTTGAATCCCTTGTGCCAAGAACAACTGGTGAGTCCTTTCTTCGCGCTTCGGATATCATCTATCGTATCAACGATGAACTCATCCGAGATGATTTATATACCTTTGATGCTATATTGAATCAAAACGTCGGCAAAGAGGTGACACTGGACATCTATCGAAATGGGGAAAACCTTACCTTGCAGGTGCCGGTAGAAGATTTAGAGAAAAAGAAAGTTCAGCGATTCGTGCGATTTGGGGGTGCTGTATTCCACGACATAACGCCACAATTACGTAGACTACTCTACCTTGAAGCAGACGGTGTCTATCTTCCGCACGCAGCAGCTGGTAGCAGTTTCTCACGGGTCGGTGTGCAGGAACGAAACGGCAATTCAAAGGTGGTTATCCTAAATATAAATGGGATGCAAATTCGGAATCTTGATGATTTCGTCTCAGCATGCAAGACTATTACCGATGGACAGCACACCTTTGTAGTCGTCCGTGATTTCAACTTATTTGACAGTTCGCCAACCCCGAAGAGTTTGACAGTCAACTTAAAATTTGGTCCATTACAGCAATTTGAATGGAATTCTGAGGCATTAGATTGGGAAAAGGCTGAATAATGTCATTTACTATGTCTACTTGAGTTGAAACATTCAAAAGTGTATTTCAGCTGAGATAAAATCCGACCTAAAACGTCTTTCATATATTCGGGCATAACTAAGATACACATCAATTATCCGCAGACCAACACCGCCAGTGAGATCACCGTTTGAACTACCGACTCGTAGGGAAAAAAGCGATGTTGGTGTCCATTCGACACCGAAGTAAAACTCCCGTTCAAAATCTTCGGTAGAAAGCGCGATGTCTGCGGATAATTGATACGAATTGTATCGGTAAGAAGTGCCGAGTGTTACCCACTGAATATCGCGTCCTTCAAGATTCTGCAACAGACATCCGAATTTGAGTTCAGGACGCGGTTTAAAGAGTAGTCCGATGTCGTAAGAGGTATGATAACCAAAGAACTGGTAATAATCGGAAGGGTGTCGTCGTTTGAATTTTAGGCTTAATCCTGCAGCAAAATAGGCACCGAGTTGGCGCGCGAAACTATAGTAATTATAGTCGGGAACACCGCTTTTCACATCAATAGCGATCTTGTTACCCCAATAAAAACTGTTACCACGCCAACTAAAACCGATACCCTTCGGGTCGAACCTATAATAATGCCTATCATGAAATTTCGTTACTCCGAAGAGTTTGACCCCCTGCCACTGTATCAGACCTGCAGGATTCCAAAAACCTGCAGTAGCATCGTCAGCAACAGCAGTAAAAGCGTTTCCCAACGCCAATGCGCGTGCACCTACATAATGTGGACGCGCAGTTTCAAACGGATATTCTGTTTGTCCTAAAACAGGACTTGTTAGTAAGAGAAAACAGATAGTGAAAAAATAAGGGTGTGGTTTCTGGAGGTAGCGTTCTAATGACGCTATTTCAATCATTTCTGTCTACTCTACAATAGGTAAGTTCCAATGATTCGGTATGTATCCACTCAACTTTTACAGCACGTAATTCAGCGTAAGGAAACCCTAATCAATCCTGATGTCATCTTATTCTTCTGCTAAGACGCGCAACCGATTAACCGTTTGTATCACTTCATTAGCGACGGTATCAACCTCTCCATCGGTATTGTATCGTCCCAAACCGAAACGGACTGCTGTCACTGCCAATTCATTTGGAATCCCCATCGCGACTAATACGTGTGATGCGGTGACAGATTCCGAGTCACACGCTGAACCTGTTGATACAGCAACGCTTTTGAGTCCTGCCAAAAGCGCGTGGCTTTGCACCCCCGCAAAACAGAGATTTAAGTTTCCTAATAAACGATTTTCTGGATGACCGTTGAGATGAATATCTGTTAGTTCGGATGCTAATTTTTGGTAGAGTGTATCGCGCAAAGGTCCAACGACTTTTTCCTCCGTTTTCAATTCCATTGCTGTCTGACACGACTCACATGCTGCACCTAAACCGACAATCCCTGACACATTCAGTGTACCTGGACGAACACTTTTCTCTTGACCACCACCATAAAACAAAGGATCAAGCTGAATTCCATCCTTTATGTAGAGTGCACCGATACCTTTCGGTCCGTAAATCTTATGAGCAGTAATTGAAGCCATATCAAGCCCTAACACCTCCATTTTAGACTCAAGCTTACCGATACCTTGCACCGCATCAGAATGGAACAGCACACCGTGTTTTGAAGCAATTTTGGCAATGTCCTGTATCGGATTGATTGTTCCAACTTCGTTATTAGCATACATAAAACTCATCAATATGGTTTTTGGTGTAATGGCAGCTTCTACATCATCAGGACTTACCATACCGTATTTATCTACAGAGAGATATGTAGTCTCAAATCCCTTTTTATCTAAGGCGTGGCATGCATCAAGCACAGCATGATGTTCTACTGTGCTTGTGATGATATGGTTACCTTTATCCTTATAAGCATAAGCAGCACCCATAATAGCAAGATTATCAGATTCCGTAGCACCACTTGTAAAGATAATTTCCTCTGGGGAACAACCGAGAAGGTTTGCCACCTGATGACGTGCTTTATCCACTCCATCTTTTGCATAAACACCGAACGGATGTGTGCTGGATGCATTGCCGAAGTGATTCGTTAAATACGGCAGCATCGCATCTAAAACTTCAGGTGCAATTGGTGTTGTTGCATGGTTGTCCATGTAGATAATGTCATTCACGAGTATTGTTCCTTCAACATAAGACTCACAACTACATCTTTTCGTATAGTATATACGGTGTATGTCAACTATGTTAATTGTTCTCGAAACATGTCCATCATACCATCAGGTGGGTCAAAGGGTAATTCAATCACAGTATTACTCAAACCGCTATAGTATATTCCAAGGAGCAGATTGAATTCCGCAAGTGATTGAGAGAGATGCGTAGGATGTACCTTACTTTCATCGTCAAGCCAATCAAACACAGCTTCAGTCAAATTAGTTTGTGCGACAGCATTTTGCGCACCATAACTGAGGTTGCCACCCTCATAACCACCTTCTGGTGTATAACGTTCCCAACTCTGAAAACGCCAGTGTACAAAACCTGTTTCACCAAATACACAGACACGTTTATGTTGATTATTGCCAGTTCCCGGATTCACACTCGGTGCCATCTCAGGACCGAAGGCTACAGAGGCTTGCACCCCATTTTCATAAGTTACTCTCCCGTTAGCATTCGCAGGAGAAGGTTGTGCTCCATCCAAATTACCGGCACCGGCTATTTGTCCCATAACCTTTACAGGTTGCGAATTATCAATGTAGGAGGATACCAACTGAAGTACGTGTGGTGCTTGGTCTACGGGTGGGTTACGTGCGCTTGCATCAATAAACTTAATCGCACCTATTTTTCCTTCCGCTACATCACGTTTCAATTCGAGATTCTTTGGATGGAAGTTTAGTTGTGTATTGATAACAATCTTTGTCTTAGTGCGTTTAGAAAGTTCATAGATTTGCCGCCAGTCTTCACTTTCAACAGCGATCGGTTTCTCTATAATGACCGCAGGGACACCGTGTTCAGAAGCCTGATTCAACAGCGGATAACGAATACGTTCATTTGAACCACGTAAAACAGGTGCTGTCACAATGTGTAAGAGATCCGGCTTCTCTTTAGACAGCATTTCGTCAAAGTCAGTATATCGGGTATCAATATTGAATTCTTCTCCGAAACCTTCCAGCAGGTCTTCCTTCATGTCACAGATAGCAGCAAGTTTACCACCTTTAACATCTTCGTAAGCACGAGCATGTGCACGCGCCCGTCCACGACAACCTAATATTGCACATTTGTACATACATTTCTCCTTTAGTAATATAATTCCTAATTCCACGCTTGCGCGTTAGAATTGCATACAGAATACCCCGTTATTATATGCTGAATGCACATTTAAAACAAGATATATGATAACACCAAGCAGGGTTATTTAGTTTTCAGTTTTTTCGGATATATTTTTCACAATTCAATACAATCTCTTGTTAGGTCGGATAGAGAGAAGCGAAATCTATATCTGTTAATTTAGCGTTACATTGTTCATCAGAATGTGCTATAAATTGTGACTTATTGCACGTCACTGTGACGTTTTGCATCCAGTCAGGATAAGGAATGTGACGCGAATTTCGCTTTTTTTTAATTTGCTCCTTTTTGGTCTTTTTTTATCTTGACCTACCTTGGATTTCTGATCGTGTCATCATTTTTGCGAGGGATTTGACGGCGAATTGTTTGTGTATTTCATTGAATTTCATCGGAATATTCCTCCTTAAAAGGTTACCGTATCGTAACTTATTTTGACATAA